>JAKLFA010000002.1 GCA_022711395.1 Candidatus Omnitrophota bacterium | reverse complement strand
TGTCAGAATTTCACCGAGACCTTTGGGTATCATGTTGTCTGGATCGCGCTGGTTTCAGAAACGATGGATTTTATGGATTTCGCTTCTTCCGGGCTTTCTTCCGGGCACGACAATTTACGAAAAATGTTTGAGCAGGGGAATTATCCTTCGTGTATGCGCAAGGCCATGGAGAGCCAGGAGCTCCATGTGATCGATGACTACGCAAACGAATGCGCGGGGTGTCCTGTTTTTACCAAACACGGTCTGACATCAGCTCTGGTCTATCCGCTTCAGTATGAATCCAGGATCTATGGAGTCATGACGATCGGCCTGGACCGAAAGTATGCTCACGAAGTTGAGGATCAGCGTTTGTTCATTGAAGTGGCGGAAGATCTGGGGTTCGCGCTTTGGAAAATAGAGATCGAGAGCGCCCGCAAAAGGGTCGATAACGAATTGCGCCAGAACCAGGCCGTTCTTCTTGAGAGCCAGGCCAAGCTGCGGGAACAGACCGTTCAGATCGAGACTGCTTTGGCGGAGGCCCTGAAGTCCCGCGAGATCCTTGTCAGCATGCTGGAGGACAACAGTGAGATCCGGGAACAGTTGGAACAGAATTTTGAAGAGCTGAAGAGCGTTCAGGGAATGCTTCTTCAGAGTCAAAAGATGGCGGCGGTCGGGCAGCTTTCGGCCGGTGTCGCGCATGAGGTCAAGAACCCACTGGCCATTATTTTGCTTAGCCTTGAGGCTTTGCAAAGAACGGTTCCTTCTTTGGGCGAAGAGGGTTTCCGTTATATCGATATGATCAAAAGTGCCGCGCAAAGAGCGAACAAGGTCGTCATGGACCTTATGAATTTTGCGCGGTATTCGGACATAAAATTGAAGGACGTCAAAGTGCTGGATGTTGTCCGGCAGACCGTTTCGTTGGTTGAGTCGAGCGCGAGGATCAAAGGTGCTGAGATCGTGTGTGAGTTTAACATTCCGGAGGATACAACGATCTTAGGCGATTCCCAGCTTATCGAGCAGGTCCTGATCAATCTGCTTTCGAACGCGATGGATGCCGTTTCGGACATCCGGGGGAAGATCATTGTGCGGGCCTCATCGTTCGCCGGCGAAGAGGAAACGGGCCAAAAGCTCGTCCTTGAGGTCATTGACAACGGCTGTGGTATCCCTCCGGAAATCATTGACAAGATATTCGATCCGTTCTTTACAACGAAAAAAGTCGGGCAGGGGACCGGTCTTGGTTTGAGCATGGTCTTTACGATCATCGAGAATCACAAAGGCACGATCAGGGCGGAAAGCGAGAAGGGCAAGGGGACAAAATTCACGATCACATTGCCTTTAAAGGACCGGGCGAATCAACCGGAGGGGAACAATGGATAGTCGCAAGATCTTGGTGGTGGATGATGAACAAGACCTCACGTTTTTGATTTCTGAGATCTTACAACGGGAAGCGGGCGGGCACGAGATTCATGTGGTGAACAGCGGCGAAGAGGCGATGCGGAAATTCGTTGAGATAAAGCCGGACGTTGTTTTTTTAGACTATATTATGCCTGATGTCAAGGGGGACGATGTCTTGGAATTTATCAATAACAACCACGGTGAAAGAACGCCGGCGGTTATTCTTATGAGCGGTCTGGGGGAAAGGATCTATTTTAAAAACAGGGGCGCCATGGATTGGTCTTCAGTTTTAGGGCCGGATGATTCGAAGGGGCGGGATTTCGGCGCATCAGTTGACTGTGCGTGGCGAAAGGTCGCGGGTCAAATGGCCGAGAGGTTCAATGTCCGAGCGTTTATGTCAAAGCCGTTCTCCAGGAGCGACATTTTGGATGTCTTGAAGTGCGTTCTTTCAGGGTGATCTGACGTCAGAGGGCTTTTACCAAGGATATTTTTCAGGAGGAGGGCGCTATGGCACGAATTCTTATTATTGATGATGAACAGGATATAAGAGTTCTGCTGAGGGACCTGTTCAAAGGTGCCGGTTATGAGGTCGAGATCGCGGCTAACGGCAAAGAGGCGATGGATTTTTGCAAGGACAAGCAAGTCGATCTGATGATCACCGATATTATTATGCCGGAAATGGAAGGGGTGGAGACCATCGGAAATTTTGTGAAGATGTTCCCTGAGATCAAGATCATCGCAATCTCGGGAGGAGGAAAGATCCATCCTGAGGCCTATCTTGAGACCGTGAGGAATTTCTTTCCGGCTGTTAAACAGACCTTTATGAAGCCTTTTAAGGGGGGAGAAATCCTTCAGGCGGTGCAAAGGCTGATCGGGTCCTGATACTGATGGCGTTCTTAACAACCATTTTTTACAAGGCGGGGATATATGGATTTTCGCATTTATAGAGAAGGCGCGCTGAATTTGATCGCGGCCTTGCTGATCGGCGGGGTTGCATTCTATCTGTCATCGTTTCACCGTATTCTAGACCCGTTGGTTTTAGGGATCATCCTGGGCATGATCGCGAGGCAGGTTTTTTTCAAGTCCGGCAGCAGTGAAAAAATTTTCATTGATCTTTCCTATATCCTCATTGCTGTGGGCATTGTGGCTTATGGCGTGAATTTGAATTTTTCTGAGATGTTGAAGGTCGATTTTTATGTCTGGGGTCAGGTTGTTATCGGAATTTTGCTGATTTTCTGGATCGGGATCATCGCTGGGGAATCCTTAAGGGTTGACGCTCGGCAGATTATTCTGATCTGTGTCGGCACGGCGATCTGCGGGGCGTCTGCGATCGCTCTGATATCTCCTCTCGTGAAGGCAAAATCCAAGGATACCAGTATTGCCTTGTTGGTTATTACGCTTATCGGACTGATTGTTCTTGTGACGTATTTTCTCACCGGGCTGGGGGTGCGGATACCGGAAGAGAGTTTCGCGTTCTTTAGCGCAACGACCCTGCATCAGACCGGGCTTGTCCGATTAGCGGCTTCTTCAGTGAGTCCGGATTGCTTAAGCGCGGCGTTGGCTGTCAAGGCCGTCAGGACCGCCATGATCATTCCGTTGGTTTTCTGCATATCATTCTATATGAACATACGCGAGCACGCTGATTTTTCTGTCCAAATGCTAGTAAAAAATTCTTTTCTGAAAATACCGCTGTTTCTTTGGGGTTTTATCCTGACCGGGGTGCTTTTCGCGTATTTTCCACACAGTTCCGTTTTTGAACAGTCTATGAAAGATTTCAGCGCGTTTTTATGGACCCTGGCCATGACGTCTTTGGGCATGACGGTGGATGTTAAACAGGTTGCCTCATCGTTCCTTCGCCCGTTCGCGCTTGGCTGGATCGTTTGGGCCGTCGTTGTGGGAAATTTTTGTATTGCATTTTTTGGATTGGGGATTTAAGCCCGTTGACCAATAAGGACCTTGAATGAAGACAATAAAAAACTTTTTCTATGTTCCGATCCTGATGGTTATCGCAGTGATCGTGTTATATGCCCGTTTTAATGTGAGGTATTTTGATGGGATTATTCAGGAGCACGCACGGAAAGGGGCTGACGCGGCCTTGCAGCTGAAGGCCAGGATGCTGGTCCAATATGTGAATGACATCAAAGATAAGATCAACGTTCTTTCACTTAATGAATCGGTCATCAAGGTCTCAAGACTTAAGGAGGTTGAGCCTGTTCCGACGCAGGAAGATCTTGAGGAAGTCGGGCGTCTTTTAAAAATGGTCAAAAATTGGGTCAGGGCCGTTTATTGGCTTGATGAAGATGGCGCGGTCAGTAAGGAAATGATCCATGGCATCATCGAGATGAGGCCTTCCCAATTTCAGTCCGGCCTTCAGATGCGGATTCTGTTTGAGACGCATCTGCCGTTTTTTGAAGTGGAATCACTGCCCGATGAGCAGCTTTTATTTATTTTTTTGTCCCCGATCCTTGATAAAGGGGAGGTGATCGGCGCTATTCGGGCAGAAGCTTCTGCCCAGGACATCGTGGAGGACATTTCCATTTCGGGCGGTCCGCGGATGACTTTTCTGCTTGAAAAGCAGAAGTTGCATGGTTTGAAAAGGATGAATGAGGTGTTGGGGTTTGAATTGGAGGCCGAAAAGTTATTTGGACATACGGCAGACGGAATGGAATTCATCGATACTCCAAAAGGGGAGTTTCTGTTTTCCTGGACGTCGGTCGAGATCGATCGCACCAGTCTTTTGCTTGTGACGGCGGAGGATTTCAGTCAAGTCCATCATAAGGTCCTTCAATACAGCCGTTCGATGTTCCTGTTTTCTGAGGTCCTGATCATTTTGCTGATCGCCTCCGCGCATACATTTTTACGATTGAAGGCCCGCACGTTACGGGCGGAGTGGGAAGCTCAGAACGCGCATATTTTAAAAGAGGCTAATGAGCGATTCAAAAAAGAGGCCCAGGAACGTATGGCGGCGCAGAAAGAACTGGACGCGATCAACAAGGAATTAATGCTCAACGAGCAGGCCCTCAAAAAGATGTTGTCGGAACTCGAACAGGCGAACCGCAGCTTGCGCGATGCCCAAAAAGGCCTTCTTCAATCGGAAAAATTGGCTGCCGTCGGACAGCTTGCGGCGGGGGTCGCTCATGAGATCAAGAACCCCTTGGCGGTGATCTTGCTGAGCGTGGAGACGATCGAGGAAAAGATCGCGCAGATGGATGAGCGGTCCGTTCAGCGTTTGGCGATGATCAAGAGGTCCGCCAAGCGCGCGGATAAGGTCGTTCAGGAACTGCTGGCCTTTTCTAAAAGTTCGCTGGAGACGTTTGAGGCCGTCTGTTTGAATGATGTGATCGATGGAGCGATGACCCTGGTCAAAAGCATGGACAAGGCGGTGAACGTCACGTTCCGCTCGAATGATGGGCCCAGGATGGATATCATGGGGGACCGGGTCCTTTTGGAACAGGCATTTGTTAATATATTTCTTAACGCGGTGGACGCATTTGAAGGAGGGGAGGGCGAGGTCTTTATCAAATATTCCGTTGCTGGGGGGGGTGATGCGCTGGTGGAAATTTCGGATACCGGCAAGGGGATACCCGAAGAGAATTTAGCAAAGGTCTTCGATCCGTTTTTTACGACAAAAGATCCCGGGAAAGGTGTGGGGCTGGGTTTAAGCACGGCCCATACTTTGATCACTGAACATAAGGGTTCGATCAGTGTTCAGAGCGAGCTGGGGAAGGGCACAACATTTTTTGTAAAATTTCGCATGAAGTCTTCAACTCAAGCATAAAAGATTGAGCGATGCAGCGGAAGGGGGCGGTTATGGTTTCGGACAGAAAAATATTGATTTTGATCGTCGAAGATGAAGAGGATATACGCACGATCGTTTCTGAAAAACTGAGCGATCTGGGTTATCAGGTCTTTCAGGCCCGTGATGGAGATGAAGGGTTCCGGATGGTCCAGGAATTCAAGCCGGACCTGATCATTTCAGACGTGATCATGCCGAAGTCAGACGGGAACCAGTTCCTTAAGAAAGTCAAGGCTTTGGATTTCGGGAAAGACATCCCGTTTATTGTTGTCACGGCGCGCGGGAAAATGCGTGATTATTTTGAGCTGGTCGGCGTGGATTGTTTTTTTGAGAAACCGTTCGAGCTGAGCCAGCTGATCGAAAAAATAAGGGACGTCTTAAGTAGATCGCTTCCCGGGTTTCAACCTCCGGCTCCGGCAATGCCTCAACAAAAGAGCGGAGCCAAGACAGATGTCGTTATCACGGCACAGGATGAAGCGGTCATTAAGAACACATCGCTGGACCTGGACCCTGATGAGAAACGATTGAAAGAGCCCGAGGAGGGAAAAAAGGCTGAGCTTGTGGCGGCGTCCATGCCGAAGATCGATTCCCAGACAGCTAAAAAGAAGGTGGTTGTGCTTGAGAAGGAAATAGCGCCATATCATGTTTTGCAGAATGTCTTTCTTGCTTGTGATTGCGCTGTTGAGCTGGTCCTGGGGTATAACGAATGCATAAAAGAAGTCCAGCGGCTTAGGCCCGACCTGATCGTGTTGCGGAATATGCCGAATTTTATTGACGCCGAAAAATTAGCCGCTGAGATTAAGGGCAGAATGCCTCTAAAGGATGTTCCAGTGATCGTATATAGCGGTCTGACTCAGAAAGTGTCTGAGGGGCATGGTTCAAGCGGGGGAGAGATTTTGAGCGCGGAAGGGACGGAAGTGGTCCGCATCGCAAAACGGATTTTAACAGGCGCATGAGCGGGGGCATAAAATGGGCGTTCTTTTTGGGCTTTTCCTCAAGGTGTTTTTGCTTGTTTTCTGGCCTGCGGTCCTGGCTTTTCTTCCGATCGTCATATATTTGATCTTTAATCCCTTGGCGTCTTACCGTGCTGAGACGGCGCGCAAGATCGGGATTTTCCTGGTTTCCAAAGAGTTTTCTTTAAGGAGAGAGAAAAAAACGCGTGTCCGTGGCGCGGTGATCATTTATGGGATCTGTTTTTGGCTCATCCTGATCCTGTATCTTTTTAATTTTCTGCAACGCGGCCGTTTTGAGATCGATCCATTTAATATTCTTTCAACGGTTTCCATTGTTCTATTTTGTTTTGCGATTGCGACGTATCTTCCCTTTGCCTATTATTTGATCTTAAAAAATCCTTTGCGCTATGCGGAAGAGGGAAAGATCTTTCACAGGATATTCTTTGCCTATGGGGCAGGGATCTTCATGTTTTCGTGTATCTATGTGTTGAACTGGTTAAGGAACCGCGGCATTTTTCTTGAATTTAAGGAAACATTGTTCTCGATCTTTACGGTGATCCTTTCTTCGGCGGCGCTCGCCTATTTGCCGATTTTGTTTTATGTTTTTGTCCTTTTAGCGAATCCTTTTAAGCAGAAAAAAGTGCGCGCCAGCGTTATTTTCATTATTTACAGCACATGCTTTCTGATCTTTTCGTTTTTATACATTCACGGCTGGCTGGCAGAACGGAATCTGGCTGGAATTTTATAGGCAGGGACAAATGGTTTTCATGCTTCGCAGAAACCCCCATTTTTTCTTTACAGGCGGATGCTCTAATTTTAAAATGAAATTATCCGGCAAAGCAGTGTGCCTTTGAATAACCAGAATTCAAGATCGGATCTTGGAACTGGGAGATTTTCCAAAAGGAGGTTTTGAGGGATGGCTAAAGGAACGGTGAAATGGTTTAATGCGAAAAAAGGCTATGGATTCATTCAATCAGAGGAGGAAAAGGGCGATATTTTTGTGCATTTCAGTGAGATCCAGCAGGATGGCTACAAAAGCCTGGATGAGGGGGATGCGGTTGTATTTGAAGTGTTTAAAGATGATAAGGGCTCCAAAGCTCGCAATGTCGTGAGAGGTTAGACCAAGACCATAAATTCAGATCGTTATTAAAACGGCCCGGATATTCATTCGGGCCTTTTTGTTATACCTTGAAAATCATTGTCTTAGGAATCTTTCGGTTGACATTGCGTTAACTTTGTTTTAGAATAATTTCATCTTAAGAAGGAGGGTATTTCAATGAATGAGCAGAGCGCCATTTCTGATAAATTATTGAGTGATAAAAGGGTTATTGCCGAGATCGATCGCCATTTGTGGATCGAAAGTGAAAAGCTCGGTTATGATATTGGTTTTGAGAACGCGAAGGCGGATTGGTTGAAGAGATTTTCAAAGGCATGGGTCGAATACCATATGCCGGAAGTATTGAAAAGGGCACAGAATGGGAATTCTGCTCCTGTTGCACAATCAGTGCCGGCCGCGAAATCCGCAGCTGTTAATAAAACGCCACGCAAGCGCCACGCAAAGTCATATCTTAGGTAGAATCGTGATTTCTTTCCAAAAGGCCATGGATATCCCATGGCCTTTCGTGCAAAAAAATGTTAACATTTCATGAAATTTTGTGTACAATCGGTCGACATATTGGAAAGATGTTTAACTGTGAAGGGAGCTGTTCATGTCTTTTGAACTTAAACGATTGAAAAAATTCTCTGGTCGCAAAGGGCCGCTGTTATTGATCATTATGGATGGTGTTGGGATCGGCAAACGCGATGAGAGTGATGGCGTTTTTTTGGCGAAGACCCCATGTTTGGATAAATTGATGGGGCAGAAGCTTTACACTCAACTAAAAGCGCACGGAACAGCGGTAGGAATGCCGTCTGATGATGATATGGGAAACAGTGAGGTTGGTCATAACGCGCTCGGTGCCGGAAGGGTGTTCGCGCAGGGGGCAAAGCGTGTCCAGAGCGCCATTGACGACAAAAGCATTTTTAAGACGGATGTTTGGGGTAAGGTGACATCTCCGGCTAAATCGGGAGCGACGCTGCATTTTATCGGTTTATTATCGGATGGGAATGTCCATTCGCACATCGACCATCTTCTTGTCATGCTAAGAACCTGTGCGCAGGAGGGGGTCAAAAAGGTAAGGATCCATGCACTTCAGGATGGCCGGGATGTTTATGAGCGTTCAGCGGTGACCTATATCGAAAAAACAGAAACTGTTTTGAAAGAATTGAATGAAACATACAAAACGGATTATCGCATCGCATCCGGCGGCGGCCGCATGGTCACCACAATGGACCGGTATAATGCTGACTGGAGCGTGGTCAAGCGGGGTTGGGATGCGCATGTTTTAGGTAAGGCCCGGGCGTTTTCTTCAGCTGCAGAAGCAGTCCAGACATATTACGCGGAAGACCCTAAGATCACTGATCAATATTTGGACTCCTTTGTGATCGCGGAGAACGGAAAGCCTGTGGGCGCGATCCAGGACGGGGATACGGTCGTGTTTTTCAATTTTCGGGGAGACCGGGCCATTGAATTGTCGCAGGCGTTTGAAATGGGCAAGGAGTTTGACAAGTTTGACCGTGAGCGTGTCCCGAATGTGTTTTATGCCGGGATGATGGAATATGACGGAGACCTGCATATCCCGGGACACTTTCTTGTTTCGCCTCCGGAAATCGACAAGACGATCGGGCAGTATCTCTGCGCGAATGGCGTCACGTCTTTTGCGATCTCGGAGACGCAAAAATACGGGCATGTGACTTATTTCTGGAACGGGAACAATTCAGGCTACATCGATAAAAGTCAGGAACTTTATGTCGAGATCCCTTCCGACAGGATCCAGTTTGACCGCGCTCCGAAGATGAAGGCTTTTGAGATCACGGAAAAGACCATCGAGCTCCTGAAGTCCGGGAAATTCCGTTTTGGGCGGGTGAATTTCGCTAATGGTGACATGGTCGGCCATACCGGGATCAAGGACGCGGTCATTACTGCGGTCGAAACAGTCGATGCCTGCACACAGAAGCTGATTGATACGGTCTGCGCTCTCGGGGGTGTGGTAGTGGTCACGGCAGACCACGGTAATGCCGATGAGCTTTTCAAGGAAAGCAAGGGAAAGAGAGCGGTCAGTACGGCGCATTCCCTGAACCCTGTTCCCTTCGCGATCATCGATTCAGGATTTAAGGGGGAGTATGAGATCGGCGTTCTCGATAAGCGAGGGCTTTCCAATGTCGCGGCGACTCTTTTGAACTTGCTTGGATTTGAAAAGCCGCAGGACTATGATCCATCCCTGATCTCTTTTAAATAAGGCGGCCTTGAAGCCGGTGCAGATTCCGCAAATTTTTCCTAAAAAGATTTGTTTCTGTCTCCTTGGACGGATATAATCATGACGGTCAACTGAAATTGCAAGGAGGAGGCATGCCCCAGGCGAAGGATATTTACAAGACGCTTTTCAATGAGGTCCCGGTGGCGATCGTGGATTTTGATTATAGCGGCCTTTCTGAAATTCAGCAGAAACTGAAAGGCGTTGAACGCTCCGAGATCCGGCAATATCTTTACAAACATGCAACCCAGATCAAAGCCGTCGCTAAAAAATTCAAGGTCGGTCTCGTCAATGACACCGCATTGTCGTTGTATGGGGTGCGCACGGCGGCCAACTTTTCGGAAGCTTTGGTCCGGGCTTATTGTGGAAAATCCTTTGACGTTTTTGTGGAACAGCTGGTGTCTTTACTCTCCGGGGAGGGCGAGTTTTCGGGTGAACTGAAATGCTCGATCGCCCGAAACCGGCAGCAGGACATTTTTATCCGTGTTTCCGTGCCGAAAAAATATGGGACATCGCTGGGCCATGTCCTGGTGACCCTACAGGATATTACCGCCTGGAAACGGATCGAACGCAAGCTCAGAAAAGAAGCTCAGATCGATGGTATGACGCGTCTTTATAATCAAAGCGCGATCCTTGATAAACTTGATATTGAGCTGATCCGCGCCAAGCGTTACGGCCTTGAATTGTCGTGTATGATGATCGACCTGGATTTTTTTAAGGTCATTAACGACAAGTTCGGCCATCAAAAAGGCGATCAGATCCTCAAGAAGGTCGCGGATATGATCAAGGATTGTTTTCGGAAAGTGGATGTCATCGGACGATATGGCGGGGATGAGTTCGTGGTGATCCTTCCTGAAACAAGCGCGCGTAACGCCAATTTCGCGGCCCAACGGCTGCAGAAGATTTTTGCCAAGACATTGTTCCGGTATAAGAACGTGATCAAATTTTATATTACGTTGAGTATCGGGATCGCCGGTTATTCACCCAAAAAGGCAAAGGACGCCAAGGATCTTTTGGCCTTGGCTGATAACGCGATGTATGATGTCAAGAAGGCAGGGCGCAATGCGATCAAGATCGCGAAAATTTAAGGTCTATCTTTTGTCTAAGGGCCGCTGAAATTTTTTCAGCGGCTTTTTTTCATGATCCATGAACTTCAAATAACAAACATTTCAGCGGGGGCTGTATCGGTCCATATCCTGATCGAACTGTTGGCCAATATCGGGATCGCTCCAGAGCGCGTGATCGAAAAAACAGTGCCGAAACAGGGGGTGTGCCTTTCGGTGTTTTTTGAACGTGAAGGCCGCCTTCAGGAAGTTTTGAAGAAGCTCCGAGCTTGTCATTTGAAGGGAATTCGGATCCGTCAAAAGACTTTGAGGACGGAGGATTGGCGGGACCGCTGGAAAAAAGACCTCAAGCCGTTTAAGCTCACGGACCGTTTTGATGTTGTTCCAGCGTGGAGCAAGTCGCGAAAGCGTTCACCTCGCGAACCGTTATTTTTGGACACGACCCTGGCTTTCGGGACCGGGCTGCATGAGACCACGCGCTTTATGGCATATCTGATCGAGTGGCACAAGGGTCCGTTCAAACGGTTTTTGGATATCGGGACCGGCACGGGGCTTCTTTCGGTCATCGCAGCGAAATGCGGAGCGAAAGAGCTGTGGGCAGTCGATATTGATCCCAACAGTGTCGTGACGGCCCAGGAGAACATGAAAGCCAATCATTTGGAATTTGACTCGGTCCGGTCCGGGGATTTCAGGCAGATCATCCTTGAGGGAGTCTTTGATTATGTCGCGGCCAATATCATCACGGATGAGCTTATTTCCATGAAAGATAGAATTATCGGAAGCGTCGCCCCTGGCGGAACTTTGGCGGTTTCCGGGATTTCACTAAAGAACCTTGAGCGCTTTCGCCGTTCGTTCAAAAGCCGCGAGCTTGTCTGTCGCCGGATCTTGAGAGGAAAGGCTTGGGCCGCTATTTTATACAAAAAGAAAGTTTCGCATGCCTGATCAACTGAGATCAAAAAAAGGAGCGGATATTTCAACGCGCCTGAGCGAGGTGGGGGTCAGGGAAGAGGACCTTTGTGAAAAGTTTATCCTTGCTTCCGGGCCCGGCGGGCAGAACGTCAACAAGGTGGCGACCTGTGTTGAGCTTTTTCATAAGCCGTCCGGCATCCGTGTTAAGGAATCATCGTTCCGCAGCCAGGCGGCGAACCGCCTCCGCGCTCGGGAGGTCCTGATCGAGAAGCTCAAAGCGCGGAAAGCGGCCTGCCGTCGGGCGGCATCGGCTGAACGTTTCAAAGAAAACGCCCGAAAACGCAAACGTTTACGCAAAGTCCAGGAAGCTGTCCTAGAAAATAAGCGCCAACGTTCGCAGCGTAAGCAGTCCCGTAAGCGCATATCACGCTCCAGCCTCGACCCTTTTCTTTAAAGGACCTTCCGTTTTTGCCGGTTTTAAAACCAATATTTAATATTAATATAAATACTTTTTGAAAAAATGCTGAAAACTGGGTATCATACATCTATGTCTTTTTCCCCGAACTCTCCAAAGTCCTGTCTGCTCGGTATATGCTCCTATAATGAAGGAGACAAGATACGCCGCGTTATCGAAAAGTTCAATGATTTCAGCCGGTATGATGTCCTTCTGATCGATGACGGGTCCACGGATGGATCGATCCGTGCCCTGTCTTTGGACAATCGTATTCGCATGATGCGTAACGAGCGGCCGATGGGGGCTGGTTACGGGACACGGCAGATCATCGATTATGCCAAACAATATGGATACGCGGTCGTCGTTTTTGTTTCCGGCAATGATAAGGATGATGCCGCGGATGTCCCGGCGCTTATGGAGGCGGTCGAGCAGGGGTATGATTTTGTCCAGGGTTCGCGTTATTTGCCGGGAGGGGCGTATGGGAATATGCCGTTCTATCGGCTTTTAGCGACGAAGTATGTGCACCCGTTGTTCTTTTCATTGTTTTCCGGAATGAAGATCACGGACAGCACCAACGGATTTCGCGCTGTCCGGTTGTCTCTTTGCGATGACCCGAGGATCGATCTTGCGCAAGACTGGCTTGATCAGTATGAGCTGGAACCGTATCTTTTTTATAAGGCGATCCGTTTAGGGTATAAGGTCAAGGAAGTTGCCGTGAAGAAAATTTATCCTGATCACAAAGAGGGCTATACGAAGATGAGGCCTTTTTCAGGATGGTGGAGTATTTTACGCCCGCTTTTTTTGCTGGGGATGGGGATCAAAAAATGACGAATACGTCATTCTTCAACCATGAGCGGCTTAGCCGTTTTTTTCTTTTGAGCGTGATCCTTTGCGTTGTTTTTGGCCTTGTTTTTCGGGCCTGGAATATCGCGCAGAATGATTTCGTTTTTTATGATGAGGGGCTGTATTTAAATCACAACCGGGTGCTGGGGCAGATCTTCACGGTGTATTTTCCAAAAAGCCTTTCTGAGTTCGGCAAGGCTCTTTATGCTTATATCAGTTCATGTTTGGCCAGCGGAAAATCGCTGTGGTTCGCCATCGCCGACAGCCGGATCTTTTTTGGGCTTTTCCGGACATGGTTCTACGCGCGGATCATGGCCAGCGTTTTCGGATGTGCGACCCTTTTGATCGTCTACCGTTTTGCCAGGAGATGGTATGCTTCCAAGGCCGTGGCCGGTCTGTCGTTGGCGATCCTGGCGCTTCTGCCGAGCCATGTTTTTTATTCACGGATCGGCATGCAGGAGGCGTTGAGCACGTTTCTGGTCTCGCTGGGACTGTATCTTTATGTTTTCAGCCGGCAGTATAATTGGCGTAGTTTTGTTTCAGGCGCGATCTTCGCGGCCTGTTTTTTTTCAAATTACCGTCTGATCATCCTGCCGGTTCCGATCATCATGGTGGAATTATGGCTGGCATGGTTCGGTTCTAAACGGGTCGATGAAAGGCGTTTGGTCACGGCGCTTCTGATGTTCACCGCGGGGGTGTTTGTGATCGGCAATATCGATAACGGTCGCAACACATTCCTGACCTTTGCCTGGATGTTCCATCAGGCACAAATGGCTGGCGAGGTCTTTCATCCGGTCAATTTTCTCTCATATCCGTATTATTTGTTCCGGCTGGAACACTGGCTGTTCGGGCTGATGTTTTTTTTGAGCTTTTATGGTTTCAAAAAAGGAACGTTCTCAAAAATGCTGCCCATGGTCTTCGTGCTTTTAATGATGGCGATCTTTTCTCTGCCGTCTGAAAAAGGGGCGAGGTACCTGTGCATTACATATCCGTTTATGGCCATGTCCGTGGCTTTCGGGATCGTGTCTTTTTATGAGCGTTTTTCCCGCTGGCAGGCCAAAGCCGCGGTCGCAGGCCTTTGCGTCGCGATGATAGCGGGGCTGGCGGTCAAGTCTTACGCGGTTGCGTTGATCCGGTCGGATTATCGCACATCAGCTGAATATATTTTGAGCCAGGATCCTCAGGCAAAGTGGTTCTCGACGCAGGATATCGTTCAGAGTTTGTATGCTTCGAGGCTGGAGCAGGTCAAACCCTGCCCCAATTCCTTTGAAGGACTGGCGCAAGGGTTGGCGGAAGGGTACCGGTTCTTGGTCATCGACCCGCAGGCGTATGTTTCATGGATCCCCGGCAAGGAGCGCTTTCCGTTCGAGCTGATCGGATATCTGGAATATTTAAAGAGAACCGTTCGGCCGGTCAAAGAATTCTCTCATTTCAGCGATGTGATGCTTGAACGCTTCGTCTTTGAACATTCCGGAAATCTGCTCCAGTCGGTCCATTTTTTGAATGCCGCGAAAAAGGATGGATTTTCCCAGGGCAGACTTTATGTTTATGATGTGAACACGGTTGTCAATTCGATGTTGGCGGCGCTGCTCCGGTCTCAATCTTCAGCGGGAGGGACTCCGTAATGCTCCGAACGGTCTCCTTTCAGGACGCGCTTAAAAATCTGGACCTTCCCGGTTTGCATCGGAACCTGTTCGCTTCACCAGAATGGATCGAAGGGATCATTCGCACGTATGGAACGAAGTTCTTCGTGAAGTATATTGAACAGGATGGCCGCGTTGTCAGTTATATTTTGTATTCCGTTGTTAAGAATTTTTTGGAATGGAAGATCTGCATCGCCTCTTATTGCGATTATTGTGACGGTTATGTGCGTTCGGCCGATGACTGGCGGCAGTTTTTTCAGTCTTTGCGCCAGGAGTATCCTCAGTATCGGATCGCGGTCCGTAATCTGCGTGATCAATACGCGCGTGAGGCGGGTGTTTTTAAAGAGCTTTCGAGGGAACGATTCCATCTTTTGGATGTCAGGCCTCCGATCGAAGAAATACGCCGGCGTATCCAGGATTCTTATAAAGCCGCCATTAGCCAGTCGCAGCGCAAGGGAGTGACGGTGCGTGAATGTCCCAGGTCAGAGTTGAAAAAGTTTTATGAACTGCACCTGAGGGTGCGCAAAAACAAATACCGTGTCTTTCCCCAGCCGTTCTCGTTTTTCAGCAATATCTGGGACCTGTTCATGGAAAAGGGCAATGGATTTTTGCTGGGAGCCTATAATGACCGGGGTGAGTTCATCGGTGGGAATATTTTTCTGGTCTGCGGCGACACGCTGTATTATAAATTCAATACATCCCGTCATGATTCTTTGGCGTTTCGGCCGAACAATATCCTGTTTTGGGAGGGGATCCGTCTGGCAAAGCGGCAGGGGCTTTCGTTCATTGATCTTGGCTCCAGCGGGCATGATCAGACGGGGCTGATCCGTTTTAAGGAGCATGTCGGCGCGCAGGGTTCGGAGATCGTTCACCTGGGCTTTCACCCGGAAGGGTATAAATTCAGCAAAAAACGCATTCTAAAATTCGCGACTTGGTTCTTTACGCTGCCTTGGATGCCGAATGCGATGGTCAAATTAGGCAGCAAGACCATTTACCATTATCTGTCATAAATGCAGCTCAAAGACCTTTTCAATCAGTGGGCGCTGTTTACCGCCGGCCGTTACCGGTCCAACCAATGGCTTTTAAGCAAATGGGACACGCTCGATGGCGTGCCCGTTTCAGAAGAGAAGATCTCCGCCTTATTCGCTCATGTTGACGGGGCGCTTGACCTGAAATCGTGCCGGAGGATCTTGGATGCCGGCTGCGGCGGAGGTTGGATGAGCGAGCGGCTGGGGTCTTCCGAGCGTCAATGCGTGGGGGTGGACATTGCCTTTGAGATGCTCCGCAACAGCGAGCGCAAGAATTCCAGCGTTGTCTGCGCTGATCTTTGCGCGTTGCCCTTTCAGCCGGAAGTTTTTGATGCGGTTCTATGTTATTTTGTGTTCATCAATTTTTTAAATCCTGCTGAGATCAGGCGGGCGGTCGATGAGCTGTTGCGGGTCACAGAACCCGGCGGGAGGATCCTGATCGGCCAGCTCCCGGACAAGAGCCGTTCTGAAGGATATGATGCCGCGAAAGAGGAATACCGCCGGTTTTGTAATGAGCATTTTCCTCATTTGCGTGAAACGCGTGATCAGCACCCGATCCCGATCCAGCTGTATGAAAGGGGTTTTTGGGCATCTCTTTTGGATGAAAAGGACTGTTCATACAAGGTCCGGGATTCTTTTAATCCGTTTTTCAGGCCTGGACAGCCATCAACGGTCAATTGGCGTTTTGACATTGTGATCCAAAAGGCGGACCGATGAACATGATGTCTCATCGTTTGAGTGTTTATATTTTAATGCTGGGCCTGCTCACAGGTTGTGGCTTGCAGGAACGGGTCAAGTTCCATGAGGAACGGGCCATTCTGGGGACGTTTGTTCAGATCGATATTTGTGCGAAGAAGAGGGAGGGCGCAAAGGCCGACAGGGCATTTAAAGATGTCTGGGCCCGTTTTGAGGATATCAATCTCCGGATGAACGCCTATAATCCGGAAAGCGAAGTGGCGAGGCTTCACGGATACAAGACCGGTGAAAATGTTCAGGTCTCGGCAGATATCCTGGAGGTGATCGCGCTTTCCAGGAAAGTCTCCATAGAAACGGGAGGCCTTTTTGACATTACTGTAAGGCCGTTGATCGATGTTTGGAACCGCGCAGGGGAACTTAAAAAAGAGCCGGCATACCAGGAGATCGTTTCTGCTGGTTTGAAGACCGGATCCGAACTGATCGAATTGGTCGATGAGAGGACCATACGCTTTTTATATCCCGGCATGGAGATCGATCTGGGAGGGGTGGCTAAGGGCTATGCCGTGGATGAGGCGGCGCGTATCCTGAGGTCGCATGGTTTTAAGGATTTTTTTATCGATGCAGGGGGAGATGTTTACGCGGCGGGCCTGAATTTGAAAGGGGAACACTGGCGCATCGGGATCCAGCATCCGCGGAAAAAGGACGAATTGCTGGATATTCTATCGATCTCGGACCAGGCGGTGACCACTTCGGGGGATTATGAACGCTTTGTTGAGATCGATGGAAAACATTACTCGCATATCATTGATCCGCGGACGGGCTACCCCCAGGTCGGAAATATCAGTGCCACGGTCATCGCTCCTTCGGCGATGGAAGCCGACGCGTATTCAACAGCGCTGATGATCTGGGATCCGCAGGCGGGGATCGCCTGTTTGGATGGGCTGGGGGAGGGGTTTGCCGCGCTGGTGATCGCAGAGGGGGATGGCGGGCCGCAGTTTTTTTCAAGTCGCGAGTACCGTTCCGTTCAATCAGAGCCTAAAAACTTAAGTTTTTGAAAAAAACCTTATGGGGCGGATAATTTTTGTTATAATACCGCTGCACATAGACGAGAGGAAAAGGAGAATTTATGGAAACGGCCCCCAAGCAGACCATGTCATATAAATACGACGACATCGCTGCGAGCATCGAGCGTTTCGATCCTGATTACAAGGATGATATCACCGAAAAACAATTTTTTGGTTTCCCGCTGAAAGCCGTTCTAGAGGATGAGAAGAGGCTTTTGAATCCTGAGATCCCGTCGGTGGCCTATTTTTCCATGGAATACGGCCTTGCGCCGAGCATTTACAACACATTTTCTTCAGCGCATTCCATGGGTGAGAAAAACCAGTTCTTTACTCACGAGGTCTTTTCCAATTACTGGCTGGCGGATTATATTTTTAAGATCCATATCGATAAAATGCTCGACATCCCGATCTACAGCGGGGGGCTGGGGGTTCTGGCCGGAGATACGATCAAAAGCGCGGCGGACAGGGGCGTGTCTTTCGTTGGATTGGGGATCCTTTGGAACAAGGGGTATTTCAAACAGAATTTCTGGTATAAGCATGGGCAGATCCCGGAGGAGCTTCAGTGGGACCCGGACGCCTATCCCGGGCTGGTCCCGCTTAAGAACATTGTTTATCTGGACACGCGCGAGGGAAGGCTGGCATTGCGCCTTTGGAAATATTATGTTTATAGTTATGACAAAAAGCATGTTTGCCCTCTGGTCCTCTTGGATTCCAATGTCGAGGGCAATCCCGAACATTTTAAGAAACTGACGGATCAGCTCTACCGCAGTGATGATGTGTGGTGGAAGATCTTTCAGCGCTCCATCCTTGGGATCGGCGGCATGAAGGCGCTGGATTCTCTAGGTTACAAAGTGGACCGGTATCACCTCAATGAAGGCCACGCGGCCTTTGCCTTGCTTGAAAAATACATCAGCCTGCAGGACAAATCCCAAATGGAAGAGCACCGTAAGAAATTTATTTTTACTTGCCATACGCCTGTCGCCGCGGGACACGACCGTTTTGGAGTTCATGATCTGTCCCGGGTTTTGACCCAGCCATACATTGACGCGGCCCAGATGTTCGGGAAGGAAAATCCTTCGTCGGACCAGGTCAATCTTACGCTGATGTCCTTGAACAACGCCAGCCGCATGAACGCTGTTGCTCAAAAGCACGGAGAGGTCATGCGCCTGCAGTTTCCGATGTTTAAGGAAAAGATCCAGGCCATCACCAACGGCGTCCATCTTCATACTTGGCTTTCCGAGAGCTTCGCGAAACTTTTCGATAAGTATGACCGGGTGTTCGGGGATTGGCGCAAGGACCAGCACAATCTGCTTAAAGTCCTGGAGCTGAAGAGCGATGCGGCGTTCCGGAAGGATCTTTTTGAGGCCCATCAGCAGAACAAACGGAACATGATCTCCATCATCCGCCATTGGGGCCTGCGGGAGGATGTGTTCACGATCTCCTGGGCCCGGCGGATCGCTTCCTACAAACGTCCCGCTTTGATTTTTCAAGATGTGAAGCAATTGGTCCAGATCGCAAAAGAACAGGGGCCGCTTCAGATCGTTGTGGCTGGTAAGGCCCATCCTAACGATAATCTCGGCGGGGCCCATATCGACAAGATCATGGACCATATCAATGAGCTCAATGAATATCGTGATGATATCCGCGTCCTGCTTTTGGAAAATTATGACACGTATTTCGGAAAACTTTTGAGCAATTCGGTTGATGTCTGGCTGAACAACCCGCTGCCGCCATTCGAGGCCTCGGGCACCAGCGGAATGAAGGCGATCATGAACGGGGTCCTGCAGTGCAGCACGTTGGATGGGTGGGTCGTGGAAGCGGAGAATGACGATATCGGATGGATCTTTGGCTACCGCCACACGGGAACGGACCTGGGGGGTGAGCATGACGCCCGTTTGCAGGAAGACAGCAAAGCTTTGTATGAAGTCTTACGGCAGGCGGTCGCGTTGTATTATCAAACTTATAAAGCCGGACAGTTGAACGCTAAAAGCGCCTGGATCGATAAAATGATCCATTGTATCCAAAGGGCCGCGTTCTTTAATACCGATCGGATGGTTTCGCAGTATGAATCCGAAATGTGGAAATTGCCGTCCTGATTTTCTGGCACAACCGTTTTAAAATAGAGGCTGTTGTTTATGAAGCAATATCTTGAGCTCGTGCAGGATGTTCTTGATCACGGGGAACGCAAGGAAGACCGCACCGGGACCGGAACGCTGTCGATCTTCGGTGTGCAGAAAAAATATGATCTGCGGGAAGGGTTCCCGCTTCTGACCACGAAAAAGGTCCTGTTTGACGCCGTTGTTCATGAATTACTGTGGTTCCTTAAGGGGGCGACCAATATCAATGACGGCCTTAAAGAGCATACTCCGATCTGGAACGCCTGGGCTGATGAACGGGGAGAGCTTGGCCCGATCTACGGTTATCAATGGCGCAAGTGGGAAAGGTTCGCGTGGGATGACGATTCACAGCAATATCGTAAAACGCATATTGATCAGATCAGGGGAGCTATTGACCTTATCAAGAACCAGCCTGATTCCCGTCGTATCATTGTTTCCGCCTGGAATGTCGCAGACCTTGACCGTATGGCGCTTCCGCCATGCCATGCGTTTTTCCAATTTTATGTGATCAACGGCCGTCTGGACTGCCAGCTTTATCAGCGGTCAGCGGATATCGCTTTGGGCGTGCCGTTTAATATCGCCAGTTATTCGTTGCTTTTGATGATGGTGGCCCAGGAGTGTGGGCTGGTCCCCGGGGTCTTTGTCCACACGATCGGGGATGCCCATATTTATTTGAATCATGTGGAAGGATTGCGCCTGCAGTTAACGCGGACGCCGAAGCCGTTGCCTCAAGTCCATATCGCCCATAAGCCGGTCATGGATGTTCAATTCTCGGATATCAAACTTTTAAATTATCAGCATGATGCGTTCATAAAATTTCCGATCGCGGTCTGAAGGAGGGGGGATCCATGAAAGATTTTTCCATCATTGCCGCTATGGATTCACGCCAAGGGATCGGGAAAGGCGGATTATTGCCGTGGCGTTTATCCGCGGACATGGCGCATTTCAAGAGCGTGACGACATCGTCCAAGAGTGGACAACGGAATGCCGTGATCATGGGCCGCAAAACATGGGAATCGATCCCTGAGCGGTTCCGTCCGCTGCCTGAGCGCTTGAATATTGTTCTTACCCATAACACGCGATACGCGCTTCCTGAGGGGGTTTTGCGGGGGTCCTCCTTGCAAGAGGTCCTTTCGAGGGTTTCTCAGATGGCGGATGTCGATCAGGTCTTTGTGATCGGTGGGGCGCAGGTCTATAAAGACGCGATCATGTTGGCGCAGTGTCGCATATTGTATCTTACTGTCATTCACGGTCTTTTTGAATGCGATGCATTCTTTCCTGAAATCCCTTCTGATTTTAAAATTATTTCTTCTGAAGATCCGCAGTCAGAGCAGGGCACAATCTTTCATTTTTCCCTATTTTCAAAATAAAATTGAAAAATGTTTAAAAATTTAGACACTACAAATTAAATTTATTGATTTTTTTAAACAATTATAATATACTTATGGTGGATAAAAGCAAACGATTCATGAACTCCATATGAGAGAGTGTGCTTCATGGACAGTGGTTCGAATGGTCAAAAAAAGCAAATCCTTTTGGTTGACGATGAAAAGGGTTTGACCGACCTTCTGGGAATGCTTTTAGAAACACGAGGCTATGCGGTGGAGGTCGCTGGGACCGCTACGGAAGCCTTACATAAAGCATCTTCAGAATTTGATCTGATTCTGTTGGATTTAATCCTTCCTGATTTCAATGGACTGGAAGTCTGCCGCAAGCTCAAAGAATCCCAAGAGACCGCACATAT
The DNA here is from genome assembly GCA_022711395.1 of Candidatus Omnitrophota bacterium. GTDB lineage: Bacteria > Omnitrophota > Gorgyraeia > Zapsychrales > JANLHA01 > JAKLFA01. The sequence continues at coordinate 495,125 of JAKLFA010000002.1, read as the reverse complement.
ACCTATTATCATGCTGAGCGCGCAGTCGCTCTCAGAAGATAAGGTCGAAGGCCTGTATCTGGGTGCTGATGATTTTTTGGTGAAGCCTTGCGACCATGAGGAGCTTTTTGCCCGAATGGAAGCGGTCATGCGGAGGGGTCGGTCGTTCTCTTCAAAGAAGGAGGACGATACGATCGTCGTTCAACTGCGGAAGATCCTGGATGAGTCGCTGGTGGTCCCGCATTTTCAACCGATCTATCTTTTTGAACCCTTTTCCCTTTACGGGATCGAGATCTTGAGCCGCCCATCCGTTTCCGGGGTCTTGTCCAACCCGGAAGTTTTTTTTAGAGCGGCATTGCAGTATGGTCTTTACACAGAAATGGAGATCATGGCCTGGTCTTTGGCGTTGGAACGTTTGTCGCGTTCGATCAGCGATGAGAGGATCTTTTTAAATTGCAATCCGTATTTTATTGAGACCGCGAAATTCGAGCGGGTGAAGACGGTCTTTGAGCGACACGAGATCGCTACCAAAAATGTGATCCTGGAGATCACCGAGCGCTCAGCAATCACGGATTTTAAAATGTTTTACGAGCAGTTGGACCGTTATCGGAAATACGGTTTTCATTTCGCGGTGGATGATGTGGGCGGGGGGTATGCCAGCCTTGAGTCCATCGTGCAGACAAAACCCGAGGTCGTTAAGATCGACCGACACATTATTTCTGATCTGGCCAAAGACCCGTTCAAAAAGAGCATTGTGAAATTCATTGTTTCCTTTTGCCGGGAAAACAACATTATTTCCATCGCGGAAGGGGTTGAAACCCGAAGCGATCTGGATGCTGTCCGTGAGCTGGGAGTTTCCTGCGGGCAGGGATTTTATTTGTTTAAACCTACAGCAGAACTGAACTTGTCCCACTTCTCCGATATTCAAAAAAGTTAGTTCCTCACCAGTAATTCTTTTATATTTCTTTTTGCAATTGCATGTTTTGTTGCTATAATTTGTTGGCTTTAATACTAATCTATATATTAATATGCTTAGTCTAATTATTTTATTTTTTGTTGTCATTCTGGCCTCGGCAGTTTGCTCTATGACCGAGGCTGCCTTGCTGAGCCTTCCATCGATCCGTGCGCGCATCCTTTTGGACGAAAAGCGACATGGTTCCAAAGATCTTATGTTTCTCAAAGAGCATATCAGCATGACCATCGCGTCAATCGTTATTGTCAACAATGCGATCAATATCATTGGTTCTATTTTTATCGGCCAGCAAATTGCCAAGAAGTTTGGAGATCAATGGCTGGGCTTGGCGTCAACGGTCTTGACCTTTACGATCATCGTCTGCGGTGAGATCATTCCAAAAACGATCGGGGAGCGTTATAAGGCTCGGGTTTCACTGTACACCGCCAAATTCGTCCGGGTCTTGGTCTGGATCTTGAAGCCGTTCGTGCTTTTTGTGACTTTTGTGACGAGGCCGTTCGTTCTGAACAAAGGGCTTCCCCGTGTCACGGAAGATGAGATCAAAATGATGCTTAAATTGGGACGGGATTCCGGAACGGTCGAAATGGATGAAGCGGTTCTTTGTGACCGGGTCTTTCGGCTCAATGATCTCAGGGCTTTTCAGATCATGAAACCGATCGATCAGATCTTCGCACTTCCAGCGGATAGAACACTGGGAGAACTGCGGGAGGAGATCATTAATTCGCGGTTCAGCCGGCTGGCGGTCTTCGATAAGGACCCGAAAGATTTTGTCGGGATGGTCCAGCACCGCGTGCTGTTGCGAGAGATCGCTAAGGATAATTACAGTGCTAAGCTGCGCGAATTCATGGCGATCCCGATCTTTGTGAATTGGTTCACAAGGGCTGATGAATTACTGGAGAAATTTCAGGTCCATCATCAGCACCTTTTTATCGTGCAGGATACGCATGGCAAAGACGTCGGGCTTGTGACCATGGAAGACGTTTTAGAAGAACTGTTCGGTGAAATTTATGATGAAAAGGATGTTAAGCCAAAAAGTCATCTGAATATCGAAGCGAACGCCAAAGGCGCTGAGGGAATGACCAATGATTTTGAATTGAGGATACGTCATCCGAAGGACGGGGATGATTTTAAAATTCAATAATCGTTCTATTCATGGAGATGGGGGGGGATTTTGGAAACTGCAATCAGACATGATGTGAGCCGTTTTTCAGATGAAGTTATTTATTTTTTTAAACAGGGCACGTTATATCGCGCCTATGAACATTTTGGCGCGCACGTCATGAACGCCCATGGCCAGCCGGGGACCTATTTTGCGGTCTGGGCCCCCAATGCGGCCGCAGTTTCATTGATCGGGGATTTTAACGATTGGGACGCAGACCGGCACCCGTTGGCGCCTCGTTGGGACAGTTCAGGGATATGGGAAGGATTTGTCCCACGGGTTATGCAGGGGGAGATCTACAAATATCACATTCGCTCCCAGCACAATAATTACTGCGTGGACAAGCAGGACCCTTACGGATTTCAATGCGAAGTTCCGCCTCGCACAGCGTCTGTGGTCGGCGACCTTTCTTATAAATGGAACGATCATGGATGGATGAAGCTTCGGCATGAACGCAACGCCCTGGATGCTCCAATGGCGGTTTATGAGCTCCATGTGGGGTCCTGGATGCGCCATGTCGAAGGGAATCGTTATTTATCTTACCGGGAATTGGCGGACCAACTGCCGAATTATATTCGGAATATGGGCTACACTCACGTGGAATTGATGCCTGTGATGGCTCATCCGTTCTACGGTTCATGGGGGTATCAGGTATTGGGATATTTTGCTCCCAGCGGGTTTTACGGAACGCCTCAGGATCTGATGTATCTGATCGACTGCCTTCATCAGGCAGGCATCGGCGTTATCTTAGATTGGGTCCCATCGCATTTCCCGACCGATTCGCACGGTTTAAGTTATTTTGACGGGACGCATCTTTATGAACATGAGGATCCTCGCAAGGGGTTTCATCCGGATTGGAAAAGTTGCATTTTTAATTACGGTCGCGCGGAGGTCAAGAATTTTTTGATTTCCAGTGCGCTCTTTTGGCTGGATAAATATCATGCTGATGGGCTGCGGGTCGATGGGGTGGCATCCATGCTGTATTTGGATTACTCCCGAGAAGACGGGCAGTGGATCCCCAATCAGTACGGGGGACGGGACAATATCGAAGCGATCCATTTGATCAAAACGATGAATGAGGCGATCTATGCGAATTTTCCTGATGTTCAGACGATCGCGGAAGAGTCCACCGATTGGGGAGGGGTTTCGAGACCGACATTTATGGGCGGCCTGGGATTTGGCCTTAAGTGGAATATGGGATGGATGCACGACACCTTGAAATATTTTTCAAAAAACGCCATTCACCGGAAATATCATCATAACGAGTTGACCTTCAGTATGTTGTATGCCTATACCGAAAATTTCGTTCTCTCGTTGTCGCATGACGAAGTCGTGCATGGAAAGTGCTCGCTTTTGTCCAAGATGCCGGGGGATAACTGGCAGAAGTTCGCGAATTTGCGGTTATTGCTTTCTTACATGTATGCTCATCCTGGAAAGAAACTGCTTTTTATGGGATCGGAATTCGGTCAATGGGCGGAATGGTATCACGAACAAAGTCTGGATTGGCATTTGTTGGAATTCGATACTCATAAGGGGATCCAGCATCTGGTCCGTGATCTGAACCATTTATACCGACGGAATCCGGCTTTTTCCGAAAAGGATTTTGACCCGGCGGGGTTTGAATGGATCCATTGCGATGATTGGCAGAACAGCGTCTTGACGTTTCTACGTAAGACCTCCCACAGTATTGAGGATGCGATCCTGGTCGCCTGTAATTTCACTCCTGTTCCCCGGCAACATTATCGTGTGGGCGTCCCGGTTATCGGGTATTGGAAGGAGATCTTCAATTCCGACGCGCCGGTCTACGGCGGAGGAGGAATAGGGAATCTCGGCGGTCTTGAGGCTGAGAATACGCCATATCATGGCCGGCCTTTTTCTTTAGACTTGACCATTCCTCCGTTGGGGGCTGTGTATTTTAAATTAGATGTTTCACAGCGGATGGCCGCGGAGTCTCCAGAATAACGGATGTCAAAAAGGATTTTTGAGAAAGATCGTAATGACCAAAAAGGGGGGCAATCATGAAGGACAAAGTCATTGAAGTGGCCGGAAGAACGTGGCATGAGCTGGGTGTCAAGGGCGAGGCGTCGAGCCGACAGATCGCCAGTGCTTTAAATGAGAATGAGGCGATCGTCAACATGGCTTTGGGATGGCTGGCGAGGGAGGATAAGGTCCGTTATACTCAGGGCCGAAGCGAGATTATGTTCTCACTGGTTGAATCGGAGCTGAATATTTTTCGCGAATTTTATAAGCGTTCAGATCAGAAATCGGAAAAAAGTTTTTGGCGCAAGCTCTTAAAGCGTTTTTAAAACGGCGGCACTAATCAACAGTGGTCAGGAGAAAAACTGAGCTTTTACCGTGTTTTGACTGGCAGACGCGGGACGGCTCGTGAGATCATCTATGAATAAATTTATTTGCATCCATGGGCACTTCTATCAGCCTCCCAGGGAGAACCCCTGGCTGGAAGAGATCGAACTTCAGGATTCCGCTTTTCCATATGCTAATTGGAACAAGCGCATCACGGATGAATGCTATGCCCCCAACGTCGCTTCGCGCATCCTTGGGTCAGAGGGAAAGATCACGGATATCGTGAATAATTATTCCAAGATCAGTTTCAATTTCGGCCCCACGTTACTTTCTTGGATGGAACGGGAAGAGCCCGACATTTATTTAGCTATTTTAAAGGCTGATAAATCCAGCCAGCATTTTTTTAACGGTCACGGCGGGGCGATCGCTCAGGCCTACAATCATATGATCATGCCGTTAGCCAATGCTCGCGATAAGCAGACCCAGGTTATCTGGGGGATCCGGGATTTCGAATACCGTTTCAAGCGTGAGCCGGAAGGGATGTGGCTTCCTGAAACCGCCGTGGACATGGAAACTCTGGAGATCTTGGCGCAATATGGCATTCGATTCACTATCTTGGCTCCGTATCAGGCGAAGGCGTTTCGCAAGATAGACGAGAAGGATTGGACGGTCGTAAAGGATGCGGGTGGTGTGGTCGATTGCCAGCAGCCGTACATTTGTCGTCTTCCAAGCGGACGATCGATCGTTATTTTCTTTTATGATGGGCCGATCTCCCATGATATCGCTTTTTCGGGCCTGTTGGGAAATGGGGAGGCTTTCGCCGGCCGTCTTTTTAATGCCGCTGCCGCCTCAGATGAGCGGCCGCGGTTAGTGAATGTGGCTACCGACGGTGAAACATACGGGCACCATCATCGTTTCGGTAATATGGCGTTATCGTACTGTTTGCATTATATTGAGCAAAAGCAGGCTGCGGTTATTACGGTTTTTGGGGAATATCTTGAAAAACATCCGCCGGAGCATGAGGTGGAGATCGTCGAACAATCGTCCTGGAGTTGTTCTCACGGGGTGGAGCGCTGGCGCTCGAACTGCGGATGTTGCATCGGAGGGCATGCGGGATGGGACCAGAAATGGCGCAAGCCCTTACGTAAAAGCCTGGATTGGCTCCGGGACCAGTTGGTCGTTGTTTATGAACAGGCGATGGCCGAATATTCGGACGATCCCTGGAGCATGCGCAATAATTACATTTCAGTGATCCTTGACCGGTCGGGCAAGACGGTTGATCGTTTTCTAAAAACAAACTGTAAGCGGCCGTTATCTGAATCAGAGGTCGTCCGTGTTTTGAAACTGCTTGAAATGCAGCGCAACGGGATGCTCATGTATACCAGCTGTGGATGGTTTTTTGATGAGCTCTCCGGGATCGAAACCGTTCAGATCATGCAGTATGCCGCGCGGGCCATTCAGTTGGCGAAGGATATTTCCGGGGTCGATCTGGAGAAAGATTTTTTGATCCGCCTCGAAGAGGCGCCCAGTAATGTGCGGGAGTATCAGAACGGACGAGTTATTTATGAACAGCAGGTCAAACCTTCGGTCACGAGCCTTCTAGATGTTGGCGCGCATTTTGCGATCTCTTGCCTGTTCGATCAATATCCACAGGCCGCGGAGATCTACTGTTACCATATTGAGCTGCGAAATCATAAGTTCTATGAGTTTGGAAAACAAAAGTTTTCAGTGGGGCAATTGATGGTCAAATCGAATGTCACCTTTGAAGAGGTGGCCATGGATTTTGCCGCGTTGCATTTTGGTGATTATAACGTAAGCGGGGGGGTGCGCCTGGCGGGTGAGGACCGCGAGTTTTCTGAGATGACGGATGCCCTTAAGAAATGTTTTGAGGAGAATAATATTACCGACGTCATTCAACTTATGAATGAATTTTTTGGCCGTAACCGGTATAATCTTTGGGATCTTTTTAAGAATGAACAAGGAAAGGTTCTGGAGCAGATTTTTGATCAAACGCTGCAATCAATCGAAAATAATTTTAGGGCTGTGTATGAGCATTATTATCCTTTGATGCAGGTGCGCCCTGATTTTCGGATCCCGCTTCCGAAAGCCTTGGCGATGAGCGTGGAATTCATTTTGAACCGGGATTTGGTCAATGAATTGCAGCAGGAGCATATTGATTTTGAGCGTCTGGAGCGGATCGCGCAGGAGATCAAACGATGGTCCTTCACGCGTGACAAGGATGCGCTGAATTTCGCAGCGTCAACACGGTTGAACCAGTTCATGGCCCGCTTAACACAGCATTCCCGGGATGTCGGTCTCTTGAGCGTGATCTGCGAATTTTTACGGATCCTTCAGGTGGTCCCCTTGGAACCGGAACTTTGGCGGGCGCAGAATATTTATTTTTCAATGTTGCAACGACTTTACCCAAAGATCAAGAGGCAGAGAGACACGGAAGACCCCGGGACTCGGGAGTGGGTCAAGAATTTTGAGCGTTTGGGAAGTTTCTTAAAAGTTGATTTCCATGCTTGACGGAAAACGGATATTCTTATGAAAGGATTCGAATTATGTTAAAACGAGGAAGCGGTCTTTTGGTTCATCTTTCCTCTCTTCCTTCGGAATACGGGATCGGCGACCTAGGGCCTGGGGCGTTCTGGATCGCCGATGTCTTGAAGGCGGGCAGGCAGAGGTATTGGCAGATGCTGCCTTTAAACCCGACGGATGGGATCTACGGCGAGTCGCCTTACAGCAGCCCTTCAGCTTTTGCATGCAATCCTCTTTTTATCAGTCTTGATGAGGTCTCTGCGATGGGGCTTTTGACTCCGGATGATTTAAAACTTCCGAGAGCTTTTGCTCAGGACCGGGTTGAGTTCTCGGCGGTCCGTGATTTTAAAATGACCGTGATGCGAAAGGCGTATACGGCGTTCAAGGACAGGCAGGATCTGCAGAACGACTACGACCTTTTTTGCCAGGAGGATTCTTTTTGGCTTGATGATTACGCCTTGTTCATGGCCTTGAAAAGTGAATTTCCGCAGAAGCGTTGGGATGAATGGCCTGACGAGATCGCCGGACGGGAGAAGGACGCGCTGCGGGCCGCCCGGCAGAAACTGAAGGACGCGATCGGTCTGCATAAATTCCTGCAATACCTTTTTCAGCGGCAGTGGAAAGTTTTGCGTTCATACTGCAAAGGTCTGGGGCTTGAATTGATCGGCGATATCCCGATCTATGTGAATGATGACAGTGTTGATGTCTGGGCGAACCAGAAATTTTTTGTTCTGGATGCCAAGCATCGGCCGAAATTTGTCGCGGGTGTTCCGCCTGATTATTTCAGTTCGACGGGGCAGCGGTGGGGGAATCCCGTTTATGATTGGAAGCGTCTGAAGGCGGATGGGTTTAAGTGGTGGCTCAAACGGCTGAAACGCCAGTTCGATCTTTTTGATATCGTGAGAATAGACCATTTTCGCGGTTTTGAATCTTTTTGGCAGATTCCTGCCAAGGAAATGACGGCGGTGAACGGATCTTGGGGGGAAGGGCCGAAGGCCGATTTTCTTTCCGCGATTTCACAGCAGTTCGCGGGTCTGCCTCTCATTGCGGAAGACCTGGGGATCATCACGGAGGGCGTCAAGGAGTTGATGAAAACGTTTAGGATCCCCGGGATGAAGGTCCTTCAATTCGCCTTCAGTGGAGAGATGTCGACGCATCCCTACATTCCTGAGAATTATGACGAAAATTGCGTTGTCTATACCGGAACACATGATAACAACACTACCCGTGGATGGTTTGAGCGGGATGCTTCACAAGAAGAACACGATCACCTTCGGCAGTATTTGGGCAGGGATGTCCGGGCGGAGGATGTGGCATGGGAGATGACACGGGTCGCTTTTCGGTCCCGGGCCGCACTTGCCCTTGTGCCAGTTCAGGATATTTTAAATCTTGGAGTTGAAGGGCGCATGAATGTGCCTGGATCTTCCAGCGGCAATTGGGGGTGGCGGTTTAGAACAAAGGATCTGACTGAGGAGATGATCGCGGATTTAAGGACGTTGACAGAGGAGAATGGCAGGGCCGCGTGCCAAAAAAAGGATGTTGTGATGGTCAGAAAAGGGTTCGCATTATGCTGCGTTGCTGTGGCCGTGATATTTGCAGCGCAAGTTGGATGGGCGCAAGAGTGCTTGGATTCTGAACGCGGTTGCGGGGCGTGTGATGTGCTACGTCCGGAGCTTGTGGAAGGCTCTACGAGCATTGTGATCGTTCCGTTCTCAGCGGGGCCGCGTGTTTTTTCAGATGAAACGACCAGCCGAACAGCACTGTCGATCGTAAAGGGCATGGCCCAAGAATTTGAACGTGACGGCCGTCTAGAGGTTTTGGGAGACGCTTCGGCCGCTCATGCGGATTTGATCGTTATGGGGCAGATTGATGAGCTTCGGCAGGGGAAATTATGGAAGCGTTTTTTATTAAAAAAACCAAAGCGCGTGATCTCTGCGCACGGTAAAATGCTTTATCAAAAGGATTCCAGTGTGGCGGCTGTTTTTTCGCTCGAAAAGGTGTCTTTTTTGGACGAAGGGCGGAATTTCAACATTTTGGCAACAGAGATGGGTGGTAAGCTCGCGCGTTGTCTTATGGCGCTGTCCACGGGAAAGAATAAAAATCAGAAGGGGGCGGGGGAGTGATCGTTGTGACAGGTGGGGCGGGATTCATCGGAAGTTGTATTCTTGCGAAATTGAATGAGCGGGGTCGTGAGGATTTGATCGTCGTTGATGAAGTGGCAGCGGGTGATGGTAAGGCCGAGAATCTCAAATCAAAACGTTACCGTTCTTATGAGGATAAAGAGGAGTTCTTGAAGAAGGTCCTTTCGGATTCGATCGATCCCTCGGTGGATACGGTCATTCACATGGGGGCTTGCAGCGCAACGATGGGTTTTGATGAAGCCTATTATCAAAAGAACAATTTTGAATATACTCGGGATGTGGCCCGATGGTGTTTGCGGCATGATGTGCGTTTTATTTATGCGAGTTCAGCCTCGACGTATGGGGATGGGTTACAGGGCTATAGTGATGATGAAGCGATGCTTGGTCGATATAGACCTTTGAATTTTTATGGCGAATCGAAACATAAATTTGATCTTTGGGCGCTTGAGCAGGGGGTTTTGGACCGCATCGTGGGATTGAAGTTCTTCAATGTTTACGGACCGAATGAATATCACAAGGGGGATATGCGCAGCGTGGTCAATAAGGCGTATCCGCGTGTTGTGTCAGAAGGACGGATCTCTCTTTTTAAGTCGTACCATCCGGATTATGCCGACGGGGAGCAGAAAAGGGATTTTATCTATGTCAAGGACGCGGTCGACATGACGTTGTTTTTTTTGGATCATTCCGATCTTTCCGGGATCTATAACATCGGAACCGGCCGGGCGCGCAGTTGGAATGATGTTGCCGCGGCGCTTTTTTCTGCGCTGGGAAGGCCATTGAGGATCGATTATGTCGAAATGCCGCCATACCTTCGTCCGAGGTATCAGTATTTTACAGAAGCCCCCATGGAAAAGATCCGTTCAGTCGGTTATGACCGGCCTTTTACGACGCTGGAGGACGGTGTTTTTGAGTATGTGTGTTCCTATCTGAACCAAAAGACGTTCTGGTAAACTGACATTGGAGACCATATGGTTTTTATCATCACGCTTTCATTGCTCGGGATTGTTTCTTTTGTCATTGGTGTGTCGTTTGTTCTGAAGGCGACGGTCAGTGCTCCGGATATGGAAAAAGTCGTTAGCAAAAAAGAGTATGAACAGGCCCAGCAGGAGCTGCGTCGTATTCTCGATGAGGAACAAGGCCTTAAGCAGCAGCTTGATCTGATGGCCGTTGAGCTTGAAGATTCTCGACAAAAAATCGCGTCCGGAGAAGAGGTGAGCCGTCAGGTAGACGCATTGCGTTCCCGTGACCAGGAATATCAGACCGCGATTACACAATTAAAGAGGCAGTTGGAATTTCTTTCTCGCAAGGCAGATGACCAGGCCCGACAGGCGATTGCGGCTATTCAAACATTAGATTCGCAAAGAAAGTCTTTGAAGGAAGAATTGGATCATTTAGATCAAACGATGCCCCCCGAACATATTGAGGCCCTTCAAAAAGAAAGGGCGGTTTTACAGCAACAGATTCAGGCTAACCAAGAGAAGATTTCACATCTTGAGAAAGAATTATCTGATGTGAAGGAACGATCAGGGGCGGAGTTGGCTCAAATGGTCGCTGAGGCTGAGCGCTTGCGTTCTGAAAATTCGGCTTTTCAAGAGGGAATTCAGCGTATGACTGAAAAGATCGCGCGGGTGAAGACTGAGGTGGAGGATATCCGCGATCAAAAAGAGCGTGAACTTCTTGAGGCAAGGGCCATGATCGAGCGGCTGCAGCAGGAAAAGGGCCAGGAATCCGCAGCAAGCCAGCTTCAGGGTGCCGCTGATCTTGAGCGGTTGGAGCATGAGGTTCAGCTTTTGCGAGATGACAGCGAACGGCGGTTAAAGGATGCGCATGGTTATATACAATCATTGAAGGATCAGATCGGTGTTTTGAACAATGAGATCGCTGTAAACCGCACCCGTCGGGAAGAACTTGAGCGGGATCTGGAAATTTCACGAAGGGGTTTGGATCGTTCAATGGTGGAGCATGCCGCGGAAAATGCAAATGGCTTGCAGGAGTCGAATAGTGATTTGCAAAGGCAGCTTAACGAATTGAAGCTTCTGAACCAGTTTTTGAAGGAAAAAGAAGGCCTTTTAAGTGAAGAGCTTCTCAAGAGCCAGACCCAGGCAATGGGCCTTCAGAAGATCTGTGAAGAATTCCAGCGGGAGCTTGGTTCGCATTAGCGGGGAAAACAGTTGGCTAAGATTCCTACCCAGAAGGTTTTTCGTTTTGCTCATGCCAGTATTGTGACGCGGATTGATCAGGTCAGGCAGTGCGGCCGTTCATATGAGGATGCGAGGCCTTTTTTGCTTGAGTTGTATGAGATGCTGCTGGATTATATGAGCCTACAGACCGCGCCTGTCTTTCAGCAATTGGAGGAGCAAAATAGCGGGAACCGGGAAAATTTGAAAATGCTTGAATTCTTGGCCCAAGACATAACGGAACTCCGAATAGAGATCCTTGAATTTTATGAGCGGTTTTCGCATCCGGACAGTCTTCTGCGTATGAGGGCCTTTGCCATGGAATTTTTAAAGTTCTCGAGCCGGGTTATACAACGGCTTGAGTTGGAAGAAGGGCTCCTGTTTCCATTGTTGCCTGGTTAGTTGCCTTTAAAAAGAAAATTTGTCAAAAATCAAATCTTTGTTATAATACATAACTATGATAAAACTATATATATTATTATTTATTACTATATTTATTAGTTCCTGTTCATATGTGACAGATTTTCCCAGGACACTTTGGGGTTCTTCCGTCAGGGTTCTTCAACGGCAACGGGATGGCGCGCTGGCGAAAGAGTTTCTTTGCGCACAAAATGAGTGTTTTGACGCAGTTTTTGCTATGACCGATTCCTATCGGGAGCATGCGGCCAGCAAAACTCAAGACCGTCTTTTGAGGCATATGTTTGACCCTGATAAAGGATATATTGTGGTCATGAGGGTCCCGGATGCGGTCGATACGACGGAAGTGGGGATATTTTTTGACCGCTGGCATGAAGGATCAACACGTGTTGAAATATCTTCTTTGAGCACGCACGCAAAGCAAAAAGTCTCCGAGATGGTGTTCGGTCAACTTGGCAGTCGGTTTGAAACGGTGGGGCAATGACGGACTTTGATAGTTTTCAATCAGCATCCGATGAAATCGTCCGTTTCGGAAAATATCTTTGGGATAAGAATTTGACCGTTGGTTCAAGTGGCAATATGAGTGTTAAGCTCGGTGGCGGAAGCGGTATTGCGATTACAGCGACTGAAACGAGCTTGGGTTTTTTGACGTCAAAAGATATTGTGCATATGGACCTTCAGGGCCGTGTCATTCAGGGCGGAAAGCCGTCGAGCGAGAACACGCTTCATCGGGCCGTTTATCAAAAAATTCTTGAAGGCGGGGCGGTGATCCATGTGCATTCGGTGTTCGCAAACGCATTTTTTTTAAAGCATGGGGTCTTGCGCCCGAGAATTCTTGAGTCAAGGCATGTTTTGGGTGACGTTCCTGTGGTGGATCAGAAAACACTTACTGTTGAGGATATTGGTCCAGTTGTGGATGCGTTGGCGGGACACAAGGTTATCCATTTGCGCAATCATGGGAGTTTGGCTCGAGGGAAAGATCTGATGGAATGCTTCATGCTCCTTCAGGCGTTGGAATACGCGGCTCAGGTTGAATTGCTGGCTCAGTCATAGAGGAGCGTGGTCTTTATGGAATTAAAATTTTTATCGAAAGAACGAAACACATCGAAGGATCTGTTACGCGTTCATCAATTTGTTTTTATTGAGCAGGATCATGAGAGGCTTATTGCGGAGCTTTTTAAATGGGGGGCGGCTGAATGGTGGCCGGGGAAGGTAGAGGTTCGTTATTCGCGTGAAGGAGGGGGGATCGCTCAGCAGGGGCAAAAGGTCTCATTGGATATTTTAAAGCCATGGATTTTGAAGTTTGAGGGCGAAGTTGTTTATTGTGACCAAAAGAGCCGGCTTGAGGTGGATTTTCAAAAAGGATTCTTAAGGGCGCGGGAATTGCTGACGCTGGAAGAGCGGTCTAACGGTGTGCGAATTGATTATTTGATGCAGTTGGCGGCGCAAAGTTTAAGCCAGAAATTGATTTGGAAGCTGTTTTTTCAGAAACGATTTGAAAAGAATTTAAAGGAGATTTTTAAGGCGTTAAAATGTTTTGTGGAGACCCGTGAAAGGAACTAAGTGCTCGGGTGAATCTCAATGTGAGGGGGTGAGAGGAGAAATGGATAAAACAGTGTCAGTGTTCAAAAAGAACAAGTTTCAAGAGGTGCGTGTTGGGATCAGGGAATATAAGGGAAATGATTTGATTGACATCCGCACATGGACGATGACGCAGGGCTCCGAGGAGATGGTTCCGACAGCCAAGGGTGTTTCGATCAATGTTTCTCTCTTGAAAGATCTCCAGAAGGCGCTTCAACAGGTAGAAAATGAGCTGAAATCGCACCACCTGATGGAATAAATTGGGTGTGTATTTTTTCTCATTCCAGCCTTGAGTAAGGCCAAAAAACAGGACGCCCCCAATAACGTTTTAACATGTTGGGATGATTGATTTTTTGATTTTTTGACCTTGGAAAAAAATTTTTAAAAAAGGTTTAAAAAATTACTTGACAAAGGTATTGCAGTCTGGTATTCTTTGTGAACCTTTTTGGATAACCATTCCAGATTTGATCTTTGAAATTTTATTGCCAATTTGGAACCCATAACGCCTTTGAGCGAAATATGAAATCAAAGCCAAGTTTCTTTGGAGGGTTTGATCCTGGCTCAGAGTGAACGCTGGCGGCGTGGATTAGGCATGCAAGTCGAGCGATCCTTGCTGAATCAAGAGGTGCTTGCATCTCAAGAGGAGGCGCGGGATAGCGGCAAACGGGTGAGTAACACGTGAGTAATCTTTCCTTAAGACAGGTATAGCTTCGTGAAAACGGAGGTAATTCCTGATAGTTCCATTAAAACGCATGTTTTTTTGGATAAAGGCGGGGACCCTTCGGGGCCTGCCGCTTAAGGATGAGCTTGCGTCCTATCAGCTTGTTGGTGGGGTAACGGCCCACCAAGGCTTTTGACGGGTAGCTGGTCTGAGAGGATGGTCAGCCACACTGGGACTGAGACACTGCCCAGACTCCTACGGGAGGCTGCAGTCGAGAATATTTAGCAATGGACGAAAGTCTGACTATGCGACGCCGCGTGCAGGATGAAGGTTTTCGGATTGTAAACTGCTTTTGTCAGGAGAGAAAATCTTGCAGTTAATAGCTGCAAGACTGACGGTACCTGACGAATAAGCCACGGCTAACTCCGTGCCAGCAGCCGCGGTAATACGGAGGTGGCAAGCGTTACTCGGAATCATTGGGTGTAAAGGGCAAGTAGGCGGTTTACTAAGCGAGGGGTGAAATCTTCCGACTTAATCGGAAAACTGCCTTTCGAACTAGTAGACTTGAGGTAGACAGAGGGAAATGGAATTCCCGGTGTAAGGGTGAAATCTGTAGATATCGGGAAGAACACCAACGGCGAAGGCAATTTCCTGGGTCTATCCTGACGCTAAATTGCGAAAGCTAGGGGAGCAAACAGAATTAGATACTCTGGTAGTCCTAGCTGTAAACGATGAGCACTAGGTGTCGGACCGTAAGGTTCGGTGCCGCAGCTAACGCATTAAGTGCTCCACCTGGGGACTACGGTCGCAAGGCTAAAACTCAAAGGAATTGACGGGGGCCCGCACAAGCGGTGGAACATGTGGTTTAATTCGATGATACGCGAAGAACCTCACCAAGGCTTGACATATAAGTAGTAGTGAACCGAAAGGGGAACGAGTCGTCAAGTCCGACAACTTATACAGGTGCTGCATGGCTGTCGTCAGCTCGTGTCGTGAGATGTTGGGTTAAGTCCCGCAACGAGCGCAACCATTGTCCTATGTTGCCACTTCACCAATTTCTGCTTGCAGAATGGTGGAAGCACTCTTAGGAGACTGCCCGGGATAACCGGGAGGAAGGTGGAGATGACGTCAAGTCAGTACGGCCCTTATGCCTTGGGCGACACACGTGTTACAATGGCTGATACAAAGGGTTGCGAACCTGCGAAGGGGAGCTAATCTCTAAAAGTCAGCCTCAGTTCGGATTGGAGTCTGCAATTCGACTCCATGAAGCCGGAATCGCTAGTAATGGGAGATCAGAACGCTCCCATGAATACGTTCCCGGGCCTTGTACACACCGCCCGTCAAGCGATGGGAGCCGGGGGTACCCGAAGTCCTATGTAGATAGGCCGAAGGTAAATCTGGTGACTGGCGCTAAGTCGTAACAAGGTAGCCGTACGGGAACGTGCGGCTGGATCACCTCCTTTCTATTTTCTCGTTTTCGAGAAACTATTCATTGAATAGGCAATCATAATGATGCTAGGAACCCTGCCCGAGGGAAAGACGGCAATGAGTTCGTTCTCACACGAACTTGTGGTCAAAGGAAAAGCTCTTTCAAAGAGCTTGGCTTTCTAAATTTAATGAGATCGAAGGATCGAATTTGCTGGGTTTTGGGCCCGTAGCTCAGGTGGTTAGAGCACCGTGCTGATAACGCGGGGGTCAGCGGTTCGAATCCTCTCGGGCCCACCATTTAAGACACGAAGCACAAAAAGTTGTGTATAGTGACTTTCATGTGGGGCTGTAGCTCAGCTGGGAGAGCATCTGCTTTGCAAGCAGAGGGTCAGGAGTTCGATCCTCCTCAGCTCCACCAAATTTAGGTGTTATGGTTTGGCAATAAAATTCAAGATAGATTTAAACGGGAATTCTGTTCCTGTTGCGCCATTTTGGCGTTAAATCGTTCTTTGACAGTTATGTGATAATTGGTGTATGCAATTTTCGTAGGTTTACTAGTCATAGTAAAATTCGCAAATTACACAGAGTTTATGATGGATGACTTGGCAGACTATGGCGATGAAGGACGTGGTAAGCAGCGATATGCTTCGGGGAGTCGCAAACAGGCTTTGATCCGAAGATTTCCGAATGGGGCAACCCACTCCAGTTCATCCTGGAGTATCCTACTTTGAATTCAATAGAAGCAGGATGCAAGACGCAGGGAATTGAAACATCTAAGTACCTGCAGGAAAAGAAACCGAAAGAGATTCTCAGAGTAGCGGCGAGCGAAACGGGAAGAGGCTAAACCTTGGCGTTTACGCCAAGGGGTTGCGGGACCTTAATGTGGTATGGGAGAGCGCAGAAGAAGTGGTTGGAAAGCCACACCAGAGAAGGTGATAGTCCTGTATTTGAAGCGTTCAATCAGCCTAGAGGTATCCCAAGTAATGCGGGGCACGGGGAATCCTGCATGAATCCAGCCCGACCATGGGCTAAGCCTAAATACAAGAGTCTGACCGAAAGGGAACTAGTACCGTGAGGGAAAGTTGAAAAGAACCCCGGTAAGGGGAGTGAAATAGAACCTGAAATCATAAACTTATAAGCGGTCGGAGCCCTATGTTCTGTCTTCGGGCAGAAAATGGGTGACGGCGTACCTTTTGCATAATGGACCGACAAGTTACTGCATGTTGCAAGCTTAACTGCTTATGGCAGGTAGGCGTAGCGAAAGCAAGTCTGAATAGGGCGACCATAGTAACATGTAGTAGACCCGAAACCAGGTGATCTATCCATGGGCAGGTTGAAGCTGTGGGAAACCTCAGTGGAGGACCGAACACTCGTTCGTTGAAAAGAACGGTGATGACCTGTGGATCGGAGTGAAAGGCTAATCAAACTTGGAAATAGCTGGTTCTCCCCGAAATAGTTCTAGGACTAGCCTCGGGTAAATTGCACAGCAGGGGTAGAGTTACTGAATAGGCTAGGGGGCTCACCAGCCTACCAAACCTAACCAAACTCCGAATACTGCTGTGTTTACCCCGGGAGTAAGACTGTGGGGGCTAAGCTTCATAGTCTAAAGGGAAACAGCCCGGACTACCGGTTAAGGTCCCAAATATCGTCTAAGTGGTAAAGGAAGTGGAATTACATTGACAGCCAGGATGTTGGCCCAGAGGCAGCCATCATTTAAAGAGTGCGTAATAGCTCACTGGTCGAGTAATTCTGCGCCTAAAATGATCGGGGCTTAAGGCGATAACCGAAACCGTAGCTTTGTTCGTTCTTCGGAACGGAGAAGGGGTAGGGGAGCGTAGTACTAAGCGTTGAAGGCGTACCGTAAGGAGCGCTGGAGTAAGTACTAGTGATAATGTCGGTATGAGTAGCGAAAACTATGGCGAGAAACCATAGCGCCGAAAATCTAAGGTTTCCTGGGGAAGGTTAATCCGCCCAGGGTTAGTCGATCCTAAGGCGAGGCCGAAAGGCGTAGTCGATGGATATCCGGTTAATATTCCGGAACCAGTTATAAACGTTATCAGCTTGTGATGACGCAGGAGGATAAATGAGCGAGGTGTTGGACGTCCTTGTTCAAACCTGTAGTCCTGTCGAAAGATGGGATGAGAGGTGATGGTAACCTGATCCTACGGGTGAAGGGATTCATTGATTCCATGCTGCCAAGAAAATCTCACAAGTGAGTCTTATAGCTGTTCGTACCGTAACCCGACACAGGTAGATACCCAGAATATGGGAAGGCGCTCGAGAGAACTCTTCTTAAGGAACTCGGCAAAATGGCCCCGTAACTTCGGGAGATGGGGCGCCTGAAGAGTGAAGTCCTTCGCGGACGGAGCTTGGAAGGCCACAGTAAAGAGGCCCGGACGACTGTTTAGTAAAAACACATCACTCTGCAAAGTCGAAAGACAACGTATAGGGTGTGACACCTGCCCGGTGCTGGAAGGTTAAGGGGATCGGTTAGTCCTTTAGGACGAAGCTGAGAACTGAAGCCCCAGTAAACGGCGGCCGTAACTATAACGGTCCTAAGGTAGCGAAATTCCTTGTGGGGTAAGTTCCCACGCGCACGAATGGTGTAACGATTTGGGCGCTGTCTCGAGGAGAGGCTCGGCGAAATTGTAGTGGCGGTGAAGATGCCGTCTACCCGCACCAAGACGAAAAGACCCCGGAACCTTTACTGCAGGCTGTTATTGAATTTTGGTCCTCCATGTGTAGGATAGGTGGGAGGCTGTGAAGTCCTGACGCTAGTCAGGACAGAGCCATCGGTGAAATACCACCCTTGTAGTACTAGAATTCTAACTTTGACCCTTGAATCAGGGCGGAAGACAGTGACAGCTGGGCAGTTTGCTTGGGGCGAGTCCCGTCTAAAGAGTAACGACGGGGTCCAAAGGTTTCCTCAAGACGGTTGGCAATCGTCTTTAGAGTGCATAGGCATAAGGGAGCTTAACTGCGAGACAGACATGTCAAGCAGATACGAAAGTAGGGCTAAGTGATCCGGTGGTAGATCATGGGATTGCCATCGCTCAACGAACAATAGGTACTCCGGGGATAACAGGCTGATCGCGCTCGAGAGTTCATATCGACAGCGCGGATTGGCACCTCGATGTCGGCTCATCGTATCCTGGGGCTGGACAAGGTCCCAAGGGTCCGGCTGTTCGCCGGTTAAAACGGTACGCGAGCTGGGTTTAGAACGTCGTGAGACAGTTCGGTCTCTATCTGGTGTGGGCGCACGATGATTGAAGAGGAGCTCTTCTCAGTACGAGAGGACCAGAAGAGACAGACCTCTAGTGTTCCAGTTGTCCTGCCAAGGGCAATCGCTGGGTAGCTATGTCTGGAAGGGATAAGCGCTGAATGCATCTAAGTGCGAAGCCCCCCTCAAGATGAATCATCGATTTCCTTCGGGAATGAAGGCACCTGGCAGACTACCAGGTTGATAGGCCGCGTGTGTAAGAGTCGTAAGGCTTTTAGCTAAGCGGTACTAATCTGCCAAATATTTGCATAAATACATCATGTCTAGTATGCTTACGGGTCATACATCAATTATCACATAACTGGAAATTTAGATTTTCTCGGCGATTATGCTAGCGGGGAAACACCCGTTCCCATTCCGAACACGGCAGTTAAGCCCGCTGAGGTCGATGGTACTTAAGTCGCAAGGCTTTGGGAGAGTAGAACGTTGCCGGGATTAATATGAGGCTCCAATGAGAAATCATTGGAGCCTTTTTATTATCGTTAAAAGAATATGCGCAAGAGACGGCGATTTTTATTGAAAAAGTTTTTTGAAATCGATTGTGTTTTGATCATGGCGGGATTATTCTTTTAGTGGGGGTTTTTATGAATTCAAAAGGTTTTACACTTTTAGAGCTTATTATTGTGATAATCATTGTGGGAGTTCTGGCATCTCTGGCGCTTCCGCGTTTGTTCCGGGCTGTCGAATTTGCAAGATCTGCGGAGGCATTTGCAGTGATTTCAAGCGCCCGACGCGCGGCTGAAGTGTGTTTAATGCAAACAACGGTTTTCAATAATTCTTGCATTACCTGGGAAAGTCTTGGTATGGACAACCAGAGCAATAATCCGAATTCTCATTTTCATTATTGTATGGCAAATATAGGGGCCGAGCTTTGGCGGATTTTCGCCTGCCGTAACACTCGTGATGGCGGGGACCCTAATAGCGTCATTTTTTTTGAAATAACCTTTGCGGGGCCATTGTTGGGATTTGAGAACAACATCATGAAGTGCGGTCAGGGAGCTTTTTCTTCAATCTCGGATCCGGATTGTTACGGGTTCGACCTTGCCCTCGGCTGTGGATGTCCATAGCCGTTTAATGTATTCTAACCCCATTCCTTGACATCGTATCATTCTATGATAATATTTAGCAAAGCTAAGTAAATAAGGGCGGCCATGACGCTTGAATCTATTGCAA
The DNA here is from genome assembly GCA_022711395.1 of Candidatus Omnitrophota bacterium. GTDB lineage: Bacteria > Omnitrophota > Gorgyraeia > Zapsychrales > JANLHA01 > JAKLFA01. Next base: position 475,311 of record JAKLFA010000002.1, on the reverse strand, counting down.
ATGAAATGAGTTTGATCGGTCCACGGATCGGCCGGGCGATCGTCATGAGAATGACACAGGCTCACGATTTTTCGAATGCTCAGATCTTTACGATCCTGGCGCTTTATGAGGAAGGCAAGACCCGTATCACCGACCTGGCATGCCTTCTGAGAGTTTCAGCGCCAACCATGACGGGGATCGTTTCACGTCTTGAGCAAGGGGGGCATCTGCAGCGCGTGCACGACACAAAGGACCGAAGGGTCGTTTATGCAACCTTGACGCCAAAGGGGCTGGCTTTGGCTAAGCGCATGCGCGCTGTTGCGCAAAAGCGGTGGATGGAAATTTTAAGCCATGTGCCTTCAGAAGAGGCCCGGGCGTTTGTTAACAGCATGAAAAAGATCTCGATCTATGTTTAAATCCTTCCTGGAAAAAATAAGAGCTTTGGGCGGGTTTTGCCGAGTAGTATTTTTTTTGGTTCTTTTTTCAATGGCCGTGTCGTTATCATTTGCGCAAATACTCCAAGTTCCGCGAGACGGAACAGGTGTGGACTATTTGCTGTCCTTGGAGGAGGCCACAAAAGCGGCCTTAAACAACAATTTTGACGTTCAGATCATTCAGTATGATACGCTGATCTCTCGCACGCAGGAGACTGCGGCAGAGTCGATCTATGATACTGTCCTTGAGGCGAGCACAAAATACCGCCGTGATGAATCCGCCGGTGTTTCGACCCTTGCCCCGACAGAATCACGCACGAACGATCACAATATTGGTTTGTCAAAAAAACTTCCTTCTGGAACAACGCTTGAAACGGACTGGACCAACAACCGTGGGTCCAGTAACAGCTCATCGAACATAACAAGCCCGTACTATGATTCAACGGCTGAAATAGCGTTGACCCAGGAGCTAGGAAAGAATTTTTTTGGACTACAGGACCGCGGGAAGATCAAGATCACTAGGCTGGAGATTGAGAACGCGGAATTCACGTCGATGGATAAGATTGAAGGTTTGATCACGGATGTTCAAAAAGTTTACTGGGATTTGGTCCTTCAGCATGAGAGGGTTTCCATCGAGGAAGACATGTTCCAACAGGCAAAGAGACTTTATGATCTGAATAGCGAAAAGTTCCGGGATGGGCTCATTGAGAAGCCGGAATTGTTGGACTCCGAAGCAAATTATCACTTGAGGGCCAATGCCGTTATGCAAGCCGGGAATATTTTGGCGACCAAGGAAAGCACATTGGAGCTTCTGCTGAATCTTGAGCAAGTTTCCGTGCGGGTCATTCCTTCAGAGGGGTTTAATGTTGACCAGCAGCCCGTAGAAGAAGAGACCCCGTCTCTAGAAAAGGCGTTTTCCAATCGGTATGATTATCAGCAAGCAAAAAAAATGATCGAGGCGCGTAAGATCGAGCTTTCACTCAACACAAATAATCTTTGGCCGCAGATCGATCTTGAGGCAAGTTATGCCCGAAACGGTATTGACGGGGGGTCATTTAAAGACGGCACCCAGGACATCAGTGATGAGGATAATCCTGATTATTGGATCGGGGTGAGTTTAAAGATGCCCTTGGAAAACACAAAAGAGAGGGCCCAGCGACGGTCAGCAGAACTAAAAAAAAGGCAGGCGATCCTGGCAATGAAATCTCTGGAACGCAGGGTCATGGTTGATGTGATCGACCGGGTGAGAAACTGTAATGTTCTGCGTGATGTGGCGATGAATCAGGTCAAGGTCGCGGATCTCCAGAGTCAGAAACTCGAAGCAGAAATGAAACGTTTTAATGCCGGCCGGTCGGATACAAACACGGTGATCCGTTTTCAGGAAGATGCGATCCAGGCGCGCTGGCTCGCCGCTCAGGCAAAGTTCGCATATTATTCGGCACGGATTGATTTGAGGCGCTCGGAAGGGGTCCTTTTAAGTTCTTACTGGGATGGAAAAATCGAACAACGGCAATAGGCCGGATGCCTTCAATATGCATTCGGAACCCATCATATGAAACTGGCTGAATTTTCAGTTAAAAATTCCTTACTCGTCAACCTGCTTTCGATTTTTATCATTGTGGTCGGATTTTTTACAATGTTCAGATTAAAGAGGGAGGCGTTTCCTCCGATCCAATTCGATGAAGTGACGGTCACGACCGTTTATCCTGGCGCGCCAGCAGAGGATGTTGAGAAATTCGTGACCACTCCGATCGAAAAAGAGTTGCGTGGGATCAGCGGGGTCAAGGAGATGTCGTCTTCTTCAGAAGAGGGGCTTTCCAAGATCGGGATCGAGATCGATCCGAACGTTTCCAATAAAAGGAAAGTCGTTGACGATATAAAGGACGCGGTAGACCGGGTTAGGGATTTGCCCCAGGAAGTGAAAGATGATCCGCTTGTGGTTGAGCTGTCGGCTGATGAATTCCCGGTCCTTCAGATCACGCTGAGCGGAGATTTCTCTGAGCATGTGAAGCGCCAGTACGCCGAGCATCTGGAAGATCTGATCCTTGATATTAAAGGAGTAGGGTCGGTGCGAAGGGTGGCTTGGCGGGATCCGGAGTTCTGGGTTGAAGTTGACCCGTCCAAACTTAGTGAATATCATGTTTCGTTGGAAGAGGTGATGGCTGCGTTAGGAAAACGCAATGTCACGATCCCCGCCGGTCAGTTGGATACCCGTCAGACTGAATTTAACGTGCGGATCACAGGAGAGTTCACCCAGCCGCAGGAAGTGGAAGAGGTCATCATTCGCGCCAATGACGCTGGAAACTGGTTGCGCGTTCGGGACATCGGCCGGGTTGTTTCCACGTTTGAAGACCCGGATGAGATCTCGAAATTGAACGGTAAAAAAGCGGTCTCTATGATCGTCGTGAAAAACGATTCCGGAGACATTATTGCGATTGTTGCTGAGATCCAAAAGACAATTGAAGAGTTTAAAAAGACCCTTCCACAAGGTATGGACATTGAGGTGACCGATGACATGTCCTATTACGTAAAGCGCCGCCTGGGAGTTTTGAAGAACAACGGGATCATCGGTCTTGTTCTGGTCATTGTTGTTCTGTTCCTTTTTTTGGACCCGATCCCAGCTTTGATGACGGCATTGGGAGTGCCAGTCGCGCTTTTTTCGACATTCATTGTGATGCAATGGATGGGATTAAGCATCAATCTGGTAACGATGCTGGGTCTGATCATTGTTCTGGGTATGCTGGTGGATGATGGGATCGTTGTTTCCGAAAACGTATATCGCTATATTGAAGAAGGGATGTCACCCAAGGAAGCGGCTGTAAGGGGGACGACGGAGGTGATCGCGCCTGTTACAGGCACGATCCTGACGACCTGCGCGGCGTTCGCTCCCTTGATGTTCATGCCGGATATCATGGGAAAATTCGTTCGGTATATTCCGGTTGTCGTCATAATCGCGTTGTTTGCGTCTTTGTTGGAAGCGTTCATTATTCTGCCGTCCCATTTATCGGATTTTATCCGCACAAAAAAATTTAAAGACACACATAAGGACGATGTTCATAAAGACCGAAAGTGGTATAAATGGCTTGTTGAGGCGTACGCCGGAACCCTCAATAAGGCCCTTGATCACCGTTATTTTGTGTTCATAGGTCTGATCGGACTTTTGTTTTTTTCTCTTTTTATCGCGGCGACCCACATGAAAATGGTCCTTTTCACCGGTGAGGGGATCGAGGAATTTCAGGTGAGAGCCGAGGCTGTTAAGGGCACGCCGTTGACCGCCATGGATGAGCGGATACGTCCAGTGGAGGCCTTGATCGAAACGTTGCCGGATTCTGAGCTGGATTCTTATGTTACGGATCTGGGCTTGATCGCAGAGGACCGCGGTTTTGACCCCCATTCGAAAAAAGGAACCCATTTGGCGCAGATCACGGTTTTTTTGACCCCTGCCCAGTCCCGCAAGAGAACCCCTCAGGAGATCGTTGCCAGCCTGCGTCCCGAGTTGGAAAAGATCCAGGGTTTTGACAAGCTTTATTTTCATACCAGTAAAGAAGGGCCGCCTGTCGGAAAGCCGATCGAGATCGGGATCAAAGGGGATGATTTTTTCACCCTGGAGCAGATCGCGCAAAAGTTCATTAACGCATTGAAAGGAATCGACGGGGTCTCGGACGTTCTTCTTGGCCATGAAGTCGGCAAAAAGCAATTGAAGGTCAATATTGATGAGGCAAAGGCGCAGAAATATTATTTGACGGTCGGCCAGATCGCCGAGAGCGTGCGCAATGCCTTAGACGGTGGCGTTGCCACGACGATCAAGCCGGTCAAAGCGGAAGAAGAGATCACGGTGCGGGTGCGTTTTCCGGAGGAGAGCCGCCGCAGTATGGATGCGTTCTCCAAGATCCTGGTTCCTAATTCAAAAGGAAATCTTGTTCCGCTGTCTGCTGTAGCTCAGGTCGATGAGTATGATGGGGTTTTTAAGATCAATCATTTGGACGGAAAGCGCGTGGTCTATGTGACCGCACAGGTTGATGAAAAAAAAGCAACGTCTTATGGGGTCAATAATCAGCTCCAAAAAGAGTTTAAAGAAATTCCCGCGCAATACCCGGGTTACACGGTAAAATACAGCGGCGAATATGAGGAGCAGCAGGTAACCAAGGGCAATTTGCAGGGGTCATTTTTGGTCGCGATGTTTTTGATTTTTATCATTCTTGCCGCCGTGTTCAATTCTATTGTTCAGCCGTTCGTGGTCATGATGGCTATTCCGTTCGGGATCATCGGTGTTATTTTGGCCTTTCTAGCTCATGGCAGGCCTTTGAGCTTTTTTGCCCTGATGGGAGTGGTCGGCTTAACCGGGATCGTGGTCAATGATTCGATCGTTCTCATGGATTTTGTCAATAAGCTCCGTCAGAGCGGGCATAGCAGACGGGCGTCTCTGATCGATGCCGGACGGATGCGCTTGCGTCCTGTTTTGATGACAACCATCACAACGCTTGCTGGACTTGTATCCGTGGCTTATGGAATCGGAGGCGGGGATCCATTTTTAAAGCCCATGGCCCTGGCGATCTTTTGGGGTCTGCTTTTTGCCACTGGGCTGACGCTCATTGCCATTCCTTGTATTTATGCCATCATCGATGATATTTGGATGAAATTTTTCCATCGGGGCACTGTGAAGGTCTCTCAAGACGCCCCCGAGATCTAATGACCCAGGGCTTTCGAGCGCTTGAAAGCGTAAATATAGAGCACGAGGTAGGAAGGCGCCATCCAGCATAGCCCCATCAAAACGATCGAAAAGCTGACAAATGGGTCGTCGAACCAAAAGGCTTGCACGACCTTTGATTCATAATGGTGGCCGTTCAGTTCCGCGCAGATCCGGATCACAAGAAAAAGCTTCCAAAAGTTTTCCGATAAAAACTTTCGTTTAAAGATGTAGCAGTATACCGGGATGATCGAAAGGATGTTCATGATGATCATCAGGGCGTTCATGAACAGTGGAATCAGATAATAGCGGTCGAAAAGGACTAAAAAAATATAATAATGGCGCATGGCGGAATCCGCGACAAAGAATTCTTGTGTGATCTGGGTCATGTAGAACGTGTAGAAAACGAGGTAGGTGATCCAGATCCAGTGGTTTTTGGGGTGGATATTCATGAAAATATTATGACAAAAAGATTAAGAATGTAAACGGCGAAAACCAAAACTGGATGAGGACCAACAGAGGGGCATATTAAGAAATTTCCTCTTTCTTCTTTTTTTGAAAACCCGTTGTGTTAAAATAAAACCATGAAACAGCATTTGGATACTTTGATCGAGACTCTCTGCCTGGAAGACCCGCGCTATCATGAGGACGCCTATGAATTTGTCCTGGAGGCGCTTTCCTTCACGCAATATAAGTTCCGGCGCAAGAAACATGTCACAGGAAAAGAGCTCCTGGAGGGGGTCAAAGTGCTTTTGATGGAGCGTTTCGGCCCCATGGCGCTTTCGGTCCTGCAATACTGGGGGATCAAATCGACCGAGGATTTCGGTAACATTGTCTTCAATTTGGTTCAGAAGAAGATCCTGAGCAAGACCGAAGACGATTCTCTGGATGATTTTCGCGGTGTTTATGATCTGGAAACGATCTTCGGCCCCGTTTACCGCAGGGCGGTCGAAAAAAAGATCAGCCAGTTACGGTATTGACCTTCCCTGCGTCTTCAATTATGAATAAGCTCGCCAATACTTCGATCCAGTATATTAAAGGCGTTGGCCCCAAGCGGAAAATTCTGTTCGGTAATCTTGGCGTGGACAACATAGAGGACCTGTTCTATCTGTTCCCCCGGCGCTATGAAGACCGCAGCCGCATGGTAGAGCTCAAAAATGTTCGCGCTGGGGAATGTCAGGTTGTCGCAGGTGATGTCCTGCGTCAATCCGCCCGTCGGAGCTATTATAAACGAAAGCATGTTCATGAAATCGTGGTCACGGACGGTTCAGGGCAGATCACGGCGGTCTGGTTTAACCAGCCGTATCTGGCCCATTATTTTAAGGTCGGCAGCCGCGTGGTTCTCTACGGGAAAGCGGAGGTTTACAAGAACCGTCTGCAGATGATCTCTCCCGAATATGAGATCATTGACCGGGGCGATGAGAAGCTGAATATGGGGCGGATCGTGCCGATCTATCCTTTGACGCGAGGGATGACGCAGCGATATCTGCGCAAGATCATCGCGGCAGGGCTGGATGAGTATTTGGATGAGCTGGAGGATGTTTTGCCGGTATGGCTGCGCAACAAACACCGGCTTCCCAATATCCGTCGGAGTATTCAGAATCTGCATTTTCCGGAAAACGCGCAGGAACAGGAAGAGGCGCTGCGCCGGATGTCGTTTGAGGAATTTTTTCTTTTTCAGATCTCGGTCATTTGCCGGCGCATGAGCATTGTGCGCAGGCCGGGTGTTGAGCATGCGGTTTCGGGCCAGATGGTGGAGGAGTTTAAGGAACAGCTTCCTTTTACGCTGACAGCGGCTCAGAGGCGGGTTATTCATGAGATCTCGGCAGATATGCAAAAGACTTCTCCCATGCTTCGGTTGCTTCAGGGGGACGTGGGCTCGGGAAAAACCGTGGTGGCGTTATTCGGATGCGTCACTGCCTTCCGCAACGGCCGGCAGGCGGCCGTCATGGCGCCGACCGAAGTTTTGGCCAGGCAGCATTTTGAGAGCATCCAGCGCATGATCGCAGACGGACCGTTAAGCTCGATGCGCGTGAACCTGCTGGTCGGAAGCATGCCCAAGGCCGAACATGAGCGGGTTTCGTCACAGTTGGCCAGGGGAGAGATCGACCTGGTCATCGGAACGCACGCGCTTTTAAGCGAAGGCGTGACGATCCCACGCCTAAGTTTTGCGGTGATCGATGAACAGCATAAATTCGGTGTCAGGCAGCGCGCGCTTTTGTCTTCCAAAGGGCAATGCCCTGATGTTTTGGTCATGACGGCGACACCGATCCCCCGGACGTTGAGCTTGACGCTTTTCGGGGACCTGGATGTTTCGGTGATCGATGAACTGCCTCCGGGCCGTGGTGATGTCGAGACCCTGGTCTTTCCAATGGATGAGGCGCAAGGGGTTTACGGGAAGGTCAAGGAGATCTTAAGACAGGGGGAACAGGCCTATATTATTTATCCCTTGGTCGAAGAATCGGAAGCTCTGGACCTTAAAGCGGCTGAGACGATGTATAAAGAGTTCCGCACGAAGATTTTTAAAGAGTTCCGTATCGGGCTGGTGCACGGCCAGATGAAGAATTCTGAAGCGGAAAATGTGATGAGTAAATTTAAAAGGCATGAGCTGGATCTTCTTGTGGCAACGACCGTGCTTGAGGTCGGGATCGATGTCCCCAATGCGAATGTGATGGTCATTGAACACGCGGAGCGGTTCGGGCTTTCGCAGCTTCATCAACTGCGGGGGCGGATCGGCCGCGGCGGGAAAAACGGTGTGTGCTTTTTGATCGCGGACCCTACCACGGAAAGCGGGCTTTCACGGCTGGAGGCGATCGTCTCGACCCGTAACGGATTTGAGATCGCCCAGAAAGACCTTGAGATCCGCGGGCCGGGGCAATATTTTGGGCGTCATCAACACGGGCTGAACGAGTTGCGGTTTTCCGATCCCATGCGTCAGATCGATATTTTGGAATTGGCCCGCAAAGAGGCGGAAGAGACGGTCCATAAGGACCTTCATTTGATCGAGCCGCAGAACGCGGGGCTGAAGGCGGTCATTGCGGAGCGTTTTCCGGGATTTTTGGAAAATGTGGAAGCGGGTTAATACAGACACCGGACACATGACACACGGCGCACGGAGGAACAAGGAAAGACGGGCTGCTTTTTCATGTGTCTTATATGAAAGGATAGAGGCTTCATGAAAGTTCTAACAGGTGAATTCAAGGGGCGGAATTTTTATATGCCGGTCAACATCCGGCCGACCCAGAACATGGTGCGCAAAGCGGTTTTTGACCTTTTGGGCCATGATCTATCAGGTTTAAGGGTGCTGGATCTGTTTGCAGGAAGCGGAGCCTTGGGGTTTGAGGCGTTTTCAGCCGGGGCCAAAGAGGTGGTCGCGGTGGAAAAAGACCCATTGTGCCTTGAAACGATCAGGACCAATATGGAGCGTTTTGGGCTGGGGGAACCCCGCAAAGACGGCCGGATGTTTGAGGTTTTCGGGGCGGATGTGTTCGTGACGATCAAGATGCTGGCCCGCCAGGGCCGGAAGTTCGATGTGGTTTTTCTGGACCCTCCTTACGACGCTGGATTAGCAAAAAAGACCTTGAAAACCCTGAGCGCCTATGATATATTACACCCCAATTTCCGAATTGTGGTGGAATTCGGGAAATTAGAGGGACTTGCCTCATGTGAGCATGATTTCAATGAGATCACGCTGCGCAGGTATGGCAAGTCCTGTTTAGCTATTTATGGAGTAAAATAAGCTTAAAAAGCTTGAAAATCAGTTCTAAAAAAGGCAAAATGATGAAACGTTCGGCGTTATATCCGGGATCTTTCGACCCAGTGACATACGGGCACATTGATCTGATCGAGCGTGCGTCGCGGATCTTTGATAGGGTGGTGGTTGGCGTTGCCAATAACCTTCATAAAAAGCCTTTATTTGATAAAGATGAGCGTTTTGAAATGCTGCAGGAGGCGGTCAAGGGGATCGCGAATGTTGAGGTTGTGGCGTTTGACGGACTGGTCGTTGATTTTGCCAGATCAAGGGGGATCAATGTGCTGATCCGGGGCTTGAGGATGGTTTCGGATTTTGAATATGAGTTTCAGATGGCCCTTACCAACCGGCGCCTGGCGGATGATGTGGAGACCGTTTTTTTGATGCCGTCGGAACAGTTTTCTTTCTTGTCATCAAAATTGTTGAAAGAATCCGCGATCCTGGGGGCTGACATTTCCAGTTTTGTCCCTCCGAATGTGGAAGCAAAGCTGAAAGACCGATTTCGATCATGAGGATCCCGTTACGCAATATTTCGGACCGGGGGCTTCAATACAGCCGAGTTCTGACCGCTGGGGAATTGGACCTTCCGCAGGACGCGCTGAAGGCAAGAGGCCCTTTAAAAGTCGAGGCTGTCTTCAGTCGCGCCGGTGATGAGGTCCTTGCGGCTTTTGAAGTAAAAGCGACCTACGCTTTGACGTGCTCACGCTGCCTGGAAGAGTTCGAGCGGCAAAAAACGGACAGGTTCGAGCTGGCATTCGATATCGATTCATCGACGGAATATGTTGAGTTTAAAGATGATCTAAGGGAAGAGCTGATCATTGCCAATTCAGTGTTCGAGCTTTGCCGAAATGATTGTAAGGGGTTGTGCCTTCAGTGCGGGCAAAATTTAAATCAGAAACAGTGTAACTGTAACTTAGGACACACGACACAGGACACATGACACAGGATTTTGAATCTCTTGCGTCGTGTGTCATGTGTCTTGTGTCATTCGAAAAAACGGAGTCAAGCATGCCAAATCCAAAAAGACAACATTCAAAACAACGCGGACGCAAACGCCGCACTCATCAGGGCGTTGTTCTGCCTAAAATGCAGCCGTGCAGCCATTGCGGCAAGCAGGTGATCTCGCACCGGGTCTGCCCGTTTTGCGGCCACTACAAGAAGAATGTGGTCGTGACCGTCGAAGCAAAAGAGAAAAAAGCAAAAGACTAACCTGTCAGTTCGGCTCACAAAAATCTATACGCCACGAAATACGAGGTGTTTATGAAAATCGTTGTTGATGCCATGGGTGGGGATCATGCGCCGCAGGCTGTTGTGGACGGGACGATCCAGGCCGTCAAGGAATTTGGGATCAGCGTTGTCCTGACCGGGCCCAAGGAAAGGATCCTTCAGGAGCTGAGCCAGTATGATTATCCTAAAGAGTTGGTCAGTATTGTGGATGCTCCGGACGTGGTGGCGATGGACGATCCGGCGACGGTAACGATCCGCAAGAAACGCAATTCTTCCGTTTCGGTGGGGATCAATCTGTTAAAGGCGGATCCGGATTGCAGGGGCTTCATTTCAGCGGGAAACACGGGCGCGGTGGTGGCGGCAGCGACGGTCTTTTTGGGAATGATGCAGGGGGTCGAACGTCCGGCGATCGGTGCGGTCTTGCCGACGCTGAAAGGCTTCGCTCTTGTGCTGGACGTGGGGGCCAATACGGACCCCAAACCGCAGCATCTGGTCCAGTCGGCACTGCTGGCGCATGTTTACGCCAGGGACATGTTGGGGATCGAGAACCCCAGCGTCGGTTTGCTCAATGTAGGCGAGGAAGAGACGAAGGGGACGGATTTTGTTAAGGAGATCCACCGGATTTTATCGGAGCGTTTGCCGCAGAATTTTGTCGGCAATGTCGAGGGGAGCGGGATCTACCGCGGGGATTGCGATTGCATCGTCTGCGACGGGTTCGTGGGAAATGTGGTCTTGAAGGTTTCAGAAAGCCTGGCGGAATCAGCGATCGCGCTTTTAAAACGGGAGCTCAAAAAAAGCCCGGTGGCGATGCTCGGCGCCTGGCTGATGAAATCCCGCCTGAAGCAGATCAGGCGTTACGCGGATTATTCGGAATACGGCGGGGCGCCGCTTTTGGGCGTGGACGGGATCGTCATGATCAGCCACGGGCGGTCGGATGCCAAGGCGATCAAGAACGCCATCCGCGCCGCACGCCGCGAGGTTGAACATAACGTCATTGAACATATGCGCAAAGAGATCGGACGTTTTGCATGAAAAATATAGGGATCGTTGCTGTCGGAAAATACGTGCCTGAACGGATCGTGACCAACCATGACCTGGAAAAGGTCGTTGAAACATCCGATGAGTGGATCACGACACGGACCGGGATCAAGGAGCGCCGCCTGGCCCGTCGGGATGAAACCACAACGGATATGGCCATTGAGGCCGCGAAAAGCGCCTTGGACGGTTCGCCGGTTCCTGCTGAGGGGATCGAGCTGATCATTGTGGCGACCGCCAGCACGGATTCCAATTTTCCCGCTGTTGCCTGCAAAGTCCAGAGCGCCATCGGCGCGAAGAACGCGGCCGCGTTCGATGTCAGCGCAGCCTGTTCGGGGTTTTTATGCGCGATCACGACGGCTAAACAATATTTGACATCGGGGATGTTCAAGACCGCCCTGGTCATCGCCGCTGAGAAGGCCACCAACCTGCTTGATTGGAGCGACCGCGCCACCTGCGTGCTTTTTGGGGACGGCGCCGGGGCCTGCATCCTTGCTCCGGTTGAAGAGGGCAGGGGGATCCTTTCGGAATATCTTCATTCAGCCGGGGAGTTCCATGAGCTTCTGTATGTCAAGACCGAAGAGCCCGCCCAGTTGGAGTTCAACACGAAGATCCAGAAGCCAGCCATTGTGATGCAGGGGCAGGAGCTGTTTAAGGTCGCGGTCACTTCGATGGCGGACGCGGTGGATCTGGTCGTTGAAAAAGCCGGCCTTAAACTGGAAGATGTGGACTGTGTTGTTCCGCATCAGGCCAATGACCGGATCATTTCCGCGGTGGCGAAGCGGGCCGGCGTTTCAAAAGATAAGTTTTTCATCAACATCCAGAAATATGGTAATACCTCAGCGGCCGCGGTGGCGATCGCTCTTTATGAAGCGGTGGAAGAGGGGATGATCAAGCCCGGAAGCGTGGTCGTTATGGTCACCTTCGGCTCGGGGCTTGTCACGGCCGCCAATCTGATCAAGTGGTAGTTTTTTCTTCTTTCTGTTTGACCGTCATAAAAATCACTTCTATAATAAGTTCGTCTAGTATATCTATATCTATTTCTATTTAAATAACTTATATGTCTTGGGAACACTGCTCAAAGGAGAGCGGTTTGATGAACACGGTGTTTGACCAGGATGATATCCGCGCAGTTCTGCCGCAAAAGCCTCCTTTTCTGTTCATTGATTCTATTGTGGATTTTGTTCCTGGGAAAGGTTTGACCGCTGTCAGAAACGTGACGACGAATGATCCCTATCTTGTGCGCCAGCCGGATGGTTCGGTCATTTTTCCGCCGACGCTGATGATCGAGGCCGCGGCCCAGGCGGCGTCTTTTTTTGTGTATCGGACTTTGATCGAACGGGGTGATCCGGAGCGGCGCACGATCGTGCTGGGCAAGATCAAATGTGATATCAACTTTCCTGCGGAAGTGGGGGATGTGCTGAGGATGGAAGTTTTACAGGGGCGGGTGATGGCGAGCGGCGGGTATGCGGATATCGAGATGACGCGCGGGCAAAATGAGAAATTGGGGCAGGCGCAGGTGTTTTATTCGTTTTTAAGGCAAGATGCATGACACAGGACACAGGACACACGGAGTAAAAGGTATAATACGAAACAAGAGATTGGAAATGCGAAATAACAATGTAAAACGCAGAGTGGTGGTCACCGGCCTGGGGGTTGTGTCCTCGATCGGCATCGGCTGGCAGGAATTTTGGAAAAATTTGCTGGCAGGGAAGAGCGGGATATCGGAAGTTGATTATGTGGATTCTTCAAAATATGATAGGAAATTGGTTGGCCAAGTTAGAGATTTTGATTTTAAAATATTTTGCCCAAAAAATAATTTCAAGCATTTTGGACGAGCCTCTCAAATGTTGATTGTTGCGGGGGGGTTGGCTTTAAAAGATTCGATGCTTGCTAAGGCTGATTTAAAAGAAACTAATGCGGGTCTTTGCGTGGGAACTACCATGGGGGAAGGGCAGGTTATTGAAAAATGCGTAGAAATTGATACGACTATAGGATGTGATACATTGGAAAAAATTTTACCACTAACTTATCCTGCAAATTCAATAAGTTCAAATTTTGCACATGTCTTTGATATTAAAAATAATAGCCATCTTTTCGCGAATGCTTGTGCTGCGGGGAATTTTGCTGTCGGTAGAGCGACAGATATGATACGAACGGGTTTTACTAATTGCATGTTTGCGGGGGGGGTTGACCCTTTATCTCGTATTGCTTTTACAGGTTTTCATCGTTTGGTTGCTATCGATTCGCAAAAGTGCAGGCCTTTTGACAAGAACCGTCAAGGCATGATCCCAGGAGAAGGAGCGGGAATTCTTGTTTTGGAAGAGCTTGAACATGCCCGTAAGCGTGGGGCGCTGATCTATGCGGAAATTTTGGGATGTGGAGCGGCATCGGATGCTTTTCACTTGACTCAGCCTCAAGCAAAGGGTGGGATCAAAGCTATCAGAAAGGCCTTAAACGATGCGGGTTTGAGTCCGGAGGATGTCGATTATATTAATGCCCACGGGACAGGAACGCCTGAAAATGACAAGACAGAATGCGAAGTCTTTAAAGCTGTCTTTGGAGAGCGGTTGAAAAACATCCCGGTCAGTTCGATCAAATCCATGCTGGGGCATACGATGGGCGCGGCATCGGCATTAGAATCCATAGCCTGCTGCTTGGCGATCAAGGATCAAAAGATCCCGCCAACGATCAATTATGAGACCCCGGACCCGGAGTGTGATATTGATTGTGTGCCGAATACGTTTAGGAAACATAGGGTTAGAGTTGTATTGAATAATTCCCTTGCGTTTGGGGGGAACAATTTCTCTTTGGTGTTAAAAAAATGGAAAGAGTAAAAATCGGGATTATAATTCACCCTCTAAACACTGAAAGTTTTCGGGATTTATTCCCCAAAATATACACTTTTTTTGGGAATTGGATTCTTAAATTTCTGGATGATTCTTTTATAACGCACAACATTGTTAGAATCCCTCCTCACAAGATAATGCATGTTTGTAATTTGATCCATAATAATTATGAGATCGAAATTCTTGGGGTATTGCTCCCTATTTTTCCTCGACAAATGTTAATTGAAAAAGAAAATACGATTAAAAAAATAATAGATTGTTTTAAAATTTTTGAACAGGAGAATGTCAACATAATAACGTTGGCGGGATTTACATCAATTGTTACCAACGGTGGGAGGGATGTTTCAAAAATGACATCTATTCCAATAACTTCAGGGAATGCGACGACTGCGGTATTGGCATCAATGGCATTAGAGAAAGAAGCGGGGCGCCATGGTAAAAAAGTGCGAGAGCTTTCGGTTGCCATAATTGGGGCCACCGGAGACATCGGGTCTATTTGTGCAAGAATTTATTCTAAGAAGGCAAAGTTTTTAAGACTTTGCTCAAGGACAATCTCTGATGATTCAGAAATTTGTAAAAAACTAAAGGCGGAAGGGTTTGATCAGTTTGTTTGTTTTACTGATGCAAGGGAAGCGGTTTCGGATGCAGATTTAATAATTGCGGCTGCGAGCTCGGTTGATGCATTGTTGGGATATTCAGACTTTAAAGAGGGATCAATAATTTGTGATATTGGCATGCCCCCAAATGTTTCGTTTGAGAAGAGTGGATTGACCAGTTTTCCTGCCAAGAAGACATTATTCTTTGGAGGAACCTCTGAGTTGCCATTTTATAAAAAAATTTTTGACAGCAAATGGAAATCCTTTTTTCCGCAAAATGCAATTTATGGTTGTTTGACAGAAGCTATTATATTGGCTTTTTCAAAGCGTTTTGATTTGGTTTCATTAGGAAGAGGTGAAATTAGTTCTGAAAATTTAGAAGGTTTGGCTGATTTGATTCTTAAATATCGTATATTTCCTGCAGTTAAATATCTATAAGGAAGTTCATTATATGATGCATGCTTTTTCCTTATTTTTTTCCTCACTTGTTGTTTTTGTTTTTGGCTTAACTATTTTTATTCGAAATAGACGAGTTAGTTTGAATCGCATCTTTTTTTTATTTTGTTTTTGTATATTTGTTTGGCTTTTTAGCTATTCAGTTGCTTTTCTTGTGGAAGGAGAAATATTTAAGATATTTATGTTTAAAGTTGGCTATATTGGAATTGCATTTATTCCAATTATTTGGTTGTTATATACGGGCGAATTTTTGGAAGACAAGTTTTTATCTAGACTTTTTTATTGGGTCCTTCCATTTCCATGTTTCTTCGTTTTTTTTAATTTCTATAAACAAGACTTTTTAATCAAAGGATTAAATTCTTTCGTATGGGGGGATTATCCTAGAGTTAATTTAATACCTCACATATCCTTTTTATCCTATTTTTCACTTTTATTTACGCTTATTTCGGTTGCTCTTCTTAGGGCATCTTTTTTTTCGACAAAGCATTATATGCATATTATTCGATCGAGATATATTTTTTGGGGGACGATCGTGGGGTCATTTGCGGCAGTTGATTTTGTGCCAAATTATGGATTTGATTTATATCCGATGGGTTTTCTATTTATGATTGCATTTACAGGGATGACTTTTTATTCAGTCATTAAATATCGCCTGATGAATGTTTCGTTGGTTATAACGAGGACATCAATTTTTGTTGCAGTTTATTCCCTAATCTTAGGAATCCCCTACGCTTTTGCAATCGGCTGTCAGGAATGGTTGAGGATGCATTTTGGTGAACTGTGGTGGCTTTCCCCGATGGTCCTTTTGACAGTCATGGCAACGGCAGGGCCGTTTATTTATTTGGCGATCCAGCGCCGGGCGGAAGAGAAGCTGTTTCAGGATCAGAGGCGGTATCAGAGCACACTGCGTCAGGCCTCGACCGGCATGGGCCGGATCAAGGACATGGATAAACTGCTGGATATGATCGTGCGGGTGGTGACCCGTTCAGTGCGCATTGAGCACAGCTTTATTTATTTAAGCGACCGAAAATCAAAAGAGTATAAATTAGAGGCGTCCCGGTTCCGCAACGAAAGGACCGATGTCCCTCAAACTATTGCGTCCGACTCTCGCGTCCTTAAGGCGCTTAAAAAGATCCGCGCTCCGATCGTATTTTCAGAGGTGCAGCAGCGGGCGCAGGATTTCAAAGATCTTAAGCTGCAGGAGTTGGAAGAACAGATGTCCGCGCTTCACGCGGAGTTGATCGTGCCGTGTTTTATTGACGAAAAACTGATCGCGGTGATGGTCATGGGCAAGAAGGTCAGCGGAGAGCTTTACAGCCAGGATGATCTGGCGGTTTTTATGATCCTGTCAAACCAGGCGGGGCTGGCGATCGAGAACGCGCAGTTCTATAAGGACATGCGGGCGACCCATGAACAGCTTTTCAGGGCGGAGAAGATGGCCACGATCGGTATTATGGCTGATGGCCTGTCGCACCAGATCAATAACCGACTGCACGCGTTGGGATTTATCGCCGGAGACGCTCTGGATACGATCCAGCTGAACAAGAAACTGAAGATGACCGATGAGGTCAAGGAGATGATGGTCGATATTGAGCACGCCCTGACCCGCATCCAGGAGAATGTTTCCCAGGGCGGGGAGGTCGTGCGCGGACTGTTGAAATACAGCCGCAAGAGCGATGAACAGTTCGGGGAGGTTGAGCTCGATGAGCTCATTGATGAAGCGGTCACGATGGCTCAGTTCAAGATCAAGACCGGCGAAATGTCGATCGTCAGGGATTTTGAGCCGGGGCTTCCTAAGATCCACGGTAATTTCACCCAGCTTCAGGAAGTGTTCTTTAATATGATCGATAACGCTTATGACGCCATGATGCAGCGTAAAAGCGACCTCAAGGAGGAGGGGTATGAGCCCCGGATCACCATCAAGGCTGAACGGTCGCGCATGGGCAGCATGCGCATTGTGCTGGAAGATAACGGGATCGGGATCAGGGCTGAAGACCAGGAAAAGATCTTCACGCCGTTTTTTACGACCAAGCTTTCCAGTAAAAAAGGGACCGGGCTTGGCCTTTATGTGATCCAGAAATTGATCGAAGAGAACCATAAGGGAAAGGTTTTTTATAAATCGGAATACGGCAAAGGGACGCGTGTTTATATTACTCTTCCGACGGTGGAAGGTCTGGACCAGGATATGATACAAAGCGTAGAGCGTCAAGCGTAAATGGAAAGGATGAAAATGTCCAAGTTATTGATCGTGGATGATGAGATCGACATCCGGGAGTTCGCCCGTAATTATTTTAAAAAAAGGGGGATCCAGGTCTTCACGGCGTCCGGCGGCAGCGAGGCGCTGGACATTCTGAAGGAAGAGCGCCCTGACCTGATCCTTTTGGATGTCCGCATGGAGGAAATGACCGGGGTGGAGTTTCTGCAGAAAATGCGGGGAGAAGGCGACCCGACCAAGGTCATCATGGTCAGCGGCATTGAAGATGAGGAGACGATCAACCAGGCCAGGAGCCTGGGGATCATCGGTTTTATTCACAAGCCGCTCGTCCTTGAGGAGCTGCAGAAGATCGTGATGAAAGAGCTAAAGCAGGGGGCTTGACGGACTCTTGAAAACACCGAATTTTTCAAAGAAACTGGACTATAAAGAAGCGCTCGAGGCTGCCAGCCGCGGGATGATCCTGGTCCATGACCCGCAGCTTCTGATCAAGATGATCATCCGCATGATCGTCTATCGGCTTAAGCTCAGGCACGCCGGCATGATCATTTATTCGCCGGAAAAGAATGAGTATCTTTTGGCGATCTCAAAAGGCCAGACCGGGCATCGCATTCCGCAGGGGTTCGCGCGCTTTAACCATTCAAGCCCGATCATAAAAGTATTCAGCGACGTGAAGTTCCGCCCGCTCTTTCAAAGCAAGCACGCGATCCTCTGGCATGATATGAACAAAATGATCTGGCAGGAAGGGCTCTTGAACGGCCATGGATGCGATCCTCAGGTGCGAGAGATCCTGCATCAGGTCAGCGACCAGATGGACCTTTTAGGCGTTGTCGCCTGTGTGCCGGCGATCTATCATGATAAACTGCTGGCGGTGCTTCTATTGGGTGAAAAACAAAGCAGTGAAAAATTCGATTCCGAGGAACTGAGCTTTTTCGGCGCGCTGGCCTCGGACACGGCCATGGCCCTTCGCAACGCGCAGCTGTTTGACCAGCTCAGGAGCCAGGCCGAGCATAATCACGACCTGTTCTTGCGCATGACCATGTCTTTGGGCGCGGCCATCGAAGTCAAGGATGAGTATACCAGGGGCCACAGCGAAGGGGTTACCCGCTATGCCCTGGCGATCGCCCAGGAAATGAACAAAAGCGGGAAATACCATTTTGATGAAAAGTTCATGGAAGACCTTTATGTCGCAGGGACCCTGCATGATATCGGAAAGATCGGTGTCCCTGAATCGATCCTGAACAAGCCCGGGCGCCTGACGCCTGAAGAATACGCGCTGGTCAAGCGCCATCCGGTCGACGGGGTCGCGATCTTAAAGCCGCTTTCAGAACTTGAGCGCAGCATGGCCGGGATCCGATATCATCACGAGCGTCATGACGGAAAGGGCTACCCCGACGGGTTGAAGGGGGAAGAGATCCCGATCATTGCCGCGATCATCGCGGTCGCGGACACCTTCGATTCGATCGTCACTCAACGGCCATACCGGCCGTCCCGAACTCCACAGCAGGCGATGGAGGAGATCGTCCGTAACCGGGAAACGCAGTTCCATCCGGAAGTGGTGGACGCGTTGGAATGCGTCTTTAAGGCCGGAGGGATCGTTGAGATCGTTAAGCGCGAAGACATAAAAAGAGAAGAATAAAATAAGCGCGTAAAGCGAAGATTTTTTACGCTATGGTTTTGGGCAGTTCGATCGTAAATGTTGTCCCTTTCCCCGGAACGCTTGCCACAAGGATCCTGCCTTGGTGTTCTTTAATGATGTTATGCGTGATCGATAGCCCCAGCCCGGTCCCGCCGTCTTTTTTGCTGTAGAACGGGTTGAACAGGTGCTTGAGGTCGTCGTCGTTTATTCCGTGGCCGGTATCGGAAATGGCGATCCGGTAGGATGAGTTTTCAGCGAATTCATCCTGGATCGTCAAGCTGCCGCCGTCCGGCATGGCCTCGATCGCATTGATGAAAATGTTGAGAAAGGCCTGGCGGACTTGATTCGGATCGATCCGCAGCCAGACCGGGGTGGTTTTTGAAACATAATTGTTGAGGGTGATGTGCGATTGAATGAAGCGGCTGCTTAGAAAATCCAGTGTTTCGTTGATGATCTTTCGGATATCGCACTTTTGAAAGGCCGGGGCAGAAGGCTTGGCAAAATCCAGAAGTTGCTGGACCAGGGTGTTGATGCGCTCCGATTCCTGACCCACGATCGTGGAAAATTGCTTCAGGAATTTCGGGTCGTTCATTTTTTCCGGAAGATATTCGGCGAACGTCTTTATAGCGGTCAAAGGATTTCGGATCTCATGGGCCAGCCCGCTGGCAAGGATGGAAACCGCCTCGAGCCGCTGCGCTCTGGCTGCTTCTTCCTTTAGGATACGGTTTTGATCGGCCAGTTCCGCTGGTGTTCCGGTTAAGATAGATTTATCGATAAATTTTTGAAGGATTTCTTTTAGCGGGAGAAAACAAAGACCGATTATAAACGCAGTAAGAATTGTAATAGTCAAGGATGTATAATTTAGAATTGATGAAGAGATTCTTTCAAGAAAAATTACAGTGATTAGGTAAGCAATGGTGGTAATTGATATCAACAAGGTATAAATGAGGCTTTTTTGAATCACAATTCGGTAACTCATAGATTGATATTTTAAAATCCAATAGGCCATAATTATATTGCCAGGACCGATTAAGAAATTCCCCCAAGGAAAAATTTCTAACCCAAGAGTGGGAAGAAAGTTTGTTACCGCACTCAAATAGGCTATTATGGCAGCAAGAATGTATGCGAACTCTTTTGGATTGTAAGGTATGAGAACATTGCTTACAAGCTTCACTAAGGCAATGCTTGCAAAAGCGAGCCATATTATAAATGAAATTAGATAAAAAATATTTGTTGGACAGTAATAGTAGCCATTAAAAGACGATATAATGTGTGTAAACAGAACATTATTGATTGTAAGAAAAAGAAAAACAGAGGCCTGTGTATAGCCAAGCCAAAGAAGAATTTTGTTCCAAAAGTTGTATACTTGGATTATTGAATGTAGAAAAAAGATGGGTATAAATAACACTCCTGCATAGGCGGCTTTTAGCAGAGTTAGTGCGGATGATCCATCAGGTGCTGTCGATGACAAAAAAGCAAATAAGCCCCACCAGAAGATCGAAAAGGAGTGGAGGCCGAAGTATAAGACTGGTTTCGATTTTTCGTTTGATAAAAAAATAATTACCGCGATGGGGAGCGAACAGGCAATTGTAATGAGGTTTGAAATCGCGAATGGATTTAAGTTCATAACCATATGTTATTTTATATATTTCCTTGCTCTTTCCAGCACGTCTTTTGAGTCAAAGGGCTTAACGATATAGCCGTCAGCGCCCAGCTTGCTGGCCTCCTGGGCGGTCTCCACCGAGTTGTAGCCGGAAACGATCACCACTTTCACATGAGGGTGAAGTTGTTTGATCTTCGCCAGGACGTCAAGCCCCGGGGTCTTGGGCATTTTGATATCCATAAAAACAAGGCTGATCGAAGGCGTGTTCTTCAGGACTTCCAGGGCGGCCTCGCCGTTATCCACCACGATCAGGGGATAGAAATCCCCCAGGATCAACTTTAATGATTCGCGCACTCCCAATTCATCATCACAGATCAGTATTTTGGTCATGACAGATCCTTTCATTTAAAGCGTGACCGGTGTCGCCACCGAGAGCACCCGCGCGGTTTCAGCCCCAGTGTTTTTGAACGAATGGGGGAACGACGCGTCAAAATACAGCGAGTGGTTCTTTCTTAATGTGATCGTTTTATCTTTCAAAACAAGTTCAATGGCTCCGTTAAGAACAAGGACAAACCGTTCCGAGCTTGGCTGGTTTTGTTCCGTGTGGGTCTCCCCGCCGGGTTCGATCTTGAGCATCACGGGCATCATTTTTTTGGAAAGGATATTGTTGGCCAGGATCTCATAGGAGGCCTTGTCATTGTAGGTGAAACGTTCGGTCTCGGGAGTATCATCAGCGGGTTCCGCCTCAGAGAAAGCCGAAGCGCCCGGCAGGTCGCGGTAGAGGTCGGTCAGCTCGATCCCTAACGCTTTTGCGATCAGCATGTGGGACTGAAGGGTGCCGGTCATTTTCATGTGCTCGATGCGGCTTAAGGTCGCGATCTGGATACCGGTCTTTTCAGCGAGCTCGGTCAGGCTCATCTTTCGGGCTTTGCGCAACTCATGGACTTTTTTTCCGATCAGCATGGTCGATCCTCGTGTCGGTTATTTGAGCAAGTCTTCCGCCTTCTCTATATTAATGACCTCAAGGTCTTTGTTGATCTTACGGATGAGGCCTTTGAGGACTTTTCCCGGTCCGATCTCGATAAATTTTGTTACACCTTGGCCGGCCATGAATTCGATCGTCTTGATCCATTGAACGGAAGAAACGATCTGTTTTTCCAGCTTGATGCGCATCTGTTGCGGGTCCGTGCAGGGGGAGGCATCGACGTTAGAGACCAAAGGGACCTTCGCGGTTTTAAAATGGGTTTCTGCCAGGACCGATTGGAAGCGGTCCGCTGCCGGCTGCATCAGGGAGGAGTGGAACGCTCCGCTGACCGAAAGGGGGATGACCCGTTTGGCGCCGGCTTCCGTGAGCTTCGCGGAAGCGGCCGCGACCTTCTCCGCTTCGCCGGTGATGACGGTCTGGTCCGGCGCGTTAAAATTAGCAACCTCGGCCCCGCAGCCGTCGCAGACTGTCTTGATCGCCTGGGGTTCCATCCCGATCACAGCGGCCATGGCGCCCTTTTTAAGCTGGGCGGCCTCGTTCATAAAGGCGCCGCGCCGCTCGACGAGCCTGATCGTATCGCTGAACTCAAGCGCGCCGCTCGCCGCGAGCGCCGAATATTCTCCCAGGCTTAAGCCCGCCACGAAGGAGGGGGCGCTTTGCGGATATTTCTGCAGATAAACGGTCATTGCCGCATAGCTCACCGAGAGGATCGCCGGCTGGCAGTATGAGGTCTGTGTGAGTTTTTCTTCGGGGCCTTCGAACATCACGCCTTTAAGCCCGTTTCCCAAAATATGATCAGCCTGGTCAATGATCTGTTTGGCTGTTTCGAACGTTTCGTAAAGATCTTTGCCCATCCCGACGTATTGGGCGCCCTGCCCCGGAAAAATAAATGCTGTTTTTGACATCCACAAAGTCCTTTCATGATACGGCTATGAATATGATTGATAAAAAAACTATGCTGTAAGATTAGCATGATTTTTGATGCACTGTCAATTTATTTTTGATTTTTAGTAAATTTTGTTTAAAAAATATAACTATTTTTATAAATATTTCTATAAAATGGTTAATTTTATCAAAAAAATTGTTTTTTTCTCAACAAAATATTTGACAAAAAAACAAAACCATGTTATGCTTTACGTATTCTGAAAGAAATCACATGGCGTATCGGTTAAATGTCTGACGGGAGAGAGCGATGAAAAGGAAGCGATGGACGGGCGGCTGCGTTATGGTGGCGTGGATTTTAATCGTAAAGGCCGGGTGGGCGATGGACCAATACTTATGGAAGCCGCTGCAGCTGGAGGACCAGCCGCAAAGGATCACGGAATTAAGTTTTGATGATGGGGGCCGGCGGATCTGGCTGGGACTTCCTGGAGAAATTCGAAGATATGATCATGAGGGCCGTTTTGAACGGCCCTCATTTTTTTTAGCGGGCCGCGGGGACGTCCTTTCCGTCCAGGCTGAAGGCGCAGTGGTCCTTGCCGCGGCGGAGGACGGGCTTTATGTGATCGACCCGCAACAGGCTCAGGCGCGAAAGGTCTTTTCGGGCTGCGGCAAAGAGGAGGGCCCCTGCCGCGATATGGCCCTGGCCAACGGCACGCTTTACGCGGCGGATGATCAAGGGGTCCTTTATAGTTCTGACGAGGGGCGGATCTGGCATCGCCTGAAAGGGATGAGATCCGCAGCGCCGGTTTTTAAGATCAAGCCGGCTGGCCGGTATGTGTATTTCTCCACGGATCATGAGCTCTACCGCCTTGAGCTTGAAACGCAAAGGCTTGATAAGGTCTTTGATGGAGGGATCTCCCAGGAGGCGTCTTACGGCGAAGAGAGCGAAGAATATGTTCTTGAACGCAAACTTCAGGCCTTTGATGCTGACATCTCCGGCGAGCGGTTGGTCGTTGCGGCCGCTTCCGGGGCCTTTCAAAGCCTTGACGCGGGCGAGCGCTGGCAGCCGCTCAGCCGCCAGGGCCTTGAGAGCGGCAGCTTAAAAGGCATCCGGTTCTTGAAGAGACAACTTCCATGCCACGGAGAAGGGGCCCGGGACGGGGGCGCGATCCCGCAAGGCGTTCCGCCGGGCCCCGGGATTTTGGCGTGGGGGGAGGAGGGGGTATTTGTGTATGAAAATGGGCTTTGGAAGCATCTTTTTTGGGGGATATCGGAACAGGGGATCATTGATACGGGGGAGGACTGGGCGGGAAATGTTTTTGCTCTGACGCAAGAGCAGGTCTATCGTCTAGTGCTTGAACATAGGCCGCGTGTTCAGTATTCTCCGGAGCGTTTTGCCTCAGAACCGGAGATCCAGGAAGTCCAAAGGATGGCGATCCGTTATGCGGACATGGACCCTTCCAAGATCCAGCGCTGGCACAGGCAATCGCGTCTAAAGGCGCTGGTCCCGTCGTTTTCATTAGGGATTGATCGCAATTCAAGTGAGCTTTGGCATTGGGATACCGGGCAAAGCCCGGATTCGATCGTGAAGGGACGTGAATTAACGGATTGGGATATGAGCCTCAGTTGGGACCTTTCGGATATTGTCTGGAGTTCCGATCAAACATCCATTGATTCAAGGTCGAAATTGGTAGCGGAATTACGCGAAGATGTTTTGGGCCAGGTCACGCGGATCTATTTTGCGCGCCGCCGGCTTCAGATGGAGATCGAAAGTATGCCTGAGGAGCAGGTCGCGTGGAGCCGGCTTAGAATTGATGAATTGACGGCGATGCTGGACGCTTATACGGGAGGGTCATTTTCGAAATATGGTGAAAACAATTAAGCGGAGCGGTGAGCGAAATGGAGGGTTCGATGGAAGAAGCTGTGGAGGGAAAGAAGATCAGAAGTTATAAAGATTTACTGATCTGGCAGGCGGGGATGGATTTGGTCAAGGAAGTTTATGAGGCCACTCAGAATTTTCCGCGTGAGGAATTTTTCAGTATATGCTCGGAGATGAGACGTGCGGCAGTCGCAGTTCCGTCAAAGATCGCGGAAGGGTTCAGTTTTCACAACAAAACCGAATTTAAAGAATCTCTGTTTTTCGCGCTCGGGTCTGTCGCCGAACTGGAGACGAAAATACAGATCGGGCGCGACCTCAACTATTTAAGTCAGGGCGCGCAGGAGCGTTGCCAGGGGATCATTAAAAAAATAAATGGGATGATCTGGAATTTAATAAAAAAGATGGACGCGAAGTAAAAAGGAATTCTCGATTTTGCAAGTGATCACAGGTGGTTCAAAACACGCGTTGAACGGAAAGGGGCAAACAATGAAAAAATGGCTAGTTGTATTATTGTGCAGTGCAATGGTCGCATCCTCAAGTTTGAGTTTTGCGATGGACGTGTATGTGACCTCAAAAGGAAAAAAATACCACACGGCGGACTGCCGGTGGGTGCAGGATCGTGATGTGAAGAAATTGGGTGACGCGGATGCTGTAAAGGCGGGCTATGCGCCTTGTTCATGTATTGAAAAGATGAGCGAGAAGCAAGCGGAAGTTCCAAAAAAGAAATAGTTGAGAGTCGCCTGTGATCATGAGTATTTGCGCGCGCGAACGAGGGCGGGTTAGTGGTGAGATGCCGGTTTGAACTGAAAAGGGGTCAGGCAAGCAGGGCGCACATAATCAAGGGAAAATGGGATGAGGCTAATCAGCCCTCAAAGATTTTTAGCGAAGATGGAGAATAATGGAAGAGGGAACAGAGAAAAGGATGAGCATCAGTCGCGAGTGAAAGTGGGGTGAAAGGCCGCAGCTGAGCGGGGAAGATGGCGGTGATGTCGGGAGGAAAGGTTGCTGAAAAGGATGAAACGGTTCTTGGCTTTTCACCTTTCATTTTCACTGGTTTATGGATAGGAGCGTATTATGGAGCATTTGCAGGGAGGGATCAGTTATCTTGTGGTTCTTCGGCGGATCGGGGCTCGCCCGATCTTTCGAAGCCGTCTGGACTTTAAGTTGTATTTGAAGATCTTGAAAGGGCTTAAGGATAAATATCAGGTCCGGGTCTTCGGGTTTTGTTTGCTTGAGAAAATGATATCGCTAGTCGTCTTCTCAAAAGGCATTGAACCGGCCACAAAATTCCTAAATGATGTCAACGCCCGTTTCGAGGAATTTGTCAGATCAACGAGCAGGGAAGAGCCTTCAATAAAGATCGGCCGGTCACGCTTTATCGCGATCGAATATGCGGAGGATCTGGAAGCCTGTTTAAATTATATCGAACAGCTTCCGCTCCGTGAAGATGGCCAGCGCCATCATCCTGATACGTATGAGTGGAGCAGCCGTGTTTTTAGAAAAATGGGGTTCTATAACGGATTACTGGATGCGATCTATGAACAGAAGACTTTATAATCTGCAAGGAGCGTGTGATGAACAGAGGCCGGGGGAGGCGCGTGTTGCGCAAAGCGATCAGTGCTGTGATGGTGTGCGTATTGACAGGATCAAGTCTTTTTCAGGAATTCAACGTTTATGCGGCATCGGCTGGTTCAAACATCACGGTTGAAGAACTGACCGGCCAAATCGAACCGGGTGAGGGCGATCAAGGGGCGGCGCCATCGTCTTCCATTTCGTCACTTGGATTTATGACGTCAGCGAATTTCGGGGCAGGTTCATCTGACAGCCCGCAATCCTCAGTGAATACCATCCACTTCGACCCGGTGAGCGGGGCGGGAATTTTGTCGCTTCCGTTATCTTCACCCGCGGCGCGCGTTGGGCTGAAGCCGTCCCTGACACTCAATTATTCACCCCGTTCCGGTAATGGAATTTTGGGTTTAGGCTGGTCGATCGGTTTCGGTTCAATTGAGCGATCGACCCGTGATGGGGTCCCGATGTATGATGACGCCGATTCGTTCGTCGCCTCGGTTGATGGCATGAGTCTGGAGCTGGTCAAGATATCGGACGGACATTACCGTTCCCGAGTGGAGGGCCCCTTCTATAATTTTCAATATGATGGAGAACGCTGGCTGATGCGTAATGGCAAAGGCCTGACATATTATTTCGGGGAGGACCATATTTATAACGACCGTTCACGGATAAGGAATGCTGACGGGAAGACCTTTCAGTGGCGGTTGAGCCGCGTGGAAGATGCGTTTGGGAATTATTATCTGATCCGCTATTTGGAAAACGATTCTTTTGAGGTGTTTTGGACCGGCGAGCCGGGAACGGCGCGTGATGGAGTGTCTTCCTCCGCGCAGAATTTTTTTGCCCGCGTGGTGGCGATTATGGAAGAGGACCGCCGTTCGGATGCGATGGTTTCTTATCGGGCTGGCTTCCGGCAGGAGGTTCAAAAGCGTGTGAAGGCGGTTGAGCTTTATGCCGGAGAAACGCTTCAGCGGAAATATATTTTTGATTATGACTACAGTAAACGGAGCGGGCGCTCATTGCTGAGCCGTATAAGGGAATGTGGATCTGATGGACAGACCTTTTTGCCGGATATCAAATTTGAATATTCGCAGGATTATGGTGAATATGGCTTAAGCGGTATCCTGGGTGATCCTGTCCGGGGTGATAACCTGTGGGCCTTTCGCAAAAATCGAGAGAGCTATGACTTGGGCCATGAGACCTACGGCCCGGTCCCTCCGTGGCATTTCGCTCCTTTGACGGATTCCTTTACCGGTCTGAATTGGACCGGGGCCGGTTCATGGACGCAGGACGCGCGTGGGCGGTTCCGCCTGAACGGTGCGCAGGACAATGGATATTATTTTTATACATACCTTTATGTTCAGCAGCCCAAAATGATACAGGCGCAATTTGCCAAAAATCAGTGGAATCCGGGTTTTTGGCTCAACGGGAATTATGCCCAGTCTGTTTCAGAAACACAATGGCCTCTTCAAGCTGGTTACAATCTTTTTGAATACACTGATTATCATCAGCACAGTTCTTTTTACAGTGAGCTTTTATCTGATATCGCTTCTCAGGTCGACTTGATGAATTCTTTTCAAGTGTTGATCCCTCAGTTGGCAGGAGATTTTAATGGGGATGGATTTTCTGATGTGGCAACATATTTTGCCGCAAGCGGGAAAGTCAAGGTGGCCTTATCAAATGGCGCCGCATTCCTGGCAAAAAAGACATGGCTGGAGGACGCGATCGTGAATTCACAGCCGCTTCTGGGTGATTTTGACGCTGACGGCAGAACGGATCTTGCCTTCTTTGAACGGTCTTCCGGAGAATGGACGATCCATCGTTCGAATGGCTCCGGGTTTTCTCAAGGCGATTTGCGCTTGAGCGGATTCGGACGCGAGGAGGCTCCCGGCTCCGGAGATTTCAATGGGGATGGATTGGCGGACTTCGTGGCGTTTTATGATGACTCGGGTCGGAAAAGGGCGCGTGTTGCCTTGAACAGAAACATGCTGTTTGAGCCGATCGAAGTGGTTTCTGAGGTTGGGGTTTCTGGAACCACGGCGTTTGCGGCGGATTTCAACGGAGACGGGCTGACTGATCTGGGCTCGTTTGACCCATCGAATGGGCGTTGGGAAGTATATTTAAATAAGGGAGAGCTCGCGCCGAAATTTATTAAAGCCGCGGAAATCCTGAATTTTGGCGCTAAGAAGCAAATGCTAGCCGCTGACGTGAACGGTGATGGGATGACGGATCTGGGGTATTTTGATCCGGACGTCGGTGCGGCGCATTTCCGTTATTCAACGGCGGAGGATTTTACTAAAGAGATTCATGACCTGCCATTTTTGTTCCACTTGCGCGGCGCGGACACGCAGCTTCAAAGCGCGGATTTCAATGGGGACGGGATCGTGGATTTTGTTGCGTATAATTTATTCGGTAATGAGGAGTTCGCGTATTCAAACGGGATTCCCGGAGATCTTTTGACCGGAGTTGATAACACGATCGGTGGCAAGACCCGTATTTCATATGTTCCGTCAACAGCGTATAACAACACGTATTTGCCTTTTGTGATCCCGCTGGTCTCATCCGTGGAGACCTCCAACAGCCGTGACCACGCATTGATGCTGAAATATTCTTATGAGGGCGGTTTGTGGAAGCCGCAGGACCGTGAGTTTTATGGTTTTCGGAAGGTGCGTGTAACGGATCCGGCCGGCCGGTTCACGGAAACGATCTTCCTTCAGGATGATTATTATTTAAGAGGAAGGGCGGCGAGCCAGACGTCTTATCAGCCTGATGGCCGGCGGGTAGGGGAAAAATTGAGCACCTGGGAAGTGAAGCCGCTGTTCTCGGATGAGCGAATTCCGGTGCGCCTTCCGTGCCTCACTTGGGAAAGGGATCGGGTCTATGGCATCGATGGGATCGAGGGGATCGAACTAAAGACATGGAATACATACACGGTTAATGCCCAATATGGAACCGCGTATCAGAGCTTTCGATGGTTCATGGGGGCGCAAGACCTAAAAGGCTACAGCAATGAGATCGACAATTCCAAGTATTCGCTGCAGCAGGAAACCCAGGTCGCAGGAAATTATTCCGATGATGTTTGGATCGTGAATCTTACCCGGCAAAAACGACAAAGCGGATTTGGATATGAGTCGAGGGAGGAATATCTCTATGATGGCGCGAATTACAGCAACGCGCTTCCGTCCAGAGGCATGTTGACCCAGAAAAACATTCTTGATCCGAACAATATTTCAGTCAAGTTGCAAACGGTCAAGTATGACTATGATTCCTATGGAAATCTGGTAGCGGAGACCGATCCGGAGGGAAACCGCAGCCGGCTGGAATTTGATGGGCGTTATCATATGCTTCCCGTTAAGGCGATCAACGCGCTAGGGCAGTTTTCCAAAAAGGAATACTTCGGGGTCGGTGAGAATGGTTTTGAAAATGATGACGGCGCCTGGGGGCCCGCTGGGTCACTGGCTGCTGAAACGGACGCGAATGGGGCGCGGGTCCGATATAGTTATGACAGTTTAGGGCGACTGTTAAAGGTGGCAGGGCCTGATGATTCTATTGCCGTTCCTACGGAAGCCTACGCGTATCAGTTTCGGTCTGATCACACGGCGGTTTTTCATTCGCTCCGGCGGCAATCCGGTCAGGCCCAGACCATTGATTCGGTGCGGTTCTTTGATGGACTGGGGACGCCTATTTTGTCAAAGACCCAAAGCGGAAAACCAGGGCGGTATATCCTTTCCGGGCAAAAAACGCGCGATGGGTTAGGACGTGTTGAAAAAGAGTTTCATCCTCGTGATGTTTCATCGGAACTGGGCGTTCTTGATCAGATCAATGAGGAGTTCGCGCACGCACGCTATGAGTATGATGAGCGTGACCGCCCCATTGAGCAGTACAATTTCGATGGAACCCGTCAAAGCTGGGGTTACGCTCTTCTGCCTAGGAAGGCGGAGTCTGTGGTCTCTGAAATTGACGCGAATGGCCATAAAAAAATTTCCTATTCGGACGCGCTGGGGCGTGTTGTGAGAATTGAGGATTATGCGGGCGCGGATGGGAGGTTCCATCGCTATCCTCAGAAAAATTATGAGCTTTACGCGCTAACGCGATATGAATATGACGGCCTGGGACGGCTTTTAAGCGTTAGGGACGCTCAAAATAATTCGACCGTGATCGCCTATGACAAGCTTGGCCGTAAGACCGTGATGGACGACCCGGATATGGGCCGCTGGGAATATGGATATGACAATAACGGAAATCTAAAATGGCAGGTTGATGCGCAGGGTCGGCGGGTGGATTTTGCCTATGACGCGCTCAACCGGCTGGTGAATAAAACGGACGGGGATGAGATCGATGTGGTTTACACCTACGACCGGCAGGATCTGCCTTATTCTCAGGGGCGGCTTGGACTTGTGGAATATGGGCCCATGGGAGACGGGGACTGGACAGAGTTTCAGTATGATCGATTCGGGCGTGAAGTCCGTTCTCAAAAAACGATCGATGGTCAGCCATATCAGATTCAGCGGATCTATGATTCGATGGGGAATCTTATCGGGGTGATTTATCCGGATGGCACGGCGGTGTATTATCATTTTAACGAGGCTGGCCAACTGGATGGTGTGGCCAATGACCCCGAATTGTTTGATGATGCTGCCGCATCCTCCGGCTGGCTGTCATCCTCCAGAGAGTTTTGGCGATGGGTGGGAAGGATGGCGTCATGCCTGTTCGGGGTCAAAGAGGCACATGCGCAGGAAACTTACCGTGAGGCGTCGATCATTTCTCCGCAGCCCGGCTCCACGATCTCATCGCTGCCTCTGTCGATCAGTTGGGATCCCGGTCTGAATGTTTCACATTATTATTTGTATATCGGATCTACCAGGGGAGGAAGCGACATCTATTCGGCGTATCTTTATGGGAGCCGGCTGGACCTTTCGGATGTTCAGCTTAAAGGCGGGCCGGTTTATTTCCGTTTGTGGAGCTATATCGCCTATCAAGGATGGAAGTATAAGGATTATGAGTATCAGAGCATTCCTTTGGGGGCGGCATCGGCCCCAGCGGAAATCTCATCTCCGGTTCCGGGATCGGTTGTCTCGTCTTCTCCGCTGCAGATATCCTGGAGCCCGGGGGTCCGAGTGAGCGGATATTATCTTTACATCGGTAGCTCCCCCGGGGCCGCTGATCTCTATGTGAAATATTTCCCCAATAATGGAGTGAGGACGGTTTCTGTTAATGTCCCCATCAATGGTGCATCGTTGCATGTTCGGCTTTGGTCCTATCTGTCGGAAGGGCGGTGGGAATTTAAGGATTACACGTTCTCAACCACAGGGAATCAGACGATCGTTCCGGCGAAGATGATATCACCGGCCCCGGGCACATTGATTTCTCAGGATCAGGCTGGTTTTCAGTGGGATAAGGGGGAGGGTGTTTTGCAGTATTGGATCTATCTGGGCGCGCAGCAGGGGGGCGCTGATATTTTGAACCGGAACATGGATTTGGCGACTTCTGTGACAGCATCGGTGCCCAGAACGGGCCGGCCGCTGTATGTCAGGCTTTGGTCGCGCACGTCTTTGGGATGGAAATATTTTGATTATCAATATTTGACCCGTTCCCCCAACCAAAAGCCTGTGGTTGCCATAACCGGGGCTACCGTTCTCAACGGAACGCCGCTGGATCTTTCCGTCATCGCGACGGATGAGGATGGAGATCGGTTGGAGTTTTTGCGTCCGGAGGCGGGGGACCTTCCGCTGGGTTGTGATTTTAAGATCGTCTCCTCCTCAGAAGGCCGTCTTGAAGGACGTTTATCATGGTCACCGACGGCCGTGCAGCAGGGAGATTATACGATCCCTGTGGAAGTGAAAGATCCTGATGAGGCAGTTTCAAAGATGATCGAAATCCAAGTTGTCGCCGGCATGAGGATGGAAGAGCCCAAGGTGTATATTTCTGACATTCAATACACGGCCCTGGGCCAGATCGAAAGAATTCTTTATGGAAATGGAGTGAGCACGATCTATGAATATGATCCCTTGAACTTTCGCCTTACGCGGGTCATTACGGCGGATGCGGACGGTAAAGTTCTTCAGGATCTGTTTTATGAGTATGACGCTGTGGGAAACATGGTCGTGATCCGTGATGGGGTGAGGCACGCCACGCAGTATTTTGAATATGACCATCTCAACCGTTTGGTTCTGGCCAGCCATGACGCGACTTATGGGACGCAGACATATGGTTATGACCGGGTCGGCAATATTCTTGAAAAGGGCGGCGTATCGTATCGGTATGCGGAAAGCGGCTCGCGTGTTGGCGGCGCAGCGGCAGGCCCGCATGCCGTGACGTCGCTGGGGAATGGAACGGTTTTCCAGTATGATGCCAACGGCAATATGATCCGCAAAGAACGTTCCGGCGTGGTCAGCAGTTTTGAATTTGATGCGGAAGGAAGGCTCAGGCAGGTTTTCCGTAATGGAGAGCAAGAGGTGCGTTTCGCTTATGACGGGGATGGCGGGCGGGTCAAAAAGATCGTCTATGGGGCGTTATCCGGCGGCGGGGTTTCGACCATGTCGTTTCCTGAGCTTCTGGAAGGCAACGGCGGAGAACAGGACCTGGTCACGCACTTTGTCGGGCAGCTTTTTGAAAAAACGAATGTTGATCTGACAAAGCACATTTTTGCCGGTGAGCGCAGGATCGCGTCTGTGAAAAACGGGGAGGTCGCGTTCATCCATCCGGACCATTTGGGTTCGGCGAATCTTGTCACTGATCATGCGGGTTCGGTCAGTGAGCTGATCGAATATCAGCCATTCGGGAGTTTCAGCCGCCATGAGCGGTTCGGCAGGGCCGAAAATGGCAGCGCGTATTTTACTGGACAAAGGCTTGATGATGAAACGGGGTTATATTATTATAAATCCAGATATTATGATCCCGATTTGGGGCGGTTTATTTCCGCGGATACCGTGGTGCCCAGCGCGGGCGATCCGCAGGCGTTCAATCGTTACGCCTATGTTCGCAATAATCCAGTGGTGCTGGTAGACCCGGACGGGCACGGCTGGTTCATCGCCGCGATCATCGGCGCGTTGATCGGCGGGATCTCCGGCGGGGTCATGGCGTATAATAATGATCAATCGGCTTGGAAAGGCGCGTTCTGGGGAGGGCTGCAGGGGTTTCTGTCCGGCGCGGCATTGGGAACGCCGTTTTCGTCGATCGAAAAGCAGGGCTACTGGTGGGGGCTGACGAGGATTTCCGGCGGGCTATCGCTGGGCGGGCAGGTGGCCGGCGCGGCCGGCTGGTCTGATGGCCAGCAGGCGCTCAATTACGCGGCCATGGGAACGGCGGGGTTGTATGCCGGCGCGAATGTCCTGAAAGGGATTAAAGATTGGGCGTATGAGAATCGGTTTCGATTTGTTCGAAAAGACAGCACGGGTGATTTCGTTCAAAGTGGGGAGCATGTTTTTATTAATGGAATCACAACGCCCTTGGAAACACAGGGACGGTTGGAGGGGGCGCTTGAGCAGGCATGGAGAAATGGCGCAGAAGTTTTGGCATATAATCCGTCCTCCGGACCGATTGCGGATTTGATTGAGGCTGGGCTTGGAAAATTCACATTCACGAGTTCTGTATCACGCCAAATTTCTAATCGTCTGATCGGGTTAAAAGGCATACACTTGGCGGGTTTCAGTCAGGGAGGGATTATCGCTTCCAATGTCGCATTGAATCTTGGTTTACGAGATCAGCGGAATGTTTTAAGCAGTTTAACGGTTGGGTCATCGCAAGTAAGTCAGATCAGGACTTTTGTTTCAGGCGCTATTGGTGGACTAAATTCACGACATGTTTTATATAAGACTGGGATGTGGGATTTTTCAGGGTTTTTAGCGCCCAATTTAAACCCAAAACATTTTTTGGGCGGGGCTGTTGGAACGGCGGTTCTTCCGGTTGGAATTCAGAATCATTATTGGCCATATTGAGGAAGCATGTTGGATTCTCAGAACAGAAAAATCGAATTATTAATTTTTATGATCCTGGTTTTTGTGTGGGGTTGTGCTGCTGAACAAAATTTTTTGCGCGCGGCGCTTTTACGAGATTCGCATGACGGCACGCGTGATGCAGAGGCCAGACAGAAAGTCGATGAATTGTTGAGAGGCTATATAGGCAAAGATTCCGCGGCGCTATTGCGGGATTTGGGCCAGCCAACGGAGATCAAAAAAAATGTTTATCGTGGCGGGAAGCTTTATGAAGAAGAATGGTATTATTACAATTCCAGAGGGATTCCATTGCTAAACCAAAATTCTTGGGCGTATGTTTTTTATCTTAACCAGGGCGTAATTGAAGATGTTTTGTTTCTATAGTTTATAAAGATCATTCTGGCCGTATTAGAAAATTTAATTTGTCTATTAGCGGAATTCCCCCGGAATTGAAGGAATTAGGTACGTGTCCCCGGAATTCGCCCGGAATTGAAGGAATTAGGTACGTGTCCCCGGAATTCTCTCCCCTTAGGGATAAAAAGCCATAGATATCCATTTTGACAAGGGTGCTCAATGAAAATATGTGTCTTAATGCTTTATTTGGTGCTTTTCAGTTTTGTTTTGACGGGGTGCGGGGTTTTGTCGCATCACATGCAGAATCAACAGGATTGGTTGAATGCGATTGAAGATGCCCGTAATTCCTATGAGAAAGAATATGTTGGGAAGTCGAAAAATCATTTATTGGTTAATCTCGGAGAGCCACGATCAATTGATCCTGATGCTTGGATTCATGGCGAACAGTATGAAGAGTCCTGGTATTATAATTTTTCTAAAGGCGTTTACAAAGAATTCCATTCAGAACCTGCCAAAGCTGTTTGGTTCTATATTCAGGATGGAGTCGTTCAAGCAGTAAATGTTTTTTAGGTTTTCTGGAGTTGTTATCGAGAAAGTTTTGTTTGAGAGTGTTCCATACATTAGCCGGGGAGGTTTGATATGCGTATTCTGTTACTAATTTTTTGTTGTTTTTGTCTAGTGAGTTGCGGGCTTATTCCAGGTGGAGGCCGGATGTTTTCGGATTATCAGAAAACCAGCCAATACATGGTCTCCGGAGCGTCACAAACCCGTGTTAAATTTGATTGGGGAAAACCGGATGAAATTGTGGAAGCGGATTCCGGGGAATCCTGGGTCTATCGCAACCGCCAGGATGACAAGACTTTTCGGTTTAATTTTGATAAGCGAGGAAGGTTGATTTCGTCCAATATTGAATAAAAAATGTTGCCCTTCTCCAGGCGTTTAAATTTTTTAATCCCATCTCATTCCCATAAAAAGTAACTGTTCCCCTGTTGACAAGAGAATTCCGAATTCCGGGGACACGGAATTCCCGGAATTCCCGGAATTCCGGAATTCTGTTAAAGGTGGCTGAGAGGGACCCCGAAGCGGTTTTGAATGCGTTGCATACATACACCACAAGGGTAACTAATTTATTTAAAAAATTTGCAAAAACGGGCTTATATAATATATACTTATACAATCCTATCACATGGCGTTTTAAAAAGTCGTATTTGTGCCGTCTTATTTGTAGCTGTTAAAACTCGCCCCTTATAATTGATTGAACATCCAAAAATGGTTTCAAAAGGAGCCGGTCTATGGTTTTGACTCAAAAACACCTGCGTCGTTTTGTATCTGCCGTCCTCGTTGTGGTCTTCACGTTCAGCTTTATCTGTCCGCCGGATATCGCCCGAGCGCAGATCATGCCGTCATTGCCGGGTGAGATGCTCTCGGTAACGAGCGGTTTTGTCCCGGTCATGATCAAGGGCATGACGCCGGACCCGGTCAATCCGCTGGGGTTTGATTTCATTATCGACAGCGGCCACACGGGGATGGAAGGGGATGCCTTAAAGGCGGAGGCTCAAAAACTGATCAAATATTTTCTAGTTTCGCTGACCGTTCCGGAAGAGGACCTGTGGGTCAATTTGTCCCCTCATGAAAAAGACCGCATGATCCCGGGGGATCTTGGTTCCACGGAAATGGGCCGTGACCTGCTGGCGCAGGATTATATCCTCAAACAGCTGACGGCTTCGTTCATGTATCCTGAGCAGGAATTGGGTCAGGATTTTTGGAAGAACATTTACAGCAAGGTCGAAGCAAAGGCCGGCGCCGCAGAGATTCCGCTCAATTCATTTCACAAGGTCTGGATCGTTCCGGATGAGGCGGTTGTTTATGAACATAAGGGAACGGTCTATGTGGTCAAAAGCCATTTGAAAGTCATGCTTGAGGAGGACTATTTGGCGCTTCAAAAGACGCTGGGCGAAGGTTCTTCTTCCAGTGTTGGCTCCGCCCCGGGCATGGAAGGGCAGGGCGAGGCCTTTACCCAGGCCTTAAAAGAGGTCCTGATCCCGGAGATCGAACGGGAGGTCAATGAGGGAAAACATTTCGCGAATTTGCGCCAGGTCTACAATTCCATGATCCTGGCCGCCTGGTATAAGGCGAATTTGCGTCAGACCCTTTTGTCGCAGGTGTATGTGGACCAGGCCAAGGTCAAGGGGATCGACCTGAAAGACCCGGCAGTCAATCAAAGGATCTATGAACAATATGTGGAGGCCTTTAAAAAAGGCGCTTATGACTATATTAAAGAAGAAATTGATGAGACAAGCGGAGAGATGATCCCGAGGCGGTATTTTTCAGGCGGGACATCGGCCAGTGGTTTGTTTAAGGCGTTCGCGGGTGAACAGGCCCTGGGCGTGAAGGTCGAAGTGATCAAGGACGGAACAGACGGCCGGCCGGCGACTAACGCGGCGGTCCTGCGTGAAAGCCTTAAAGAACAGGGAACGACGTATAAGGTCCCTGTGCAGCTTCTTGAGAACGTGGATGATGCAACGGCGAATACGCCCGCGGTCAATTCCGCGATCATTACAAAAATTTCAGTGCCGGTCTTGACCGATCCTGTCACGGGTCAAGAACAGCCGATCGTCTTCGGCACGAGCGGCAACCGCGGCAAGATCACATCCGGTTTTCATCAGATCAATGTTCCGCGTGACGCTTACGCGGCCGCAAAATACACTGCGAAGGCAGAGCCCGGCAAGGCCATGCTGGTTGGTTATGACCCCAGGGAAGGCAACAATGCCTCGGCGAAGCTGATCGCATCGATCAACGCGGCCCAGGGAGTGAGAACGATCATCATCAATGAGCCGACTCCGACGCCGGTTCTGGCGGTGATCGCTCAGAGCGATGAAATGATCGGCGGTGTCGTTAATCTGACCGCCAGCCATAACCCTTATGAAGATGACGGGTTCAAATATTCCCCCTCGCACGGCGGGGCGGCCCCCAAAGCGGTGACCACCGAGCTTGAGAAGACCGCCAACAGCGTCGAAGAGATCCCGGTGATGGATTATGAAGCGGCCAAGAAGAGAGGGCTGATCGTGGAGATGACCGCAGAAGAAGCGGTCCGTATTTATGTCCATGAGTATCTGGTCCCGGGTCTGAAGAAGATCGGGGCCTGGGCGGATATCGTTGCTTATATTAAAGCGAATCCGGATTTTCATGTCTATGAGGACCCCATGCAGGGGACGATGGTGAAATACGCTCGCGCATTGTTTCAGGAACTGGCCAAAGACGCGGGACGCCCGTTTTTCACGATGATCCATACGAATAACATGGACGCGAGGTTCACGGAAGTTGACGGCCAGCCGCGCCCGGAAGCGCCCGGGAGCCATAAGACGATCCGGAAGCTGGTCTCCGGATTTCAAGGAAAGGCGTTTGGTCTGATGCAGGACGGGGATGCGGACCGTTTCGGGAACATTGATTTTGACAGCGCGTTCATCGGTGCCAATGACATGATGGCATTGATCGCCTATTTTCTGGCCAAGGACATCGGCCTTAAAGGCCAGATCGGAAAGACCGTCGCCACCAGCAACATGGTCAATGCGATCGCTGAATTCCTCGGCGCCGGAGCGGTGGATGAAGAGGCGGTCGGTTTTAAATGGTTTGTTGAGAAGATCGTCAGCCAGGGCCGTCAGTATTTGATCGCCGGCGAGGAGAGTGCTCACGTCGGCGTCGGCCCGTTCATGAAGTCCTGGGATGACGGGCTGGTCATCGGGTTGATGGGACTGTGGATCGTGACCCGCACCGGGATGTCATTGCAGCAATATAAGGAAAAAGTCCTTGAAGCGCTTAATATGCGGTTTCAGATCAGCACGCTCACATTGCGGGGCAAGAATGATGCTGTAAAGCTTGAAACCAACAAAAAGATCGCCCAGACCAAAGAGGAGCTCGCCATGGGAAAAACCAGGGATGAGCTTTCGATCGTCAAGGAAATGAACCAGCTTTTGCAGGACGCCGGGATCCGTGACTGGGTCATCGATGTCATTACCAAAGACGGTGTTAAGCTTGTTTTAAACACCGGCTGGATCCTGTTGCGCCCGTCCGGAACCGAGCCGGCGGTCAAGGCCTACGCGGAGGCGTTCGGGAAATTTTCGGATTCGCAGCAGGTCATGCAGGAGAAATACGATCAGCTTAAAAGGATCGTGCTTTTGATGACCGGCGTGACCCAGGAACAGCTGGAAGACAAAGCCAAAGTGGAGTTGGGGGCTGAATGGGTCAGCATCCTTCCGTCGGGGTCTTCATCGACCAATGCCGCGGTTTTGACCCCCGCCGCGTCTGCATTGAGAGACTGGGTCGTGGCGACGTTTGACAAAAAGACCGTTCTGACTTCGGCCGATCCTACGCAGTGGCGCGAGCCGGCTTCGGCGTTCGAAGAAACGGTTGAACGGGCCCTTGCGGGTTTCAAACAGGGAGTCCAGAGCCAGCTTGAAGCGCAGATCATGTCCGCAGAGGATCTTGGGTTGTCATCTGAGCAAAAAACGGATTTGATCCAGCGTTTGGTCGAGGCGGTCACCTTTGTCGGCCAGGTCAATGGGGATACATACACAGTGGAAAGCAGCGCTGTTAGCTCTCTTGTTGAAGCGGAGATCGCGGCATCCATTCCACCTGCGGCAACGAACGCGGCGGTTCTGGACCTTTCCGCGCAGGACTTAACAGCCTGGATGGTCTCAAACTTTGATCAGAAGGTCGTGATCAGATCGCGGAATCCTGAAGAGTGGACGGTCCATCCTGACCGGTTCGGGGAACGTAGACGTCAGGCTGAACAGCAATACCGTGAAGCGCTTCATCAGCAGGTTGAAGTCCGGATCGAGACTTCGGAAGTCCTGGGGTCATTGCCGGTGGCTCTCAAAGGCCAGTTGGCGGAGGGCTTGCTGGGAACGGTTTCTTTTTCGGAGCAGCAGGTCGACGGCGGAACGGTGGTTGTCCGCAGTCTTATTTCTCCTCAGCGGGTTGCCGCAACGGTCAGGACGGTTTTTGAAAATGCCGCCACCCAGACCAACGCCGCGGTGCTGCCGGGGGCGGATAAGGTCGGTGGTATCGATTTGAACACGGCTGCGCTGAACCTTCAGATCAAGCGTGACGGAGAAGGCGTCCCCTTGCCTTTGCCGCAGCAGCCGATTAATGATATGAAGATCGACGGGTTTTATCCGGTGATCATCAATATCCTTCCCGTTCAGGGCATACCGGCGTTTCTGGGCATGGATGCCACTGAAACGGATGCCGGCGGAGCTCAGCAGTCAGCCGGTGCCATGGGCCCGGCCCAAAAGCTTGATCCGTTCAAAAGCTGATCATGGATTTTCATGGTGGCGGGGCGCTTGTTTAAGCGCCCCTGCCATCATGCGATGTCTCATCCCTTTTTGATCCCCTAAAATCTTACGGAGGCGGTTATGCTGAAACGGGCGAGAGTCTGTGCGTGGGCGGTGTCCGCATTGTTTTTGATGGCGGCGCCGGCGGAAAGTTTTGTTTTGATCAGTGAGGTCCTGGCTGATCCACCATCGATCGGAGGGGATGCTAACCAGGACGGCATCATTTCAAGTTCTGGTGACGAATTTGTGGAGCTGTATAATGTGTCGGAGGACCAGGTGGACCTGGTGGGCTGGTCGATCCATGACGCGCTGGCTGAACGCCATGTTTTTGGCGCGGGAAGCATTATCGGGCCCTGGTCTACGGTCGTGGTCTTTGGCGGTTCGCCGGCTTTGTTTGCGGCCCCATCCTGGTATAAGGCTTCAAACGGAGGCTTAAACCTGAACAATACCGGTGATATCGCGCGGCTTTATGATCCGCAAAAGACGCTGATCGATGAGTTTCGTTTCGGCGCGGAAGGCGGAAGGGATGTTTCGCTTATCCGTGTTAGCCCGCGGTATGACGCGAAGGTCACGGTGTCTTTGGGGGAGGCGTTCTCACCAGGCAGGACGGATTATCCGTTAAGCATGGCGGTCCCTGAGCCGGCGACATGGTCATTGTTTATCATGGCGTTTTCGCTGGCAGGCGGGCGGTTGCGGAAATCAAATTCCTGAATATTTATTAACATTTTCATATGCATTTTCGGCCTCTTTTTGGTATAATCCTTCGGATTCGAAACATAACCAAGGGGGCATGCGCATGTGGAAATGGCTAGCGAATATTTTTGCGCCCACAAAAGGCAATCTTTATAAGGGTAGGTCCGTGCTGGTCGTTGATGACAGCCCGGTCGAACGGGAATTTTATACCCGCTCGCTGATCAAGGCGGAATTCAATGTCAGCGGCGCGGAGAATGCTTCTCAGGCTTTGGAGATGATCCGCAGCCGCAGGCCGGATCTGATCATTTCGGATTATATGATGCCGGGGATGAACGGGAAGGAGTTTTGCGTTCAGATCAAGGAAGATCCGGTGACCAACAGCATACCGGTCATTTTTTTAACAGGAAGCGCCAGTTCCAAAGATGTCCTGGAGTGTTTTCAGGCGGGCGCGGACAATTATCTGGCCAAGCCGATCGATGCCAAGACCCTGGTCCGTCAGGTCTGCATGGCTTTTGAGGACATGGACAGCGCTAAAAAATCGGGTTCTTAATTTAACGATCGATAAAGGATGTGGTGGATGTTCGATATTCATTTGATCCGGGAAGATTTGCAACGTGTGCGGGATGGGCTGGCAGCCAAGAACGTTAAGGTCGACCTTGAAGAGATTTTGGGCCTTGATCAG
Source organism: Candidatus Omnitrophota bacterium (assembly GCA_022711395.1). Lineage (GTDB taxonomy): Bacteria > Omnitrophota > Gorgyraeia > Zapsychrales > JANLHA01 > JAKLFA01. Next base: position 434,535 of record JAKLFA010000002.1, on the reverse strand, counting down.
GAGCGGCGCAAGCTTTTGACACAGGCGGATGAGCTGCGGGCGGAACAGAATAAGGCCAGCGACGCGATCGGGATCTTGATGAGGGATAAAAAGGACGCTTCCGTTCAGATCGAGGCTATGAAACAGATCAAGGCGAAGATCGAAAAGCTCCAGGAGCCATTGAAAAGCATTGAAGAGCGCCTGAATCAGCTTTTGATCGCCATCCCCAATCTGCCTCATAAAAGTGTTCCGGTCGGAGGGCCGCAGGCCAATCAGGTCGTTAAGGCCTGGGGAGAGCCGGTGAAGCTGGGTTTCAAGCCGAAAACCCATATTGAGCTTGCTGAAAACCTGGATATCATCGATTTTGAACGGGCGGCGAAGATCTCGGGTTCGAATTTTATTGTCTATAAAGGCGCCGGGGCTAGGCTGGAACGGGCGTTGTTCAATTTTATGCTGGATGTTCATACCAGCGAGCACGGTTATAAGGAGGTGTTCCCGCCGTTTGTGGTCAACACGGCTTCCATGACCGGCACCGGTCAATTGCCGAAAATGGCTGAAGATATGTACCGCTGCGCGGACGATGACCTGTATTTGATCCCGACCGCTGAGGTCCCGACCACCAATCTCCATCGGGATGAGATCCTTTCTGAAAAGGAGCTGCCGGTCCTTTACACATCCTATACGGCGTGTTTCCGTAGGGAGGCGGGTTCTTACGGTAAAGAGACCCGGGGGCTTGTGCGGGTCCATCAGTTCAATAAAGTCGAGCTGGTTAAGTTCGTCCATCCTGATACATCATATGATGAACACGAAAAACTTCTTTCGGATGCTGAATCGATCTTGCAGAAGCTTGGCCTTCCGTATCGGGTCCTTTTGTTGGCGTCCGGTGACATGAGCTTTGCCGCGGCCAAATGTTATGATCTTGAAGCGCATGCCGCCGGGATGGACAAATGGCTGGAGGTCTCCAGCTGTTCGAATTTTGAGGATTTTCAGGCCCGCAGGGCGAATATCCGTTTTAAGGGCGCGGCCCAGAAAAAGCCCGCCTATGTTCACACGCTCAACGGCTCCGGCCTGGCGCTGGCCCGCACGATGGTGGCGATCCTGGAAAATTATCAGACCGCCGAAGGGAACATTGTTGTCCCGGATGTGTTGAGGCCTTATATGGGCGGAATGCAAAAGATCACTAAAAACTAACAGGAGTGAGGTTGGACCATGAAGATCGGCCTGCTCGGTGTTCTGAAACTTATAGGGTTTATCTGTCTTTTGCCTGTTGTGATCGCTGTCACGGGCGCGTTTTCCGGTGAGATCGCCAAACTCGGCAGCCTTGCCGACCTGTTCTGGTACGGCGTGATCGCCTATGTTCTGTTCCATCTCTTTGTGTTCACTCCGCAGGGGCTGTATCATTTTTTTCAGGGGATCATCGCCGAGATCTTTGGGTTCTCCACGATCCTCAATGCCATCCTGCCGGATGTGATCCCGTTTTTGACCACGGTCCTTTTGCTGGTCGTTTATGTGGCCGTGAACCTGATGAATTTAAAAGGGTGGGAGGCCGCCCTGATGTTCTTTACCGGATTTTCTCTTTCGATGCACGTGGTCCTGACCGCGCAGGATGAGTATGAGGAAGATGAGACCCACTTGAAAGGGCATTATCTGTTTCACGCGGGGTTGATGTATATCACTGTCCTGGCCCTGGTCATGGCGCTGATGCATTTGTGCTTTGAGTCGTCCACGTTCATTGATTTTTGGAACAAGGCTTATGAGACAAGCGGCGCGATCTATAGATTTGTGCTGCACAAACTTCGTGTTATCTGAAATTTTTTCACTGTTGAAAATCCAATTTATTTTGTTATAATCATGTCTCTGATTTTTCCCCGCCGGTGTCGGGGGTGATGGCGTGTGGGAGAGGTGGCTGAGCGGTTGAAAGCACTTGTCTTGAAAACAAGCAGGCCGAAAGGCCTCCCGAGTTCGAATCTCGGCCTCTCCGTTTTTTATGATCATTTTTAAAAGGATCCATTATGAAAATCTTCCTTGCGACGCTGAAATGGACTTATATTCTGATCCTGGTTCTTTTGGCTATTCTGCTGACGGCCCAGATGTTCGGACGTCCGTTGATCCCTAATGAGCAGATATCAGGGTTCTTGACGATCCTGTTCCTTTTCATGCTGTTTTTCGGGGCGTTCGGCCTTTTGGTCCGCTCCACTCCTCAAAGCCGCTGGTGAGGGCCGTGTTAAAAAAGTCAAACTCCGTTTTGACACGTTTCAAGCTGTGATATACTGATACCAGAACGATGGATTGGAAATTACAGCATGGCGAAAAAGTTTAAACTCACATCCTTTGAGAACACCTCGATCCTCAGGAAATTCACCATCCTTTATTTTGTCATGTCTGTCCTGCCGGTGGGCGTTTTGTATTATTTTTATCTTCAGCTGCGCAATCTGGGAACGATCACGATCTCCGAAGTGCAGTTTTTCTGGCTGATGATCTTCATCGTCTTTGGGATAGCGGTGGGTTTTTTTTCCGTGCGCACGATCCTGCTGAACCTGGTGGAGGTGACATCCAAGAATACGGACGCCTTGATCGAGATCCTGGGACCGCGCAAGGCTGAAGAACTGAGAGAGACGGATGTCAATGAGGTGGCCCTTCTGGCAAAATCCTTCAATGAGATCACGTTGCATCTGGAGGAGAACGTCCGCAACCTCGAACTGGCCAAGCGGACGCTGCAGTCGGTCCTTTCCCGCATCGGTGAGGGGATCTCATCCATGGAGAACATTGACAGTTTTCTGGACCTGATTCTGGAAACGGTCGTAGAGGCGATCGATTCCAAGAGCGGGTTTTTGTTCCTGCACAATGATGACGGGCAGACCTTCTTTTTAAAAACGTTTTTCGGCAAGGACGTCAGCCCAGGCCAATACAAATCTGTCGGAGTGGAAGAAGAGGGGCTCTTAAGCCTTGTGGCCCGTGAAAAACGGACGGTCCTTATTGAGCGTATTTCCCGGACCGATCCGTTGGCAAATATTCTAGAGGAACCAACACTGTGCGCTCCTCTGATTCTGCATGAAGAGGTCCTGGGTTTTGTGGTTGTCTGCGGCCGCAAAAGCCAGACCCCGTTTACGGCGGATGAGGAGGGGCTGCTTTTCAATATCGCGCTGCAGACCGCGGTCGCTGTTGAAAATTCAAAATTGAATGAGAACGCTGAGCGGACCTATTTCGAAACGATCTCCGCCCTTGCCTTGGCGGTCGAGGCCAAAGACCCCTATTCCCGCGGCCATTTGGACCGGGTGGCGGACCTTTGCACGCGCATCGCCCATGAGATGGGGCTGGATAAGCAGGCGATCATGCTTCTGCGCGACGCGGCCAAGCTTCATGATATCGGAAAGATCGGGGTCCTGGACAAGATCCTGACCAAGAAGGGGCCCCTGGACCGTGACGAAATGGCGATGATGAAAAAACATCCGGAGATCGGAGAGAGCATCATCAAGCCGATCGCCTCGTTAAGGGACCTTTGCGACATCATCCGCCACCATCATGAAAAACTCGATGGGAGCGGGTATCCTGATGGATTGAAGAACGGGGCGATCTCTTTGCCGACGAGGATCTTAACGATCGCTGATATCTATGACGCGATGACCTCAGAGCGTCCTTACCGCATTTCCTACACCCCGACAAAGGCGGTCGCTCATTTGCGTTCCTTGAAAGAAGAGCTCGATCAGCAGGTTGTCGATGCTTTGGAGCGGGTCATTTAACAGTTGTGAGGAAACATGAAATCATCCGGAATGATCATTTCGCCATATATCCGCTACGCTTTTTATGGAGCGGTGATGTTCGCCTGCCTGGCGTTGTTATTCGCCATTTCCCGATACGATAAGATCAAGCGCGTGAGGTTCGGGGTCGATGCTTTGAACCGTTACATCTATTCCTATGAAAAGATCTCGGGTGTCCGCGTCACGACGCTCTCGCAGCTGCCGGAGTTCGTTTTGTATTCCCAGGAGGAAGGGTATTTCTTCCGTTCAGAGAACATCAAACGCCGCGTGTTTGATGGGTATTATTATGATTTTCAGGTCCTGGGAGATGATTACCGGGTGATCTCTGCCTCACCGATCCATCCGCTTTCGCCCAAGGTTGAATTCGGGGTTACCGAAGACGGGATCCTGAGGGCGAACATCGATTCAGTGGACGCTGCGGCTGATACTCATGATGAGGTCTCGAAATGGAAACCTGTTTTTGACAGCGGAGCGATCCGGACCTGGAACAGCCCTTCATAATCGCTTGACGCCCTATAATCCCCCACATATAATGTGATATCTTATTTTGGTATTTATACTATTTATTAATTTCTACGGAATAGAATGTTCGCGGAGAGGTGTCTGAGTGGTTGGCCGATCTTTCAGGATTGATCAGGGAGGAGATCGGCACATTCCAGCATGCGGTTCGCCCATCCGTCCGGTGAGGAAAAAAATATAGAATGTTCGCGGAGAGGTGTCTGAGTGGTTGAAGGTAGCGGTCTCGAAAACCGTTGTGGGCGCAAGTCCACCGAGGGTTCGAATCCCTCCCTCTCCGCCATTTTTGAAAGTTCACATTAAGGATCAAAATGGAAATTGGAATCGTCGGTTTACCCAATGTCGGAAAATCCACCCTGTTCAACGCGCTGACCGGCGCGGGGATCGCGGCGGAAAATTTCCCGTTCACAACGATCGAACCCAACGTCGGCATTGTTCCCTTGCCGGATGAGCGGCTTTCAGTCTTGGCTGAAAAATGGAAGAGCGCCAAGATCACGCCGTCCGGTATCCGTTTTGTGGACATCGCCGGCCTTGTCAAGGGCGCCAGCCAGGGGGAAGGGCTGGGCAATAAATTTTTGGCCAATATCCGCGCAGTGGATGCGCTGTGCCACGTGGTGCGGTGCTTTCATGATGAAGATGTTGTTAATGTCGCCGGAGACCTTAATCCTGTTCAAGCCGCTGAAATTATTGAAACGGAACTTTTGCTGGCAGACTTGCAGCAGGCGCAGAAAGCCCTTGAGCGGGCCCATAAGTTCGCTAAAAGTGGTGAGAAGGAAGCCAGGGAACGCGTTGCGGCGCTGGAGCAGATCATCGCGAATTTTGACCAGGGGAAATCCGCGCGCTTGCAGGATATTCCGGGAGAGATCTTAAGCGAGTATCAGTTCTTGACCGCGAAACCGGTGTTATATGTGGCGAATTGTGATGAGAACGGCGCCAGCCCGGATATGATCGGTCCTTTAAAAGAACTTGCGGCCCGTGAGGGCGCCGCGGTCATCGAACTTTGCACAAAGCTTGAATCCGAGATCCTGGAATTGCCTGAAGAGGAACGGAAAAGCTATTATGACGCCGCCGGTATCGCGACTCCGGGGCTGGGCAAGCTCGCCCGCGCGGGGTGTGAGCTTTTGAAGCTGGCCTGTTTTTTTACGGCAGGGCCGCAGGAAACACGAGCCTGGCTGATCCCGCAAGGCACTCCGGCGGTCAAGGCCGCGGGAAAGATCCACACGGATATGGAACGAGGGTTTATCCGGGCCGAAGTCTACAAATATGATGACCTGGTTCGCCTTGGGGAGTATTCCATTTTGAAGGAACAGGGCCTGGTCCGGCTGGAGGGTAAGGAATACGAGATCCTGGATGGAGATGTGCTGTATTTCCGTTTCAGTGTTTAAGTCGTGAAAATACGGGTTAAATTTCCGCTTTCTTATTGCGTGGGATTTGGTTTCGTCGTATGATGGGGATGTGTTCAAATTCAAAAAAGGAGCGCGCCATGACCTATGTTTTTATCGGGAAATACAATACGGAGTCGATCAAGGAGATCAGTTCTGAACGGACCGATCGCGCGTTGTCCTTGATCAACCAATTGGGCGGAAAGCTCATCAGCATGTATGCCTTGCTGGGCGGTTATGATTGCGTCCTTATCGCGGATTTTCCGGACAATAAGATCGCTATGAAGGCGTCTTTGGGGCTCACCTTGTTGACCGGGATCTCGTTTTCCACATGCCCGGCGGTCTCTATGGACGATTTTGACCGGATGCTCAATAATCTTTAATTTCGAACGGCTTATATGAAAGAGGTGGCCTTGTGGGTATTCTTTCTAAAATCCTGAATTTTCTTGATGAGGGTATTTGGCGGATCAATTCCCGTCATCTTCCGAAGAGAAAATCCCTGCTTTTGAGGCAGTTGAGGATCTTTGTCCTGTCCAAGCGGGGCTTTGATGAGGACAAATGCGCGCTGCAGGCATCGGCCTTGACGTATTACACGCTCATGTCGATCGTTCCGATCGTGGCCATGGCATTCGGGATCGCCAAGGGGTTTGGTTTTGAGAATGTCCTGGAAAAGATCCTGTATGAAAAAATGGCAGGCCAGGAAGAAGTGGTGGGGAGGATCGTGACGTTTTCACGGACATTCCTGGAGAACACAAAAGGCGGTTTGATCGCCGGTATCGGCGTGGCGCTTCTGTTTTGGACCGTGATCAAGGTGTTGGGCAATATCGAAAAGGCGTTTAACGAGATATGGGGGATCAAAAAGCCGCGTTCGTTCGGGCGCAAGTTCAGTGATTATCTTTCGATCATGCTGATCTGTCCGATTCTGCTGATCATGTCCAGCAGCATGACCGTTCTGATCACCAGCCAAGTCAATCTGATCATGGAAAAGATCGCTATTTTGGGAGTGCTGGCGCCGCTGGTCAATTTTTCCCTGAAGTTTTTACCGTTTTTGTTCCTGTGGTTATTGTTCACCTTTATTTATATTTTTATGCCGAACACGAAAGTCCAGTTCAAGTCCGCGTTCCTGGGAGGGATCATTGCGGGAACGCTTTATCAGGTCATTCAATTTTTGTATTTTTCGGCCCAGATCATGGTCGCGAAATACGGCGCGATCTACGGGAGCTTTGCCGCGTTGCCGTTGTTCTTGATGTGGCTTCAGATCAGCTGGCTTGTTGTCTTGTTCGGGGCGGAGGTGGCCTTCGCCGAGCAGAACGTGGAGACCTATGAGTTTGAGCAGGATTGCCTGAAGGCCAGCCATTATTTTAAGCGCCTTATGGCGTTGCGGATCACGCATTTATGTGTTTCGAATTTTGTCAAAGCAAAAGCGCCGTATACCGCCAGCCAGATCTCGCATCAACTTGAGGTCCCCATCCGTTTGGTCAGAGAACTTTTGTTCCAGTTGACCCAGGCGGGGGTTCTTGTGGAGGTGGCCTTCAATAACAACGCGGGTGAAGTGTCTTATCAGCCTGCTCGTGATATTGAGTCATTGACCGTCCAGAACGTGATCTCGATCCTGAACCATCAGGGGATCGAGGATATTCCGGTCGAGGAATCCGAAGCTTTGAAAAAGATCAAGGATTCATTGAGGGCCTTTGAAGAGCAGTTGGGGCGCTCATCGTATAACGTTCCGTTGAAATCCATTGAAGGTTAATACTTAAGGAGGAAGGAATGTTGGAAAATTTCGGACTGGGATCAAGCCTTGATCTGGCAGTGACGTTCTTGGTTGAGATGATGCTGTATCTGGCGTTCTTTATCGGGATCATGTTGATGGTGTCACGCCAGGCGGTGGAGCGTTTGAACGAGGATTTCAAGAAGGAGGCCGGGCTGCGGAAACGGATCTGGCCGAAATTGGAAAACAAGGTATCATTTGCCATCGATAAGATCGTATTAAAGTATTCATTTTGGTCCGGACTGTTTATTGCGATCGCTTCTTTTATGTTTCTTCTGTCCTATAAATTGTCTTAACGGATTTGGTTGCAAAACGGACGAAGTGTGGTATATTCATACCTCCATTGTTTGCTTTTCTTTGAAAATTCGCTGAATTCGATTGATTATGGAGAGGTGGCTGAGTGGCCGAAAGCACGCGCTTGGAGAGCGCGCGAGGGTCAAACCTCCCAGGGTTCGAATCCCTGCCTCTCCGTTTTATTTGATCGGGCTGAAGACAGCCCGATCAAATAAAATAATTTGGTAGAGTGAGGACCCGCAAGTTGAGCATAGCTCAACGAAGCGCAATGGCGGTTGATTTTCGTCAGGAAAAACGCCGGACTCCGACTAAAAAAGGAGTTTTCCTGTAAGGGCACTGTGAAATGTTGGGAGACGGATATGAATATGTATGACGCCTGGGTCAAGGCGCTGAAGAATACTGAGATCGTTCGTTCGCGCATCCGCGGCCTTTTGACGGATTCGGACACGATCATGCCGTATATTTTTCTGGCGGAATCCACCATCAATCCCGGTGACACGGTCGTGCGCCAGGGGGAGGTCGTCATCCAGAAACCGTCTCTGGTCCTGCCGCCGAATGTCCCTCAGTTTAAGGGATTCGAATTTGAGGAGGAGATGGAGGGGGATGAAGATTCGATCGTGAATTTTTTCCTTGTGCGCGGGATATCGATCCCGTCCTATCGCTACAATAATAAAACGCAGTCACTGGATGTGTTTGAGGGCCGGCTTTCCAAGGCGATCAGCTTTTATAAGGACAAGCTCCAGAAAGAGGAGAATGTCCGCACGGGCCTGATCATCGGACTGGAGGAGAGCTGGCAATTCTCCATTCTTTTGTATAATTGTTCCCAAGTGCTTAAGAACGCGGATCATGATATCCAGAAATTACTCAATGATTTCCGGAAGAAAAAATAACCTTTCCATAAGTTTGCGTTTTTTCTTGGCAGGGGCGGTCGCCGTCTGCCTTCTGTTTTTTGCCACGGGCGATGCGGTTTCGATCGAACCCGTTCGACCAGAAAAGATCCTTTTTGAAAATGGAATGAGGCTTATTGTGGCCGAGATGCCGGCCAGCGACATGGTCTCGGTCTATGGTTTTGTGGATGTTGGTTCGACCATGGAGGGACCATTTTTAGGCACGGGATTGTCCCATTTCCTTGAGCACATGATCTTTAAAGGGACGTTGACGCGAAAGCCCGGGGATATCCCCGATGAGATCCAGTCGCTGGGCGGGGTGATCAACGCTTCAACGGGGCTTGATTACACCATCTACACGATCACGGTCCCCGCCGTCAGTTTTTCAAAGGGGCTGGATATCCTTGCGGACATGCTGATGAACGCTGTCATCGATGAGGGGGAGTTCGACCGGGAGAAGGAGGTCGTTCTGAGCGAACTGAAGATGTATAAAGATTCGCCTGACCGGTATTTGAGCGAGATGACCTTTTCGAATGTCTATCGTGTCCATCCCTACAAGGTCCCGATCATCGGCTATGAACCGCTTCTGCGTTCATTGACCGCGCAGCAGATGAGACAGCATTACAAGAAATTTTACGCTCCCAACAATATCGTGCTGGTGGTGGCCGGCGGGGTCAAAAAAGACGAGGTGGTCCCCCTGGCCAGAGCGGCATTCGAGAAATTTGAACGCACGCCGGTCTCTTTGAGAGACTTTCCCCAGGAGCCGGTCCAGAAGGGGTCCCGTTTTTATTCCGAGGGATATCCCACGCCTTTGACCCGCATGAGCCTTGCCTACCGAGGGGTGAATGTTTTTCATGATGATATGGCAGCGTTGGACGCGTTGGCGATGGTCCTCGGACAGGGGGCCAGTTCCCGGCTTTATCGGGAACTTGTGCAGCGGCAGTCACTGGTCCAGTCCGTTTCCGCTTCCAATTTTACACCGGTGGGCGACGGGGTCTTTGAGATCGAAGTGTCGTTCATGGATGTGCCCCTTGATCGGGTCCGGGAAGAGGTCCTGAAACAGGTCCGTGCGATCCAGCGTTCAGGGATCAGCAAAGAGGAGCTTTTGAAGGCCAAGAAAGCGGTCTGGAAAGATTATTGGCAGCGCCAGGAAACATCCTCCTCATTGGCGCATGACTTGGCGGTGAGCGAGGGGTTGTTCGGTGACAGCTCCTTTTCGTTGAGGTATGTGAAGGCTTTTGACCGCCTGACCGTAAAAGAGATCCAGCAGGCGGCCCGGCGCTACCTGGTGGATGAGAGTTTAACGGTAACGGCGTTGACCCCGCAGACGCAGGAGCCCTCCGGGCCGGGGCCCGATTCGTTGAATTTTGATAAGGACGCGGTCGATGCCGTGCGTTTGGACAACGGGATGACCGTGCTGTTGCGGCAGAATCCCACGCTGCCGTTCGTGCAGGCGGTGTTTGTTTTTAACGCTGGAGTCGGACAGGAAGATGAGCGCAACAACGGGATCTCCAACCTGTTCGCCGATGTCTGGACGCAGGGGACCCGGCGTTTTTCGGCCGAGAGGCTTCACGCGCTTTTGGAAAAGGAGGCGATCTCCCTAAGCGCATTTGCCGGGCGCAACAGTATTGGTCTCTCCATGTCCATGATGGATAAAGATATCCGTCTGGGACTGGAACTTCTGGCAGAGGTTGTTTTGGGCCCAGTGTTCCCGGACGAGGAGGTCCGTAAAAGCCGGCAGCGTATCCACACATCGATCTCGGCGCGTGACGATGACCTGCCGCGGGCGGCACGGCGGCTGTTTTTAGAAAAGCTTTTCGCGGGGCATCCCGCCCGCTTGACCGAGCTGGGGACCCATGAGAGCGTGGAAGCCCTTTCCAGGGAGGATGTGCTGGCCTATTACCGGTCTTACGTGAAACCGAATAGCGCTGTCCTGGCGGTATTTGGAAATTTCGACCGTGAAGCTGTTTTAAAACACGTAACGTCTCTTTTCGGGTCTATGGCCAGGCAGGAGGTCGATATCCGTTCATCCTCGCCTGCCCCGGTCGAGGCAAGAGAGATAAGCGAATATTTTGAGAAAGAACAGGCCGTCGTTCTGGTCGGTGCGCAGGCGGTCGGTTTTTATCACGAGGACCGTTATGCGATGGAAATCCTGGCGGCGATCCTGGGATCGCCTTTTCGGGGCAGGATCTTTAATGTGATCCGGGAACAGATGGGCGCTTCGTATCGTTTGGGAGGGGGATTTCAGCCGTTACGGGATACGGGTTATGTTTTGTTCCATGTTTTGACCTCTCCTGACCGCGCGCAGGAAGTCAAGGCCGCTTTGCACGGGCTGATCAGGGAATTGCGAGAACAGCCGGTCGATGCGGACCTTCTTCAAAGCACAAAGGCCTATTTGATCGGAAGTTTCCGGCGGACGAAAGAGACGGATTCCGGGTTTTCATTTATGACAGCGTTAGACGAGCTCTATGGCCTGGGCTGGGATTCGTATAAACGTTATGAAGAGAGGATCAATTCGGTCACCGCGGAGGATGTTCAGAGCCTTGCCCAAACCTATCTGGGGGATCAACGGCTGTTGACGCTGATCGGATTGCCGAAGTCGCAGCCGCAACCCTGAAAGAGATTTGTCATAAATATTTACAGCTGCTATCTTTAGTGATACAGTAATTTAACATTATGAACTCTTTACCTTCAGAAACAAAACAATCCATTGATCTGCAGACCGCTTTGGTCGAGAAGCTCTATGGCCGTTTCCATCTCCTGCAACGGCATGACGAGAAGATCGAAATCGTCCAGGAGGGTTTAAAGGAATTCTTTCTTGAAGGCAACAAGACCCGGTTCAAGAAGGAGATGGAAGAGCTGGACAATGAGCATACCCGCAACCTGTTCATTCAGAATTTCCTTTCTTATGGGCTTTTGCAGGAGCTTTTAAGCGACATCAACGTGGAAGACGTGATCATTAACGCGCTCAACCCGATCTATATCCATCATTCGGAAAAAGGCCTGGTCTGCGTTGACCGCCAATTCAAATCCAAAGAAGAGCTGGACCTTTTTATCAAGAAGCTGATCTTGTTTTCAGGACGCACGCGGTTCGAAAATATCATGAATATCGAGCTTCCCAATCTTGACGGCCGTGTCAATATTATCAAATCGCCGTTCGGCCCCCAGATCACGATCACCAAGGCCAAGGCGTCGCCTTTGAGTGTCCTGGACCTGATCAAGCGGGGCGGGATGACCTATGAGGTCGCGGCCCAGCTTTGGCTGTATCTGGAAGGAATGTCGATCCGCCCGGCGAACATGATCATTGCCGGGGGGCCGGGTGTTGGAAAGACGACCCTTTTGAACGCGCTTTTCAGTTTTATTCCCGACACTGACCGTCTGGTGGTGATCGAAGACACTCTGGAATTGAACACGGAATTTGTTTCCAGCTGCTCCCGACTGGAGAGCGGGGAGGATTTTTCACTGGCGGACCTGGTCAAGAACAGCTTGCGCATGCGGCCTGAACGGATCGTGATCGGTGAGGTCCGGGGCGCTGAGGCGGGGGACATGATCACGGCGGCCAACATCGGGAAATATTGCATCGGCACGATCCACGCGCTCACGTCCCGGGAGGCGATCATGCGCCTTCAGAACCAGCCCATGAATATCCCAAAGGAGCTTGTGCGGCTGATCGATGTCTTTGTGGTCCTAAAGCGTTATCACGTCGGAGGCAGGGTGACCCGTATCGTGGATGAGATCAGCGAGACCAGCGGCATGGAGCAGGAGAAGGTGCTCCTTTCGCAGATCTATAAATATGATTATGAATCCAACGAGATCCGTCAGATGTCTACCAGCACGGTTTACCGTGATAAGCTCTCCCAGCAATCGGGGCTCCTTCCCAAAGACCTTATCCTGGAGGTCCAGTTGCGGGCGATGCTCCTCAAAGAGCTTGCCAACCGCAATTTGACGACCCTTCGGGAAGTAACGCTGTTTTGCCGGGCCTTTAGCCGTGATCCGGACAAGGCGGTCGCGGGCCTTGGCCTCAGCCGTGAGGAACTGCTTGGGAAAGAATATCTGGATGAACGGCGCCAGCGCTTCGTCCATTGACGCCGGACTCCTTGCCAAAAATCAGTTGACGAACACGACGTTTTGTAGTAAAACCGTTATACATTTTTATAGAACAGCACACATCTGCGCCTGTAGCTCAATTGGATAGAGCATCTGTCTACGGAACAGAAGGTTAGAGGTTCGAGTCCCCTCAGGCGCGTTTTTATACTACCTATGCCCTCATCTGCCGCACGTAAAAATCGCATGCCTTCAAAGAACCTATCAAAAAGGTCTTTTCTCGATCTGCTGAACTGTGAAGCGGGCCTTTTAAAAAATATCTTGCGTTATATCGGCGATGAACTGCTTATCATTGACGAGGACGGCAGGATCGTCTATGCCAATGACGCTTCCGTCAACGGCCTGGGCATCGCTTTGAAGGACTTGATCGGGACTCCGATCACCCGTTTTTTTAATAAAAAGATGACCTTGCCCCAGTGGAAGAAGGCCCACCTCGCGGAGCTGAAACGCGCCAAAAAGACCGTCAGCTATCAACTTGAACGCAAAGGGCGCCATGGCCAGGTCCAGATCATCGATGCGACCGCGGTTTATACAACGCTGGAAGGGCGGGGATATATCCTGTCGCTAGGCCGCGATGTCACGCGCCAAATCTCCCTGCAGGACGGCTTGAAAGAATCCAAGAACCTCTACCGTCTGCTGAGCGAAGGGGCCGCGGACGGGATCATCACCCTAAATCTTAAAGGGGAGATCACCTATGTTAATCCTGCCATGGCCCGTCTTTTAGAGATCTCCAGCCGTGCCCAGGAGCCACGCCTTTATGAGCATTTTTTGTCCTCCAAGCATCTTGGCCGCGCGCGCAAGATCTTTCAGGGCGTGAAATCCGGCAAGAGCTTTTTCAACCAGACTGTTGACCTTATGACCCAAAGCGGGCTGGCGATCCCGGTGGAGATGAACATTTCGCCGCTTTATCAGGGGCGGCAGGTCGTGGGGGCCCACAGCATCGTGAGGGACCTGCGCCCGCGGATCGAGAAGGACCGCCTGCAGCATGAATCGGACAAGATGGAAGCGCTCAAGCTTTTTATTGAAGGTGCCGCGCATGAACTCAAGAATCCGTTGCTGGGCATATCCAGGATCGCCGAGGGGCTTTTGAAGAAATACAAGAACCGGGATTTTGAATACATCAGTTATCATGATTTTGTCTTGATCTTTTCCAATATCGAACGCATGAAGAATCAGATCGAATACTGCTATCAAACCGCGGACCGTCTTTTACGCCTGAGCCAGAAGAAAGCCCAGATGGATAAGGCCTCCACGGACGTTAAGGCTGCCATCGAGGCGGTGCTTTCATCGAAAGCGGCTGTTTTTAAGCACGGCGGGATCCGTGTCAAGACATCGTTTAGCAGGACCCCCTGCAAGGTGAGGATCAGCATGATCGATCTTTCCCAGGTCATCGGCAATATCCTGGACAACGCGGTCCAGGCGATGGACGCCGGAGGGCTGCTGGGCATCAGTTGCGGGCTTGTTGAAGATAAAACCATGTGTGAGATCTGCGTGAGGGACCAGGGGATCGGCATCGCGGAAGAGGACCTGCCGCACATTTTCGAACCTTTTTTCACGACGAAGTTCAGGGGCGCGCATAAGAATTTGGGCCTGGGGCTTTCGATCGCTTACGCGCTGGTCAAAAGCGTGCAGGGGGAGATCCAGGTCAAGAGTGATCAACGGCACGGGACACAGATCCGCATCGTGCTTCCGCTGGCTGGCGGGCGTTCAATAAAGGCGTAGGCGCTATGGATGATATGGACCAGATCTTTATGCGGGAAGCTTTGAAGCAGGCCAGGCGGGCTTTGAATTCGGATGAGGTCCCGGTGGGTGCTGTGATCGTCCGTAAGGACGCGGTGATCGCGCGGGCCTATAATCAGGTCGAGATGCTCAAGGACCCCACCGCCCACGCTGAAATGATCGCTCTGACCCAGGCGACCAACGCCGTTCAATCCAAATGGTTGCAAGACTGCTGTTTGTATGTGACGCTGGAGCCCTGCTGCATGTGCGCGGGGGCGCTGGTCCTCGCCAGGATCGGGAGGGTGTGTTTTGGGGCAAGAGACCCCAAAGCGGGGGCCTGCGGTTCTGTTCTGGACCTTGCCCGGCATAGCGATTTGAACCACCATTTTGAATTGCGGGACGGGGTTCTGGCTGAGGAATGCTCAGGGCTGTTGAGCGGATTTTTTCAGGGCAAGCGCGCTCTGGGCAAAAAGTGATCCGCGTCCGGCTCGCCGGAATTGAAAAAAATTCTTGCGAAAGAGAACATCAGGCTTTATTCTATTAGCACTTGTTGTTGGAAGTGAGCAGGTTTTGCGGATAAAATTTTGGAGAGATGCCGGAGTGGCCGAACGGAGCTGCCTGCTAAGCAGTTAACCTGGGTAACTGGGTTCTCGGGTTCAAATCCCGATCTCTCCGTTTAATTTCAAGCCCCTTTTACAGGGGCTTTTTTACAAATAAAAACCCCTTTCAGGTTCAGTGAAAGGGGTTTTTATTTTGAAACGTTTTAATTTTCTGAATGATTTTTTCTTAACCGGGTCACGGGTTTTTCATGCAGGAAAAAAATTTGGCGCTGAGTTGTGTTGTGGGCGAGTTTGGGACAAAATGTGAACCGGTTCTCACCAGTGTGTAGCCGCTTGTGCAGCCGCAAGGTGAACACGTCGCGGGAAAACTGCCGGAGCATCCTACGGTAGTCTCCCCATCGGCGATAAGAGTTTGTTTGCAGTAACCAGCCAATGAATACGGCAATTGACTTCCTTCTGGCAGTGCCGAAAGATCCTGGATGCAGTATTGGGCGATCACAGGGGCAGCGCAAATGATCATTATAATGGCCAATAAGACGATGATGTCGCGCTGTGAAAGATTGATTTGAATCATGCTGACGTCTCCATTTTTAAAAGTTTATCGGCTGTCCTGTGGAATGTAAAGGGCGTTTTTATTTTTATTGGTTCAATGGCCTTATTTTAGAAAAAAGACGGGTTTTGTTTGAGATCCCATTTTGATAAAACATTGAGCAACTGGGCCCAGGCAGTTTAGTTCTTCATGCAGGTCCAGAATTGCGCGTTGACGGTGGTGTTCGCGGGATTGTCATGCTCGCGATAGAGGAGGGGCGTGTAGCCCGCCTCGCATCCGCATGTTGTCGCGGTGGCGCAGAAAGCCGGGGTGGCTGAAAATCCTAGCGAACAGGCCCCGGTGTAAAGATTGATCTTGCATGTCCCGTGCAGGCTGTGAGGCCCCATGCCAGCGGTGGGGTCCTGCACGCAGTACTGCGCGATCACCGGTGCGGCGCAGGCGATCACAACAATCATTAATAGAATGATCAGATTGCGTTTCGATAAGTAAATGTGGATCATGGTCAAGTTCCTTTCTTTTTAAAGTTTATACGCTGAATTTGCGATTGTAAAGGGGCGAAATTTTTTATTTTTCTTCCGCATGGTTCTATGGCCCTTTTGCTGACTTTTTAAGAAAATTTCTTGTTTGCTAATACTCAAATGCGTATAGTAAAAGTATCACCATTAGAAAATCGTTTTTTAAGAGGATCGTGAGGGCATGATCGGGAACCGCGGACAATTTTCGGCAGGGAGGAAAGCGGTGATTCCCGTGGCCACGGGAGAGGTCTGGGTCACGTCCCAAAAAGTGATCCTGCGCTCGGACGGAATCGGATCATGCGTCGTTGTGGCCGCCCATGACCCTAAGCGGATGATCGGCGGATTGGGGCACATCATGCTTCCGGGCAAGTCGGCGAACCGCGGGTTCATGCCGAACCGGAAATACGCGCAAGACGCCATCGATGACCTGCTTTTTAAAATGAAGCGTTTAGGTTCTGTCGCGGAGGATATGACCGCCTGCCTTATCGGAGGGGGAAATGTCCTCAAGGATGAAAATGACACCTTGTGCCGCGCTCTCATCGATTCGGTCACGGAGATCCTCAAGCAAGAAGGGATCAGGGTCATGGAGACGGCCGTGGGGGGCGTGATCCGGCGCAGCGCCTGGCTGAATATTGAGGACGGGTCTGTTTATTGCGCTGAAGGAGACCGCACAGAAGCATTGCTTTATAAAGGGGGACGGAGTCATGGATAGAGATAAATTCTTCGGTTTGCGCTTAAAAATGATAACGCTGTTCGGGCTTCTTTTTTTGGCAGGATCGATGTCCTTGGAATGGGCGCGCCTTTACGGGATCCCTTTTGTGGGATTCGAAGGCGTTCAATACGTGCTCAAGAAAAACACGCTGGATAATTTTTCCGTGATCGCGGATCTGCAGAAGGACAACATTACGGCGTGGCTTCTGGAGCGGAAATATGATGTTAAGGCGATTGCCGCTAACCAGTTGTTGAGAGAGAACCTCCAGGAATTGAGCCGTTTACGGAAGGAGTATCGGAAACAAGGCAAAAGCGGAGAAGAGCTTTGGCAGGCGCTGAGCCAGGAACCGTCGTATAAGGAGTCGAGGAACTTTTTGCATCAGGCCCAGCAAGTGTATGGCAATGTCTTTCACCGGTTCACGGTCGTTGACAATTCCACGGGCTTTGCTGTTGTCCCGCCGCACGATGAGGATTACGGTAAAAAGATCCTTGATGCGCGGCTGAATTCGATCGATCTGACGGAGGGTGGCGTTTTTGTCACGATCCGGCAGTGCGATTTGATCGGAGGGGCCGGGGATTTTTTGCTGGCGGCCCCCGTGACGGGTGAAGGCGCGCGGGGTGATGAACCGGCTAAGGAAGACGAGCTGCTTTTGGTGACCTATGTGAATTTAGGGTCGTTTTTGTCACCGATGCTGAACGCGGCCAAGGGACTGGGCCGGAGCGGAGAGGTTGTTCTGGTCAACCAGGATCAGCGAATTTTAACACCGCTGAAGTTTCCGCTCAAAGATGGGACAAAGCCGGTCCCCCTGGGATACACGATCAATGCAGAACCGGCCCGGCGCGCGGCCAGCGGAGAAGAGGGGGTTTTGGAGGGCAGGGATTACCGCGGCGTCAAAGTTCTGGCCGCGTATCGGAACATCCCGATCTCGTATAAAGAGTCGATCGGGATGGTGGTCAAGGAGAATTTTGATGACGTCTTTTGGCCTGTCCGGGAGAATCTTTTTTATTCTTTAGGGGTGACGTTTTTGGGCATGCTGCTGGGGATGATCGCGATTTATTTATTGTCCTCCTCATTGGTGCGCCCGATCAAAAGGATGGCGGAGGTCGCCCGGCGCGCTCAGGCGGGGGACCTTTCGGCGAGGATCAGCGAGTTTTCAAAAGATGAGATCGGGTTTTTAGGACGGCAGTTCAACGCGATGCTGGAGCGGATGAGCGGATGGAAAGAGGAACTGGAGCGGATGGTCCAGAGCCGGACGTCGGAATTGATGGCGGCCAATCAGCAGCTCCAGGCCAGTGAGCAGCAGCTTCAGGCGGCCAATCAGCAGTTGCGGGCGAGCCAGCAGCAGTTGACAGCGATCAATCAGCAGCTGGTTGCCAATGAGCAGCAGCTTCGCCAGGAGGTTGAATTACGAACGAAAACAGAGAACGAAACGAAAAAGCACCTGCATGAACTTGAGATCTTTTTTAAAGCGAGCATCGGGCGGGAAGAGCGGATCATGGAGCTGAAGAAAAAGGTCGATGAGATGGAGCGGCGGTTTCAGCGGGAGCAAAAGAAAGACCGTTAAAAACAGACGGAACAAAAAACGTTTTTTTCATTGCCACGTTATTCGTAACCCCCTAAAATAAAAATATATATTATTTAAACACACATGAAGATTTCGATATCTCTTAAAATTTGCGCTGGAACGCTTTTTCTCTGCGTTTTTTTCCCTGAGGCGATGAACGCTTCAGCCGCGTCCCGTCCGTCTTACGTGACCAGCCGCTACGAGACCTATCAGCCGCGCAAAGAGGTCGTTGGACAGGCCCTTGATGCTTATGAACAAAAAGAGACGTCTTTGCCGGCCGTTGCTGTTGAGCCTGTTGAAGCCTTGAGCGACGTTCATTCCAGTATCCGTGAAACAGCTCCGGATCCAGTTGTTTCCGCTCAGCCTCAAGCCGTTACGGTGGCGCGCATTTCAGATCCGGAGTTTTCACAGCCTGGAGAAGACGCGCCGATCCGGGACCCGAAAAAGACCATCGCCCAGCAGTTCTTTGATCTGAAAGACCCCAACAATTCGCTTGATATCGGGTTCGAAGCCTTTGATTACAGCTACCGTGAGGAAGGGTTCATGAAGATTGACGGGACGATGTATGGTCTGCGCAGTGAATACGAGCACCGTTTCCGCAAGCCTTATCAGGTCACATCCATGGAAGAGATGGGCAAGACCGTGATTCATCCGACGATGTTCAAGGTGGACGCGCGCGTGAGCGGCATGTGGGACGGGCATTACCGCTCCGAAGGCACGGGGGACGCTTTTGATGAGAAACATTACAGCTATGAAGTCCGGACCATGGCCGGCTACGATTATTATTTAAAGAATGGATTTACCGTGACCCCGTATATCGGTGTCGGCTATCGTTACCTTCTGGATGATAACGGTGGCAAGCGCAGCACCACGGGGCATTGGGCGTATGACCGTGAATCGCAATATTATTATGTGCCGATCGGTTTTGATCTGGCGCGGCCGCTTTCTGAGCGATGGAGGCTCAAATGGAACGCGGAATACGACTGGTTCATGACCGGCCAGCAGAAGAGCCATTTTGAGGACGATCCTGATGGTGTCTACACGCAAACGCTGTCCAATCACCAGCCCAGCGGTTACGGGGCCCGAACGTCTTTGAAGCTTTCCAGGCAGGCGGAAATGATGGATTTGTTCCTGGAACCGTTCGTGCGCTACTGGCACATTGAACCGTCCCATGTCGGATGCTCTGATGAGACCTGCGGGATCGAGCCGAATAACCGGACCGAAGAATACGGTCTGCGAATGGGCGTTAATTTTTAAAAGGGGAATTTCATGAAAAAAATTTTTTCTCTTCTTGCCGTTTTAGGCATGTGCTTGATAGGCGCCTCAGCGTCCGGGGCTTCAGACCGCCAGGGTGTTATCGCGCAAAACCTGGATTGTTTTCAGAGGCTTTATGATGAGGGAGCGATCAATCAGCGGGATATTTGCGCGCTTGACACGGCCGCGCCGGAAGCGAGGAGGCCATCGGTCAAGGTAAAAGTCGACCCGATCGTTGTCCGTTCTGATGATCAGGCTGTCGAGCCTGATCCGGCTGAGATGGCTGCGCCCTCCAATGAAGAACCGGCGTCTTTTGCGGCGCCGGCGGGACTCCCGAAGGAGAATTTTTCTTATCAGTATTTGAATTTTAAGGAGAACCCCCTTAATAGCGCCGAGGTCGGGGCCGAGATCTTTGATTACACATATCGGGAAGAGGGCTTCATGAAACTGGATGGTTCGATGATCGGTGTCTACGGGGTTTACACGCACCGTTTCCATGAGAATGAACCGGTCAATTCGCTGGGTGAGATCTTCTCCGGGGTGGAAAGGTTGAACGTTTTGCGCCTGGACAGCCGCTACAGCCGCGGGAGCGATATCAAATACCGTTCGGAAGGAAGCGGCGAGAAAGAGGATGAAACGCATTTCGCGCATGAAACGCGCCTGGTCGTCGGGGCGGATTATCCCTTGTCGGGAAAGAACATCACGCTCACGCCCTACGCCGGGCTGGGGTATCGTTATTTGAAAGATGATAACGGCGGACAGCGGACAACGACCGGCCATTGGAGCTATGACCGGGAATCCCAGTATGTCTATATTCCGCTTGGGATCGATATTGAACGCACCTTTGAGGCGGGATGGAAGACGGTCTTTAATCTTGAGTATGACATTTTTGTTGATGGGCAGCAGCGGAGCCATCTGGGGGATGTCCCGGGCTATAGCGAGACCCTGGAGAATGACCAAAATGAAGGTTACGGCTACCGGGGTTCGATCAAGGTCATTAAGGAAACGCCGGTCGTGAATTTTGTTGTGGAACCGTTCACCCGGTATTGGCATATTAAGGATTCCAACGCCGGCTGCACGGTTGACATGTGCGGGCTTGAGCCGAACAACCGGACCTGGGAATTTGGCCTTAAAACAGGCATTCAATTCTAGTTCTTATCATAAAACCTGAAGTTCAGGACTTTCCGGACAAGAGGATCGACGTATGAGTGAGAAGTATATCAAGGACATTGCGGCTGAATTGTCGCTGCCCAGCCGGGGTGTTGCCGCGGCCGTGGAGCTTTTGGACGGCGGCGCCAGCGTTCCGTTCATCTCCCGTTACCGCAAAGAGGCGACCGGCAGCCTCGATGAGGTGGCGGTCACCAATATTCGCGACCGCATCAATCAGCTGCGCGAACTTGATAAACGGCGCGCGGCGATCATCAAATCCCTCACCGAGCAGAACAAACTGACCGATGAACTCAAAGAAAAGGTCATGGCCGCCGAGACCATGAGCGTCCTGGAGGATATTTACCTTCCGTATAAGCCCAAGCGCCGCACGCGCGCCACTGTTGCCAAAGAAAAGGGCCTGGAGCCTTTGGCGCAGAAGCTCTTTGAGCAGGGGGTCTTTGATATCGTCGAAGAGGCGGCGAAATATATCGACGAAGAAAAGAAGGTGGCCAATTACGAAGAGGCGTTATCCGGGGCCAGGGACATTATCGCGGAATGGGTCAACGAGAACGCGGACGTCCGGGCGAAGCTCCGGACCCTGTTCTTTGAACAGGGCGTTTACCGTTCCAAGGTCGTGCGCGGAAAAGATACCGAAGGGATCAAATACCGTGATTATTTTGACTGGCAGGAACCGGTCAAGTCGATCCCCTCGCACCGGCTGCTGGCCGTCCGGCGGGGTGAGAAGGAAGGGGTGCTGATGCTTCGGGTCGCCGCCCCGGAGGAAGAAGCGGTCAGGATCCTGAATTCATATTTTCTTAAGGCGAAAAATGATGCCGCCGAGCAGGTGAGACTGGCCGTCGAGGATTCCTACAAACGGCTGCTGTCCCTTTCCATGGAGACCGAAGTGCGGATCGCGACGAAGCTTGAGGCTGATAGGGAAGCGATCGAAGTCTTTAAAAAGAATCTGCACGGGCTTTTGATGGAATCACCGCTGGGGCATCATCGGGTGATGGCGATCGATCCCGGTTTCCGCACCGGATGCAAAGTGGTCTGCCTGGATGAGAACGGCGCTTTTTTGATGAATGAAACAGTCTTTCCCGTCGGATCTGAAGCGCAAATGGAGCTTTGCGCCAAAATGATCCCGCAATTGGTCGAGCGCTACAAGGTCCGTTTTATCGCCATCGGAAATGGAACGGCGTCTCGTGAGACCGAGGAGTTCGTCCGCGGGCTTGGCCTGCCGGACGATATCCATGTCCTGGTGGTCAATGAAAGCGGGGCTTCGATCTATTCTGCCTCGGATGTGGCGCGGGAGGAATTTCCGGATTTTGACGTGACGGTGCGCGGGGCGATCTCCATCGGGCGGCGCCTCATGGACCCGCTGGCGGAACTGGTCAAGATCGATCCTAAATCCATCGGGGTCGGGCAGTATCAGCATGACGTGGACCAGAACCTTTTGAAAGAGAGCCTGGATGACACGGTCATCAGCTGCGTCAACCAGGTGGGAGTTGAGCTCAATACCGCCAGCAAACAGCTGCTGACCTATGTTTCCGGGCTGGGGCCGACGCGCGCTCAGGCGATCGTGGCCTACCGTCAGGAGCATGGCCGTTTCAATTCAAGGGACGACCTTTATAATGTGAACGGCCTGGGGCCGAAGGCGGTCGAACAGGCGGCGGGTTTTTTGCGGATCCGGGACGGGGCCAATCCGCTGGACGCCAGCGCCATCCATCCGGAAAGCTATTCCATTGTTGAACGCATGGCCAAGGACCTCAATGTCCGCGTCGGGGAGCTTTTGCGCAATGACCAGCTGCGTAGCCGCATCATCCTTGACCGTTATGTGACGGACCTTGTCGGCAGGCCGACCCTCGAGGACATCCTGCAGGAGCTCGCCAAGCCGGGCAGGGACCCGCGCGTTCAGTTTGAGGCGTTTTCATTCAAAAAAGGGGTGACCAAGCCGGAGGACTTGAAACCCGGAATGAAGCTCCCGGGGATCGTGACCAACGTCACCAAGTTCGGCGCGTTCGTGGATATCGGCGTTCATTTAGAAGGGCTTGTGCACATCAGCCAACTATCGGATAAATTTGTCAAAGATCCCAATGATGTGGTCCAAGTCCATCAAAAGGTGGAGGTCACTGTTCTTGAGGTCGAACTCGACCGCAAACGCATCGCCTTGTCCATGAAAAGGGACCTTCAGCAGCATTTTGGGACAAAGCGATAGATCACGGTCCTTTTTATCTGAGGGGCTTTAAGAAAATGAAGATCGCCATCACCGGTTCGGCCGGGCTCATCGGATCTTATCTGTGCTCGTATTTTCAAAATAAAGACATTCCGTTGCTGCGTATCAGGAGGGGAGGCGCTTGCGCAGGCGCGCGTCCAGGCGATGTGATCTGGTCGCCTGCTGAAGGACGCCTTGATGCCGGCGCTCTGGACGGGGCCGGGGCGGTCATCCATCTGGCAGGCGCCAATCTGGCGGCGCGGCGCTGGGATGATGCTTACAAACGCGAGATCCTGGAAAGCCGCGTTCGATCCACCAGGCTTCTGGTCGAAACATTTCGAAAAATGCCTGCCCCGCCCAAGGTTTTTCTGTCAGCGTCAGCGCTGGGGTTTTACGGCGGGCACCGGATCGAGGAATTCTGTGATGAATCATCTCCCGCCGGGACAGGCTTTTTGGCGGATGTCTGCAGGGCCTGGGAAGAAGAAGCTTTCGCGGCCAGGCGCCTCGGCATCCGCACGGTTGCGCTGCGTTTTGGGGCGGTGCTCAGCAGAAATGGCGGAATGCTGGCCAAGCTGCTGCCGGTATTTCGGACCGGGCTGGGCGGCTGTCTGGGAAGCGGGAAACAACCTCTAAGCTGGATATCTCTTTTGGAGGTCCCGCGCGTTATTGAGCACATTCTGGAGCATGACGAGCTGGACGGGCCGGTCAACTGCTCATCTCCTTATCCGGTCTCCAGCGCGGAATTGAGCGCCCAACTTGGGCTGGCGCTCAGGCGCCCGGCTTTTTTGCCGGTGCCGGCGTTTGCGCTTAAGGCTGTCCTGGGGCCGATGGCCCAGGAGGTCATTTTGCAGGGAGTGTCCGCTCTTCCCGCCAGGCTTTTGCGCAGCGGATACCGTTTTTCATATCCGGACTTAAGTTCGGCCCTCAGCGCGGCCCTGGGCCCAAAAACAAAATAGATTTTGAATTTGAAAAAAAAGGTTTTGTGTTAAAATACAGGCAAGTTAAGAATTTACCAATCTGATGTTCAAAGGTGTTTCATGTCATATCTTGTCTTAGCGCGAAAATACCGTCCGGAAACGTTCGACACGGTCATCGGGCAGGAGCATATCACCGAGGTCTTGAAGAACGGGGTGCAAAGCGGCCGTCTGGGCCAGGCGTATCTGTTCTGCGGGCCGCGGGGGATCGGGAAGACCTCCTGCGCGCGGATCCTGGCGAAATCCCTGAACTGTGAGAAGGGTCTTACCGTTGAGCCGTGCGGGACGTGCTCCTCCTGCCAGTCCATCACTTCCGGCAATAGTTTTGATGTCCTGGAGATCGACGGGGCATCCAACCGCGGCATCGATGAGATCCGCACGATCCGGGAAAATGTCAAGTTCGCGCCCAGTTACGGGCGATATAAGATCTATATCGTCGATGAGGTCCACATGCTGACCTCGGAGGCGTTCAATGCGCTTTTAAAAACGCTGGAAGAGCCGCCGGAACACGTCAAGTTCATTTTTGCCACCACGGACCCCAACAAGGTCCCGGCGACGATCATATCGCGCTGCCAGCGCTATGATTTTAAGCGGATCCCCTTTAAGGTGGCCTGCGACGCGTTAAAGGCCATCGCCAAAAAGGAAAAGATCTCGATCGATGACCAGGCGGTCTACGCGATCGCCAAGGCTTCTCAGGGGAGCTTCCGGGACGCCTTAAGCATCATGGACCAGGTGGGGGCTTCCAAACAGCAGGAGATCCGCGGCCAGGACGTGTATTCGATGCTCGGGATGGTCGAGTTGGAACTGATGTTCGGCCTGGCACGGGCCCTGGCGGCCGGGGACTGCGCGCAGGCGCTGATCATTTTTGACGAGATCATCGAGCGGGGCAAGGACATCAAGCAGCTGTCAAAAGACCTGGTCGAGCATTTTAGAAATTTGATGGTCATGAAGGTCGCCGGCGCTTCCAAGGAGATGGCCGTTGAGATGGGCAAGCTCGTGGATTATCCCGGAGAGGTCAAGACCGAATATTTTCAGCAGGCCCAGCAATTCAAAATGGCGGATATCCTGCGGGCGATCGATATTTTCATCGAGTCGCAGGATGTCGCACGGATCACGGAAAGCGAGCGCGCCCCGCTTGAGATCGCCTTCGCGAAATTAACGCTGGCGATCGGCCCTTCCGCGGGCGCGGCCGAAAAGACGGCTCCGGCCGCAGCCGTCCCGGCGGAACCGAAGGTCGAACAGCCCGCCGCCCAGGGTTTTGTCTCCGGGAGCCTGATCAAGAACAGGCGCGGCCAGCTCAATCCGTTGAATCCGCCGGCTTCTGACGGGCCCGAAGCAAACGATGAGATCGATCCATTCGTGGAGCAGCCGCTCCAGCTTTCCAAAGCGGGGGAGATGGTCCCTGCGACAGTTGACCTGGCCTACTGCATGAGCGAATGGCCGGCCTTGACGCACGCGGTTTCAAGGGAGAGGATGTCGCTTGCGACCTATCTTCAGGAAGCCGCTCCCGTCTCGTTCGATCTTCCGGGAGGGCATTTGGTCATCGGCTTTAGCCAGGACTGTGAATTTTACAAGGATTCCATGGAGCACGGGGACAACATTAAACTGGTGGAGAGGATCTTCTCTGAAGCCCTCAGCCGCCCGGTGACGATCGAATACAGGATCATCAAGGACATCCATCCTCCGGCGGTCGAAGTGGATTCCCCGGTCATCCAGGACGCGTTAAAGACGTTCGGCGGGGAGGTCGTCTCCCGCTGGCATAATGAATAGAAAAGGCGCTCAGGCACTAGGACACTGAGAGAGCTTTAGAAGCGAACAAAATAAACAAGCACCAAATACCAAGCAATACACAAAAGACAAGATATAAAAACTAAAACAGGGCGGGGACATTAAAGAAATACTTGGAATTTGCTGTTTGTATATTGTCATATTTATTTCTATGTATTTTATTTGATATGGCTTTAGTGTCCTAGTGCCTTAGTGTCACAGTGTCTTGTTGAAAGGTTATATGTCGTATCCTAAACTCGTCGAACAATTGATCGAACAGTTCTCACGGCTTCCCGGCATCGGAAGACGAAGCGCGGAGCGCATGGTCTTTTGGCTCTTGAACAGCGCGCCAGAGGAGTCCGCCGCGTTGTCTGATGGGATCCGCCGCCTTAAAGAGGAGTTGCGTTTTTGTCAGGAATGCAACAGCCTGACCGACCAGCCGACCTGCCGCATCTGCCAGGATGAGAGCCGGGACCGCTCCGTGATCTGTGTCGTGGAGAACCCCAAAGACCTGCTGGCCATCGAGCGCACAGGGGTCTTCCGCGGGTTGTATCACGTGCTTTTGGGCGCGATCTCACCGTCGGATGGAAGGGGGCCGGACGACCTGAAGGTCGAGCATCTTTTGGGCCGCATTGAGCGTTTAAAGGCCAGGGAGGTTCTGATCGCCACCGACGCTGACACCGAAGGCGAGATGACCGCGCTTTTTATCGCGGACCGGCTGAGATCGGCCGGGATCAGGGTTTCACGCATCGGGGTCGGCATCCCCATGGGGAGCTCGGTCGAATATGTGGACCATTCGACGCTGACCATGTCCTTGAATTCCCGCCGGGAAATGGTCATTCCGTAAAACATCAGGCATCTTTGATCTTGAATTCTTCCGTTAAATAGCTTTGCTCGAATTTGAGCTTTCCGCTGGAATCGAAGGTCTTTCTGAGGATCCGTTTGCCGTTGACGAAAGTGTCCTCATATTCCAGGACGCCGCCCTTCTGATAGGTCTTGTCAAAGCCATGCTGAAGGTCGTCCTTGAACTCGATCTCAAAAAATAACGCCCCGTCCTCATCCCACGCGCGGAAGATCCCGTTGAGCTTTCCGTCGCGGAAATGCTTTTCATTATGAAGAGCCCCGTTGGGGTAGTAGACCAGAAGCGGGCCGTGAAGGCGGCCGTGCTCATAATTGATCTCGGCGAGCACGCTTCCGGAAGCGAAATGGGTCTTGAACGTTCCGTGCAGTTTGCCCTTTTCAAAATGGATATCGGTCTTGCGCGCCGCGAGCGCTTTGTAGGTCTGGTCCGTGGCCACAAAGTCCGATGTCCGCAAGCTGTGGTCGATATCGATCTTTTGTTCTTTAGGGGCTTCCGCCAAATGCCCGGCGATGAATTTATCCACCCGGAAACGGTGCGCGCTGCCGTAATAGTCCCGGCAGACCAGCTGGCTGCGGTATTGGTCGCGCTTCATCTTGAAACGCACGTTGTCGCGGTCGGCCCATTGGAGGATGATGAACAAAAGGGTCCCGCAGACGATGAAGATGAAAAACAGAAATGTGAACAAGAGCCTGGTGTCGATGGCCAGGACGCGGGACATGAAGTCAAAGATGCTGTTCTCGAAATTTGTCAGAAGCAGCGCCGCCACACCGAAGGTCGGGATCAGGATAAGGGTGGTGAAGAGGATGTCATCGACCCACTGTTTGCGCTTCTTTTTTCTGGAAAGTTTGACGGGCATAACCGTTCCATACGGGTTTAAGATTGATTTTATTCTAGCAGAGAAAGGAGGGGGCTCCTATGCTTTTTAAGGATCTTTTGCCGGATGGTCAGGCTGTTTCGGGAGGGCGTTTTTTTAAGAGCCGGCCTCGTTCATCGCCCGCTGGAGCGCCGCGTTCAGCTCTTGAGGCTCATCGGTGCCGATCCAGTAGGTCATGCCGTTTTTCATTTTAAGCTCGACAGCGTCCAGGCCCGAAATGTTGATAAGCCATCCTTTCCCGAACCAGCCATGGATGCCGTAGCCGTACCACCATTTATTTCGAACGGGCCGCGTGGAAACGATCTCGCTGACTTTCAGGCGGACGCGGAAGACCCCGATACCGAAAACCGCGCTCAAGCTCTCCTGATCGATCGTGACGGTCAGGTTGAAGAACAGAGGGATCGTCAAGGCCAGCACGACCGCCACTACCGCCGCGACGGGAGAATAAGAAACGGAATTGAGGATGAGGACAACGCAAAGAGCGGTGCCGAGCGACAGGATCGTTGTCCATCCGGGTTGGGTGTGTCTATACATGGCGGCCTCCTTTGATCGTGAGTTAAGTATAGCATTGGCCGTGATAAAGGGAAGTATAATCCGGCGCCTTGTTTGTAATCCTGAACCGGCCTGCTTAGAAGATTTTTTTCGTGATCCCGAAGGTTTTTTTAAAAAAGGCGTTGGTTAAAAGATCGTTCCGGCTGCCTTTGAAGACCGCGCGGGAGTCCTTGATCAGAAGCCCCTTCGTGTAGGAAGCGGTGAGGTCTTCCAGGTGATGCGTGACCAGGATGATGCTGGGGGAGTGGCCCAGTCCGGCCCATTTTTCAATGAGGTCATAGGCCTGCATGCGAGCGCCGATATCCAGCTGCGCGAACGGCTCATCCAGCAGAAAAAGCTCAGGGTCATTGATCAGGGCGCGGGCGAGGATCACTTTGAATTGCTGCCCGGAGGACAGGGAACCGAAGGCGCGTTCTGCAAGATCCGCGCAGTGGAAAAATTCCAGTTTCGCCAGGGCCTGTTGGTAGATCGGATCCGGGACGTTTCCCCAAAAACCGACCGAGCCGTCTGTTCCCGAGGCCACCACGTTGTAGACCGGCACAGAGCTTCCCATGCGGTTGAAGATCCAGGGAGAGACGTAACCGATGCGCTTTCGAAGCTGCGGCAGGAAGACTTCTCCGAGGGTTTCGCCCAGGACCACGACCTTGCCTTTTTGCGGCCAGAGATGTCCCATGATCAGGTCGATCAGACTGGTCTTGCCTGAGCCGTTGTTGCCCATGACGAACCAGTGCTCTCCTTTCCGGACTTCCCAGGAGAGGTTCTTAAAGACCTCGGTTTCGCCGCGTTTGAGCGAAACCCGGTCCAGTTTTATGGTCAGAGCGGACATTTGTGTTTGATTTTGGTTAAAATTTTGACATCTATGATACCACACGTTGTTAAAAAGCAAGAAATAAATGGCATTTGAAAAGGGCGGGTTTACTGTTTTTGCAGTTGACAAGGGCTTGCTTTTCCTTATAATTGTTTCATATTTCTCAGTAACCGTTCTTTAAAATCTGATCCCCTGTAGCTCAGTCGGTACCTGCCTGCCGGCAGGCAGGGAGCGAGTGGCTGAAAAGGTTCTATTGGCGTGTATGTGTATGTTCTGAAAAGCGAAAAAGACGGGACGATTTATGTTGGAATAAGCCTTGATCCGACGCGGCGTTTGAAGGACCATAATGCTGGTCATCAAAAGTCAACGAAAGGGCACCGGCCGTATCGGTTGATCTTTCAACAGCGATGTGAGGGCCGGATCCAGGCGCGCAAGTTGGAAAAGTTTTATAAGTCGGGCTGTGGTCGTGAAAAAATAAAAATTTTCTTTTGTAACCGTTCTTTAAAATCTGATCCCCTGTAGCTCAGTCGGTAGAGCGAGTGGCTGTTAACCACTATGTCCGAGGTTCGAGTCCTCGCGGGGGAGTATTCAAATGAAAAGGGTCAGCGAATGCTGGCCCTTTTTCATTTGAATAGGTTTTCGGTGTGAAAGAACCTTATGCGAAGCATGAGGTTCTGGCCGCAGCCTGAAGCCCGAAGGGCGCAAAGACAAGGAAATGGTGCCGAACCAGAGGGAGGCGCCGGAGTCCCTGCCTGCCGGCAGGCAGGCCCGAGGGGGAGTTTTAATAAAAGGGGCGCCTTGGGGAGTGTGTCCAGGTCTGTCCTATTGACGGGTATTAAACAGTGTAGTATAAACGTAGCAATATTTTCGGCACAATGATAGGCATGGAGCGCTCCCAATTGTCAGCTGCGGGGCATATCGACAACAGGTCCTAGACAACTCAAGGAGGAGAACACAATGAACAACAGTCACGATTTTTCCAAATTGTTATTTCAGCGGGTCAGCCTGTCACTGATGGCCGCGGCAGTCATGGTGATGGGTTCCGGGAGGACGGCTTTCGCCGCTGTCTACGACACGTACCGGAGTTGGAGTTATTACACCGACCGGGATAGTGTGACAACGAAAGATGACCACTTCTGGTCCGCGGAGAGCTTGTGGCAGGGGAACAGTTCTGTTGTTTATAACGATAACAATTACGCTAAATCCTGGGTGGGATTCGGCAGCGATGGCAGCCTTGGGGCCAAGATCGGCGTCAGTGTCAATGACAGCATTTATAAAGTCTATTCCGCATCCTATTATCGGGACGATGGATTTCAGTGTGACGCGACGACATGCGGGACGGCCGTGCCCCTGGGGGGCAGCTTTGAAACGCGGCTGAAACAGGATGGAAGCTTTACTCTCGGCAGCGCCAATTACGGCGTGTCTTATTATCTGCGCACACCTTCCATCGCTTATAATTTCCACTTTGCCGTGCAGCAGGGGGAAATGGACCTGGAACCCTATGGATGGTTTTCATCAGAGAACCTCGTCACCGGCGAAATGCTCACAAGAGACATGGCAGACAACCCGTCGTTTTTCAATTTGATCTGGGAAGATGATAACGATGACGGGGTTTTCAACTTTTCGTATGATTTTAGTTTTTCAGGCTACACCAACGGCATTGATCTGGGAGAGGAGTTAAGTGTCTCCGCTTATGCTTATGGTTCCGATTCTGAAAGACAATTTGTTGATTCTTACAATTCTTTCCACGCTGACTTGACTCCGGATGCGGGAGTTTCCTTTTATCGCGGTGGTCAGTTGCTGGTTGGAAATTCCGAAACGAACGCAGTGCCCGAGCCGGCATCAATGCTGCTCTTGGGCAGCGGGCTGTTAGGAATGGCCTTCCGTCGTAAATTGATCGCGTAAGTGCAGTTAAAAGTCGTGTGACAAACACTAATAAAGGTGCCAGGCACAAAAAGTGCCCGGCACCTTTTTTCTTTTCTTGACGAAGTTTCTACGGGAGCATAAATTATAAAGGAATCGTTTTTGTAAGATCCGTTCATATAACCGGACATAATATCGGGCACAGGGGCGATCAAAATTTTCATATCAGGAGATTATCATGGCGCGAGATCCGATCTGCGGAATGGCTGTTGATGAAAAAAAGGGGCTGAGGCTGGCCCACGGCGGGCAAACCTTTTTTTTCTGCTCTGCGCATTGCCTGGAGAAGTTCGCCAAAGAGCGGGGGGTCTGTGCAAGCGAGATCGCGTCGTGCGCCAGGCCTTCGCGGGCACCATTTTACAGGAATAAAGTTTTTATGGCCGCCGCTGTTTTGCTGGCCGTGTCGCTGCTGTCCTTGGCTGTTCCGGTGCTGGAACCTTTCCGGATGGTGCTGATGATGTATGTCCAAAAATTGTGGTGGGCGGTCCTGCTGGGGATCCTGATCGGGGGATTGATCGATCATTATATTCCGCGGGAATACATCTCGTTCTTTTTGTCCCAGCCTAAAAAAACAACGATCTTTTCGGCGGTGATGCTGGGCTTTTTTATGAGCGCCTGCTCGCACGGGATCTTGGCGCTGGCCATCCAGCTGCACAAAAAAGGCGCGTCCACTCCGGCGGTCGTGGCCTTTTTGCTAGCCAGCCCCTGGGCGAATATTTCTTTAACGTTCATGCTGGTCTCGTTTTTCGGCCTGAAGGCGTTTTATATCATCGGAGGGGCGGTTGTGATCGCGATCACGACTGGACTGATCTTTCTGGTCCTCGATGAGCGGGGCCTTATTGAGCACAACACAAACTCGCTCGAAATACAGGCCGGTTTTTCCGTCAGGAAAGATATTCAGCGGCGGTTGAAGGGTTATCAATTTTCCCGGCAAAATCTCTGGCTGGATATCAAGGGCGTCTGCCAGGGAATGGCCGCCCTCTCGAACATGGTCCTGTGGTGGATCCTGATCGGGGTCGGGCTCGCCAGCGCCGCGGGCGCGTATGTTCCGCCGCATTTTTTTGACGCGTATATGGGGCCGACCTTGGCGGGCCTTTGCGTGACCCTTCTTGCCGCGACGGTGATCGAGGTCTGTTCGGAAGGGTCATCGCCCATGGCCTTTGAGATCTTCCGGCAGACCGGGGCATTGGGAAACAGTTTTGTCTTTTTGATGGCCGGGGTCGCCACGGATTACACCGAGATCGGGCTCTTGTGGCATAATGTGGGCCGCAGGACCGCCATCTGGCTTCCGCTCATTACGGTGCCGCAGGTCGTTGTTTTGGGGATCCTGGCGAATATGATATTTTGAGAACAAAAAGCGCCGGGCACTTTTTTAAGGAAATTTTGTCCAGCAAAAACCAAAGTTCTAACATTAATGAAAGGGTTGGGAAGTGATCAAAGTGAATGAGTATTTTGACGGCCGGGTGAAATCTTTTGGTATTGAATCCGCCGAAGGCAGGCAGACGGTCGGTGTGATAAAGCCGGGGGATTATGAATTCACAACGGATTCAAGCGAGGTCATGACCGTTGTGTTCGGTAAAATTTCTCTCTATTATCCTCAATATAATGAGTGGGAAGAGTTTGAACGGGGTTCATCGTTCAGTGTTCCCGCGAAATCCGCATTTAAAATAAAGGTCGAGCAGGATAGCGCCTACCTTTGCGAGTATGGGATTTAATAAAGGTGACGGACACATTTAAATAGGTGTACGTCATTTTTATTTGTATCATTGCGAGCGACCGCAGGGCGGAAGCAATCTGTTAAGGTCACAATTTGTGACCTTAAGACGGATCTGGTTTTAAGGAGGAAAACAGCAATATTTCATCATTTTTCTTGATAAAAGAAAGGAATTTTGTTATATTTGAAGCATTCCTGATTCATCGTCTGTGGAAAGCTGACAATTTTGATCGATCTTATTGAACAATTTGATGGAATGATATTAGCCGGGCAGAACTCTCTGCCCAACGAAACGGTGCCAGGCGCAAAAAAGAGCCTGGCATTTTTTTGTTTAAGGGGGGTTGGAAATGCCCCGTATTGAAAAACAAGTCATGGTGTTGAATAAAAAAGGCCTCTGTGTCCGGGCTTCGGCTGCTTTCGTGGACGTGGCGAAGAAGTTCAAATCTGTCGTCACAGTCGTTAAAGGTGAGGACCGGGTTAATGGCAGATCGATCATGGCTTTACGGATGCTCCGGGCCCAATATCAAACTTCATTGCTTTTGATCGTTGAAGGGGAGGACGCGCCGCAAGCCATGAAAGATTTTGAAAAATTCTTTGCTGAAGAAGCCACCAAATTCTATCCCGATAATAACGCCATAAAGTCCTTATTAGGGATTTTCTTTGGACTGTGTTTGTTGGTTTTAATTTTACTAATTTTAATAAGGTGACGTGCAGTTTTATTCAATAAAAAGTGCCCGGCACCTTTTTATTTTTAGAAGCCCCATGCCCAAAATACAAGTCAACGGAATCCATCTCTATTATGAAAGTACCGGCCATGGCCAGGCGCTGGTCTTTATCCACGGCCTGGGTTCGAGCGGCCGCGACTGGGAATTGCAGGTGAAAGAATTTTCCCGGGTCTACCGTGTGATCACATTTGACCTGCGCGGTCATGGGCTCTCCGATAAACCGGCGGGGCCCTACAGCCTTTCTCTATTTGCGGCTGACACCGCCGCCTTGCTCAAGGCATTAGAGATCAAATCCGCCCATATCGTTGGGTTGTCCCTGGGAGGCGGCGTTGCCTTCCAACTGGCCGTTGATTTTCCCGCACTCGTCAAAACACTGGTGATCATCAACAGCGCCCCTGAATTCGCGGCGCGCACCTTCAAAGAAAAAATGGAAATCTTCAAACGCTCCGCGATCGTGCGCTTTTTGGGCATGCGCAAGATGGGAGAGGTCTTGAGCAAACGTCTTTTTCTGGGCGATGAACACAAGTCTTTACGAGCACTTTTTGTTGAACGGTGGGCGGAGAATGACCCGCGGGCTTTTCAGGACGCGATGCGGGCCTTGACCGGCTGGAGTGTAAAGGACAGGCTGGGTTCGATCCAATGCCCGGCGCTGGTCATTGCGGCGGATCAGGATTACACGCCTCTTGCCTGGAAAGAAGAATACACAGCGTTAATGCCCGGGGCGCAGATTGTGGTCATCCCGGATGCGCATCACGCCGTGCCGGTTGAAAAGCCGGAAGAATTCAACACGGTGTTGGCGGAGTTTCTAAACGGGAAAACGGGAAAACGGGAAAAGACATTTTGATAGTTGCATGGATTTAAGGTAAACTATTTTCCGCATACAAAATACATAATTTCCCTCGGAGCCAAAATGCGAATATTACTGGTGGAAGATGAGATAAAAATAGCGAATTTTATTGAACGCGGGCTTAAAGAAGAGAACTATGTCGTCGATGTGGCCTCTGATGGAGAGAAGGCGATGTTTTTGGCTGAAATAAACCCCTATGATCTGATCATACTCGACATCATGCTTCCGGGTGTCGATGGCATTACGATCTGCCGTGAGTTGAGGAAAAAAGAGATCAGCGTCCCTATTTTAATGCTTACCGCGAAGGACCGCGTTCGGGATAAAGTTCTAGGATTGAATTCCGGCGCGGATGATTATCTCGCCAAACCGTTCGATTTTGAGGAGCTTTCAGCCCGGATCGGCGCTCTGTTGCGCAGAAACAGAGACAACAAAACAGGCATTCTTAAAGTTGCCGATCTGGAGCTCGACCAGCTGCGCCATAAAGTCAAGCGGGCCGAAAAACAGATCCAGCTCAGCAGCAAAGAATTCGCGCTTTTGGAATACCTGATGCTCAATGCGGATCATGTTGTCACCCGGACCATGATCTCGGAACATGTCTGGCATGAGGATTTTGACAGTTTCACTAATGTCATCGACGTGTTTATCAGTTTTTTGCGCAATAAGGTGGATAAGGATTTCAAGAAGCCGCTTATCCATACCATACACGGCAAAGGCTACAGGATCGGAGAGGCATAATGCGTTTTGATCGGGGTGATGTTCAACGCACTATTGCGCGCGCCACAGTGCTGGTTTTGATTTTGGGAGTTTATTATGCGGCGCTTTTTTTGTTTCGTCCCGTGCTCCTGAAGATGGGGATGGCGTATTATTTTTTAGTGCCCCTGCCTCCGGCTTTTTTGCTCGGGTATTGCATGAGCCAGCTCTCGATTGGAAGAATTATCAAGCCGATCAAAGAAGTCGCGGAAGCAGCGGAGGGCATTACTCATGAGGATTTGAGCAGGAGGGTCATGGCGGAGAATGCCGGTGAAGAGGTCCAGTATTTGGTCAAAGCGTTCAATGACATGATCTCACGGCTTGAAGCCGCCTTCGCGTATATCACGGAATCGAGTTCCTATATCGCCCATGAACTGAAGACCCCGCTTGCGATCATGCGGGGGGAGGCGGAAGTGGCCTTGAAAAAGGAGCGGGACAAAGAAGAATATAAGAAAGTGATCGCCGGCAGTCTGGAAGAAACGGGCCGGATGTTCAAGATCATCGAGGACCTGTTATTGCTGACGCGCGTCAATTACCGTTCGGACGATCTGCGCCTTCAGCCGTTGGATCTGACCCAATTTGTCGCCGTGCTGTTTGAAAAAGCCAAGATCCTGGCCGCGAAGAAAAATATCTCGGTCCATATTCAAGTCCCTGAGGCCGCGGTCCTGGTGAACGCGGATGAGCAGACCCTGCGGCGTCTTTTTTTAAATCTCATCGATAACGCCATAAAATACACGCCTCAAGACGGACGGGTGGATATTATTGTCCGTTTTGAAGACGATCGCGTCAGGATCTCGATTCGTGATACAGGGATCGGCATCGATCAGAAAAACCTTCCGCGGCTTTTTGATAAGTTCTTCCGGATCGAGAATAAGCTCAAAGACGCCGCCCCCAGCAGCGGATTGGGATTGAGCATCGCCCAATCCATCGCAAAGCTCCATCAAGGCGAAATCGTGGTGTCCAGTGAGATCGGAAAGGGCGCTGTTTTTACTGTTGACCTGCCGCGAATGTCCGGTGATGGCCTTTCAATTCCCCGTGATTGATCATTAAAAAATTTAATTATTATTTAACTTTTCGTTAACCCCCTCTTTGTTACATTTCCTCTACAGGGATTAAGGTCATCCCGGAATTATTTAAAATCCGTAACCGGTACTTTTTGGGCAGTACACACGGGAGATTTCGAATGCTGAGGATCCTGATAGTTGAAGATGAGGACAAGATCCGGAAACTGCATGCGGAATTGCTTGAGAGCGAAGGGTATCAAGTGGTAAGCGTTCCCGACGCTGTAGAGGCCAGTGAAATTCTGCTCAGAAAACATTTCGATATCATTTTGCTGGACATCAACCTTCCGCGGGTTTATGGGAGCATTTTGTTCGATCTGATACGGGCCTTTAGCAAGAGCATCAAGGTCATTGTCACAAGCGTTTATCCTGTTGAAGAACAGAGGCGGATCATGAAGGACGCCTTTGATTATTACGATAAGGCGCAAGGGGTCGATGTCCTGCTGGAAAAGGTCAAAAAAGCGGCGCGAGGCATATTGCCGTTAAGCACGATCTTGATCGTTGAGGATGAGTTCAAGATCCGGAGGCTGTTCAGCGGACAACTGGAAGACCTCGGGTATCGCACGTTGGAAGCCGAGGACGGAGAATTGGGCCTCGAATTGTTCGCCAAAGAACCTGATATCGGACTTGTGATCCTTGATATCGCGCTCCCAGGAAGGATCGGCATGAAGGTCTATGAAGGTATCAAGGGAAGGAATACTCCGGTCAAGGTCATCGTGTCCAGCGTCTTTCCCGCAGAGGACCAGCGGTCTCTGATCCCGGGAGCGGACGAGTATTTTGATAAAGCGGAAGGTGTGGATATCCTTATTGAGAAAGTCGAGCGGCTTCTTAATAGCGGAAAGTAGAATGCATGATGTGCCCTTATTTGATTTTCCAGGAGCATGATGTTCTTTGCGCCGGTTCGTCGGGGAAAAGTTTTTCTCCCCAGCGAGGCCGGCAGAAAGAATATTGTCTTGGCGCCTTCACAACATGCGTGTTTTATCAATTAAAAACAGAGTGGTTCAAGGAAGCCCGAGAACCGATAAGCGGCCAATAGCTGGAGAACAGCGTTTCATAGGGATTAACGGGAGTGTGGCACATGTCTTTGGTCATTTCTCAAAATTATTTTGTTCCGGTCTTGATCCCGGTCTTGATCTTTCTCGCGAGGGCTGCGGATGTCAGCATGTCGGCTGTCCGGATCATTTTTGTCAGCCGGGGGATCAGGGCCCTGGCCTCGATCATAGGGTTTTTTGAGATGCTCGTGTGGCTGATCGGAATATCGCAAATTATGCAGAATCTGGATAACCCGGTCAACTATATCGCCTTCGCGGGCGGCTTTAGCATGGGGACTTTTGTGGGCATTACGATCGAAAAAAAGATCGCCATCGGCAATGTGGCCGTTCAGTTCATAACAAATAAAGATCCCAGGAGTTTGTTGAAATTTTTTCAGCTTAAAGGATATGGAGCTACGACGATCGATGGGCAAGGGGCGGCGGGGCCGGTGAAGATCGTTCTGGTTATCGCGCGGCGCAAGCTGCTGGACAATGTTTTGGGCATGATCAAAGAATTTGATCGCGACGCTTTTTATACCATCGAGGATATCAGGGCGGTCGCGCGTCTTAACCCGGTGATCTAGAAGGAGGCGGACGATAAAATTGGAACGTCGGCAGACCATTTTGGTCATTAAAAAATACTATGATCCCGGAAATAGTTTTACGGACAATCTGGAAAAATCCGGCTATCACACGATGTCTTTGTCCAACCATTCGGAGATCCTGGATGCTCTCCTTCAGGCGCCGGTGGATATGATCATCGTCGGCATCACAACGACGGTTGAGTTTTGCGAAAGTTTAATGAGGCAGCTCAGAAAAAGGAACATAAGTGTACCGATCATCGCGGTTTCAGCATTCCCAGATATCCGGGGCAAACAGGCGCTGATGGATTTAGGCCTGAAAGACTGGATAAGCCGTCCATTTGATATGGAATATGTCCGGCAAAGGGTTGCTGAATTATTGTGTCCTTAAAGCGTTGTACCGTGATCATTCAAGATGGGGGCAAGGTCATGACGAAAAAAAATTTTGGGATGTTCAAACTGATTGTGGCGATCTTTCCTAAGGGAAAAGTAAAGACGATCTTGCCGGTCATTAAAGAAGCCGGCATTTTCGGGGCAACGGTATTATCCGGGAAAGGGTTGTGCGCAAAGGAGGGGGCACGTGTTCTGGGATTGCGGATCGGACCCTTGAGAGAAATTTTACTGCTAGTGACCCTGGAGGCCAATCGAAAGAAGCTCGTCAAATTGTTGGAGGAACACGGCAGGTTGAAAGAACCGGGTAAGGGCATCATTTTTGTGATGGATATTTGTGAAGTCATTGGATAAAACCAGGAGGTCGGTATGGAAACAAAAAATATTTATATCACTGATAGGGATATGAAACGATTGCGGGAAATGATCAAGGCCGCCAGAGAGTTCAAAAAAGAAGAGGAGAAGTATCTAAAGGAATTGGAAACTGAACTGAACAAGGGACAGATCGTTAAATCTCAGGATATCCCTCCTGACGTTATCACGATGAATTCAGAAGTCCATTTGCGGGATTTGAACACGCAGGAAGAGATTGTGTATCGATTGGTTTTCCCTGACCGGGCAGATGCGAGTCAGGGACTAGTCTCGATTTTGGCTCCGATCGGCACAGCGCTGTTGGGATACGGCGTTGGAGACATCATCGAATGGAAGGTCCCGGCTGGAGTTGCGAAATTGAAGGTTGAGACGATCATTTATCAACCTGAAGCCAACGGCAAGGATCTCTCGTGATGGGATCAGGGACATAACGCGGAAGGGGGTGAAAACTATGGGGGATAAGGTCGCTAACAAGAAAAAAGCTAAAAAGAAAAAGAAATGATTGTTCGTGTGAGGGCCCTCCTGTAAGCTTCGCTTATCGGAGGGCTCTTTTCATTTAAAGTGGCACAATGCGATTGATAGTTGCATGGATTTCAGGTAAACTATCAAACATGTTTGAAACATAATTGAAAAAATACACAATAAACAAATCTCAAATACCAAACAATAGACAATCAACAATGACCAAATCACAAACTGTTGTTTTTTGTAATTTGAATTTGTAATTTGTTTGGAATTTGCCTTGTGTAATTTTTGATAGAAATAACAATTTAAACCACGATCAACCCATGCCCAAACCCCCGGCGACAAAGCGGTTTCAGAAACTCGTTGATGATATTTCGCGGCTTTACCTGAACGCGCGCGAGGCGCAGGTCAAGTTTGCCTGGGAGACGGGCCGGCGTATTGTTCAGGAAGAGCAGGACGGAGAGCTGAGGGCTGAGTATGGAACCGGTTTGATCCCGGAGCTTTCTAAAGTCCTGGTTAAAGAGCATGGCGCAGGTTTTTCAGAGACGAATTTGCGCCGGATGCGGAAATTTTTTTTGAGCAATCAAAAACAGTCGGCGCCGACTGAATTGGCTTGGACCGATTACGTGGAACTGATGCCGGTTAGGGACGGGAAGATTCGTAAACAGCTTGAGGCCCGCATTGTCAAAGAGGGTTTAAAAAGCCGTGAGATCCGCCAGGAGGTCAGGCGACTGTGCTTAGAGCGGGGTGAGATCGAGGACGCTCAAAAGAAGGTGCCGGACACCTTCTTTTCGACACACGACACAGGACACACGACACAAGTCATTCAAAAGCCCTTAACACCGCTCAAAATCCCGTCGGATCTGGTGCTTCAGACTTACAGCCGCTCAACCCTGGACGTCAGCCTAAACGATGGCGAGGTCCTTCTGGACTGCGGGTTTTTTGTGCACTGGCCGGTCAATAAAGACGTCCTTAAAACACTTAATGTCACCGATACGCCTTCTTACACCTACGCGGCAACGCTGGAGCGGGTCGTTGACGCGGACACGCTGGCGGCCCTGATCCATCTCGGTTTCGGGATCATTGTGCGGGAGAAATTGCGGCTCCGGGGCATTAATGCCCCGGAAGTTGGAACTCCCGCAGGCGACCGGGCCAAAAGCCAAGTGTCCCGGCTTCTGCCGGCTGGAACTCCGCTTATCATCAAATCGCACAAAAGCAAGACCGACACCTACGGACGTTTTGTCGCGGATGTGTTCTTCGGGCCCCAGGCGTTAGAAACCTCAGACATCAACGCGATCCTGGAGTCCCCGGTGTATTTGAACCAGTATCTGCTGGATCAGGGCATGGCGGAGAGGGTTGACTATTAACGTGAAAACAAAAAAACGGGAAAACCTGAAAAGATAGACTGTCCCCTCAAGATGATGACAATTAAAAAGAAATACATATTTCATGCGGTGCTGATCGGTCTTCTTTTTTTAACAACGGAAATTCTCGCGCGTGCTGCCTTTAAGATCCCCGGTTTCTCCAGAAAGATCTCAGAGGACTGGGACTCTTGCCGTGTTTCCCCCTTATGGCGCCAGGCATGGGTCGATGGAAAAGTGAGCTCCCAGAGGAAAGAAATCCTGCATCATTCCAGTTATAGCGAGTATCATCCGACGCTGGGATGGAAGTCGATCCCTGATTTCAACAACCCCGATGAATTTAACGGCCGTGGCGTCCGGATCAATTCCAAAGGGGTCCGGGGCCCAACAGACATTCCTTACGCCCGCACTCCCGGAAAAAAGCGCATTTTGATCATCGGGGATTCTTTCACGTTTGGAGTTGATGTCGGCGACAGAGAAACGTATCCGTATTTTTTGCAACAGCTCCTTCCCGATACGGAGGTCGTTAACATGGGGGAGCCTGGCTATGGACACGATCAAATGCTTTTATATTTAAAGGAAGAAGGGGCCAAATACGATCCGGACATTGTCATGATCGGTTATCTGAGCATGGATGACAGCCGCAATCTGTTAAGTTTCCGGGATTATGCCAAGCCGTATTTTATCCTTAAGAATGAAGAGCTGGTCCTGAAAGGCGTCCCTGTTCCATCCCCGGAGGAAACGTTTAAAAAAGAATTTTGGCGCTTAAAAGTTGTTGACCTGTTCATTATTTTGAAGAACAAGGTCTTAAAACGCTTGGGGGGCTATCGCATTGAGAAACAAAAGATCACCAAAGCCATTTTACATGAGATCATCGACACGATTAGGGACATGGGGGCCGTTCCGGTGATCGTGAATATTGATGCGATCCGGGATAATAAGGTTGAGCAAAAGAAGTTGTTACCTGAGATCAAGGCCTTCTTAAATTACTGGGAAGGGGAGCGGCAAATTCCGACGATTTCCCTGCTGCCCTATACTGAATTTTATAAGCTCCAACACAATGGCGAATCTTTGCCTGGGACGTGCCGTATTGTTCAGCAGGGAACAGAGCGGTTTTCGGTAAGGAATTATCAGCATTTTAGCCCGATGGAAAACCGGGCTATTGCTTTAGGTTTGCGTCAATATTTGATCCGTTTGGGTCTTTTGTAAACAGGTAATAGCGCCCGAATTCAGCGTAAAGTGTCGAGCGCATCAGCCATAGAAAGTCTGTTCCAAAGATGCCTGATTTATGTATAATGTCCCCATGGAAAACGCGTTCATGACATTCAAACGATCCGCGCTTCAGCCGGCCCATTGCTCAGAAGGGGCGTATTACCTTTGTTTTCGCGGCGAAGAGCTCCTGGTGGAAAAAAACACCGGGGGCATCGTGTTCCCATTTTTGACCGAGCGGGAGACGAAGGGGC
This sequence comes from Candidatus Omnitrophota bacterium, assembly GCA_022711395.1. Lineage (GTDB taxonomy): Bacteria > Omnitrophota > Gorgyraeia > Zapsychrales > JANLHA01 > JAKLFA01. The sequence continues at coordinate 393,095 of JAKLFA010000002.1, read as the reverse complement.
TTGCTTTGACGGATACGCGCTTGATCGGTTCGCTCGATGAAAAGCCGTGTTTTTGCGCGGCCGCGGCCGGCCGGGCTGTTTCCGACGGATATGAATGGGCCGGTTTGCGGGATGTTTATTTGAACGCGGAGCGCCCGCTTTCAGAGCTTGCCGGATATGCCAGGCAGATCCTGGACTGGAACCGGAATTTCCGTTTTTGCGGACGATGCGGCGGTGAAACGGCCGCGCTCAACACTGAGCATGCCAGAGTTTGCGAACCGTGCGGTTTGATCAGCTATCCGAGGATCTCACCGGCAGTGATCGTGGCCGTCCTGAAAGGCGATCAGATCCTTTTGGCGCGGAGTTCGAAATATTCGGACCCGCAGATGTATAGTGTTTTGGCGGGGTTTCTGGAGCCGGGTGAGTCCCTGGAAGAATGCGCGCGGCGCGAGATCCTGGAAGAGGCCGGCATTGAGGTGGGCAATATCCAATATTTTAAAAGCCAGTCCTGGCCGTTTCCGGATTGTTTGATGATAGGTTTTACGGCGGAATATCAAAGCGGGGACCTTCAGGTGGACGGAGAGGAGATCGTTGAGGCCGGATGGTTCAAGGCGGACGCCCTTCCCAAAGTCCCGACCCGGCGGTCCATTTCCAGCGAATTGATCCGCTGGTTCTGTCAAACACGGGCGCAGGGCCCGCATCCCGGCCGGTGAGACGGCCCTTCGGGCCGGGACGATTGAGCGAAAAGGGGTTTTTTGATTTTCATTTTGTCGGGTATAATAAAATGTGAATTTTCACCTGAACCAAGCAGAGGCCTCGAGTGAAGATCAAATATCGGATCCTTTTCGTTATGCTGGGTTTTGTGGTTTTTTCTTCCGGTGTCTTTTCCTACCAAAGTTACGTCAAACAGCACCAGACGCTCATCAAAGGGATCGATGAAAAACTTTACACCGCCGCGGTGATGGCCCGGGCCGCGCTGCCGGCGGATTACCATGACCGGATCACGGACGCGGGGTCTGTCCCCAAAGAGGAGTTCGACCGGACCGTGGAGCGTTTCAACAGGCTTTGCGATGCGTTGGGACTGGAGTATCTCTGGAGCCTGATGAAGATCGACGGGAAGATCGTCTTTACTTCAGCCACATCGCCGGATAAGGATGTCGCCGGCCAGAAGCACGCCAAATTTTTTGAAGAGCACAGCAGCCCTGAGCTTTATGAAAAGGTCTTTTCCTCCATGGAGCCGCAATACCAGGTGAACCGCGATAAATGGGGCCAGATCATGACGGCGCTGGTGCCGTTTCAGGACAGCCACGGGAGGGCGTATATGTTCGGCGCGAGCATGACCCTCGCTGAGGTGGACCGGCTTCTTGAGAAAAATTTCCGCGAGCTTGTGCTTTTAAGTTCGGGTTTTATCCTGGCCGGGTTTGTGTTCAGTTATCTGATGGCGGGGTTTCTGTCCGACCCTTTTCAGAGGCTGATCCAGGAAATTTCAAGGACGGCAAAGGGCGAGCTGGACGGGGACCTGACGGAGGCGGGGTCGTATGAAGAGGCTGTCCTGGCGCGCAGTTTCAATCATATGCGGATCGCCATCAAAGACAATATTTCCGCGTTGACCCGGAGCATGAAGGAGCTTGAACTTTTTCAGGGCGCGGTGGAGGCCTCAATGGACGCCATCGGCATGTCCACGGCCGAAGGCTGGCATTATTATCAGAATCAGGCCTTTGACCGTCTGTTCGGCGACATCGGACAGGACCCGCCCGTGACGCTGTATGCCAACGAAGATGAGGGGCGTGAAGTTTTCAAAACGATCATGGATGGTGGGCAGTGGGCGGGTGAAATCCAGATGCGGGGAACCGGCGGGAGAATACTGGATATCTTTCTTCGCGCCTATGCGGTCAAGGACGAGGAGGGCCGGATCCTGGGGCTGGTGGGCGTGCACACGGACATCACACAGCGTAAACTGGTGGAGCTGAAACTTCGTGAGAGCGAGGACAAGTTCCGCACGCTGTTTGAGAGCATGGTGGAAGGCGTTGCCCTGCATGAACTGGTCTATGACAGCAAGGGCCAGCCCGTGGATTACCGCGTTATCAATGTGAACCCCGCTTACGAAAAGCACACCGGCCTGCTGGCTGAGCAGGTCATCGGTAAAACGTCGGTCGAGGCTTACGGCACTCCGGAGCCGCCGTATTTGAAGATCTTCAGCGGTGTGGCGCTCACCATGGAGCCGTATGCTTTTGAGACGTATTTCCCTCCGATCGAGCGGCATTTCATGATCTCGGCGGTGTCTCCCAAGAGTGGGCAGTTCGCCACGATCTTCGAAGATATCACGGAACGCAAAAAACAGGAAATGGCCCTGGTCAACGCCCTGCGGCAGAAGGAAACGCTGCTTCGCGAGATCCACCACCGGGTCAAAAATAACGTTCTGTTTTTGCAGGGGTTGATCACCTTGCAGCAGGGTTCGCTCAATGAAAGCCACGACGCCAATGAGATCCTGGAAACGGTGCGCCAGCGCATTCAGTCGGTGGGTCTGGCGCATCAGCTGCTGTATCAATCGGAAGATCTCTCTTCGATCAATTTCTCGGAGTATATTCGCAATATCGTTTCCGAGATCTTTAAGATCTATAAGGGGGGCGAGAACGAGATCGATATCTCCTTTGACCTTCAGGACATCCTTTTGAACATCGACCGGGCCGTTCCATGCGGCCTGATCTTAAGCGAGCTGGTCGTCAACGCCTTTAAGCACGCCTTCGCGGGAAGGGCCCGGGGGAACATTTTCATTTCATTCAAGAGGGCCGGCCGGATCAATGAATTGGTGGTCCGTGACGACGGCATCGGGGTCAAAGACGGCGTCTTCTCCGGAGGGGCGACCCTGGGGCTGAAACTGGTCGAGAATCTGGCGAGGCAGATCAAGGGGGTGTTCGAATACCGGTATGATAATGGAGCGGTCTTCAGCCTCAGGTTTAAGGACGAGGGCGAGCCCGGCCCTTAAGACGGAGGGTGAGGCAATGAACAATGCGGGGGATGGATGAAAAGGGTCCTTATTGTTGAAGATGAGTATGTGACGGCGGAGCTTTTCCGTCACGTCGTTGCCAACCGGCTCAAGCACGAGGTGGTGGGCGTCGCCTACAGCGGAGAAGAAGCGCTGGCCCGCGTCCGTGAGCTCAACCCGGATGTTGTGTTCATGGATATCAAGATGGAAGAGGAATACGCCGGCATTGAGGCCTGCAAAAAGATCAAGGAAGAGCGGCCTCAGACCAAAGTGTTTTTGCTGACCGCGTATTCCAGGCATGTCCTGAAGGATAAGCTTGATCATGTCCCTTGCGACGGATATATTGACAAACTGAGTTTCTCGGACATTGTGAAGGACCTGATGGAGAATTTATGAAGGGATTTATCATCAATTGCGCCGGAGCCAAGGTGCCGGCCGCGGAGGCGGGTTTTACGTCACGCTGCGCGATTGGCAATACCGATGATTACCTTAAGAGTTTTAAGGGCGATATCATTCCTGAAATTGTTTCGCTGGGTGAGCCGGCATCCATTTCGATCGTGATCCCGTCCTGCGCCTCGGCAGAGCAGCAACTGCGTCAAACGCTTCGGTCTCTCTGCCTGCAGGAGTGTTCGGCCCCTGTTGAGATTTTGGTCTTCATCAATGAGCCGCGCGAGGCGCCTGAACGCGTCCGGACGGTCAATGAGCGCAATGAAGCGCTGGTCCGTTCGATCATGGAAGGGCGTTCCAAAGGCCAGGGAACGGCCGCCCTGAGGTGTGTCCGTCAAGTCCTCTGCGGAGGATTGGCCGGGGCTTATCAGGCGTCCATGGCGTCGATGGTGGCCCGTTTGCGGGCGTTTTGTGATGCGAAAAGCATCGGCTGGGAAAGGCCTCAAAAGGTCGCCTTCATTGAACAGTGCTTGCGGGAGCGCATGATCTTGTTCTGCGATGATGACATGGAGATCAAGGACGCGGGGGCTGTTTCGAGGGCGTATGATCACGTGCTTAAAAACGACGCGGTGGTGCTGGGCCGGCTGCGCATCACGCATGCGCGGACCGATCCAAAATACAGCTCCATTCTGCGCGATCTGATGCAGCTGTTCTTTGAGTTCAAATACGACCACGGGCTGAATTTTCTGACTCCCCGGGGCATGCAGTTTAAAAATATTTTGCGCGTGGGAGGGGTCAAGGTGGGCGAGCCGTTCGCGGACCAGGTCTTTTTTGCCTCGGCGGCCATGGGCAAGGAGCAGTATTTGATGGATGCCGCCACCAGCATCGGCGAATCGGACCATCCCGGCAACGGGAATTTCTTAAAGAACCTGAGGCTGTATCTTGAGGGCGGGGAGAACGGCGCGCTGGAGATCTTTGAGAACGTGCTCAAGCGCTATCAGGAGGACCGCCACCAGGGCCGCTACCGGCCGGAGGATATCGAAACAGTCCTTGCGAGCTTAAGGACGCGTGATCCCGAGAAGATCTCTTCAGTCGTGTCAGGGATGCTTCAAGATTTTTTTATTGATTGACTTCAGACGGATGGGCTATACAATAACCATGAGTAAAACAAAATGAGGGATTGAAGTCATAACAGGAAGTTGCGTTTATGATGAAAATTTTCACCCGTCATTGTTTACTCATATTCTATCAATCAGGAGGGTAGGGAAATGGCAAGAGGAAAAGTTAAGTGGTTCAATGACCAAAAAGGTTTTGGATTCATCGCTCCGGAAGACGGAAGCAAGGATTGCTTCGTCCATCACAGTGAAATTCAAGGCGACGGGTTTAAATCTTTGAGCGAAGGACAGGATGTCGAGTTTGAGATCGGCGAAGGCCCTAAAGGCCCGCAGGCAACAAGCGTGCGAAAAGTTTAACGTAAGCGCCTTTGATGTGTAAGGCAAGGCCCGGCTGTGTGAGCCGGGCTTTGTTTTTCCGGGCCGGTAAGCGCAGGACAGGCAGCGCGTGTTTTAAATTGCGACCAAAGCGAAGCAAACAAAAAAAAGGACGTGGGTATGGGACGTAAGGCGCATGAAGATTTTGAAGAACGTGACGAAGATACCGTGACATTGGAAAGCCCGGCAGAACGGCCGGAGAGCTCTGATCTGGTCGAAATGATCAGGCGGCTTGAGGATCACATGACACAGTTGGAACGCAAGCTGGACCATCTGACCGCGCTCTGCGGGCAGGGCCGGGAGCGTGAGAAGCCGTATTATTCAAAGCCTTTTGAAAAAGGGCGCCGTCGTCCCGATCACGGGCACAGCGACCGTCCATTTTCTCACGGGCATTCCCGGGATGATGACGAGCGCGGCGGGGGTCATCATAAAGAGAGCGATTTTTCGACGGATAAGCCGTTCGGAAAACCCTTTATCAAGTCGCATGGAAAACCGTTCGGCAAGCCGTTTGGCAAGCCTTCGGGTAAACCTTACGGAAAGCCATTCGGTAAATCGTCGGGTAAGCCCTTTCCCGCGAAAAAGGGCGGCAAGTTCCACGCGGGCAGGTCCCGGCGGGACGTCTGAAGTTCAGACAGAGCAGAAATAACGGAGATCCGGACGAAAGTTCCGAGAAAGGACGACGCATGAAAAAGATCGTAAGCGTTCTGATGGCGCTGGCGTTTTTGCTGCAGAGCATTCCGTGTTCCCATGCCCAGGAAAAGTTTGAGGATACCAACGCCGGCAAGGCCGCCAAAGAGACGCTGGAGGCCATGGCGAACCTGCTCAATGACTGGACGGAGATCAGCAATCTGCCTTTGGAACAGAAGATCAAGATCGTGCGCGAAAATGCCCAGAAGCGCATTTGGGACAAGATGAAAGACCAGCAGTGGGGCGTCACCAAGAACGCGATCTCGGCCTACGCGAAAGAAAAGATGCGCCAGGGGCTTTTTCAGCAGGCGACCGCGAGCATGATGCATCAATGTGTTGTCGAGGGCAAAAGCGTGGCCGCGGTCTGGGGCGCTGTGGATGCCGATATCACCAGCAAAGTGGATACAGGCATGAAAGCGTTCGGTCACGCGCTGGATGCCGCCGAGATCTCATATTCTGCGTATAAAAAATGGAATGAAGGCAAGCCCGAAGAGGCGCTGACCGATATGGGCAAGGCGGTCGCGGACAAATTCCTGGAGTTCATGGTCCCGGGGTGGGGGTATTACCGGCTGGCCCAAAGCCTGGTCGAGGCATTGGGAAACTGGATCATGAAATACGCATTCGATACCGCGCTGGAAGGAAAAATGAACCAGATCCTTCCGATGAGCCCGCGGACAAACCCCGAAGGATTCGCCAAATGGATCCTGTCCATCAACGATATTCCCGGCTTTGTTTCCCGCGAGTGGGACGAGCAGCTTGCCTACGGCGGATGGTACGCCAAGTATGACGGTAACGCGGCGACAGAGGATGAGGCCGGCGAGGCCATGAAAAAGAAGATCATTTCAACGCTGCAGGACTTAAAGCAGGAAGTCCTCAAGCGAAAAGGGTTTGAAGAAGAACTCAGGGCGAAATATGAAGAGCAGGACCGTGCCGTCGCTGATGCCGCGCGCGCTGTGCAGGCCGCGACCCAGGCGTCGATGAAACAGCTCGAGGCCGCCCTGCTTCCTTTAAAAAAATACGAAGAACAGATCTACGGCCTTCAGAAAAAAGACGCCCAGGTGGCGGTCGAGGCCCAGACAGCGGCTTACTCTGAGACAGAGAATTCGGTGCCGGATGCTAGCGCCTACAGCCCGATGGACCGCGCTGCGATCATGGACGCGTTGAAAAGCTCTTACGACCAGGTGACCGAAAGTTTCGCGACCGGGTATGATCTGGATGAGATGATCAAGTTCAGCACGATTGCCCGTGAATTGCGTAAGCAGGAGATTCAAAAGATGCGCGCTCAGATCGAGGACGCGAAAAAGGCGACATTGGGCCTGTTGAGCAACGAGGAAAGCGCCGCGGCCTCCAAAAGGTTTTCCAGTGTCCGCACGCTGGCGGCCCAGGACGAGGCCCTTCTCAAAGCGGAAGAGAACCTGCTGGGAGCTGAAGCTGCCGAGCGTTTCACCGCCATGATGAAGGCCCTCAGCCCGGAGATCGCCAAGATCCAGCAGGATATTGACCGCGCCAATGAGGAGCTCAGCAAAGCCTTCGCCGCGGTGGACGAAAAAAAGTCCACGCTCCATTATCCCGAGTATTTCGGAAATTATGACAGCGAATGGTTTAATGTGAGCGGGTATCCGCCGGTCGTGGCGCGCTCGCCGGAAGATATTTCGGGAGCGGCGGTTTCAGCACGGCGTGAGCTTGAGTTTTTTAAGGAAGACAAATCGCGCGCGCCGGGGATCGAGCAGATGTATGAAAACGCGCTGAAAAATTATGAATCAGCCGTTAACGCGTGTAAGAGCCGTTTCGAGGCCCTGGTCAACGCGAAGGGCCGTGACATGACGGATCAGTCGTGGACCGCGAAGGTGTATAATTTTGTGGGGGGCGTGACCGTCCCCAGCGGTGAGTTTGTGGTGCGGATCCCGTGGTCCACGTTTAAAGATTACAAAAGGCCGGATGTCGCCGGAGCCTATGGAAGAAAAGTGCGCGCGCTGGAGCAGCGTCTCGGTGAATTGCAGGAGCTGGAGCCGGCAGCGAATTTGGCAGCGTATTTCTGGCGCCTGCTTGAGCGCGTGGACCTGCGGGCCTACGAAACAGCGGCCCTTTCACGCGTCAACATCAAGGCCCTGTTTGAAAAGCAGGGAGAGCTTCACGGCCTGGCCGTGGACCCGGACCAGTCCGACGCGGCGGTGTTCATAGAAAATATGAAAAACGCGTGGGAGGAGCATGGAAAAGATGTTCTGACCATGAAAAAAGTCCGGGATGATTTTATCAAGATCACGCCGGTCCAGTTCACCTACGGGGACCCGCGCGCGGACGGTCTCCTGGACCAGTATTTAAAGATCCCGGATCTGATCGCGGAATATGAACAGATGCTCGCTGAGGCCAGGCAGCGGAGGGCTGAGGTGATCGACGGCCTCAAAAAAAGGGTCGAGGGTTTTCAGGGGCGTTTTGATGAGTATTCCAAAAATATTGTGGATTACCGGGAGCGTTTGAAACAGATGGGCGCGCTGCAGGCGGACGCGCGCGCCGCTAGGCAAAAGTTCCCGTCCACTGAAGGCCTGCCCAAGGGCCCGAAGGAGGCGGTGGAAACATTGGACGCGTTTTTGTCGTCCCTGGATTCCTACGTCACGCGCCTTCAAAAAGACATTGACAGCGGGATCTACCGCCCTGCGGCGGATGCGGTGCCTGATCAGGGCCTGGAGGCCTACGCGGTCACGGACGCGCAGCTCAACGGCATGCCGGCGGCGACGCTTCTTTCCACGCACGTCCTGACATCGGCTGAGCTGACAAACGGAAAAATCCGCATTCAGGCCGGCCTTTCTTCCGTTAAGGATATTAAAGGCCTGACGATCGGTAACGGCGCCGGGGATGAGAAGGCGCTGGCGGTCAAAGAGAACGTTGTTTACGAATTTACGCCGAAGCCGGACACGGATTATCAGCCGGAAATCCGGATCACGACCGCCTTCGGAAAAACCGTTGTGTTGCCGCTCTTTCCGCAAACCTCGGCGATCCGCTACGAAGAGATCAATTTTGAACAGAAGGTCGTGGAGAGCATCCAGGCGATCTCAACGAGCTATGAGCAGCAGGACGCCTCAGCGTTCGCGGAGCTGATCTCACGGGATTATCTGGGTTCGCGCAGCGTTCTGGAAGAAGGGGCGCGGCTGGATTTTTCGGCGTTCAGTGATATTCAAATGAAGATCTCGATCAACCGGATCGAGCGCCGGAAAAATCTTTACGTCGCTGAGACCCAGTGGCAGAAAATGCAGACGGCGCGCGCTTCCGGGGCGCGGGCCGATACGAAAGGGCGGACAACCCTCATGTTTGTCTACGAGGACGGCCAGATGAAGATCCAAAATTTGCGCGGGGACCTTCTCTACGCGTCGCTTTCGACCGAGATCGCGCAAGCCAGCGGCCTGGGGCAGCGCGAGGTCGAACGGATCGTCCGTGAACGGGAGTCCGTGCTTTCGGGCGGGTCTGTTCCGTCGGCGGTTTCGGAGGGTGCGCCGGGGCCGGGTTCAGCGGATCCGGATCCGGGTTCTCCGCCGGTTGAGGAGGTGTCGGTCGAATCCGGAAAATTTAAACTGACCCAATACAGCGCCCATCCGATGGCGCCTGGAACGGTATTTGCGGAGTCGTTTGATTTCGGCCGCAAGCAGACCGTCAAGGATTACGATATCAATGTCAATGGGGATTTCCGCCGGCGTGAAGGATGGATCGAGGCAGGCTCCGGCGCGGGCGTTTTGGAATTGAGCGGGAGTTTTGAGGACATCACTGAAGTCCCGGCTGGAGGATACGCCCCGCAGGCCGGCGCGAGAGAGGGCGCGGTCTATGCGGTCCAGCGCGCAGACGGGACCTACGCGATCGTGGAGTTTCAGTCCGCCAGCGGAGAGTCGGTCGATCTTTACGAAGGCCGCCCGATCAGCGCGCAGTTCCGCTACCGTTATCAGAAGAACGGGACGCGGACATTCCATTGATGATGAGCGAAGGAGCGGAAATGACGGAGATCCGGAAAAAAGACCCTCTTCACGGCGTGACCCTCGAAATGATGCTGACGCGCCTGGTCGAAAAATACGGCTGGGAAGAAATGTCGCGCCGGATCCGGATCAATTGTTTCGCCAAAGATCCCAGCATCAAATCCAGCCTGACATTTTTGAGGCGGACACCCTGGGCGAGAAAAAAAGTGGAAACGCTGTATGTGAACAGCGGGTTTTAAAAGACCGAAAGGCTGTGGCTATCAGTCATGATCGAGATCGGAAAATATAATAGATTAAAAGTCGTGCGCTGCATGGGCTCAGGGCTGTATTTGGACGGCGCCGAGGCGGGCGAGTTGTTGCTTCCAACCGATCAGGCGCCGGAGGATTGCGATGTCGGCGACAGCGTGGAGGTCTTTCTTTATTACAACGCCGATAAAAAAATCGTGGCCACCACCCAGCGTCCGTATGCGGCCGTGGGTGAGTTCGCCTGCCTTGAGGTCGTGGACGTCCTTGAGATCGGCGCTTTTCTGGATTGGGGGCTGCCCAAGGACCTGTTCGTGCCTTTGCATGAACAGAAAGAAGCCATGGAAAAGGGGCAGTTTCACATTGTCTATGTCTACAAGGATGAGAAGCGCGACAACCTGGCCGCATCCGCGCGGCTGGACGCTTTTCTGGATAAAGAGCCGGCGGATTTCAAAGAGAATGACAAGGTTGACCTTCTGATCTGCAATGAAACCGACCTGGGCTTTAAGGCCATCATCAACAATCAATTTTGGGGCCTGCTCTACAAAGATGAAGTCTTTCAGGAGCTGCAATACGGCCAGCGGATCGACGGGTTCATTAAAAAGATCCGTCCCGGCGGCAAGATCGACCTGAGCCTGCATATTCAGGGGTATCATAAGCTGGACGATCTGCAGCAGAAGATCCTGGATGAGGTCCGTCTCAATGGCGGAACGCTTGCGCTGACCGATAAAAGCGCGCCGGAAGTCATTCATGAATTGTTTGGCGTCAGCAAGAAAAAGTATAAAATGGCCCTGGGCGCGCTCTACAAAGCGAGACGGATCCTGATCGAGGATGACGGGATCCGGTCCGCGGAATAAGGTTGTTCCTTATTTTTTCCTATAGCGCTTTGCCCGGCCCAGTCTTTCCGCTATAATGACCATGTCTCTAGAAACCGTGCCTGGCACGATTAATGATAGGAACATATCGCATGGTCAACATCATCATATTAACGGTCTACCTCGCGGCGATCATCGTGATCGGGATCGTCACCGGTAAAAAAGTCAACAACATCGTCGATTTCGCCGTGGCCGGGCGCGATTACAGCGCCTTCGTGATCTTCGCCACGCTTTCGGCGTCATTTATCGGGGGAGGGTTCTCGACCGGCAACGCGGAGAAGGTCTTCACCTACGGGATCGCGAACATCTTTTTTCTTTTCGGTTTCAGCCTTCAGGTCATTCTGGTGGCGCTTTTTGTCGCTCCGAAAATGGGCCGCTATAAGAACGCGATCACGACCGGGGACATCATCGGAGAGCATTATGGAAAAGCGGCCAAGGTCATCACCGGGTTCTTATCCGTGATCGTCTGCGCCGGCATCCTGGGGGCCCAGGTCGGGGCGATGGGCCATGTTTTCAATGTGTTTCTGGGCCTGCCACGGATCTGGGGGATCCTGATCGGCTGTTCGATCGTGATCCTTTATTCGACCATGGGCGGGATGCGCGCGGTGGTGGCGACCGATGTGCTGCAGTTTTTGATCCTGGCGGTGGGGATCCCGATGACGCTGTTGTTCAGTATTTTCCACGCGGGGGGAGCTGGGGAGGTCCTTTCAAAAGTTCCCGCGTCCCACTTTACGCTCCTGGCTGACCGCTTCACGGCCGTGTCATTTCTGTCGTTGTTCTTGACGTTCTTTGTCGGAGAGACCCTGGTCCCGCCGTATGTGCAACGGCTTCTGATCAGCAAGGACGTCCGGATCACGGCCAAGGGGACCTTTTACAGCGGCCTGTTCTCGATCCCGTTTTTTATCATCGCGGGGCTGATCGGCCTGGTGGCCCTTGCGCTCAAGCCGGACTTAAACCCGAACCACGCGATGCCCTACATCATCATGACCGCCCTGCCCGTGGGCGTAAGCGGGCTTGTGATCGTGGCGATGATCTCGATCATCATGTCTTCCGCGGATTCATTCCTGAATTCCGCCGCGGTGTCGATCATCAATGACATCGTCCTGGTTTTTAGAAAAACGGCCTTGAACGACCGGCTTCAGCTGAACCTGGCCAAGGCCACCAATCTGCTGGTGGGGGTCTTGTCCGTGGTATTCGCGCTTAAGATCGAAAGCGTCCTGGAGATCCTGGTCTACTCTTACAACTTCTGGGCCCCGCTGATCCTGGTGCCGCTGGTCTCCGCGATCCTGGGCCTTAAGGTCGGCGCGAAGCATTTCTTCGCCGGGATCCTGGGAGGGGTCATGCTTTACAGCATCTCCGCGCTTTATTTATCGAAAGCCGTCGGCCTCGACAATATCGTGTTCGGGGTGGTCGGCAATCTGGTGTTTTTTTACGCGTATCATTTTTATGAAAAGAGGAGGGCCTGATGAAAACGAACAAGCTGTTTGCCAAAGCGATCGCTCTGGCGGATCTTTTGTCTTATCAGGATGACGCGGTGGTAAGCCAGGAGGTCCTGAAAAAGAGCACCGGCACGATCACGCTTTTCGCGTTCGACAAGGGGCAGGGATTGAGCGAACACACCGCTCCGTTCGATGCCACGGTCTATATCGTTGACGGCAAGGCCCGGATCACGATCGCCGGTAAGCCTTTGATGGTCAAAAAAGGCGATCTGGTCATCATGCCGGCCAATAAGCCGCACTCTTTAAAAGCCGTGGGAAAATTCAAGATGATGCTGATCATGATCAGGGCGTGAGCGGATGATGGGAAAGGCGGTCTTTTTAGACAGGGACGGGACGATCAACGAGGACGCCGGATATATTTGCTCCATGGAACAGTTCCAGATCCTGCCGGGCGCGATCGAGGCGCTCAAGATGCTGCAGGCCGACCACGCGCTTTTTATTGTCACGAACCAGTCGGGCGTGGGGAGGAATTTTTTTTCGGAACAGCAGTTGATCAGTTTCAATCAGGAGGTTGAACGCCTTCTTTTGGGCCACGGCGTTCACATTCAGAAGACCTATTACTGTCCGCATTTAAAGGAAGACGGCTGCGGATGCCATAAGCCGAGCCCGTTTTTTCTTCATAGGGCGGCCAAGGATTACGATATCGATCTTTCGCGTTCTGCTGTGATCGGCGACCATCCGCATGATATTGAACTCGCGCACAATGTCGGCGCGCGTTCGGTCTATGTCCTGACCGGCCACGGCAGTAAGCATCGGGATGAGCTGGCCGTTGAGCCGGATTTTATCGCCGGCGACCTCCATGAGGGGGCGTTGTGGATCGCGGGAAAAAAGGCGGCCTGAAAGTTGATTTTCCGCGTGAGACTGCCGGAAGCCTGTGGTATCATAAAGAACAATTTTACCTGAGGGAATGGCCTTGTCGGCCCCCCAATAATCCATTGGAAAGATGACACGTTATGCTTGAAGGTATTTTACTCTGCGCCGCGCTTTTGATCTTCGTCAGCATCGTTTCCAGCAAATTGTCAGACCGCTTCGCCGTGCCGGTCCTGCTGTTATTTTTGGCGGTGGGGATGATCGCCGGTTCCGAAGGGATCGGATTGATCTATTTCGACAATATGCCGCTGGCGAAGTCCTTTGGCATCCTGGCGCTTATTTTCATCATTTTTTCCGGCGGGCTTGACACGCATTGGAAGGATGTCCGGCCGGTGGTCTGGATGGGCATCCTGCTTTCGACCGCGGGTGTCTTTTTGACCGCGATCATTACCGGATGTTTCGCGGTCTTTATCCTCAAATTTTCTTTTCTGGAAGGGATGCTGTTGGGCTCGATCGTTTCTTCCACCGACGCCGCCGCGGTATTCACCACGCTGCGCTCAAAGCGCATCAGCCTGAAAAAACCTTTAAAGCCGCTGCTTGAACTGGAGTCCGGCAGCAATGACCCGATGGCGGTCTTTTTGACGATGGGATTCATCAGCCTTTTGACCGTCAAAGGCATGAGCTTCGCGCTTTTGCTGCCGCGCTTTTTGATGGACATGGGAATGGGGGCCGTGACAGGGTATCTGATGGCGACATTCATCACCTTTTTTATCAACCGTTTCCGTCTGGATTATGAGGGGCTGTATTCTGTCCTGATGATCTCATTTGTCCTGATGACCTATTCGGCCGCGATCTTTTTGAACGGCAACGGATTTTTGGCGGTCTATATCGTCGGCCTGATGCTGGGGCAGGCGGATTTTCCGAATAAAAAGGTGATCATGCGCTTTCATGACGGCCTGGCCTGGCTGATGCAGATCACGATGTTCGTCATGCTGGGCCTTCTGGTCTTTCCGTCACGCATCATTTCGTTGATGGGGGCGGGGCTGCTTTTGACCTTTTTTCTCATGGTGATCGCCCGGCCGTTGAGCGTGCTGGTTTGCCTGCTTCCGTTTAAGCTGGACATCCGCAAAAAGGCCATGGTCGCCTGGGTCGGGCTGCGCGGGGCGGTGCCGATCATCCTGGCAACATTTCCGTTTATCGCGGACATTCCGCAGGCTGAAACGATATTCAATATTGTGTTTTTCGTCGTCATCTCATCGGTCTTCATCCAGGGGACGTCGATCCCCGTGCTTTCGAAATTTTTGAAACTGGATGTTCCGCTTGCCAGCCGGATCAAATATCCGATCGAATTTGAAAAGACCGCTGCCATTGACGCGGACCTGAAGGACATGATCATTCCTTATGATTCGGATGCGGTGGGAAAGAAGATCAGCGATCTGGGCTTCGCGGACAAATGCCTGATCGTTCTGATCTCCCGGGAAGGAAAGTTTATCGTTCCGTCAGGATCAACGGTCATCGAAGGGGGCGATGTCTTCCTGGTTTTGGCAAGCGAGCAGAATTTTCCAGCGCTTCAGCAAAAGGTCTCCCGGCTGAAAAAGGTCTGAAACAGGAACGTGATAAAAAGATTGAATTTTTTTGCCTGAAAAGCGATAATAAAAACACTTCATAGGATCTTCAACACGGGACGGGCGATGAATTATAAGATCGATATCACGTTCAAGGCTGACCACTTGTTTGTTCAAGTCAGCGGCGAGGACAGTTATGAGACCACACTGGACATCGTGAAACGGATCGTCGCCGCCTGCGAGCAATACCACTGCTACAATGTCCTTGGTGTTTCCGATATGAAAAATCCGCTGGATACGATGGACGCCTATGAGTTCCAAACGATCTTCAAGGAGGCCGGGGTGACCTTCAAACACCGTTTTGCCTGGGCCCAGCTCAATCCCGAGGCCCGCGAGGTCCTGAAGTTCGCCGAGACGGTGTTAAAGAACCGGGGAATGCTCAATGGAAGGCTGTTCGCGGATCCGGATGAAGCGAAAAAATGGCTTCTGGCCGGCGGGCAGGAAGGGGACCCCGCGAATTAGCGTTAGAAAAAATTTAAAGAGGTCTGGATAAGGCGCCGATGTCGGCGCCTTTTTTTTACGCCCTGGCAAGACGGGCGTGATTTGATTTAAATTGCCGGTTGTCTAACCTTTGGAGATTCGTTATAATGTGTTCACGTTCGTTCCATGGATGAGCAAAGCGAGGTTGGGATGGCGAAATCGATCGTGGCAATTTCAGGAAGCCCCCGGCGGAATGGCAACACGATGACGCTGCTGGGGTGGTTCCTGGACGGGGTCCGTTCAGAACAATGCGACGCTGAGGTCATTTCCGCGGCGTTCCTCGAGTTGAAGGCGAGCGGATGCACATCATGCCGGTCCTGCCAGAAGCTTAGCGAGTATGAATGCGTGATCGATGACGGCATGAAGCCGGTCCTTCAAAAAATCGCGCAGGCCGATGTCATTGTGATGGCAACGCCGTTATATTTTTTTTCAATGAGCGCGCAGATCAAGGCGGTTTTGGACCGGATGTTCTCTTTGTATAAATGGGACAATGCCGCCGGGACGATGCGGACGGTCCTGACGGGCAAAAAGCTTATTTTGCTCGCCAGCGCTTATGAAGATGCCGGCCTCGACGCCCTGGAAGCGCCGTTTAAGCTGACCGCTGAATACAGCGGCATGGATTTTGAGTCCTTGATCGTCCCCGGCGCCGGTGTTTCCGGTGAGATCCGGCGTATTGCCGGCCTTCCCGAAAAGGTCTTTATGCTGGGGAAACGGGCGGCGGGTTCGTAGGCGCGGCCCTGATACCATTGAAAGGTTCGATCTGATGCTGATCACAAATCCTATCCTGATGTTCGCCTTCATCATGTTCCTGCTTTTGGCGGCCCCGGCTGTTTTTGAACGGATGAAAATGCCAGGGATCGTCGGTTTGATCATGGCGGGGATCCTGGTCGGCCCGCACGCCGCCGGGATCTTGCGGCCGGAGGGTTCGATCGAGCTGTTCTCATCCGTAGGTCTGATCTATATCATGTTCCTGGCCGGCCTTGAGATCAACCTGCATGAGTTTTCAAGGCAGAAAAAATACAGTATCGTGTTCGGGACCCTGACCTTTCTTTTGCCGATGGTCCTGGGAACGCTGGGCGCCAGGGCGCTTTTTTCTTTTTCATGGCCGGCGGCGGTCCTGCTGGCGAGTATGTTCGCTTCGCACACCTTGATCCCGTTTCCGGCGACGGTCCGGCTGGGGATCAGCCGCCACCGTTCTGTGGTGGCGAGTGTCGGAGGGACGATCATCACGGATACAGCGGCCCTGCTTGTTCTGGCGTTCATTGTGGAAATGGTTTCCACCAACCTCACGCCGGTCTTTATTGTCCGCCAACTCGCGTTTTTGCTGCTGCTCATCATTTTTGCTATGTGGGGACTGCCGCGCCTGACCTCACTTTTTTTCAGGGTCCTTTCACCGGACGGGGTGACGGAATTCGTTCTGATCCTCGCTCTTGTTTTCTTGACGTCCTATTTCGCCCAGTTGGCCGGCGTGGAGCCGATCATCGGGGCCTTTTTCGCTGGGCTGGCGCTCAGCCAGATGATCGCGGACCAAAGCTCTTTGAAGAACCGGCTTGAGTTCGTCGGGAACGCTTTGTTCATCCCGTTCTTTCTCATTTCGGTCGGCATGCTGGTGAACATGAACGTGATCTTTTCGACGGGCAAGGTCTGGCCCATGGCGGTCTTTATGGTGGCGTGCGTGATCGCCGGAAAATATGTGTCCGCGGTGATCTTTTCAAAGGCCATGAAGTTTTCCATGGATGAGGCCAATTTGATCTTTGGATTGAGCATTAACCAGGCTGCCGCGACCCTGGCGGCGGTCATTGTAGGCTATCGCCTGGGGATCTTTGATGTGACGGTCTTAAACGGCACGATCATCATGATCTTTGTCACGTGCATCATCGGGCCGTTCTTCACGGAAAAATACGGCCGCAGGATCGCTCTTGCTTCAGAGGAGTCGCTGGAGCGGCCTTTAAATGACTCGGCTCGCGTTATGGTCGCCGTGGGGCGCAGTGAATCCGTTCCATTCTTGACCGATTTGGCGCTGATGCTGCATCCGAAAGGCAGCAAAGAACCGGTCTTTCCGCTTCATGTGGTCCAGGACGGGGAGGACGTGGACCGGAGGATCATCGCGGGCGAAAAGATCCTCAGTCAAATGGTCGCCCGGGCGGTCTCGGCGGAGGTGCCGGTCTCTCCGGTCAGCCGGATCGACATCAATGTGCACGGAGGGATCCTTCGCGCGCTCAAGGAATGGCGCGTCGACACCTTTATCATGGGTTCCAGCCGCTACGGGTCTGATCTGGGGACCATGCTCTTCGGCGTGCATCATAAGATCTGCGATGAAAGCCGGGCGATGCTTTTTTTGTGCCAGATGGAACATCCATTGAGCATGGACAGAAGCGCGTATGTGATGGTCCCGCCTCTTTTGGAACGGCAGCCCGGGTTTGAGGCCGCGTTTTCGTCGATCAAGCAGCTGGCGGTGGCCAATAAATTGAAATTCAACGTGATCGGGGTTTCGGACACGGTCCGGTCTGTCCAGCGGATGATCAGCACGGAGACCGCCGGGGTGGAGGTCTCTTTTACGGTGCTTTCTCAATGGAACAGCCTGGCGGGGCATTTGAACAAGATCGGGCTCAAGGAAAATGACGCGATCATTCTCATGAGCTCTCGCAAGGGCCGCCTGGCATGGAGGCCTTCGCTGGCGCGTTTGTATCAAACAGTCGGCCGGCAGTTTTTGAAAAACAATATCATCCTGGTCCATCCGCCGGAAGCGGAGCGGTCCGAGGGAAAGTTTGAACAGTTCGATTTTGATGGCGCGCCCAGAGCGGACCGGGAGATGCCGTTTTTGATCAATGCCCCCATCAAGGTCCAGGACAGCGCGCCGGAGGCTGCGCTGGAAACGCTGCTGCGTTCCCAGTTTCCTGATGAACGGATCCTGAAACGATTGATGAAGAATTTTCTGCCGCTTGACCCGGTCGAACTTTCCGAGGAGATCGTTCTGTTCCACACCCACACCAAAGATATCCAAAAGCCGGTGGTCCTGGTGGGGACCAATCAGGGAGGGGCGGTATTCCCGGATATCAAACGGCCGTCCCGCGCTTTTTTTGTTCTGATCAGCCCGGAAGACCAGCCGGCGTTGCACTTAAAGACGCTGGCGAGGGTCGCGCGCTTCGCGCAGGATTTTTTAAAGAAGGGATAGTGGGCCTTATGTCAAAACACCATGCGGCGGCATCGCGCGCCTCTGAAGAGTTGCTGGAGTACCGTTATGTGGAGCGGTACCGGCTTTGGCTTTCGATCCTCGTGACCGGCCTTGTCATGGTGCTGGAAGTGGCGGGCGGGATCATCACCGGGAGCCTGGCCCTGGTCAGTGACGCCGGGCACATGTTCACGCATCTGTTCGCGCTTTCCTTGAGCCTGGCCGCGATCCTCATCGCGGGGCGTCCGGCCTGCCATCACCGGACATTCGGTTTTTACCGGGCTGAGATCCTGGCCGCTTTTTTGAACGGATTGTTCCTTTTGGCCGTGACCGGGTGGATCCTCTATGAGAGCATCATGCGCATGCTCCATCCCGTTGAAGTCCAGGAAATGCAAATGCTCGTCGTGGCTGTGCTGGGGCTGATCGCGAACTTGGTCAGCGCGGTCCTTTTGCACGGGACGAGCAGAACGGACATGAATGTCCGGAGCGCTTTTTTACACATGCTGGCGGACACGTTATCGTCGGTCGCGGTGATCATCGGCGCGCTGGTGATCCATGTCACGAAATGGTCCTGGATCGATCCGGTCTTAAGCGCGGGGATCGCCCTGGTGATCCTGCGCTGGGGGTGGGACCTGCTGAGCGATTCAACGCATATCCTTCTTGAAGGGGCGCCGAAGGGCTTAACGAGCGACATGGTGGAGAAACTCCTTCTTGAGGCGGAGCCCGGGATCAGGGCGATCGAGGACATCCATCTTTGGACGATCACCTCGGAGATGTTCTATCTTACAGCCAGGATCGCTTTGAAGCGGGAATCCTCCATGGAAGAAATGAGGCGGCTGCGGGAGCGGATCAGGGAACTTGTGTCCAGCCGTTTTGGGATCGGGCACGTGATCGTGGAATTTGATTAATTTTGCACGCGGTGAAGGGATGTGAAAAGAAAAGCCAATAAAATATTTTTAACGGCCCTGATCGTGATCGCCGCGGTCGCGGCATGTGATCGTGTTTTTTATTTCATGTTTTTTTCCCGGCGTCTTTATGAACGGGATCCTGAACTTGGCTGGCGACCCAAACGGAATTTTTCTTACGTGAATCGCCAAAGGGACTCTGAGGGGCGGCCTTACACGGTCAGGATCACGACCAATGAACATGGGTTCCGGTCGTGGGGTGATGTGAATTCCAAGAAGATCAAGATCTTTTTTATCGGGGATTCGTATACCGGGGATCCGTTCGTGTCGGATGAGGACGCCTATTTTGAGCGGGCCGGTCAGCTGCTGGGGGCGGAAGTTTTTGCCTTCGGGGCGGGCGGATACGGGACCCTTCAGGAGCTTTTGGCCCTTCGGAAATACGCCGGGATCATCAGGCCCGATGTGGTCGTTTTGCAGATGTGCCATAATGACCTCGATAACAACAGCTATCTTCTGGAGGCTGGAAGCATCACCACGGACCAGAAAAATTTCCGGCCGTATTGGCATAAGGAAGAGATCGTTTTTCGTTATCCGGGATTTCATATTTATAAATTTCTGTTTAAGTATTCCCGGATCTTCCGCTGGTTCGATCACGTGACCCAAGTGGTGAGGTTTAGGATGTATAACGGTTGTTATCCTCCTGACAAGACCATGGAAGAAAAAGCGAGAACGGATGAGCTTTGGCGGCAGGCGGAGCACATTACGAAAGGGCTTCTGGCTGAGATGGCACGATCGTTGCCGGAAAATGTTCAAAAGATCGCCTTCATGGATTCTCCTTACCGGCAGGAATGGTGGGCCAAGTTGATCACATCAGCAGGATTTATCGTTCTTCCTGAGCCCGCGCTTGCCGTTGAGGCGGCGGCCAGGGAGGGAGTGGTGGTCCGGGTTTCGGATAAGGCGCATTGGAGCCCGGCAGGGCACAGGATCGCGGGAGAGGCTTTGGCCCGCGCTTTAGCGGAAATTATCAAATACTGATCGAAGCAGGAGGTGAACGTGGATATCTTGATCATTTGCGCGGCAGCGGCCGCGACATCCTGTCTGACGTTTTTTTCAGGATTCGGCCTGGGAACGCTTTTGATGCCGGTTTTCCTTTTGTTCTTTCCGCTTGAGACGGCGATAGCCTTGACCGCGGTGGTCCATTTTTTAAATAATGTTTTGAAATTTTTCCTCATGGCTAAAGAGATTCACTGGAGGGTCGCGTTGAGCTTCGGCCTTCCGGCTTTTCTGGCCGCGTTTGCGGGCGCTCGGGCTTTGTTCAAGCTGGAGGAGTTCGATCCGGTCTTTGTTTACACCCTGATGGGAAAGGAATTCCAGGTCCTTCCGGTCAAGCTTGTGATCGCTGCGGTCATGGTCCTGTTCTTGGTCCTTGAGACGCTTCCGCTGTTTAAAAAGGTGAGCTTTTCTCCGAAAGTTCTGCCGGCCGGAGGCGTCGTGAGCGGATTTTTCGGCGGGCTCTCTGGGCATCAGGGGGCGCTGCGGACCATGTTCCTTTTAAAATGCGGACTGTCCAAAGAGGCGTTCATCGCCACAGGCGTGGTGATCGCGTTTTTTGTCGATGTCTCGCGTCTGAGCGTTTATTGGGGCCGGCTGGCCGGCTCGAATTATCAGGACTACGCTGCGGTCATGGCAGCGGCGGTCGCAAGCGCCTTCGCTGGAATTTTGATCGGCAAAAGGCTTTTGAAAAAAATGACGCTGGCTGTTGTGGAGCGCGTGATCGCCGTCATGCTTTTTGTGATCGCTGTTCTTTTGGGCGCCGGCGTGATCTGATAAAATTAGAAACCTCAAAACATTTTCCAAAGGACTCTTTATGAAATCCATCCACAAATTTTCCCGCCGGGTGGGGGCGGTCCCCGGGACGCTTGTCCACATCGGTGAAAAAAGGGCGGACCAGGTCAGGATCCAGATCATGGATTATGACGAGAAGGACGCCCTTCAGCTTGATCCGAAGACCGTTGAAGAGTGTTTCGCCTTCCGTGACACCAAGACCGTGACCTGGATCAACGTGGATGGGTTGCATGACGTGGGCGTGATCGAGGCGATCGGAAAACGTTTTGATATCCACCCGCTGACCTTGGAAGATATCCTGCACACGGAACAACGGCCGAAGGTCGAGATGTTCCCGAATTACGCCTACGTGGTCCTCAAGATGATGCGCATCGATGAGGAGGACAATCTCCAGGTCGAGCAGGTCAGCTTCGTGATCATGAAAGGCTGCGTCATATCGTTCCAGGAGCAGCAAGGGGATGTCTTTGATTACGTCCGTCAAAGGATCATGGAGGCCAAAGGGCGGATCCGCACCATGGGTTCGGATTTTCTGGCTTACGCATTGATCGACGCGATCGTGGACCATTATTTCGTGATCCTGGAGAATTTTTCCGATGAAACGGAATCCCTGGAAGAAGATCTTTTAGAGCAGGCGCACACGAACCTTTTGGCCGAGATCCAGGACATGAAGAGGCAGATGATCTTTCTGAGAAAATCGATCTGGCCTTTGCGGGAGGTCCTCAGCCAGCTGCAGAAATATGAAACGGTGATCTTCAGCGAGGCGGTCGATCCGTATTTGCGTGACGTCTATGACCACACGATCCAGGTCGTGGACATGGTCGAAGGCCTGCGTGACACGATCTCCGGGCTGATGGATATCTATCTGTCATCGGCGAGCAATAAAATGAACGAGATCATGAAGGTCTTGACGGTGTTTTCCACGATCTTTATTCCCTTAACCTTTATTGCCGGGGTCTACGGCATGAACTTTGAGCACATGCCGGAGCTGCACTGGCGCTGGGGATATTTTTTGGTTTTGGGATTTATGGCCATGGTCGTGGCGGGCATGCTCGCGTTTTTTAGGGCTAAACGCTGGTTTTAAAACTTTAACTCTCACCTGCAGACGTTCATGAACGGTATTCCACAGTTGGAAAACTTCAGGATCCCAGACTTGCGCGGCCGTGATCCGGCCGTGTTTTTCGACAGCGTTTCCGCGGGGAAGAACGGGAACGAGGCCCCGCTTTTATTTACGGATCCCGTCGATCAGGTCATTGCCGTCAGAGACACGGACGTTCCAGCGGCGCTGGCGAGGATCGATCGCCTCTCAAGCGAGTTCTGGCTGGCCGGATATATGGATTATTCCGCGCTGAAGGCCGGTTCCGGGGTCGGCAGCGGCCGTTCTAGAACAAAAAATGATCTCCCGCTTTTGTGGTTCGGGGTTTATGAAAAACCGCTCATGGTAAGGAAGGTCGATCGAAGGGATTGTTTTCCGGCCCAAATGAATATTCAGACGCGGATGGATTTTGCGGAATATGAACGCGCTATTTTAGCGATCAAGCAGTTTATCAAAGAAGGCGAAACATACCAGGTCAATTACACCTTTGATTTTCAGGTCTGCGCTCAGGCGGGGGCGGAGCATCTTTACGGGTTCTTGCGGGAGTTTCAAAAAACCCCGTATTGCGCTTTTTTAAGAGGAGGGGGCCGTGAGGTCCTGTCTTTTTCGCCGGAGCTGTTTTTTGAACGTGACGGGGATCACATTTGTGTCCAGCCCATGAAAGGGACCGCCGCCAGGGGCGCCTTAGCCGGCCTGGATGAGGAGCGCTCTCAGCTGGCAGCGGATGAAAAGAACCGCGCCGAGAACGTGATGATCGTTGACCTTCTGCGCAATGACCTGGGCCGGATCGCGAAGACCGGCAGTGTGCGCGTGGAGTCCTTGTTCGACGTGGAAACCCATCCCACCTTGCATCAGATGACCTCACGTATTCGGGCGGAGCTGGGGCCGGAGGTCACATACCAAAAGATCTTTGAGGCGATCTTTCCCAGCGGTTCCGTCACCGGCGCCCCCAAGGTGAGGACCATGCAGATCATTGACGGACTGGAAAGGGGCGGCCGTGGTGTCTATTGCGGAGCGATCGGCTATATTTCCCCTCAAAAAAAGGCGGTCTTCAGCGTTCCGATCCGCATCCTGCAGCGTGCCGCTGGTGAGACGGATTGGCAATACCGTGTGGGGAGCGGTATTGTGTGGGATTCGGATCCGCGGTCGGAATGGGAAGAGGCTCATTTAAAGACAAAATTTCTAACACAAGGGGCCCCGAAGGATTTTCAGCTGATCGAGACCATGCTTTGGGAAAACGGCCGGCTTCTTTGGCGGGATGAGCATTTGAAGCGTTTAGAGGCGAGCGCCCGGTGTTTCGGGTTTTCCATGGACGGCGGTATTTTAGAGAAGCTCGAAGAATTTTTGCGGCAGCTTCCCGGAGCGTCCCAACGGGTGCGGCTGCTGTGTTCCCGTGACGGAACAATCGAGCTGCAGGCCTCTCTGCTTGCGGCCTGGGCCCGAGAGAGGGAGGTTCTCGTCGGCGTTTCCGAGGTCCGGCTGGACCCTGAAAATATTTTTTTACGGCACAAAACGACCTGCCGGCCCTGGTATCAGATGACGATGGAACGGATCGCCGGGAAGGATGTGTTTGATGATGTCTTTTTTAACTCAAAGGGCCAGCTCTGCGAGGGGGCGATCACCAATGTGTTCGTTGAGATCAACGGTTGTTTATACACGCCGCCCGTTGAGTGCGGGCTGTTGCCCGGGATCCTGCGGCAGCAACTTTTGAAGGAAGGCCGCTGCCGGGAGCGTTTGATCAGCCGGGAGGAATTTTTGGGGGCGCAACGGTTCTATGTCGGAAATTCCGTGAGGGGGCTTTTGCCGGCCCGGTTAAAAAAGGCGGACCGCCGTTAAAAATCCTTTACCGGATATGCGCTTGAAGCTAGAATATCATCTTCAAAATATGCTTAGCCATGAAAGGGTGTTATGAGGTCCTGGTATGTCTTATGGTTGTGCGGGTTGGCCGCTGCTCCGGCCCTGGCTCAAAATGTCGAGCTTGCGCCGATCTCTGTTGTCAGTGAGCCTGTCGGCCGTTCCGGCTCCGGCGGATTTTCAGCGTTTTCGCTGGCCCCTGAATATATGGCCGAACAGTCCTCGGGCGTTGACGTCCAGCGTAATATCAGTTACGGCATGCTGCAGGATGTTTCGATCCGCGGCGGGATGTTTGAAGATGCCGATGTCTCTTTGAACGGTGTGCCGTTGAATAATCCTCAGACCGGGCATTTTAATTTGTCCTTGCCGGCCGTTTCGCTGGACCTTGACCGGGCGTCCGCTGATCTTAACGGGCAGCAGTTGCGATACAGGCTTCGGCCGTTGCGTAATACGGGAAACGTTTTTCGAACATCATCCGGCAATCGTGGTTATCTCGATGGCGCTTTTTCAACGACGTTCAATCAAGAGGAACGATGGCATCGTTTTTCGCTGGAAGGGATGAGGACCGACGGGCTGAGGGATGAGACCGACGCCGAAAAATACGCGGCCGCTTATACCTTTGAGCATCAGGCAGACGACAGTTCCGTGATGGTCTACGCGGCGCTTTCGGATAAGGATTTCGGCGCGGACGGAGCTTACGCCGCCCCGTGGTATTTAAGGGAGGCTGAAAAGATCAAGCAGGAATTTGTGATGGCGGATATCCAGGTCTTTGAGGACAGTTACCAGTGGAAGGTCGCGCCCTATGTTCACAGGACACAGGACACCTTTTGGCTGGACAGGGACAACCCGTCGTTCTACCGCAATGATCACGCTTCCTACGTGATGGGCAACACCCTGGGTGTTCAATCTTTGGACTATGCGTTCTTCGCTGAGCTGGAGAACCGCCGGGAATACCTTCGTTCAACCAATCTCGGTGAGCGCGAACGCTATGAGCATCATTTGACCGCCGGAGCGCGCCAGCAGGAGATCGGGCCATTTCGCTATGACGCGGCCTTGGACACAGGATATTTCGACGGCTTTCCCGCCAGACTAAGCCCCAGGGCGGCGCTGTTCTATGATTTTTTGGATGCCTGGACGCTTTACACAAAGGCGGAACGGAAATACCGCAATCCGTCATTCACGGAACTCTATTACACCTCACCGTCCAATATCGGCAATGCCGGCCTTCAGATGCAGAGAACGGACAATTATGAGACCGGGCTTCTTTATAAACAGGATCGATGGAACGCAGGGGGCGATATCTTTTTGCGTGACCAGAAAGACACGATCGACTGGGTCCGCAATACCGGCGAGACTGTTTTTCGGGCGGTCAATGCCGGAGAGGCGGATGTCAGGGGTTTTGATCTGTTCGGCGAATGGACGGCCGGGCAGGCATGGCTTGAAACGGTCAAACTGTCCTACACGCGCATGGACATCGACAAGGACCGGGCCTTTGACGAGTCAAAATACGTCTTTGATTATCTGCGCGACCGTGTTGTCCTGGAGCTGAAGAACACATCCAGCCGCTGGGATTATGGGTTGCGTCTGGCGTATGAGTATCACGTGGATTTTAAGCAGCGCTGGCTTTTGGGCGGTGAGGGGACGTATCACGTCAACAGCGATTGCGATATTTTTGTGGCGGCTGAGAACATGTTCGATTCGGATTATCAGGAATACCGTTATATTCAGGGTGACCCGTTCTTCGTGAAGAGCGGCGTGGAGATCCGGTTTTAAAGCTGCTTCGCAGCCCAAGAACGGGAAAACCTGAAAACCAGGCACTAAGGCACTGGTATCTTACTAACTCGGTTTTAAGGTTTTTAGTGTCGTAGTGCCATAGTGTCCTAGTGTCTTGGTTTTGGAGGGTGTTATGTTTGACGCGCATGCCCATCTTCAGGATATTCCGCAGGAAAAGCTGCCGGATTTTATTGAGCGGATCGCTGCTTCGCCGGTAAAACGGATCTTCTGTAACGCCACGCTGCCCGCGGATTGGGGAACGGTTGCCTCGATCGCGGCGGAGCTTCGTATCTGCACGCCGTTTTTCGGGGTGCATCCGTGGTTTGTCGAAGGCCTTCCGGATGACTGGGAGCATGCCCTCGAGCATCAGATGGCCAAAAAGAAATGCGGGATCGGCGAGATCGGGCTGGACCGGGCCAGAGGCGGGGTGAGTTTTGAAAAGCAGACCTACGCCTTTGTCCGTCAGTTGGACCTGGCCTGCATGGCACGCAAAACATTTTCGCTGCATTGCGTGGGGGCCTGGCCGCAGCTTTTGGCGATCTTAAAGAAGGCGGACTTAAACGGCCTGCCGTTCATTCTGCACGGGTTCAACGGCTCCGTAGAGAACGCCAAAGAGCTCGTGAAACTGGGCGGGCTTCTTTCGATCGGACCCAGGAATATGGATCCGGGAAAACTGGACGCCTTATGTTCGCAGATCCCGATCGAGCACTTTTTGGTGGAGACGGATTTTTCGAAATCTTCGGTCTCCACGGGGGTGGATGTGGACATTGCCGAGTTTTATCTAAAGACCCTGGACGCCTGTTATCAGAAACTCGCGAAGGCCTTTCGTATGGGGCTTGCCGAATTTTCCAATGCGATCCAGGACAATGAACAGTATCTGATGGGGTATGTCTGATGAGCAGGCAGTTTTCGCGCATTGAATTGATGATCGGAAAGGGGAAGCTCAAGCGTTTGCACCAGAGCCATGTGGCCGTGATCGGACTGGGGGCGGTGGGGAGTTTTTGCGTCGAGGCGCTGGCGCGCAGCGGGGTCGGGCATTTAACGCTCGCGGATTGCGACAAAGTGGAGGAGACCAACTTGAACCGCCAGTTATTCGCGCTTCATTCCACTTTGGGAAAAAGAAAGACGGATGTCGCGCGGCAGCGCGTTCTGGATATTTATCCGCAATGCAAGGTCGATCCGGTCGAACTGTTCGCTCACGCTGAAACGATCCCTCTGGTCCTTGAGAAGAAACCGGACCTGATCGTTGACGCGATCGATTCGCTAAATCCGAAGGTGAATATCCTGGCTGCGATCGTCCGGGCGCAGGTGCCGGTCATTTCTTCCATGGGCGCGGCGACACGGACCGACCTTGGGCTGATCCGTTTCGGAGACCTCTTCTCGGCGCGGGGATGCTCCCTGGCGCGGACCGTGCGCCAGCGGCTCAGACGGCTTGGCATTACGGAAGGCATTGAGTGCGTGTATTCCACCGAAATTTCAAATAAAGAAGCATTAGGTGAGCTCGGCGAAGGCCAGATGGGCCTGGATCAGGGGCGCAAGCGGCGTCCTATGGGAAGCCTGCCGACGGTCACGGCGGTCTTCGGGTTGACGGTCGCGCATCATGCGCTCAAATTCTTATTAGGCGGAAGTTTTTCAAACGTGAAGGAGTAGAAGATGGGATTGTTTTTTGTGGGACTGGGCGGCGCTTTGGGGGCTTTGTCGCGTTATGGTCTTTCCGGATGGGTCCTTCGCTGGTCTTCAAGCGAAGGCTTTCCTTACGCGACACTGGTCGTTAATCTTGTGGGATGCCTTTTGATCGGGATCGTGTGGGGATTATCGGAACGCTTCACATTCCACGATCATCTGGGTTTATTTTTATTA
Organism: Candidatus Omnitrophota bacterium; assembly: GCA_022711395.1. Lineage (GTDB taxonomy): Bacteria > Omnitrophota > Gorgyraeia > Zapsychrales > JANLHA01 > JAKLFA01. Next base: position 365,573 of record JAKLFA010000002.1, on the reverse strand, counting down.
ACGGGTTTTCTGGCCGCCTTTACCACGTTTTCAACATTTTGTTATGAGAATGTGCTTCTGGCCCGGGCCCAGGAATGGAAAGTCCTTTTGATGAACATCTGTTTGAGCAATTTGGTTGGGATCGCGCTGGTCGGATTCGGATTCTGGACGGTTCACGCGCTTTTGAAAGTCGCGAGATAACGGTTTTATTTTGTCCGGACCTGTGTCCAGAGATCTTTCGGCTCCTGCCCGACCCGCCAGAAGGCGACCCCGGAAACCGCATTCTTGTTATAAAGGCCGATCTTGTTGATCAAACTGTGGCGGTCCTCGAAATACACTTTGACGGTAGCCGGAACTTGATATTCAAAGAACGGCTCACCGGTCTCGGTCATGTTCACGTTACAGCTCATTTTCTGGCAGAGATCGATAGCCTGGGGATATCGAAGCGCCTGGGCATAGGTTTCCACCTGCCAGGCCCGGCCGTAGAGGGGAAGGCCCATGACCAGCTTTTCTGGGGGGATACGTTTTTGGGCGTAATCTAAAACCTTCTTGCACCATGGAAGGGAGGCGATCGGTCCCGCTTCGCCGGTTCTCCAATGCTCATCGTAGGCCATGACGATCACACGGTCCACGATCGCGGAAATATCCACATAGTTAAAGGCGTTGTCCGTTTCCCACCAGCGGGCGGGGACCGCGACGGAAAAGATCTTATTTTTAGGAAGGGCCGCGCGGACGTCTTTTAAGAATTTCAGATAAAGATCGCGGTCCTCATACCGCAGGGATTCAAAGTCGATCTGCACGCCGTCGAAATCAGCGGCCATCCGGGCGATGTCCAGGACCATCTGTTTTTTAAACGGAAGGTCTTCTCTCAGCACAAAATGGGTCAGCATTTTGCTTCCGATCATCGAGACCACCAAATGGATCCGGTGACTGCGGTCGAACTCTCCCTTTAGATCCGGCCGGGTGATCTGTGTTAAGGTCCCGTCATCTTCCACTTTTGAGCTGAAATAGCCGATATCGGTAAACGGCATGGAGTTGCTCAAGAATGTTTCCTCGCCTTTCATGACATAACCCCAGACTTCCTTAAAAGCGTAACGGTCCGCGTTGGTGTTCTGCGCGGATGGAAGGTGAGCTTTGGGGTTTGCCAGTAACATAAGGCCAAGGAAAAGCGGGATGAGGAATGTCTGCTTTCTCGTCATGAAGCGCTCCAGAGTGTGGCTTTGCGGATCTTGTCGGCAGGCTCTTTTCCCAGAAGGCGCTCAACGATCGCGTAGGAAAAAGGAAGCGCTGTGGCCGGACCCTGACTGGTGATGAGGGTATCATCCACAACGACCGGTTCTGTGCTGTAGCGGGTCGAAGGGTCAAAAAGATTCTGCATCCCCGGATGGCAGGTGGCGGTCCTGTTATTTAAGATCCCCGTGGGGGCCAGAACAACGGCGGGAGCGGCGCAGATCGCGGCGATCACTTTTTTTTCGGCGAACATGACACTGATCAAGGAGTGCACATGGTTGGACTTGGCCAGGTTCTCAGCGCCTTTTCCTCCGCCGGGCACGATACAGGCGTCAAAATCAAAATGCAGTTCTTCAATGGGCTTATCAACGCGGACTGAAAGCTGCCGGGTGCTCTGGACATGGTCGTTTTGAAGATTGACGCCAGCCAGAACAACTTCAATTCCGGCGCGTCTTAAGATATCGATCGGTGCTATGGCTTCCACTTCTTCAAAACCATCCGCCATCAGGATCACAGCGCGCTTTGTCATAATGGACTCCTTTTAAGGTGAGCTTATTTTAAATAAAAGAGCCTGTTTTGACAACTGTCTTTTTAGAATGTCGGTGCTGGTGGCGATTCTTTAAAGGGGCATGATTTTCTGGATTCTCATTTACGAACCGTGCGACGTTACGTATAATAGGGCAGATTTTCAAAGAAGGCATCCTATAAGGAAAGGGCTGTTGTGAAGCTTATGGATTTGTTCAAAAAGATCCTGTTCAGTTGTGCGGCGATCGTGCTGTGCCTCGTCTGCATCGCGGTCTTGGGAGAGATCGTTTTCCGTTTTCTTAAAGGGGCTCCTGCGGAGAGCTCTTTGCATAAGATCACGCAAAAATGCGATCAGACCTTGTTCGAGCCGGGAATCGTTCTTGAAAGCAAGTCGGATATGGAAGGTGAGTTCGAATATAGCGCGCACATTAACACATTTGGTTACCGGGGAAAAGATTTTTCAAAAGAAAAAACGCCGGGGACCATTCGTATTCTGGCCATGGGAGATTCGTTCACCTTCGGGGTGGGGGCGCAGGATGATCAGACCGTGCCTTTCTTGATCGAGAAAGATCTTACGGCCCAGGGGCTTGCCGTCGAGGTCATTAATGCTGGGATCGGGCACGCCTCGACCATCCGCCACTGGGACAACCTTCAGAAGATCCATCTGCAGTATAAGCCCGATGTCGTGATCCTGTTTTTTGACATGACGGACGTCTGGGATGACTGGCACTGGGAGCGGCACGCGGTCTGGAAAGACGGAAAGATCGAGCGCTTCGACCTGGATTTTATGAACGGCAAGCGTTCGCTTTGGATGACCTTGGCGCACAACAGCGCGTTTTGCAAATACCTCCAAAATAAAGTGGTCCGAACGGTTGAAAAACTCCGGCTGCTCGGGTTGAAAAATTATCTGAAGGTCAAATCGGAAGGCGGGCGGGCGAAGGCGTATATCGCCAACCATCCGGAAGAATTCTCCAATGAGGTCTTAACGGAATTCGACGGGCTTTTGTTCATGCGCGGGCGGAAATACCAGGACCTGATCCTCCCGCACTGGGCGCGCAGTATGAAATATCTGAACAAGATCAAAGAATTGCTGGATCAGCAAGGGATCGCCTTCGTTCTTGCGACCTATCCGCATGGGATCTACGTCGGCCCTGATCAGTGGAACAAGGGGCGGGAGGCGTGGGGTTTTAAGGCGGACACACTTTACACGGACCTTTATCCCTTTGAGCTCATGGCTCAATACGGAAAAGAGGCCGGGGTTATCTTTATTGATCCGCTTGCGGCGTTCTTGCAGGCGCCGCCGCAAAAATATTTTTATGACTGGGACGGGCATATGACCCCGGCGGCAAACAGGATCGTGGCGGATGCGGTGTCCTCAAACCCGCAGCTTTTGGACCTATTGAAAGAAAAGACTTATGCCGCAAAGCAATGACATTTACATTTTAGGGATCTCCGCGTTCTATCACGACTCAGCGGCCGCGCTCGTCAAAAACGGTGAGATCGTGGCCGCAGCGCAGGAAGAGCGCTTCACGCGCAAAAAGCATGACCATGATTTTCCCAAGAACGCGGTGGATTTCTGCCTGACATTCGCCGGCATCACGGTCGATCAGCTTTCGCATGTTGTTTTTTATGATAAGCCGTTCATCAAATTCGAGCGCCTGCTTGAAACATATCTGATGACCGCGCCCTTCGGGATCAAGTCTTTCTTAAAGGCCATGCCCTTGTGGCTCAAAGAAAAGCTGTTCTTGCGCGACACCATCGCGGAGGAATTGAACTTTAAAGGCGAAGTGCTGTTTGCCGACCACCATGAATCGCACGCCGCGAGCGCCTTTTTTCCGTCGCCATTCGAAAGCGCGGCGATCATGACGCTTGATGGGGTGGGCGAGTGGTCAACGCTGACCTTGGGAAGCGGCAAGGCCAACGGACTCGAGCTTCATCAGGAGATCCGTTTTCCTCATTCGCTGGGCTTGCTCTATTCCGCCTTCACGTATTACACGGGCTTCCGCGTGAATTCCGGGGAATACAAGCTCATGGGCCTGGCGCCCTACGGGGAGCCTGTGTTCGTGGATCTGATCAAACAGCATTTGGTGGACATCAAAGATGACGGATCATTCCGGCTGGATCAAAAATATTTCAATTACTGTTCGGGCCTGACCATGACAAGCGGGCGGTTTCACCGGCTGTTCGGCCATGCCCCCCGGAAACCTGAAGAGCCGATCGAACAGTTCCACATGGATGTGGCCCGCTCGATCCAGGTGGTGACCGAAGAGATCATTTTAAAAATCGCGCGGCATCTTAAACAATACACGCGGGAAGAGAACCTCTGTTTGGCCGGCGGTGTCGCGTTAAATTGTGTGGCTAACGGCAAGATCATTCAAGGCGGATTATTTAAAAGAGTCTGGATCCAGCCGGCAGCATCGGATGCCGGTGGGGCTTTGGGGGCGGCGCTGGCGGTCTGGTATAACCATTTAGGAAAACCGCGCGCGGCATCAGGCAAGGGGGACGCGCAGAAATGCTCGCTCTTGGGGCCGGAATTTTCAGACGCGCAGATCGAGGCATTTTTGAAGGAGCGCGACGTTGTTTACACGAAATTGACGGATGATGAGCTTTTTGAAAAGGCGGCTGAAATCCTGGCGTCGGAAAAAGTGCTGGGCTGGTTTCAGGGGCGGATGGAATTCGGGCCGCGCGCGCTCGGCAACCGCAGTATCCTCGGAGACCCTCGTTCGGAGGAGATGCAGACCACCATGAATTTGAAGATCAAGTTCCGGGAATCCTTCCGGCCGTTCGCGCCCAGCGTCATGCTGGAGCACGCGGGAGACTATTTTGAATACGGCGGGGAAAGCCCGTATATGCTGGTTGTCTCTGACCTGCGTTGGGAGAAAAGGTTTGCAGTCCCTGAGGAGCAGAAATCATTGATCGGCTTGCAGAAGCTCAAGATCAAGCGCTCTGAACTTCCGGCGATCACACATGTGGATTATTCGGCGCGCACGCAGACCGTTTCAAAAGAAGAACACCCGACGTATTACAAATTGCTCAACGCGTTTTATAAAAAAACCGGTTGTCCGGTTTTGATCAACACTTCGTTCAATGTGCGGGGGGAGCCGATCGTCTGCACACCGCAGGACGCGTATGGCTGCCTGATGCGGACACACATGGATTATCTGATCATGGGGCATTTTTTGATCAGTCGATTGGACCAAAAAGAAACTGATATTCGAGTGGGGGACTTAAGTGGCTTTTTGCCTGATTAGGTATGAAGAGTGTCAGTGGCAGTGATAGTGTTAGTGTCAGTGTTAGTGGCAGGAATGGCGAGATGGCTGAAAGGAGCGACAATGAAATCGGTTGAAGAGTTAAATGTTTTTAAATTGGCGCACAAGCTTACGTTGGAAGTTTATTCAAGCGTAAAAAGTTTTCCGGAGGTTGAGCGTTTTGGGCTCGTGACACAATTATGCAGAGCGGCAAGCTCCATCAACGCGAATCTGTTGGAGGGAAGCAGCCGTATTTCAAGGAAGGAATACCGGCAGTTTGTCGGGATTGCCAGAGGATCAGCAGGCGAATTAAAATATCATCTTCTTCTGGCAAAGGATTTAGCATATATTTCGGCTGAAAAATATGAAGCTTTGCTTTGTGAAGTTAATGATATTTCAAAGATGTTAACCGGTTTAATAAAGACGTTGTCCAAGGATTCTTAAATGTTTTTTTCTAAGACTGACACTCACACTATCACTAACACTGTCACTGACACTGAACTTAAGAAATTCGGCCTGATCTTCGGGCCGCTGGCGATCGCGATCTCGATCTGGCAGGCCACACGCGGCCATTGGGGGCATGTGTATTTTTTTGCTCCGGCGGGATGCTACGCCCTTGTGATGGCCCTGATCCGACCGCGCTGGGTCTACCCGCTGCGCTGGGTGATGGAGACGGCGTTCAAGGCCCTGATGTGGGTCGTGACAACCTTGACGCTGGCCTTGTGTTTTTATCTGGTCTTTGCGCCGATCGGGCTTATCATGCGGCTGTTTGGGAAAGACCTGCTTTCGCAAAAGATCGATCCCGGCGCTGCGACGTATTGGATCGAACGGGAAAAACGCGCGTTCGATCCGCAGCATTACACTAAACAATTTTAACAAAGGCTGACGTTATGGGAAAAATGGGTCTTTTGAAAGAGTTCTGGGAATTTTTGAAGGTCCGCAAACGCTACTGGCTTTTGCCGATCGTGGTCATTTTGATGCTTTTGGGTGTCATTATCGTCCTGACCGAAAGCTCCGCGGTCGCGCCGTTTATTTATACTCTCTTTTAAGGAAGAATAAGATTCTGATTGAAAAAATCAGTCTTCACGCTACACTAAAGGAGTTGAAGAAACCTTATTAAAAAGGGGGAGAGACATGAAGGGTGTGATCTTAAAAAGTCTGGTTGCGGTAGCGGTGATCGCGGTGTCATTAGCCGGTTTCGGGCAATTGGCCAGCGCCGCTGAAGGGGCAAAACCGCTTCAGATCGCGTTGTTCAATCCGATCCAGCTTGTTCCGGAAGAGGAAGGCATTAAAGGGTTTGGGTTTAATTTTATTTATGGGAAAAATGCCGGCGTCACAGGTATGGACTTAGGTCTTGTCAATGTGGTTTCCGGTGATGTGCTGGGCGCGAATTTTGGTTTTGTTGGATATACCGAAGGCAACGTCCAGGGAATGCAGGAAGGCCTTGTTTCGGTCGTTCAAGGCAACGTGATGGGCGGCAGCGCGGGGTTTGTGGCTTATACTGAGGGTAATGTGCAGGGCTCCCAGGTCGGGCTCGTTTCGGTCGTTCAAGGTGATGTGATGGGCGGAAGTTTCGGCTTTGTCAATTACATCAACGGCAACTCGGCAGGCGCTCAGTTCGGCGGGATCAACATCGCCACCGAAGCCAAAGGTGTTCAGCTTGGGGCGGTCAATTACAGCACCAAGTTCGAAGGATTCGCCTTTGGGCTGGTGAACTGGACGGAACAGCTCAACGGCATCCAGATCGGTCTGGTCAATGTCGCGACAGCTAAAGACATGCTTCCGGTCCTTCCGATCGTGAACGCGGCGTGGTAAATATAACTTGAGTGTGTTTTAAGCTGAAAAGGGCAATGCCCAAAAGGGTGTTGCCCTTTTTATATTGTATTTTTGTTTGCTCGTTTATCTTGATTGGATATAATAGCTTGTCTTATTTTGAAAAAGAACGGGTGAAGAGGAGCTTATTTAAGCATGGGCCTTTCGGATATTCTAAAAAAGAAACAGTGTTTTAAGCTGGTTTGCGGCGCGGGTAATGAGGACGCGCAGGAAGTCGAAAAATTGGTTGCCGTTTATGCCAAGGCAGGGGCAAATTATTTTGATCTTTCAGCGCGTGAGGATGTGGTATTGGCCGCTCAACGGGGTCTGGATAGGGTCATTCCAAAGAACAAGCGAAAGAATTATTTTTTGAATGTGAGCGTCGGGATTTCCGGCGATCCGCATGTTCGTAAAGCGTTGATCATTACTGAAAAATGTAAAGCATGCGGATTGTGCGCCAAGGCGTGTTTGCAGACGGCCATAGCCCAAACGACGGGCGAATACGTTGTAGTAAAGAAACGCTGTATTGGTTGCGGGGCATGTGAAAAAATTTGTACTGCAGCCAAAGCAGTTACTTTTGTCACAGAAAATGTTGACTTGAAGGTTTTGCTTCCGCCATTGATCAAGTTTGGATTAAGTTCCCTTGAATTGCATGCTGTCACTGATGATGAAGAGGGCGCTTATGCCCAGTGGAATATCATGAATGATGTTTTTGATGGCGTCCTAAGCCTTTGTCTTGACCGGTCACATTTAGGGGACAAACAGCTCATTGCACGCATCAAGCGTTTTATTGCAGACCGGCCGGAATTTTCAACAATTATTCAGGCCGATGGCGCTCCGATGAGCGGTGGAGATGACCGCTACAATACGACATTACAGGCTTTGGCAACCGCAGATATTGTGCAAAAAGCGAGGCTTCCTGTTTGGGTCCTGACATCCGGAGGGACCAACAGCAAAACGGCTCGAATGGCGAAAATGTTTGAGATCACGGCGCATGGGGTTGCGATCGGATCGTTTGCCCGGAAAATCATTAAAACATATATTGGCCGGGATGATTTTTTAAAAAACGACAGGGCCTTTAACGGCGCCCTTCGGATTGCTAAACAATTGGTCGATAAAACGCTAAAATATTTATGATCACTCTTTCATCTTCTGATTGGGATATTGATGGTATCGAGACCGTATTTTTTGATAAAGACGGGACGCTGATCGATAGCCATTTGTATTGGGGCCGGATCATTGAAATGCGAAGCCACGCGCTGATCTCCATGTTCAACCTGAAGCATGATTTCCATGAAAAACTTTGCCGGGTGATGGGGTTCTCGTTAGAGACGAAACGGCTTTTGCCGGAAGGTCCCATCGCTTTAGTCAGCCGTGAAAAAGTGATCGGGATTCTGATTGATTTTTTGTCAGAGCATGGTTTTTCCGTTTCACAGGGACAGATTGAGAAGCTTTTTGTTGATGTCCACTCGGGCTTTCTCAGAGAGATCTATGAATACACCGCGATTCTTCCGGGTGTTGAGGCGTTTCTCAAAGAACTCCGTGGCAAGGGTGTCAAAATGGCGGTTATTACGTCTGACAGCATAAAAAATACTGAAGAGATTATGAGTTTTTTAGGGATTGCAAAATATTTTGATCTTCTTCTTGGAAAAGAGGCGACAGCGTTGCCTAAGGAAAGCGGAGAGCCTGCACTTGTTGCTTTGGAGCAGATGAAAGCTGAAAGAAGTTCCACCATTGTGATTGGTGATACCTCCATGGATATCCAGATGGCGGAAAATGCTCAGCTTAAGGCTGGTGTCGCGGTGGCGTTGGGGCAGGTTCCTTTTGAGAGTTTGCAATCTGAAACGCCACACACAGTTCATGGCTATCATGAATTACGGATCCTTTAGATATGACGACAAAAATACAGATTATTGATTGTACCATTCGTGACGGTGGCCATCTGAACAAGTGGCAGTTTGAGGATAATCTTGTGAAGGCTTCCTACTTTGCCGCTCAAAAAGGGCAGGTTGATTATTTCGAGATTGGTTACAAGAATGATCCAGGCAAAAAGGGGCTTGGTCCTTTCGGATATTGTGATGAGAAATATATTAATGGACTTTTTAAGTCTTCAAGCGATTGCAAATTGCTTTTTATGCTGGATGCAGGAAAATATTCCGGCTATAAGATTCCTGATCGAACAAAAGAGCCGACACCATTTACCGGTGTACGAGTGGCTGCGTATCCATTTGAGGTGAAGATCGCCGTTGATCTGGCTGAGCAGTTCCATGAAGCGGGTTATGAAGTGTTTATGAACCTTATGGCAAGTTCGGAATGGTCGCAACAGGAATTTGCGGTATTAAAGAATTGGAAGCAAAAGAATGCACTCAAGGCGGTCTATTTTGCGGACAGTTTTGGCGCTTATGCTCCAGCTGAAATTTCAGAATTGATTGGCCAGTTAAAAGCGCTGGGTTTCGAGCGTATCGGATTTCATGCACACAACAATCTTCAGATGGCATTCGCAAATACTCTGCACGCGATCACTGAAGGGGCCAGTTATGTTGATGCGTCAATTTACGGCATGGGCCGGGGGGCTGGAAATCTTCCGATTGAGATACTTCTAAGCTATTTAAGCAAAATCGGAGATAAAGAGTACAACGTCGTTCCATATCTTGATGTCATTGAGCGGTTTTTTCTCCCCTTGTTTGAAAAGGATCCTTGGGGTTACTCGCTACGATCGCTTTTGGGGGGGATCCGTAATATTCATCCCTATTACATTGATGAACTTTTTAATTCCCATAATTACACAATTGAAGAGATTTGCAATATCGCTGAAACCGTGAAGGAAAAATGTCCGATTTCCTTTTCCGGAGAGAAACTTAAAAATGCTTTGGAAGAGAGGTTCTATGTCCCGACCACTTCTCAAGCCAAAGAAGCGATCCGCTCGATTGAAAAGGAATTGAAAGCTATTCCGTCGAAAGATGCATTTTCCTTGGATTCGCTCGGAATGAAAGACAGGCACAAGGGAAAAAAATTTTTGATCATTGGCAATGGGCCTTCCATTGTTAAACATGAAGATAAAATTAAGGGGCTTATCAAGAGGTTGGGGCTTGTGACGATTGGATGTAACTTTTTAAATTCTGTTTATGCGCCGGATTACCATATTTTTGTCAGCAAAAAACGATTTTTAAAATATGCCGCGACTGTATCTAAAAAAAGCATTCTTCTTGTTCCAAGCTTTTTTGGAAAACGTCTGGTCCAGGAAAACTATAGCGGGCCTGTTGAGTATGTTCAGATCGATTCTATTGATGATCTGAATTCTTCTCCAATCGATGGCATCCGTCAGCAAGTGAAATATTTGAATGTCGGGGTGAACGCGATCCTGACCGCTCTACAGATGGGGGCGCAGGAGATTATGGCCGTCGGTATGGATGGGTATGAAAGCGAGGAACAGGGAAAGGTAGTTTACTTTTATAATGAAAAAGACGTGCCGGACGATAAAGCGGCTGCCTCTCTGCGTTATGAGAATATGGATATTGAGCTTAAGAGGGTGTCAGATTTTTTGAATGACCTCGGGATTCCGTTCTCGATCATTACTCCGACCTCGCATAAAAAATATTTCAATAACAGCATTTTGGTCTAGTAAAGGATTTTAAAAATGAAGTTACGGGTTGCTGATTATGTTGCGGATTTTATTTACCGCCAGGGGATAAGTGATGTGTTTATGGTGACCGGTGGAGGCATGATGTTCTTGGCTGATGGGGTGGCTTGTCATCGAAAGTTAAGGGCCGTTTTCAATCATCATGAACAAGCGTGCGCGATGGCCGCTGTTTCGTATGCCAAATATACCAATAACCTCGGGGCGGTCATTGTTACCACAGGATGCGGGGGCACAAACGCAATTACTGGACTTTTAGATGCCTGGCAGGACAATACGCCATGTATTTTTATTTCCGGACAGGTTAAACGAAAAGAGACAATCCGCAATTCCGAGTTGAAACTTCGGCAATTCGGTGTTCAGGAGGTTGATATTCTATCGTTGGTAGCACCAATTACAAAATATGCGGTCATGGTTAATGATACGTCTGATATCGCCTATCATTTAGAAAAGGCTGTTTTTCTCGCAAAGACCGGACGTCCAGGTCCTGTCTGGCTGGATATTCCTTTGGATGTTCAAGGCGCCAATTTGTCCGAAAATTCCTTACGACATTTTAGTAAGGAGGAACGGATGGAGTTGTGTGAAAATCCGGTTGTTGATCCAAATGATATCAGTGGTCTTTGCAAAGATTTGGCTCGTTCCGTTCGACCAATCGTAGTCGCGGGCCAGGGCGTTCGTCTTTCCGGATCGCTCAGAGAATTTGGGCAATTTATCGATTTGAATCAATTGCCGGTGGTTGTAACACATTTGGGGATCGATCTTCTTCCTGCCCGGCATCCTCTGTTTATCGGACGTATCGGCAATAAAGGAGATCGGGCAGGAAATTTTGCTCTTCAGAACGCTGATCTTGTCCTTGTGCTTGGCAGTCGTTTGAGCGTCAGTTCAACGGGGCATGAATATCAGAATTTTGCTCGTGGCGCCAAGGTTTATGTGGTCGATATTGACAGAGAAGAGCATAAAAAGAAGACTGTCAAGATAGACCGTTTTATTTATGCTCATCTTTTAAATTTTCTAGCTGAGATGCTCAAGCAAAAGATTCAAAGGCCAAATGCAGGGACATGGATTCAACAATGCCGTGAATGGGCGTCTAAATGGCCGGTGTGCCTTCCGGAGTATTCAAAAACCAGTGGGGGAATTAATCTGTATTATTTTATTGATTTGCTTTCTAAGAAATTAAAGCGGAACGCCACGGTCGTGACTGATGCAGGATCTGCGGCGTATGTTGCGGCCCAAGGCCTGAAGCTTAGGTCAGGGCAAAGATTTATTGCGCCCGGGGCACAGGGTGAGATGGGCTATACACTTCCCGGGACGATTGGTGTGTGTTTTGCGAATAAGAATAAAGAAACCATCGGTATTACTGGCGATGGATCTTTTCAGATGAACTTGCAGGAGCTCCAGACGATCGTGCAGTATGATCTTCCGATCAAATTATTTGTTTTTAATAATAACGGATATCTTTCGATCCGGTCAACTCAAAAGAAGTTTTTCAATGGGCGATTGTTGGGAACCGATAAGAGCTCTGGTATTTCATTTCCTGATCTTAAGAAGATCGCAAGGGCGTACGGCATAAAATATTATTCTGCGAAAAGCCCAAAGAATTTGGAATCTGTCATGCTGCAGGTCTTGAGTGAAAAGTGTCCTGTCATTTGTGAGCTCATGTGTTTGGAAGATCAAGAGATCATCCCTACGGTCGCATCATTCCGCAGGAATGACGGAACCTTGGTTTCCAAACCGCTTGAGGACATGTATCCTTTTTTATCAAGAGAAGAGTTTTTTAAAAATATGATCGTCGAGCCCTTAAAAGAAGGTAAGGATGCCTGATTTGATTCAGCAGGATCTTGAGTACATTCAAAAGTCTGTTGACTGTACATTTTTTCATAAGAAACGTATTTTTGTGACCGGAGGTACGGGATTCTTTGGGAAATGGATGCTGGAATCCTTTCGATGGATCATTAACCAGGAAGGGGTAAAAATATCGGTTATTGTTTTATCGCGAGATCCAGAGCGTTTTTTAAAGACAAATCCTTCATTCGCCCGGGAATCATGGTTGTCGTTTTTGAAGGGTGACATCCGGTCCTTTGAATGGCCAGAAGAACATTGTGATTATATGATTCATGGCGCTGCGGATGCAGGCGCTGGGAGGACCCCGGAGCAGGTTCATGAAGTGGCTGATGTGATCGAAAAGGGAACAGAGCGTGTTTTGAAATTCGCGGCCGCGAAAAAACCTTCCCGTGTTCTTTTTTTAAGTTCCGGTGCTGTTTATGGAACACAGCCGCAGAATATTCTTCATGTGGATGAGAGTTATCACGGGAAGCCGGATACAGAGTATGGAAGGGCGAAGCTGTCCGCTGAGCGGTTATGTTGCGAATATGCGTCGGCTCACGGTTTCGAGATTGCTATTGCACGATGTTTTGCGTTTATCGGGCCTTTTTTGCCGTTGGGACGTTATTACGCGGCTGGAAACTTTCTGCAGAATATTCTTGACGGCAAGGAAGTGCTCATTAAGGGGAATGGGCGTACGACGCGGTCCTATTTGTACATGTCTGATCTGGTCATATGGCTTTTTAAGATCTTGCAGAGCGGCATTTCTCTAAGGCCGTATAATGTCGGGTCTGACCAACGGATAGAGATCGCTGATTTGGCAAAACTTATGGTAAGTTTGTCTGGATCTAATGTGCCGGTGAGGATCACGAATGAATATAAAGAACAGGGCGTGGCACAGTATGTGCCTTGTATTGAACGCGCAAAAAAAGAGCTGAACTTGAAGGTTGGCATCGGTTTAGAAGATGCCATTCGTAAGATGATTGAAGGGGCAAAATATGCGAGGATGCATGAGTAGAAAAATATTTGCGTTGATCGGAAGCGTTTTGAATGAAGAGGCGGCTCTGCCTGCTTTTTTGGAGGCCCATGCCTGGGCTGATGATATTATTATGCTGGATTCCGGGAGCACGGATAATTCTGCGGAAGTCACGAGGAAATACAAGCGGACTTTGTTGCACAAACCGCTTGAAGCTAACCACAATAAACGATCTGCCTGGGCTATTCAACAGACAATCGCCGACTGGGTGCTTTTCATTGACCCTGATGAGTTTATTTCTGCGGAGCTAAAGAAAGAAATTCTAAGCATTTTAGAACATGGCAGTGAATACGTCGCCTTTGAGCTTCCCCGGGTAAATTTTTTTATGAACAAACCGCTTCGCCACGGAGGATGGAGCGGGAACGGGCTCAAAATGTTCCGTCGGGACAAGGTCCGCTTCGAAGGCGACTCCTATCATGAAAGACCGATCATTGACGGCAAGATCGGCCAGTTAAAAGGCGAAGTGCTCCATTATCCCAATCCCAACATCCACTGGATCACTCAAAAATTTAATTTTATCAGTGAGTTTGACCAAAAGGATTATTTTGATCAGTATGGTGAACTTTCAGAAAAAAAACTGCGTTGGCTTTTGTTCACCAAACCGTTCAAGAATTTCTGGAAGTCGTATATCAAAAAGCAGGGGTATAAGGACGGGATCCACGGCCTGATCTATGCCGCGATGATCTGGGCCTTTGATGTGATCCGCATTTGCAAATACGCGGAACGTTATATCGTGAAAAATCCGGACATTCTCCCGGCGGACAAATTGCCGGACCCGTGGGAATGCCGGAAAAGATAAAGAAAGGGATTTCAATGGACCTGCCGGAAACATATTTTTTGAACAATCCTGTTTTTTTAAAATATAAACGGGTCTTTGACTGGAGGCGCTTCCGGAAAGTCTCAAGATTGAAGAAGGTCATGATCAATGAGCGGATCATCGAGATCCCATACGCGATCCAGGCGGTCAGTGATCTTGCGAAGGGTTCGACGATCCTTGATCTGGGCTGCATGGAAAGCATGCTGTCGTTGTTCATGGCGAGTTTGGGCTTTCAGGTCACGGGGCTGGATTTCAGGGAATATCCCTACCGCGTTCCGAATTTCAAATTTCAACAAGGTGATATTTTGAAACTTCCGTTCTCCGACCATTCTTTTGACGCGGCATTGTGCGTCTCCATGATCGAACATGTGGGGCTGGGATTTTATCATGACCCGCAAAGCGAGATGGAAGCGGATGAAAAGGGAGTGCTGGAGATCCACCGGATCCTCAAACCGAAGGGGCGCTTTGTCCTCACCGTTCCGTTCGGGCAGCCGTATGTCAACGATCAGCAAAGGACCTATGACAAGCCCAGGCTGGACAGGCTCCTTCGGAAATTCAAGGTCGAGGACATGCGCTTTTTCAAAAATGTTCTGCCTTCCGGGCAGGAGAACAATTGCTGGCAGGAAACAGCCTTAGATGACGCGCAGAAGGTCAAGACCCCGCGGGGGACAGACTGCGTCTGCTGTGTTCGAGCTATCAAGATCGCGTGATGGTGATGCGTTTAAGACGGTAAGGCGATGAGGTCATAGGTCCGGTCTTTTTTAACTGTTTCCCGCGTGATGGCGGGCCCGCAAATACTTTCCCCATTTTCCTGGTATTCAAAGATCTTTCGATACTGCATTTCCGTTAACGTATCATAGAGCGCCATGGCCTCATCCGCCGAGAGGCGGTTCATGACCTCTGTCCGGATGACCGGCCGGTGCTGACGGATGATCTCTTTGATCGAAAGAAGGACGTCCCGGTCGTGGCCCTCGGTGTCGATCTTGATAAAAGACAGGTTTTTTAACAGATGGGGATATTGGGCTGATAAGAAGCGGTTCAGATTTTTTCCCGCGACTTTTAAAGGGTAGCGATGGTCGATGTCGTTTTCAAGCCCGTTGAGATTTCCGCCGTTGCAAAAAGACGCGTCCGAATAATGGAACTCGTATTCCCCATCCTCATCCGTGGCCGCGAAACAGAAGGGGAGGATGTTCAAGGAAGGGTGGTGTCACCGGTCTGCGCGCCGATATCGATCACGGTATCGCCGGGTTTGATCATGGATCTGAGCGAGTCCATAGCTTGTTGCGAAAAATGAAGGTTCCCGCAGGCCGGATGAAGCCAGCGGGCGTATTTAAAAACACCGTCTTTGGGAAGGGTGAGCTTTTTGACGATGTAGCCGTAGTCCTTGAAAATATGGCGGGTCTTGCGTATTTTGCGGTTCTTAAGGCGCCAAACCATTTTTTGAAATTTTTGGAATATCCCCATGTTTGGCCTCCCGGTTCAAGTTTAACTTATTCATTATATAGGCTCTTTTTTGTCTTTGCGGATTTAATTCGATTTTTTATCCGCTCCATTTCACCCCTTGAAAGCGCTTCCTTGAATATGGCATACTTAAAGTGAAGCAGCTCTCTCACTTGTTCTTTTATAGTCCGTTTCAAAGGTAAACTACTCGAAAGAGTAGGACACAAAGCCGTGAGCCTACCCCCAGCGCCCTCCGTGGCCGCTGGGTATGGCTGTCTGGCTGCCGTAACTAACGCTAACCAGTTCCGTTAAGGCAATATTGTGCCCTCTGATCTTTCGGAGGGCTTTTTTATTGCCGGAAAAGGGGGCACCTATGCGTGACGAACGTTCCATGGGAGCGTGGCTGATCGCGGCCGCAGTTTTGCTGTTCATTTTTATTTCCGGTTCGGTCAAGCCTGTTTCAGAGGCCCAGGCCGCTTCCGGATCCTACTCGGGAAAAAGTTTTCACAGGCCTCTTAAGGTCTCCATGAGCGTTTCAGGCGGAGAGCGTGTTACGACCAAGGTCATCTACCGGCCGGTCATTGAAACACGTTATGAGGTCATCACGTACCAGAAATTGGTACGGCGTTAAGTTTTTTGAAAAGCCCTTCATTCTCAATATTTTGATTGTATACTATGAATGGAGGGAACAATGGCCATTATCCTGGTTGTTGAAGATGAAGCTGCCGAACGGCAGATGCTTGCCTTGAACCTTGAGACCGCCGGGCACATCGTGTTACAGGCCGGCAACGGGACCGAAGCCCTTGATCTATTGAAAAAAGCCCACCCTGATCTGATTTTGACCGATGTCCTCATGCCTGAAATGGACGGATTCGTCTTTTGTAAGGCCCTTCGGGAGCACCCTCAAACAAAAGAGATCCCTGTGATCGTTCTGACCGCCAGAGGAAAAATGGAGGACGCTTTCGCCGCTTTAGGGGTCGCCGGATTCTTAGAAAAGCCCAGCGCCCCGAACGTTCTGCTGTCGACGATCGATAAAACGCTCGCCCATTACGGCAGCCACGGGCATTTCAAGAAGGCGGCCCAGAAATTCCTGGTTTTCGGGACGTATCCTGAGGTCTGTGAAAGCATCATCAAGGGGCTCAATTCGCAAGGATACCACGTTCAGAACGCCAAGACCGCGGCGGATATCCTGGTCCATGTGGTCAATTTTCAGCCCGATGTGATCATTTTGGAAGCGCAGCTGGAGGATGGCCGTTCAGTGCAGGACGTGGTCAAGGCGATCCGGCTGTTCCCGCATCATGAAGAAACACCGATCCTGATCTACAGTTATTACCGCGTCAGCGATCTGGCGTCTGCGGAATTCCGCAAACGGGCGGCCGTGATCGAGCGCTGCGCACAGGAGGCGATGATGGCCGGCGCGACCGAATATGTTGACCGGTTCAATGAACAATCCTTTTTGGAACAGATCTCCAAATATCTTTAGCAATACCCTTCATAGGACGTCAGAAATTTCAACTAGGACTTTGACGATTCTTTTGGTTCGTGTAAGATAAGGCAAGGTTTATTGGTGTGATTTGTGTATTGAGATTTGTAAACGAGAAGAGAGGAATCAAATGTCAAAACGAGTTATTAATCAGGGGATCGAAAGTGTCCGTAAAAACGGAAGCGGGGTGTTCCGCTCCGGCAACCATATGCTGCCATGTGTTTCGCTCATGATGGCGGAGGGCGTTTTGAAGGACGCGGTCGACTTAAAGCGTCCGTTCGTGACGATCATCAATTCTTACACGAACCAGATCCCCGGCCACGCCCATCTGGACCAGCTGGGGGCGATCGCCAAGGCGGAGCTCGAAAAGCTGGGCGTCAATGTCTGGTATGCCAATATCGGCGGGGCTGTCTGCGACGGGATCGCGATGGGGCATTTCGGGATGAAATATTCGCTGGCGTCGCGCGAGCTGATCGCGGACCAGATCGAAACGATCATCGGCGCGCATCCCTGTGACGCATGGATCGGCATCGGCAACTGCGATAAGATCGTGCCGGCGATGCTCAATGCCATGGTCCGCATCAACATTCCGGCGATCTATGTGAGCGGCGGACCCATGCTTTCGGGGTTGAACAATACGGACCTGATCACGGTTTTTGAGGGCGTAGGCAAAGAATCCGTCGGTAAAATGTCCGAAGAAGATTTAAGGAAGTTGACGGAAGTCGCCTGTCCCGGGTATGGCAGCTGTTCGGGAATGTTCACGGCCAATTCCATGAACTGTCTTTCAGAAATTTTAGGAGTGGCGCTTCCCGGCAACGGTTCAACCCCGGCCACGGTCCGCGTGGAAGGGGCGAAGCGTCAGCATACGCTGAATCCCGACAGGATCGAGCTGGTCCGCAATTCGGCGAGAACTTTGATCAGGCTCATGAATGAGAAGGTCCGGCCCTTGGATATCATCACGCGGGACGCGGTCGACAATGCTTTTACGCTGGATATGGCCATGGGCGGCTCATCGAATACCGTCCTGCACGTTTTGGCGCTCGCCAGTGAAGCGGGCCTGAAGTATGACATCAACCGTATCGATAAGATCTCGCGCGCCACGGCAAACGTCGTCAAGATCGCGCCGTCGCGCCCGGATGTGCACATCGAAGATGTCCATCGGTTGGGAGGAATGGGGGCGATCTTGAAGCCGATCGCCGACCACGGGCACAAGTATTTGAAGCTGGATGCTCCGACCGTTTACGGAACGCTGGGGGATTATGTCAACAGGTCCCCGGGCCCGGACGGGGACGTGATCCGGACCGTGGAGAAGGCGTTCTCTCAGGAAGGTGGATTGACGATCCTGACCGGTAATTTTGCCAGGAACGGCGCGGTCCTTAAGACCAGCGGTGTGGATGAGGACATGCTCAAGTTCCGCGGGCCGGCCAAAGTTTATGAATCGCAGGAAGAGGCCCTCGCCGCGATCCTGAACAAAAAAGTCAAGGATGGCGATGTGGTCGTGATCCGTTATGAAGGTCCCAAAGGAGGTCCCGGCATGCAGGAGATGCTTTCTCCCACATCCGCGCTCAAGGGCGCCGGGATCAAGGCCGCCCTTATTACGGACGGGCGGTTTTCCGGCGGGACGAGGGGGCTGTGCATCGGCCATGTGGCTCCGGAAGCCGCGGCTGGCGGCGAGATGGCCATCATTCAGAACGGCGATATGATCGCCATCGATGTCAAGAAGCGCACGATGGATGTGGAACTGGCGGATAAAGAGATCGCCAAGCGCCTTAAAAAATTAGAGCCGTTTAAGATCAAGGTCAAAGGCGGCTGGCTTGCCCGTTATGCTTCCCTGGTGACCAGCGCTGATACCGGGGCTGTTTTTCGTGACGTGAACGCCTCATAGGTGAGACTCTGTCATGAGCAAACATATTTTGATCGTTGACGATGATCCGGATATCCTGAGTTCGACCCGTTCGATCCTGGAGAAGCGGGGATACCGCGTTTCCTGCGCGGAGAACGGAAAAGCCGCGCTGGACATCCTTTCTGAACATTCGCCAGACCTTATCCTGACCGATGTGCTGATGCCGCAGATGGACGGGTTTTCCCTCTTTAAGGAGATCAGGCGCGCCTATGAGACCAGTCCGATCCCGGTGATCGTCATCTCCGGGCGCGGCCAGATGAAAGATTCGTTCGGCGCGGTCGGGGTCGATCGATTTATCACAAAACCGTTCACTCCCCAAGAACTTTTAGACGCTATTGAAGGCGCTCTCGCCGGCGCCAAAACGGTTGACCGGCCCGTTTTTGTCCGTTCTGTTTCCAAGGTCCTTCTGGTCGGACGGTCCGATTATCATGTCCAGCTCCATCAGATGGCGGCTCTGGCGCAGGAGCAGGGCTTTAAGACGCGCCTGTCCACCTCTGTTTCTCAGGCCGTGGCCTCGGTCATCGAAGAAGCGCCTGATATTGTGTTCACGGATGTGCAGCTGGACAAACCGGTTTCCGAGTTCATGGAGGTCCTCCGGCATGTCCATGGGTTCTCGTCGAAGCCGGTGATCGGTTTTTCCTATTATCAGACCGGGCAGTTGGATGATCCGCTGAGCCGCAGGCAGGTCCTGAAGATCGAGGAGGACGCGGCGGCCTTTTTAAAGGCGGGCGGAACATCCTACATGGGCCGCTGGGTCGACCAGGCCTTTATCGATCTGTGCAAAAATCATTTTAAGGCCCAGGAGCGCGTGTGAGAAAATTAGACCTTATCCTGAATCTTCCTGATAAAAAGGTCCGGTTGCGGGAATTGGAACTTCTGGCAAGCTCGCTTGGGATGCGCCTGGACAAGATCTATTCCGCGGGAAGGATCAGTGAAGAGGCCCTGGTCATCCACATCTATGACGCCTTGAAGGCGAGGGAACAGCGGGCCAGCCGCGCGCTGCGCTTCTCGCTGATCATTTGCGGCGGATGCCTGGCAGGTTTATTGATCTTGTTCCAGGCCCGACAGATGATCTTTCGGCAGCGGGAACTTGATATCGCGCAAAAAGAATATGATCAGAAAGCGTTTACGGGCCAGGACGGGCAGGGAGAGACCATCACGGAAGGTTCTTCCAAACGGGCGGTGCGTTTTACGGAGATGGAGGGTGTTTATGATCAGTTTGACGACGATGGACATCTGCTTTATCAACTGGAGTATAAAGACGGCCTTTTAAGGCGCAAACGGAAGTTCGATCGTGAAGGCCGTATCATCACGGAGATCCTGATCGATGAAAAAGGGAAAGCGACCCTCGCAAAGTAACGACTATGGTGATTAAACTGCAGCGGCCCCTGGGGGTTACCATCATCTCGTCCTTAATGATCTGCTTGGGCGGTTTTGGTTCACTTTTGATCCTGTTCGAGGTCCTGGATGCCATTAATGTCGGTGGGCTGGGGCTTCTTTCGATCAATTCCTGGCGGGGGTTCATCGGATTTTTTCTGTATGGTTTTATTCCGGTCTTGCTGTATTTCGCGGGGGTGTCCTTATACCTTTCCAGAGAGTGGGCGCGATTGGCAACGGTTTATCTGATCTTTCCTACCGCGTTTTTTTTGATCTTGAACACGGTCTACAAGGTCGTTCGAGCGCGGTATTTTATGTATCAAAGCCCTGCCATTGAGATCATGCTGTTCCATCCGGGCCCATTTCTAAGAATGATCCTTCTCTATTTGACCTTAACGGTCCCATCCGTGCGGTATTTAAGAGACCAGCGCATCAAAGACTATTTCCGCCTTGTGAGCAGTTCGAAAGTATAACCTTCCGTAAGTGGTTAATTTCTCTTATCATGTGATATACTTTTTCGTAGGAATAGTGCGAAAAATGAACAAATACACTCTTTCTTTCATATTATTTTGCGTATTTTCTCTCATTTTGATCCCTTCAGGATCCTGCCTGATGTCTCCGCATCCGATCGAACTCTATGAGAGGGGGATCGAACAGCTCAACTCAACAGCGCGCAATGTCAGGGCCAGCACGGCAACTCAGGAGGTCTTTCTTTCCTTGATCAAGAAATTTCCTTATTCGCCCCTGGGATACCTGGGCATGAGCTATTGCTACCGCCATGACGCGTATGTGGGGGCGCAGAGATATGACATTGAATTTCTTAAAAATAATGCTTATCCGCTGGCCCTGAAAGCGCTGCGTCTGGGCCCCAGCATCAGGGCTGTCCATGAAAATTACGCGTTCTTTCAAGAATTGTTTTTCATCGGGGAAGGGGAGAATTTCTAAAAAAATGTTTTTGCTTTTGATTTCCCATCCGCAATTGATATAATCAAGCAAAAGAGGAGAGTGTATGGATACTGAGCTGAAGCGGACCCTTCAAGTCTTGATCGTCGAGAACAATGATGTCGATCGGGCGGTCCTTATCAACATGCTCTCCAAAGCTCCATATGGTTCGTTTCAGATCAGCGCCACGGATTCCCTGCAGGAAACATTCGAACTTCTAAAGCAAAGCCTGGTGGATGTTGTTCTTCTTGACCTGAATATCAAGGACAGTAACGGGATTGATACGTTAAAGCGCCTTCATGGCCGCTATCCGCAACTGGCGGTTGTCGTCAATACGGGTGAGTACCAGGACGATCTTGGCCTGAGGGCGGTGACGATGGGCGCCCAGGATTATTTGATCAAGGGGATGTATAAGTCCTATGGGCTGGTCAAGGCGCTTTATTACGCGATCGAACGAAAGAAGGCGGAGACTGAACTGCACAAGGCCATGGATGAGCTGAAAGAAATGCAGGCCCAGCTGATCCGCGCGGAAAAAATGAACGTGGTCGGTGGCGTCGCGAGCGGGATCGCTCATGAGGTCAAAAATCCCCTGGCAACGATCCTTTACGGGGTGGAATATCTCAACACGGTCCTTAAAGACGGGGATGACAAGATCGAGCTGACCCTGCGTTCCATCAAGGACGCGGCGTATAAGGCCAACAGCATTATCAAAGACCTTTTGGATTTTGCCAGCCTTTCAGATATCAAGAGAGACCTCTGCCCGATCGAGCGAACGATCGAGCAGGGGCTGGTCCTCACGCATCATCAGTGCGAAAAATT
The DNA here is from genome assembly GCA_022711395.1 of Candidatus Omnitrophota bacterium. Lineage (GTDB taxonomy): Bacteria > Omnitrophota > Gorgyraeia > Zapsychrales > JANLHA01 > JAKLFA01. The sequence goes on along the minus strand of JAKLFA010000002.1, from coordinate 343,504 downwards.
CCAGATCAAGATCGTCAAACATTTTGCCACCAACCTTCCGAATGTCTTGATCGACAAGAACCGTATCGAGCAAGTTGTCGTTGATCTGATCCTCAACGCGATCGCGGTGATGAAAAACGGAGGCACGCTCACGATCCGCACCACGCGCAAGATCTTTGACCGGTCCGACATTTCGGTGGCATCCAATCTGACGGATTCGATCGCGGTCGGGGAAGATGTCCTGATCGTGGATTTTGAGGACACAGGAAAAGGCATCCCGGATGAATATCTTGAAAAAATATTCGATCCCTTCTTTACCACACACCGGGCCGCGGGAGGCGTCGGGCTGGGATTGTCGATCGCCCGGACGATCATGGATTCGCATGGCGGGATGATCGATCTGGCCAATAAGGAAGACAAGCAGGGCGCTCGCGCCAGGCTGGTCTTTAAGGTCAACGGGAAATGACAGAACCAAAACGCATATTGATCGTGGATGATGAGGTTGGTTTCACCGAAATGGTGAAGCTGAACCTTGAGGATACCGGCCGTTTTCTTGTGCGGATCGAAAATGATTCGACCCGGGCGTTTGAGACGGCTTTGGGATACCGGCCGGAACTGATCCTGTTGGATATTATCATGCCGGAGATGGAAGGTCCGGACGTGCTTTGTCAGCTTCGGGAAAACGAACAAACAGCTCAGATCCCGATCATTTTTTTGACCGCGACGGTGCGGAAATCCGAAGTCAATCAGGAAGACGGGTTCATTTCAGGTTATCCTTTCCTTGCCAAGCCCTGCACGGTCGAAGAGCTTATTCAAGCGATCGACCAAAACATCTGATTTCCTCGACGAACTAATTTTATGCGATTTTCCGATTTTTTGCCTGGGCATTTATGCTATAATAGCCCCAACATGAAAGCCTTTTTCTTTTATTTGATCATATTCTGTTCGGCCTGTTTGGGGTTGGCCGCTACCGCGATGGCAGAGGTCAGGCTAAACAGCCGTTTGCAAGCATCTTCGGATGCCGTCCATGTTTCCTTTCAAAAGGCGGCGATCGAAGAGGTCTCTGTCCCTCAGGCGCCTGAGATCAGCCGGGCGCTCCGCGTGGAACTGCAGCTTTTGAATTCTTCAGAATACCGGAAGATCGATGTTTTGAGCGTCCCAGCCGCTAAGATCAAGGATGAATACCAGAACATCTATCGGCTCCTGAGCAAAGAGGAGCTTTCAGCCTTCACCCTGTATCCTGGGGAGGGGAAAAAAATTTCGCTGGTTTTTGAGCTTCCGGTCAATGCCGCGGAGAAATTTGAGCTTTCTTTTGAGGCCCCTTTTGGCGGCTCATCAGAAGCGTTCTCGGTCAATTTTGGGCGTGATCTGATCAAGGACCGCGCGTTGACTGCCATAGCGGATCCGGCAGCGGATGCCGCCGCGGGCGGTTCTGGTGTGGGGGATTTTAATATCCAGTATCCGCTGCAGCATCAGGCATTTCATCCTGGGGAAAAGGTCTTTGTCCGGGTGGACCTGAAAAATATCACGAAACTTCCGGTCAAGATCCACGTCCTGGCGTTCGATCATCTTTTTACGGATGACCAGATCGTGGGCCGTTATGAGATCCGGGTGCCGGAAAAAGCGGAATATCAGTCCGATGTTCCGGTTGTGGTGATGGTGGAGTGGGACTCGGGGAGCGCTGAGCCCGACGTTATTTCAAAAACTGTTTCGATTTCGATAACTCCGAATAATTCATGATCATGTCTATTCAACGGATGGTTCTTCTTGTTTTTTTCACCATAGCGGTCTTCGCTGGGGGTTCGCCGGCCTGTGCTCAAGCCGGCGAAAGGACGATGACCTGGCAGCGTGAATACGCTGAGAAGCTCTTTGCTGAAAAAAATTATGCGGATGCGGCGATGTCATACGCTGGAGTTCTGTCGCGCGATCCTCTTGACCGCGCGGCGTTTGATCAGCTTAGCGCCAGCATCGAAAAGATCGCTGAGCAGGCGGCCGATGAAGGCAGGCGCTGCATGGACATTTTGGGATATCTGGAATTTTTAAGGACGAGGCTTGAATTTTATGAATCCAGCGCGCGCATGATCGAAGAACAGGCATCCCAGGCCCGGGAACGCTATCTTCAGGTGAGCGCGGAACCCGATGTTGAATTGCTGAACGAGGGGTCGGAACGCTTGATCGAGCTTAAATCGATCGTTCTTCCAACGGTCTTTGGGGGGATGCAGGACAGCTCATCTAAAAAGATGTCCGTTTATGAGATCCTTTCGAACCTCAAAAAGGCCTACCTGGCCTATGTGGATGTTTATGGCGAGCGGGACATAAAACTTCGACGGCAAAAATCCGAGCTTGAGGCCAGGGTCCGTGTCTTGGAAGCCCAGCGGAAAGAAGCGGCGGTCGACCTTGATATCACCGAGATCCGAGGAGAGTTGGCGCTCAAGAACACGGTCATTGACCAGCAGCAGAAACAGCTGGACGCTTTTTCCGGACGATTTGATTCCGTTGCGCTTGAAATGGACGTTCTGCAGCAGAAACTTTCCCAGACCTCCGGTGAGGTGACGCGTCTGACCCAGGAACTGGCGGATATGTCACTGAACCTTTATGAAGGAGAAAGCCGTCTGGCGGACCGCACGTCCCAGATCCAGACTTTACAGCAGGAATTGGCCGAGACCAAGGAGCGGCTGCTTCTGGTGCAGAAGATCGTTACGGATAAAGATACGCAGATCTTGGATCTTGAGAAACAGGTCCATGATTTAGGCAGCAATGGCGGCAGACTGGCCAACGGGGGGCTTGAAGAATTGAGAAATGAGGTTTCGGGTCTTCGTGCCCGCATTCAGGACGTGGCCCTGGGTAATCAGGTGGAGATGGCCAAGATCGGGCAACAGCTTGACCGTTTATCAAAGGCCAATATCTGGCTGCGGGTTGATAATCTTAAGAAAGAGGTTCAGATATCCCGGTTACGTCGTTCCCTTCAGGGGAGAGACCTGGACCTGGCGAGGATCAATGATGTTTTTATGCTCAAGGACCGCACGATCCTCGAGCTGAATGACCGGATCGATAATTACAGGGTCAAAATCAAAGACCTGACCATTCTTTTGGAACGGAGGGAAATGGAACTTCGTAAGATCATGGGATCCGCGTCTGTTCCGGATGGCAAGGCCGTGACCTGGCAGGGAGATGGGCGAGAGGCCTTATCCGAGCCTTCTGGTATGGCCCGCACCTCGGAATTGATCCCTCAGGAATGGATGTATGGGTTGTCCGATGAAGCCGTTTATCAGCAGATCAAAGATGACCTTTCCGAAAGTTTTTCTTCTGGCCGAGGTTCTTTTTAACACACAATCAAAAGGATACACCATGAGCAAAATACTACGGCTGGTCATTCTGTGCGGGTCGCTCTGTTTTTTTATTGCTCCGCATCAAACGGCTTTTTCCGCGGACATTTCGGACGCGGTGGTCAAGGTCTTTGTCACGGCAAACCCGGTGGATTTTTCAAAACCCTGGCAAACGCTGGGAAGCCAGGCTTCGACAGGGTCGGGGGGAGTGATCGCGGGAAACCGTATTGTGACCAACGCGCATGTGGTGGCTGATCATACCTTTATTCAGGTCCGCAAACAGTCTTCTCCCAAAAAATACACGGCACGGCTTCTGGCGATCGGCCATGATTGCGACCTTGCCCTTTTGACCGTGGATGACCCGGAGTTCTTTTCGGATTTGCAGCCGTTATCCCTGGGAGGTCTGCCTCAGCTTCAGGATTCGGTCCTTGTCATTGGATTTCCCTTGGGAGGGGACAAGCTTTCCATTACCAAAGGAGTGGTGTCCCGCATTGAGATCATCCCCTACGCTCAAAGCGGAAAGCGCCTTTTAGGCGTGCAGATCGACGCGGCCATCAATCCGGGCAACAGCGGTGGGCCTGTGGTGCAGGATGGAAAGCTGGTCGGTGTGGCCATGCAGGCGATCGCCAACAGTCAAAATATCGGTTTTATGATCCCGACCAACGTCATCACCCATTTTTTAAAGGATGTCGATGACGGGGAGTATGACGGCTTTCCCTTTCTTGGGATCGAATATGATAATAGCGAAAACCCGGCCCTGCAGAAATTCTACCGGATCCCCAAAAAGAACGAAGGGGTGGTGATCTCCAGGGCCTTGCCGTTCTCGCCGGTGGATCAGGTTTTGAAAGAAGGCGACGTCCTGATGGAGATCGACGGCGTCAAGATCGAAGCGGACGCGACGATCCAGTTCCGGAGCAATGAACGGTTGGACTTTTCCTATCTGGTCACTGAAAAACAGATCGGTGAGATCGCCGAGCTTTTGGTCTTACGGGAGGGGAATATCCTGAAAGTGCCGGTGACGTTCACGGATTTTAAAGGTCTGGTCCCGCCGCCCAACAGTTATTCAAAGCCGCCGTATTATATCTATGGCGGGTTGGTTTTTACTGTTTTAAGCATGGATCTTTTGCAGACCTGGGGGAAAAATTGGTGGGAGACCGCCCCTTTGGGATATCTTGATTATGCCTTTGGAAAAGCGCGGCTGAATTATCCGCGCAAAAAAGAGATCGTGGTCTTATTGAACATTTTGCCGGATGATCTGAGCGTCGGATATTTTGATGTGAACCATGAAGTCATTAAGAACGTAAACGGGAACGAGTTTGTATCATTTTCGGATTTTGTGTCCTTGCTTGAAAATGAGACCGGTGAGTTTATCCGTTTTGAGACGGATTTTGGCCAAAAGATCATTATCGCCACGGATAAAATACAAGATATTACCAAAGAAATTTTGATGCGTAATAACATTCCTGCTCAAAGCGGTTCAGGGTCATTGAATTAAAGTGTTGTGATGCTGTTTAATTTTCTAAACAGCTTCCAAAACCAATCATTTTTTTTGATTTTTTCTTGTTTTTCATCAATTTTTAGGCAATATAATATATATTATATGGTATATTTTTTGCTCCTTATTCTTTAAAGGATTTTGACCATGATTAAGAAGACAGGGACATATTTGGGGCTTTTGCTGGGCGTGATGGTCCTGGGGAATGTTTCCGCGGCCCTCGCTGAGGTGTCGATCTCTGCCACCACGATCCAGGGAAGTTCCTCACTTCAGTTCGGCCGGCAGGACGTTTTGGATGGCAGGCAGAAGGAAGTGCGCATCCGTCTGACTTCAAGCGAGGGAAGTCAATACCAGGTCTTTCAGCGGATGATCGATCCGTTGACATCACCTCAGGGCGGAATGCAGAACCGTGACGTGCTCCAATTTTATTCTGTCTCTGGGTCCAATTCATCCGGGGCGCTCTACGCGCAAATGCCTGAATATCTAGGCCGTTCGGAACAATTGATCTACACGTCCCCTGAAAACGGATCGAGCGACCGGTTTGTCCTGGCCTACATCGTGGACCGGGACCGGATCACGAAATCCGGGCAGTATTATGGCCGAATTATGTTTTCGGTGCGGCCGGTATCGGGCGGTGGAAATGAGCAGAATATTTATCTGGATGTGATCCTGGACGCGGAACTGGATTTTAATTTGGAAATAAGAGGAGAGCGGGGGCGTGATCAGATCGAGCTGTCCAATGAGCGCGGTTCAGAGCCGGCTTATCGCGTGGATCTTTCGTATGACGGGAATGTGGGCGAACTGAAAGTTTATCAGGAACTTTTGCGTGTTCCGACTAATAACAGCAATGGAAAAGAGATCCCATTGCAGTCTTTGACATTTGATTCTCAATGCAACGTGAGTTCCGAGCTGCCTTACAGTAATAAGGCCGCGATGGAGCGCAGGCGCATGCTGATCTACTCAGCAAACACGGCTGATGATCAATGCGTGCTCCGCTACGGCGTGGACCCGTCCTTTTTTTCCTCATTGGAGGCGGGGGAATATTTGGGACAATTGAGGTATGCTGTTTCAGGCCCGCAGGGAGAAAAGGAATACTTGTTTGATCTGGCGGTCTACATCAAGCCGGAATTTGAGATCGAACTGGGATTTCCTGAAGGGCCTATGCGGTTCAAGAATCTGTTCGCGGGCGGCCCGCCGCAGACTTTTTCTGTCGTGGTGAAGGTCAATTCCAACATTGGAAGGCCGTATTCCGTGACCCAGGAGCTGACGACGCCTTTGGCCAATGAACGCGGGCAGCGACTGGATCCGCAGTATTTTTTAGTCAGTACCGAGCTGTTGGAGGAATCAACCGGGAGGGTCTTGGCGCCGGAATTTGAACCTGTCAAAGAGCGTGGCGAGGTGCTTTTTACTTCTGACAAAACAGGTTCGCCGGCGAAGTTTCGTGTTTTCTACCAAGTGAGACCTTACGCGGAAATGGCACCCGGGGATTACTATACCGAGGTCCGCTATTCACTTGGAGAAATGTGAACCAGCTCGTTTTTATAAATAAAAAAATAAAGGAGGAACATATGAAAACAATCAAGTTCAGTTTCATCATGCTTCTGGGAGTGGCTGTGCTGCTTCTGGGCGCAACTGCGGGTTTCGCAGACCAGGGATCGTTCGGGATCAATGTCAACATTCAGAAATCCAGCGCGATCCAGTTCGTTGTCAGCCGTGTTCAGGGAAGCACTTGGACCCCGGCCACCAACGCCCTCAACTTCGGGCAGCTGCTTTATGATAGCGTCAACGGGATCTTTTATTCACCGTTTTATTATGCTATCGACATCGGCACCACAGGCGACGGAGCCGGACAACCGGATGATATCTCCTTCTCCTACACGCCGGGCACGAACCCGAATCAGGGAACAGCCTTAGGCGGCCTGGATGTCAAGGGTTCGTTGACGGTTGTTAAGACCGACGGTGATAACGATACGGTGATCAATAAAGTCCTTTTGGGCAAAGTCGCCGGTATCGGCACCTTGGATAAGAGCCAGTTTACGGGCGGATGGCCGAGACTCTATGTCGGCATTTTCAACGGCGATCCGGATAACAGCACCGGTGATGATGACGAAGAAGTGTTCAGCCCGGCCGATAATCCTGGTGATTATTCCGGGATCCTGTTGGTCACGGCTGTTGTCAATTAACATCTGTTGATTGTAGAACGTTTGGGGGCGCTCTTGATCTTCAAGGGCGCCCGCTATTTTAAGAATGGATCGAGGGAGGGATGACGATGCGGAAAAGCGTTAAAAAAATCCTGCTTATCATGTGGTTTTACTGCTGGGTGATGATCCCTTTCGCGGACGCCCAAGTCCTGGTTGAGCAGGGAAAGGTCAAACTCTCATTGGCGCCGGCCCAAAAAACGGCCGATGCCTTGACGGTCCACAATACCGGCAACGAAGCGATCGACCTGACGGTCTATTTTGAGGACTTCCGTTATATTCCGCCATTCAGAGGTAAAAAAGAATTTTTTCCGTCAGGGACAGTGTCTGATTCCTGCAGCCAGTGGATCAATTTTTATCCGCAGACCGTGCATATTCCGCCATTTTCACAGAAAAAGATCAATTACACGATCAACATGCCGGCAGACGCGGACGGGGGATACTATTGCGTATTATTTATGGAGAAGACGATCCTGGATGGCGGTCTGACGCCGGTCGGGGAGGGCAGTAAAGCGGGGCTTACGGTCCTGTCGAGGGTGGGGACCCTGTTCTTTGTTGAGACCAATGACCGGACCAAAAAGATCGCGGTTTCGGATATCAACATTGAAGGCGGGACCATGCGTGGGACCGTAAAGAACCAGGGGAACGTCACCCTCGTGATCACGCCCTTGTTTTATATTTTGAATTCCGGCTCAGGGGTGCCCGCTGACCGAGGGGAGGCTGATAAGATCTATCTTCCTGCTGGCAGTGATGCTCAATTTGAGATCAAGCTTTCTTCGGGGGTCGCGGATGATGGGCGATATTTGACGGTCCTGACCTTTGACCTGGAGGATGGGGCGTCTTCTGTCACGGAAGTGGAATTCAGCAAAACAGGCGTGAGCTATAAGGTGATCGCCACGCAATAACAGATCTTAAAAAACGAATGTCATGAGACGTCAACAACTCATCCATATTTTCGTTTTGACCACGATAGGGTTTGGGCTAAGTTTTACGGAACCCATGCCGGGCCCTGCCTTTGCGCAATACTCCACGATCTATCAAAATTATCGGGAGCTTGCTTTTGAGGCCCTTGAAAAAAGGGATTATCAGCGGGCCCTGCTTTTTTTTGAAACCGCTCAAAGTGTGCAGCCCGGCGATCCGGAGCTCGTCCACTATATCAATCTTGTAAAGCGTTTGATCGAGAACCGCATTGAGGATCTGCCGGTTCAGGAAAAAGGACCGATCTCCGACCGCAAGGAGAAAACGGCCCCGGTTCTGCCTGACAGAAACATTTCGCCAGAACGCGTCACATCAAAGCCTGCCGTTGCCGGCAAGCCTGTCAGGTCTTTAACAGCGCCGGATTTATCGAAGACCTCGGGTCAAACATCGCCATCTGAGGAGATCGTCCGTGATGCCGTGAAGCAACGTCCTGAAAAAACGCCTGCCGCGGCCCTTGCTGAGAGCGATCCGGATTGGCCATCGGCCGTTGAAAAAACATCATTGGGGACTCGCGCACAAATTTCCGGGAGTGATGATTTGGATGATGACGGGACTTTGCGTGCTCCAGCCATGGCGGACAAGACATTTCCTGTTGAACTGATCGAATTGACCGATTATCTTTGGGGACAACAGCCCAACACATTGATCGAATTGCCTTTAGACACGAAACTCGTGATCCGCTCCTATGACCGGATCAGCCGTTTTCTGGTCACCGCGCCTGAAGTGATCGATATCGCTCAGTCAAGCCGCACTGAAATTGAAATCTCGCCTGTCATGCGCAGCCAGACTTTTTTGCATATCTGGGAAGATTCCGGGCGACGATGGACGTTCACCCTGAAGATGGTCCTTCCCGTCAAGACCATTGAAAAGGAACAGCTGTATGCTCCCAAGCGGCAAGGCTCCGTGGAGCATTTCAAATTCACCTATGACACCAGCTGGTACACGAATTATTCCGGGGACAGCAAGGACAATCTTGACCGGGATTCTTTGAATTTTGTCAACAATTTCGGTCTTTACGGGCCCACTCCTTACGGAAATCTGGACGGGGCGGTCACACTTCATAAAACAGATCTTGATCCAACGGAGGCGACCTACTATACCATGGGGCTTTCAGATGGCAATATCGCCATGGTCGATGATTTTCATCTGCGCCTTTTTGATTCGACGACCCATTTCAGCGACCTGACATTGCCGGGCCGCCAGATCCGCGGTGTTCTGTTCCAGGACAAAGTCTATTATGATGAAGTGAGTTATACCATCCTGCGCGGGCAGGCCCGATCGACTTACGGAACAGTGGCTTCACCGACGATATCATCTAAAAACGAATCCTACGTCGAAGGCCTGCGGATGAAGTATAAACCCAGCGATGATTTCGGGCTGGGGATCAATTACGCCAGGGCCTGGGGGGATGATAAATCCCGGTTCGCCAAGGACCGGACGGTTTCCGTGGAAACGGAGAACAAGTTCAACGAAAACGTTTCGTTGTTCACGGAATTCGCTCATGATGAAGATGAGATGGCGCAAAAAGCCCGGATGAATTATATCATGGATGATGAGACCAGCTTTGAGGTCCGGGCCCGTAATATTCCCTCTGGCTACGCCAACGTGAGCGGGGCTCCCGCAGGGCAAGGCGAAGTGGGAACGGAATTTATTTACCGTAAGGCGTTTGAACGTTTTGATTTTAACACCTACCTGGACCTTTACCGGGACCACCAGATCGAAAACCCTGAAAACCCCGATGCCGTTAACACGGATTTTAACGCCAATGTTTATCTTCCTTTTGAAGACCGCTCATCCTGGAGAAGCGACTTCTATTATTTCCACAGCCCCGGGCTTCTGTCGGATGACACAGACACCCGTTTAAGCACGACTTATTCAAGGCTGTTTAATGTCTTCTCTCGAAGCCTTTCAACGTATGTCACCGGCACAACGCAGTTGCGCCGTTCGGATTCCAATATGCAGTCGGATTATGACCGCAACAGCATTACGGTTGGGTCGCAATATTCTCTGACCAACAACTTGAGCTTTTCAAACAGCTATGAACAGTATTATGTCAAAGACCGCGGCGATCCTTCAGATACGGTCTATCCGTCGGTGTTCTATTCGGCGTTAAGCTATCGCAGGGCCATCAATGACCAGTGGCGCTGGAACGCCGGCCTTTCGTACCGGGATGAGCAGCGCACTGAAAGTGAAAAGAGCTTTTTGGCCGGGGAAGACAGTTTGACCACAAGCAGCGGGTTGACGTTCTCGCCGAATCAGGATGTTGATATTTATGTGGATGGACGGTTGCGGGACATTTGGTCGGAGAACCTGAATAACACGTCATACACAGAAGCAAGCTTGAATTTCGGGATGCGTTCAACCTGGGATTTGGGTTTTGCCTGGAACCCGTCCGCTCTGGTGCAGGGACATGTCTTTAAGGACGTCAATTCCAACGGCCGCAAGGATGATGGGGAACCCGGTGTTGCCGGTGTTCGGGTCCTGATCGGAGAGGATTCCGCCGTGACAGATGAGGCGGGATGGTATTACACACAGATCAAGGCGCGCACGCTCGTTATCGGGCTGGATTTTGACACGGTCCCGGATGGGTACGTCTTTCAAGACCAGTCTCAGGAAGAGTTCGAGATCAAGCATAAGGATGTTATTGACCATGACATCGCGCTGGCAACGCGTTCCGGGATCTACGGGATCGTTTTTGTGGACACCAATGGAAACAAGGTCCCGGACGCCAATGAAGAAAAACTTGCCAACGTTAGAGTGGTCCTCGATGGAGAGTTGACGTCATCCAGCGACATGAGAGGGGCGTATTTTTTCAATAATATCGCGGATGGAAAACATGTCCTGAGGATCGACATCAATTCGATCCCTTTGCAGTACTTGCCTAATATCGCTTTAGAACACAAGATTGAAGTGAGCGAAGGGACGACCTATATGCTGCACGTCCCAGTGTCCATCAAAAAATAGAAAACCCCGCGCCACGAGTTACTCGGAACCTCCTAGTTGAACGGCAACGGGGTTTGTTTTTTTAAGTCAATCCTATTTTTCTACATGTGTCTTCAGAAGGACTTCCTGTCCATTCCTGAAGATCACCTGTTCCGTGAAATCCGCTTGGCCTTTCTTGCCCTGGCTGGAGGCGATCTCACTGTCCTGGGGGAAATAATTGACCCCCACGATCCGCGGGATCGTCACCGAGACCTTGAAAGACGAGGTTTCACAGAACGCTGCCGATGTGTTGACCAGGCTGAAAAGGACGATCAGAAAAAAGAGTTTTCTAATCATTTTGGCCCCTTTCCGAGCCCCCTAATTGAAAAAACCCTTCTGAAAGAGGAGAAGGGCTTTTTCGATTAACGGAACTCACTTAAATTTCGAGTTACGGTAACCAGACAGCCATATCCTCACATGGCAAAGGACTTAGGCTCACGGCTTTGTGCCCTACTCTTTCGAGTAGTTTACTATTCAAATTGTCATCTAAAGTATAGCACCCGTTGTTCCCGCTTTGCAAACTCATGCAAGGTTTAATTAAAAAAAATCAATAAACAAAAGATTCTATTGAAAAGCATAACTGATTAAAATAAAATGTCTTATAAACAAAAACGGCATATTGAAGAAAACGCTTTCTATTTTCAACGTTAAAAGGACCCGTTATGTTTCAGACTTTCCCACTCATGAAATATCTTCACACATATATCAAAGGCTTCTGCATGGGGATCGCCGACCTGATCCCTGGGGTTTCGGGAGGGACGATCGCCTTTCTGTTCGGGATTTACGGAGAATTGCTAGATTCAATAAAATCGTTTGACCTGGCGTTCTTCAGCCGTCTGCTGCGCTTGCGTTTTAAGGAGGCTTTTGAGAACACCGGCTGGAAATTTTTGGCGGCTTTACTGTGCGGGATCATGACATCCATCTTCACGCTTTCACACACGATGAAATGGCTCCTGGAGGAACACCCTGTGCAAGTCCATGGTTTCTTTTTTGGACTGATCGTGGCGACCGTCTGGGCGATCGGCAAAAAGATCCAGCACAAGGATTTCGCGAAGATCGGGCTGGGGCTTGCCTCGGCCTGGATGATGTTCGTTTTAGTGGGAATGATCCCGATCCAGACCCCTGAGACCTGGTGGTTCTTGATGATATCCGGAGTGGTCGCGATCTGCGCGATGATCCTGCCGGGGATCTCCGGCGCGTTCATTTTGCTCTTGTTGGGTAAATACGACTATGTCATTCAAGCGGTCAGCGCACGCGATATCCCGGTCTTGTTTATTTTTGCCGTCGGATGCGGGGTCGGGCTGTTAAGCTTTGTCCATATCCTGAGCTGGCTTTTAAAAAAATATTATGACCTGACCTTAACGGTTTTGACCGGTCTTGTCCTGGGTTCTTTGCGAAAGATCTGGCCCTGGAAGGAAACGGTTGAGACGATCATGACAAGCCATGGGAAGATCATCCCGGTTGAACAGATGAATGTCCTGCCCAAACATTTTGACGCCGGTTTCTGGATCACGATCGCGTTGGTCATCGCGGGATTTTTCATCAGCCTGATGATCGCCCGTTTTGATGACCAGAAAGATTCCCTTTCGAAACCATCTCACTGACCTATAGTTGATTCAAACACCTGATGATCTTTTGCTGGGCTTCAAGGAGCTTCAGAGAGGGTTCTTTTGCGGTTAAAAAAGGATGGGAGGCTGGATCTATCGCATCGGAAACGTAAAGCAGGGCGTGCGCCTCGATCCCGATTTTCTGGGCGGCGCTCATGACCGATGATACTTCAAGGTCCACGACCTGAATGCCGCAGGCCTTGAATTCCGGAAGATAAGCGTTTTCCATGGATATGGAACCCACAGAGCAGGCCACGACAGGCGGTATGTCTTTAAAAAGGGCGGCCAAATTGTGCGCCACGGCCTGGGGTTTTAGTCCTCCTGTGAGCATTTGCGAAAAACTTTCCATCTGATAGACGGAGTGGACCTGCGCCACGGAACCGATTTGGATGCGCCGGGTTTCTTCGATCGCTCCACAGCTTCCCGTGAAAATGATCCTGCGGCAGGGAGAACCTTTAAGCAATAAGGCGGCTTCCCCGGCGAGGGTGGCGCCGATCCCGGCCTGGATCAGGGTGAGCCTCTCCGATGATCCGGATGAGAACGCCGATCCCCGCCTGAAATCGTGCACGCGCAGGTCCTTGAGCATGTTGCTAAACAAAAACGGCGTGATCACGCATATCTCTTTGAAGCGTTCAATAGGCTGTCCGAAAATATGATCTATTCGATCCATGCGGAAACCATCCTTTTAAGAATCTGGAATTATGTTAGAATTATACATTGTTGATGATGAATCTCCAAGGAGGGATTATGGAATATCGAGCGCTTTCCAATACCGGTGAAAAAATATCCGTGCTGACGCTGGGGACCTGGGTCTTCAGCGGTGGAGGGACCTGGGGAGATGTCCCGGTCGATCAATGCGTAAAGACGATCTATGAGGCCATTGACCGCGGGATCAATGTGATCGATACCGCGCCGTTCTATGGCTTCGGACGTTCCGAAGAGATCGTTGGAAAAGCTATTCAACCTCAGCGAAAAAAGGTCCTGATCGCCACCAAATGCGGTCTGCGGATGGCGAATGGCAAGATCGTGACCGACTTAACCCCCGAATTCATTCAGGAAGAAATTGACAATTCCCTGCTCCGTTTGAAAACGGATTACATCGATCTTTATCAGTGCCACTGGCCGGACGCCAATACGCCGGTCGAGCGGACAATGAAAAAACTGGCCCAACTTCAGGCGGAAGGAAAAGTCCGGTTTATCGGTGTTTCGAATTTTGAGCCGGCCCTGATCGAACAGGCGTCCAAAGCGGCTTCCGTGGTCAGCCTGCAGTCTCAGTATTCCATGCTTGACCGCAGCGTCGAGGAAGGTGCGCTTACGGTCTGCCGCGAAAAGGGCATCGGTTTTCTGGCCTACGGTCCTTTGGCCGGCGGGATCCTCACCGGGAAATACACATCTCCGCCGAATTTAAAAAAGAGCGACGCGCGCAGTTTTTTCTATCAATATTATCAGGGGAAAAAATTTGAGCGAGTTTTGGACCTTTTAAAAGAGCTTAAGACAATGGGGCATCCTTTGAACCAGGTCGCCCTCAATTGGGTCAAATGCCAACAGGGCGTCACCAGTATCCTGGTCGGCTGCCGTAACCCTGAACAAGTCGAGCACAACGTGGGGGCTGCGGACTGGAACCTCACGCCGGAGCAGCTCGGCAAGATCAGCGCCGCCCTTGCCTCCCTGGAGGACATGGAATAATGCGGTCTTCGACCACCGCTGAAATCCGGCAATTCGTCCAAGAGCGGTTCCCCCAATTCGGGCTTAACAAGCAAAAAGAGATCGTCCGCCTGCTTGCCGAGATCGACCGGCGTGATCACTGCGGTTTTGACGCGATCCTCCTGGAGCGTCATTACGAGCAGAAAGATTTTTTGGCCATTAAATCGTTTCTGCTTAAGAGGCGCTTCCCAACTCTTACGGCGACCGAACGGGCTTCTGTCACATATCTGCCGTGTGATTTCTTGAAAGTGCAGCAGCCTGGCCCGGAGGCGCCGGGTGAAGGCGCGCTTTTTCAGCCGAAGAACATCTATGTTGAAAAAAGCGTTTCAGACTGCGGGCTTGCCGAAAGGCTTTCTTGCGCTTTTCCCGAGGCGCGCGTCTCTGAGATCGACCGCTACAAGGATTTTGTGTCCCGTCAGCCAGAATTCGACCTCCGTGAGTATAACCAACGCCTGGATAACGTTTTTATCATCCGTGAGCAATTCGATTTTTTTCAGGAGTGCCCTTGTTCAGCGGGGGCGTCATCCTGCGGATACCACATCATGAACGCGGGCTTCGGGTGCGGCTATGATTGTGAATACTGTTTTTTGCAGGGTTACACGAACGCGCCGGGGATCCTTTTTCCAGGAAATCTGGATGAATTCTTTTCACGGTTCCGTGAGTATTACAGGCCCGGGATGCGACTGGGCACGGGGCAGTTCACGGATTCATTGATGTTTGACCATATCACTCGGTTTTCCTCTGAACTGGTCGGATTTTTTAGGCAGTTTCCGGATGTCGTGTTCGAATTCAAAACAAAAAGCTGCAACATTGAGCATCTTTTGAGGTCTCCGGCCAGCCCTAATATCCAGGTTTCATGGACTCTCAATCCCGAGCGGATCATCTCCTCCGTTGAGCACAAAACCGCGTCATTGCAAGAGCGGCTGGATGCGGCCGTCCAATGCGCGAAGGCAGGGTTCCGCGTCGGTTTTCATTTTGACCCGATCATTATTTATGACGGTTGGCAAAAGGAATACGGGGAATTGATCAAAGAGGTTTTTAATTCGATCTCTGTTGAAGGCATCGGCTGGATCAGCTTGGGCGGTCTACGCATGACCAAGACGCTGCGGCAGGTGATCGAGGCGAGATTCCCGCACGGATTGCTTCTGAATGCTGAACAGATCATGGAAACGGACGGAAAGATCCGCTATCCGGTCCGTGTCCGGCGCGAGATTTACCGGACGATGATCGAGAAGATCAAGGCTTCGGGCTATTCCGGAGAACTTTATTTATGCATGGAAGACCCTGAGCTGAATCGTGAGGTCGGGATCCGGAGTTTCGGCTGCGGCAGAGCGGCCCCATGCGCAGGTTGACCAAAGCTGAAGTTTTGCTATAATCAGGGACTTTTGAACCGGATGCAATATGCCTGTTATGGAAAAGAAAATCCAATTACAAACACGGGCCATTCTTTTTGACATGGATGGCGTGATCACCAACACAATGCCCGATCATTTTGAGGCCTGGCGCAGGGCTCTGGCATCAGATGGGTTCCAGATCACCAGGGAAGATGTTTATAAGCGTGAAGGGGGGAAAGGGGCCTGCGGCCTTAAGGAGATCTATCAGGATTACGGCCGCCCCTATGATGAAAAACGCGCCGCCGAACTTTTGGCCCAAAAAGAGATCATTTTCAAGCAGATCGTCCAATTGAGATTTATTGATGGGGCCTTTGAATTTTTACGGGCCATGCATGAGCGTGGTTTCAAGCTCGGGCTTGTCACCGGAACATCCAGGGATGAGCTTTTAAAACTTCTGCCTGCTGACATTTTGTCGCTTTTTGACGTCACCGTCACCGGGAGCGAGGTCCAATATGGGAAGCCCCATCCGCAGCCGTTCCAACTCGCGCTTGAAAAATTAAATTTGGGCGCGGCAGAGGCGGTCGTAATTGAGAACGCGCCCTACGGCATCCGATCCGCGAAGTCCTGTGGCCTGCGGTGCCTGGCACTGACGACATCGTTACCGGAAAAATATTTAAAGGATGCGGACGGGATCTTTCAATCCTTTGTGGACCTTGGGGAACAGGTTGATTTTATGCTCACGGCCGGGGAGGGAAGACCATGAAACTGAGGCACGCTTTGGTCCTTCACAAAAGCAGCACCTATCATCATTACACAACGCAAGTCGCAAAAGCGGAGCGTCCGGCGCAGACCGAGATCGAACGTTTTAAAGAGACCCATGACCGCCATTATGAATGTGTCGAGACCGTTGTTTCGGCCTTGCAGAGGCATAAGATCCGCTTGACCAAAACCGAACGCGGCCGATTGAAAGACTATCATGATTTCGACCTGATCATCACCGTCGGTGGGGACGGAACCTTTCTGGAAGGGGCCAGGTATGCGCGCGGGCAATTGCTTGTCGGTGTGAATTCCGATCCAAAATGGAGCGTGGGCAAACTCTGCGCGGCGACTGCTCAGACGTTCCCGTCGTTTCTCGAGCATATCCTTTCCGATTCGCACAGTGTCCAGTTTCTGCAACGGCTGATGCTCCGCGCGCCTCAGCATGATTATGAGATGCATTTTATCAACGATATCCTGGTGGCGCATTCCAGCCCGGCCGGTTTAAGCCGCTATGTCGTTAATATTGACGGCCAAGCTGAAGAGCAGAGAGGTTCCGGGCTGTGGGTGTCAACGGCGACCGGGTCAACGGGCGCTATTTTTTCCGCCGGTGGTCAGGCCATGAACCCTGAAAGCGGCGATTTTCAATACTTGCCGCGTGAACTTTACCGGGGGTGGGGATCAGGACAGCAGTATCAGCTTACCGGCGGGGTGCTTACCCGATCCGCTGTCATAACGATCACATCCTTGATGGATTCCGGCATGATCTTTGTTGAGGGGTCCCACGAAAAGATCCTTTTCCCGGCGCAGTCCAGCGTCTGCGTGCGTCATTCCCCTTATCCATTGCATGTTGTAAGGCAATAGCATGACCGTTCGATCATCATCCCAGCCGCTTTCAAGCGCTATTCTAAAGTGGTACCGCCGCAACGCCCGCGACCTGCCCTGGCGCAGGACTTCCGATCCATACAAAATTTGGGTTTCTGAGATCATGCTTCAGCAGACCACTGTCCCGGCGGTCATTGCACGCTATGAACAGTGGATTGAACAATTCCCGGATGTTCAGACATTGGCCGCGGCCAATGAGCAGAAGGTCTTGAAAGCATGGCAGGGCTTGGGATATTATAACCGGGCCAGGAACCTTCATAAAAGCGCCCGTCTGATTTGTCAGCGCTGGAAGGGAAGTCTTCCGTCCGACCAGGTCCTGTTACGCAGCCTTCCGGGGTTAGGGGATTACACGGTCGCCGCCGTTTGCAGCATCGCGTTCGGTTTGCGCGTCCCGCTTCTGGATGCCAATGTCCGCCGGGTGGGGATGCGCATCTTGAATTTGAGCGGAGCTGTCAGCCGCGCGCGTGACCGGGTGGTATTGGACTTTCTAGAAAAAAATTTACCCCGGCGCTCGGTAGGGGATTTTAACCAGGCGTTGATGGAACTGGGGGCCTTGGTCTGCCGGGCAAAAAATCCGCTTTGCCCTCAATGCCCGCTGAAGGATTTTTGCCAAAGCTTCCGTTGCGGAACCCAGGACATGATCCCTGAAACAAAAAAACGTTCGATCAAAAAGATCTCAGCGGCGGTGGCTGTCATTCATCAGCAGAAAAAGAAATTCTTCATCCAACAGCGCAAAGACGAACGCCTTTTAAAAGGATTATGGGAGTTTCCAGGAGGGAAGATCGAAGCCGGCGAGTCCGATCATGACGCGTTAAGAAGGGAAGTGCGTGAGGAACTCGGCGTTGAGATCGCCCGTGCTGAGCGGATGATGACGGTGGACCATTTTTATACAGAGTTTCATGTGACTTTATCCGTCTGGTGGTGTACACTTAAAGAAATGCCGAAAACCGGCAATTGTAAAAAATGGGTGGCCCGCAGGGACCTGGTCAAGTTTCCAATGCCCTCCGGAAGCGCCAAGATCGTAGAACGCATCTTAAAGGAAAGTTGATCATGATGGACATCCTTTTGACAAATGACGACGGGATCTTTTCACCCGGGATCTTCGCGATTTACAAAAAACTTTTAAAACTGGGCAAGGTCTGGGTCGTGGCTCCTGATGGGGAGCGCAGTTCGGTGAGCCATGGCATCAGCCTGACCCGGCCGCTCGAGGTCCATGAGGTCGAACGCTCCGGAAAATTTTTCGGCCATGCCTTAAGCGGAACGCCGACGGACTGCGTGAAATTCGGCGCCAACCGCATCCTGAAACGCCTGCCGGACCTTGTGGTTTCGGGCATCAACGCCGGGCCCAATGATGGCTACAGCGTTTTCTATTCCGGCACAGTGGGGGCTGCCCGGGAAGGAGCGCTCATGGGGACGCAGGCTGTGGCACTTTCCGTCGCCTCGTTCAAAGGCACGCACTTTGATGCAGCGGCGGATATCGGGATCAAGGTCATCCGCCAGTTGATCAAGAACCCTCTTGCGAAGGGGTCTTTTTTGAACGTCAACATCCCCAACCGCGCAAAGGGGCAGATCAAAGGGGTCCTTGTCACCCATCAGGGGGAACACGCCTTTCAGGAAGATTATATCCGACGTGAAAAACCCTATGGGCGTGAATATTTCTGGCTGTCAACCAAGGCCATGCCCAAATCAAGCGATCTGCGCGTCGATACGGCCGCCTTGCAGAACGGCTATGTCACGGTGACGCCGCTTCAATCGAACCTCACGGACCTGGAAGCGGTTAAGAGCTGGGGCGCGATGAAATGGTAATTTTTTTGAATTTCCCTTGGTCTTTGCGGGAAGTTTTTTTACAATAAGGTCAAAGGAGCTTGCCGGTGTTTTCAAAGGAAGAATTCTCAAAAGCGAAGATCCTCATCATCGACGACCAGAAACTCCACCATCTTTATTTGGAAAAGGTCTTGCGGGACGCCGGAGGATTCCAGAATATCCGCTGCCTTGCTGATCCCTTAAAGGCCTATTCAACGGTCTTGGAATATAACCCGGACCTGATCGTTCTGGATATTCTTTTGCCGCAGCTGGATGGATTTCAGATCATGGAGCAGCTGCATTCGTTCCGTGAACGACATTACCTGCCGATCCTGGCGGTCTCCGCGGAGCAAAGCACGGATTTCCGGCTCAAGGCGCTGCGCATGGGCGCGACGGATTTTTTGCATAAGCCCTATGAGAACGCGGAGATCATTTTCCGCATCAGGAATATGCTTGAAATGCGCCTTATGCATATGACCGTCGAAAGCCAGAACAGGCTTCTTGAGGAAAAGGTCGATGAACGGACCAAGGAGCTAAAGGCCTCCCAGATCGAGATCATCCGGCGGCTCGCCCAGGCCGCTGAATTCCGTGACAATGAGACCGGGGCGCATATTATCCGCATGAGCCACTATTGCGCACGGCTGGCCCGGGCGATGGGGTTCAGCGATCAGGACGTTGAGCTGGTTCTGACCGCCAGCCCTCTGCATGATATCGGAAAGATCGGGATCCCGGACAGTATCCTTTTAAAGCCCGCCAAACTGACCGTTCAGGAATTTGAGATCATGAAAACGCACACGACGATCGGGGCTCAGCTTTTAACCGGGGCCAGTTCCCCGGTCATGAAAATGGCCCAGACGATCGCCTTGTCACATCATGAGAATTGGGACGGGACCGGTTATCCAAAAGGGCTTAAAGGAGATGAGATCCCCTTGGTTGGACAGATCTGCAGTGTTTCGGATGTCTTTGACGCCTTGATCTCAGAACGTCCTTACAAGCGTCCGTGGACGCCTCAGCAAGCCGCGCAGGAGATCATCAGCCAGAAAGGTAAGAAGTTCAAACCTGAGCTGGTGGACCGCTTTGAGCTGATCCTTCCCGAATTTATCCAGATCACGCAGGATTGCCGGAACGAGTCCAGCCAATAAAAAATCCTCTTCGGGCTTTTTTTTGTCCTATTTCATGCTATATTAATTTCAGATATTAATACTTATTAATCGAATTTTATGGATCATCTCAAAATCGAATTCAAATCGCAAGTTCCTCAATTGGATCTTTCGGACGGGCCTGAAATGCTGACCGATTTCTCCCGCGAAGCTCAGCGCCATTTGATCTCCGCCCGAAACGCTCTTTTGGTCCTCGAGACCGTTCATTCTGACAAGGAAGCGCTTGAAAATATTTTCAAGACGTTCCATACGATCTCCGGATTGGCCGAATTCCTCAATTTGCAGGATATTTGTCTTCTTTCCAAACACGCGGAAACACTGATCAATTTTGTCCGCAAAGGCGAACGGTTCTTTGAAGACCCGATCGCGGGACTGATAGCAGACTCCGTTAAAGGCATCCAGCACCTATTGGAACTTCTGGATGAGCAGATCGAACATGAGGGTAAGCTGGTCAGTGATTATTTTGATATCGAGGAATTGATCCATCAGATCCGCAGGGTATGTGACGGGCATCTGCCAGGGCCCGTTCCCACTTCAAAGCCGCGGCCTGTGGAACGCGTTGCTCAGCCGCTCACGCTTGATCCCGAGACACCGACCTACATGATCATCAAACAGAAATTTGATGAGTCCGGTGGGAAAGGGGCGTTCTTTCTTGAGACATCCACGGTTTCCCATCTGATGTCCGAATTTGAAATGCTTGAGGAGAAGCTCAAAGACGCCCAGTCCAAGATCCAGGAACGTCAGCATGAACTGATCCGTGAGCGGGAATTGGCCCTCAAATTGACGAAAAAGGCCCAGGATGAGGCCCGCGCCAAAAGCGAATACCTTGCTAATATGTCTCATGAAATCCGGACCTTGATCAACGCGATCCTGGGATTTACGGATCTGATCAAAAGCAAACTTCCGGAAGGCAGCAAGCAGAGGGACCATCTTAATACGATCATCTTAAGCGGAAAAATGCTTTTGGAGATCGTTAATAATATTTTGGATTTTTCCAAGGTCGAGGCCGGAAAATTAAAGTTAGAATCGATCCCGTTCAATTTAAAAAGCATCGCACAGGAAGTTTTCCAGATCATCCGCACGCGCCTTGACCGCAAGCCGATCAATCTCTTTTTGGAGATGGATCCCAATGTGCCCACAGATCTGGTCGGCGATCCAACGCGGCTCAAGCAGGTTTTTATGAACCTGCTGGATAACGCGATCAAATTCACCGACAAAGGGGAGATCGGCATCTTTATCCGCTATGAGCAGCGCAAGAACGACCTTTATACTTTAAGATTTCGCGTCAGCGACACCGGGATCGGGATCCCGGATGACCGAAAGGAACAGGTCTTTGAAACCTTCACTCAGGCGGATGTTTCAACCACTCGCCTCTATGGCGGATCGGGGCTTGGTTTAGCGCTATGCCGCGCCTTTGTCGTCGCCATGGGTGGAAAGATCTGGGTGGAATCCCAGCTGGGAAAAGGGAGCAACTTTTATTTCGATCTGGCCTTCAAGACCGCAGCGGAACGGACACAGGCCGATCCTGTGACGGACCTGAACGGGCTTCGCGTGGTCACCGTTTCGTCCCAGGAAATGACGATCCGGGCCATGCAGCGGTTGTGCGTCGAAACAGGCGTGCAACTGGTCGCGATCTGCCAGAACCCGAAACAGGCGACCGAATATCTCAATGTTTCTTCATCCATGCCGGATATCGTGTTTATCGACATGCTGCCGCATCCTGAGACCGGTTATGAACTGTTCAATAAACTCCGTTCTCAGACATCAACCAAAAACATCAAATTGATCGCGGTTTCCTCGGACGTAAAATTATCTGATGACGTAAAATTCCGTTCAGCAGGATTTAATGGCCTGCTTGCAACGCCGCTTTTCCTCGATGAATTCGCTCCGACGTTAAGGCAGGCGACAGGCCGCCGGATGAAAACCAGCCCGGAAGACGCTGGCCCCGGATATGATGATGCGTTTTTTAAAGGAGTGCGTATTCTCGTCGTGGAAGACAGCATACCGAACCAGGAACTGCTGCGGGTTCATTTTGACACGCTGGGGTGTATCTGTGATTACGCTTCTAACGGACAGGAGGCGTTGGACCTCTTAAAACAAAAGACGTTTCAGATCTGTTTCATGGACCTGCAAATGCCTGTCTTAGGCGGACTGGAAACCTCACAAGTCATCCGTCAGGATCTTAAACTCGATCTTCCGATCATTGCCCTGACCGCTGCCGAGGTGCAGGAAGAACGTGAAAAATGCTTAGCGGTCGGGATGTCCGATTATCTGCCTAAACCGTTTGATGTGGACCAATTAAAAGACAAGATCCATAAATTCTTAAAATAGTGGAGACGTGTATGAGCGATCAATTAAAAAGAAAAATTCTGGTGGTCGACGATTCCGATCTGGAACGGGAGCTCTTGATCGAAGTCCTCAAGAGCGCCGGTGTCAGTAATGACTTTTTGCAGGCGAAGACCGGGGAAGACGCGGTCCAGTTGTTGGGGACCCGTTATAAAGAGATCGGGCTCATTCTTCTGGATTGGCAGATGCCGCAGATGTCGGGAATGGAATTCATGGAGGCGGTGGTCAAGGTCCCACAGGTCTCAAAAACCCCGATCATTATGGTCACGGCCTCCGGCACGGATGAGAACAAAAAGAAGGCCCGCACGGTCAACCCCAACCTGGTCGGGTATGTCGTAAAGCCTTACACCCCGGAGACGCTTTTGGATGTGATCTATCCGTTTGTGGAAATTTCGAAAAAATAAGGAGGCGTCGATGCTGTTCGGCGCGCAAAATAAAGATCTGTCTCATCATGCTGAGCTGTTAAGAAAAGGCGTGATCGCTCTTTTTAAAGAACGCGGGGATGTTGAATTTTCCAGCCCGCCGGAACTTGTCCATAAGCAGATCATTGAATTCGACGGAAAGATCCGTGCGGATGGAATCGATAAATTCAATAATGAGATCACCTATGTTTCGGCCGTTAATTTTTACGCTAATCAGGCGGAGATGGAAAAGAAAAAGACGCTGGGCGCGTTGATCACCTATGTTGAGAAGGCCTACTTGGTCAAGCTCATGAAAATGCTCCAATATCCTCCGGTGGATGAGGATAATGAGCAGGCCCTCCTGGACTCCATCGGGACGCTTTGTAATATTGTCTCCGGCCGTTTCAAATCCGAGATCAAGTCGGCGGGTTATACGGACCTTGAGATGAGCCATTTTATCAACTATCGCAACAGCGCGGTCGTGGGGATCGATTTTTGCCCCAAAGAATATTATTACTACGAAATGACCTGTGAAATTGACGGCGTCCGCCGTTTGATCATCGACATGACCATGGGTGTTGTTCCTAAACGTTGACGGGGGATAAAAATGATCAATATTGAGATGGCATGCCAGGAACTGAAGATCCCGCAGGGGATCTATTTGAAGATCCTGGGACGGGCTATTGAGCAGACGACAACAGACCTCTCTGGACTCATGGAGGCCTTACAAGCCAATTCAGTAGAACGTCTGCAGGCGTTGTCCCATAAGATCAAAGGGGATTTTGCCAATTTGAGGGTTTTGCCGATCTCTGAAACAGCAAGGCAATTGAATGACCTGACCCGGGGGGGAGCCTATGACCCTGCCAAGGCGGAATCCTTTGTGGAAACATTGCAACAGCAGTTCGAAACTTTGAAGGAAAACTATCAACAGTTCTGAGGACCGTATATGGGAAGGATCCTGATCGTTGAGGACAGCCAGCAGAATTGTGATCTTTTGAAAGAGATCCTGAAGGATGCCGCGGAGCTTCAGATCGCTTCGTCGGGAAACCAGGCCGTGCGAGTCTATAATGAAGCTCTCGCTGAGAAGAAGTTCTTTGACCTGATCCTTTTGGATATCGGACTTCCTGAGATCAGCGGTATTGAGATCCTGGGGCGGATCCGTGACAGCGAACGGACTTCCGGGATCCCATTGGGTCAGGGAGTCCCGGTCGTGATGATCACAGCCTACGAAAGGCGTTTTTTGGAAGCCTTTGATAAGGGATGTGATAACTATATTTTAAAGCCCTTTGATCCGGATTATCTTTTGAAGACTGTGAAAAAATACCTGCCATAAAAAGCTCAAACACCCGCTATTTTCGCCTAATTTATTGCATTTGTAAAACTCCTATAATATAATAAATCCTCATTCTAATATAAGAAGGGAGTCAAAATGCCGGATTACGCAAAAATCACCGTTGATGGACAGACCCATGAATTTCCCATTGTTCAGGGCACAGACGGCAATCGATCCATCGATATTTCCGGATTGAAGGAAAAAACAGGATGCTGGTCCTATGACCAAGGCTTTGCCAATACCGCGTCCTGCCGGAGTTCCATAACCTATCTGGATGGGGACCAGGGAATTTTGAGATACCGGGGTTATCCGATCGAAGAGATCGCGGACAAATCCACCTTTGTGGAAACGGCGTATCTTCTGATCAATGGACAGCTTCCAACCAAGCCGCAATTAAGCGAATATTCCCGGCTTTTCACAAAACACGCGAACCTTCATGAGGGAATGAAAAGTTTTTTTCTGGGATATCCGTCGACAGGCCATCCGATGGCTATGCTGTCGGCGATGGTCTGCGCCCTTTCCGCGTATTACCCTGAACTGGTAAAGCCCAATCCAACACAGGAAGAGATCAAGATCACCGCGATCGAACTTCTGGCCAAGATCCGCACGATCGCGGCCTGTACTTATAAAAAGACTATCGGTGAGCCTTTCATGTACGCGCGGGCAGACCTGGAATATGTGAATAACTTTCTGCACATGATGTTCTCAACACCGACCCAGGAGTATAGCCCGGACCCGGCGGTCGTTTCAGCCTTAAAGACATTGCTGATCCTTCATGCTGACCATGAGCAGAATTGCAGCACATCAACCGTCCGTATGGTGGGGAGTTCCTGGAGCAACCTGTTCGCCTCAGTCTCCGCCGGAATATGTGCCTTGTGGGGACCTCTTCATGGAGGAGCGAATCAAAAAGTGCTTGAAATGCTGGAGCAGATCCATGCGGACGGAGGAAACACGGATAAATATATTGAAAAAGCCAAGGATCCCGCAAATCCTTTCCGTTTGATGGGTTTTGGCCACCGTGTTTACAAAAATTACGACCCTCGGGCCAAATTCATCAAAAAGAAGGCGGATGATCTTCTTAACGCTTTAGGGATCCACGACCCGCTTCTTGAGATCGCAGTCAAGCTTGAGGAGAAGGTCCTTAAGGATTCCTATTTTCAAGAACGAAAACTTTATCCTAATGTGGATTTTTACAGCGGGATCATTTACAAAGCGATTGGGATCCCGACGGATATGTTCACGGTCATGTTCGCCATTGGCCGTTTGCCGGGCTGGATCGCCCATTGGATCGAGTTAAAAGAAAACAAGGATAAGATCGGACGCCCCCGCCAGATCTACACGGGGGAGATGGTGCGCCATTATGTCCCGATCGACCAACGCAAATAAAGATCAGATCGCTACGATCTAGGAGGAGATATGATACAGTTTCGCAGCCGCCCCGGTTTTGATGCCGAGGCATCCGTGATCTTTTTAACCGAAGAATTAATGAAGGCTAAAAATTTCAAGGACTTTCATTGGGCGTCACTGGAAAGCGAATTGACCGCCTTTAGTTCTTCCAAGCAGTTCAGTGGCAAAGGATGCGAGCTTTTTCCGCTTTCCTCGGGCCGACAGATCATCCTTCTTGTCGGGCTTGGCAAAGAGGCTGAATTGACATCGACCGCCATCCGAAGCGCGGTCCGCAAAGCCGTGATTTCATCTTATCTCAGACACGCGAAAAGCGTTGAACTGATCATGGGGCAGGGACGTCAGGATGATGAAACGGTCATTGCCATGATCGAAGGAGTGATGATCGGAGGCTACGCCTGGAAAAAGTATAAAAAGCCTGCCAATTCGGACAACCTTGCCGCTCTTGAAAAACATTACACGATCGTGGCTTCTGAAAAAAAAGCCTATCACGACGCGATCCGTATTTCAGAGGGTGTCAATTTGGCCCGTGACCTGGTCAATGACAACGCGGACCTCGTGACATCGACCTATATTGAAAAGACCGTTAAGACCGTGGTAAAGGAGCAACCCGAGATCACGCTTGAGATCCTGGGTCCAAAAGAGCTCAAAGCTCAGGGCCTGAATTTGCATTTAGCGGTCAATCAAGGCAGCGCCAATGAGCCGCGCCTGATCCTTATCCATTATCACGGTTCAAAAAATAAGACCATTGATGCGGCGATCGTCGGAAAAGGGCTGACCTTTGATACGGGCGGATTGAATTTAAAGACGACCGGACACATTGAGACCATGCGCACCGATATGGCAGGAGCAGCGGCCGTGATCGGAACACTTCAGAATGTGATCGCTTTGAAGCTGAAAAAGAATCTTCTTTTTGTCTGCGCTGTCGCGGAGAACGCGATCGGGTCGAAAGCGTATAAGCCGGGAGACGTGATCACAGGCTACGCCGGCAAAAGCGTTGAGATCGACAACACGGACGCGGAAGGCCGCCTGGTGCTCGCGGACGCGTTGGCGTATGTGGACAAAAATTATAAACCCAAGCGGATCGTTGACCTGGCCACCCTGACCGGCGCTTGTGTGGTCGCGCTGGGATATGATTATTCAGGACTGCTTTCAAACGATCCATCTTTAGCCAAGCAACTTATAGATGCCGCGCAGAAAACGGATGACCGCGTCTGGCAGCTGCCGCTCTATCCTGAACTCAAGGGGATCATGGATTCTCCGATCGCTGACCTGCGCAACACCAGCAACCGCAAAGGGGCCGGAACGATCACCGGTGCGTACTTTTTACAGCAATTCATCGATGAAAAAACGCCATGGGCCCATTTGGACATCGCGGGTTCAGCGTTTTGCGAAAAGGGGATCAACCGGATGTATTTTGATTATGGGGCCACCGGCGCAGGCGTGCGTTTGATCACAGAATTTGTGCGCAGCCTTTAACATATCGTAAAAGGAGCTGTTGAAAATGTCTCGGGCTGATGATTTTCGTATGGAAGCAGACAGTTTGGGACCTGTTCAGGTCCCAAAGGATAAGTATTATGGAGCGCAGACCGCGCGGGCCTTGGCGAATTTCAAGATCGGCCGCGAGATCATGCCTAAGGAAGTGATACGAGCTTTAGGTATTGTCAAAAAGGCCGCGGCCATGGCCAATCAGGGCTTGAAAACCCTTGAAACGGAGAAGGCAAATTTCATCCTCAAAGCGGCGGAGGAGGTCATCAAGGGTGAGTTGGATGACCATTTTCCCCTCGGAGTCTGGCAAACCGGAAGCGGGACACAGACGAATATGAACGTCAATGAGGTCATCGCCAACCGTGCGATCGAACTTTCTGGCGGTCAGATCGGCAGCAAAAGCCCCATTCACCCCAATGATCATGTCAATAAAGGGCAGTCGTCCAATGATGTGTTCCCTACCGCGATGCACATCGCGTCCGTTGAAATGATCCAGAAATCCCTGATCCCGTCTTTAACCAAGCTCTGCGGGATCTTCGAAAAGAAGAGCCGCCAGTTTGAAGGGATCATCAAGACTGGGCGGACACACTTGATGGACGCTACCCCGATCACGCTGGGACAGGAATTTTCCGGCTATGTTCAACAGCTGAAGAATGGTTTAAAACGCGTTGAAAGTGTTTTACCGCGCCTTTATGAGCTGGCGATCGGAGGGACCGCGGTCGGGACAGGCCTCAATACCCATCCTGAGTTCGCCGAAACAGCGGCCGCCAAGATCGCAGCCATCACCGGTCATCCATTCGTTAGCGCGGAAAATAAATTTGAGGCCATCGCCGCGCATGACGCACTCGTCGAACTGAGCGGCTGTTTAAAAACATTGGCCTGTTCTTTGATGAAGATCGCCAATGATATCCGCTGGCTCGCTTCCGGGCCGCGTTGCGGGATCGGCGAGATCCGCATCCCTTCCAATGAACCCGGAAGTTCGATCATGCCGGGCAAGGTCAATCCCACCCAATGTGAAGCTTTGATCATGATCTGCGCCCAAGTGATCGGGAACGACACGACGGTCGCGGTCGCCGGCGCAAGCGGCAACTTCGAACTGAATGTCTGTAAGCCTGTGATCATCTATAATGTTCTGCAGTCGATCCGCCTGCTGGCTGATGGGTGTTCCAGCTTTACCGAGCGCTGCGTGAACGGGATCGAGGCGAATAAAACGGTGATCGATCATTACCGAGAGCAGTCCCTGATGCTGGTAACGGCGCTGAACAACCATATTGGGTATGACAAATCAGCTAAGATCGCCAAAGAAGCGTATGAAAAGAATCTTTCCCTAAAAGAAGCTGCTGTCAAATTAGGCCTTCTTAAAGCTGAAGAATTCGATAAAATCGTTAAACCCGATCAAATGATCAAGCCGCAAGGATGATGACCATGATGACCGCCAAGACCCAGGTTTCGGAGCGAAGAAAATATCCTCGCGTGGAACGCATCCTGAGCGTTCAATACCGCGTGAAGCGTTCAAAAATGGCCGAGGAAGATAAGACGACCTGGTATAATTCCAATACCTATGATATGAGCGTGGATGGTCTGGCGTTCATTGCATCGCGCCCGTTCTTGGTCGGGGATATTTTGGAATTGCGGGTCGTGATGTCTGGGGTTCTGGATGTGGTCCGCGCCCATGGCAGAATCGTCCGGGTCGAAGATATGACAAAAGGACGGTATTTGGTCGGTGTCCAATTGAAGAAGCATCTTTAGAGCTCATTTTAAAAACACGAACGCCCCGGTTTTCAAAAAGCCGGGGCGTTTTCATTTTACAAAATCATTTAATTTTTGAATTCCGCGATCAGGGTTTGGATCGTAGCTTTGGCGTCACCAAAAAGCATCCGGGTATTTTCATAAAAGAACAATTCATTCTGGATCCCCGCGAAACCTGTTGCCATGGAACGTTTGAGCACGATCACGGTCTTTGCCTTATCAACATTGATGATCGGCATACCGTAGATTGGGGAGTCCTTGGTGTTGCGGGCGGCGGGATTGACAACGTCATTCGCTCCGATAACCACCGCCACATCAATGGATTCCATGAGCGGGTTGATCGCATCCATTTCAAAAAGCTGGTCATAGGGGACATTCGCTTCCGCTAAAAGGACATTCATGTGCCCGGGCATGCGGCCGGCGACCGGGTGGATCGCGAAACGGACCTCCGCGCCATTGCGCTCAAGGATCTGTGCCAGTTCCTGAACCACATGCTGAGCCTGGGCGACAGCCAACCCGTAACCGGGGACGAACACGACGGATTGGGCCGCCTCCAAAAGATAGAACGCGTCTTCGACCGATAGAGAACGGACTTCTCCCTGAGCCCCGGCGGATGACTGCTGCTGTGTGACGGAACCAAAACCGCTGAAAAGGACATTGGCCAGTGAGCGGTTCATGGCCTTGCACATGATCTGTGTTAAAATGATCCCCGAGGCTCCAACGAGGGCCCCTGCTACGATCAAGATATTATTTTGAATGACAAACCCGGCCGCGCAGGCAGCCAGGCCTGAATAACTGTTTAAAAGTGAAATAACGACAGGCATATCAGCCCCACCGATCGGGATAACGGCCAGGACCCCTAAGATCAATGACAGCAGGATAATCATAAGAAACGCACTGTATTGGGCCACTGGATCCAGGCAGTAAAGAAGGCCTAAAAGCAGGATCGCCGCCACGATCAGGGAATTGACGATCTTTTGGCCTTTATACAGGAACGGTTTGCTGCTGATCTTTTCGCTCAATTTTCCCCATGCCACAACACTTCCTGTAAATGTCACGCCACCGATCAGCACGGAAAGATAAACAGAGATCGTCGTGAATAAAGGAGCCCCGGGTTCCATATCATAAGCGATCCATCCCACCAGGAGGCTGGCCAGGCCGCCGGATCCGTTTAAAAGAGCGACCATTTCCGGCATGGCGGTCATCGCGACCATACGGGCTGCCATCGTTCCCAGGACGCTTCCGATCACGACCCCGAGGATGATCCAATGATAAGACAACCCCTGGGTGAGCAGGGTCGCGATCACGGCGATCAACATGGCGATAGCGGAAAGGGCGTTACCTTTTCGGGCGGAAGCGGGAGCGCCCATCATTTTCAGGCCTAAGGCAAAAAGGACCGCCGCAATAATATAACTGAAGTTGATCCAGAATATGGAATTCACTGTTTTGCTCCTTGGGTTTGATCTTTTTTCTTGAACATGGCAAGCATCCGGTCGGTAACAAGATAGCCACCGACGACATTGATCATAGCGGTGGCGACCGCAATGACCCCTAAAACGGTCGCGAGCGCCGTTTTCGATGTCCCGGCGGCGATCAACGCCCCTACGATCGTGATCCCGGAGATCGCGTTGGAGCCGGACATGAGCGGAGTGTGCAATGTTGCCGGAACTTTTGAGATCAATTCAAACCCCAAGAAAATCGACAAGGCCAGAATAAAAAAAAGGAACATCATCGTCATCGGGTCCATGATTTACGCCTTTTGTAGATGTTGGAATTTTTCGTTCAGGATCTTGCCTTGAGAAGCCAGCAGGCAGCCTTTTAAGATCTCATCTTCCTGGGAGAACTTCAGGCTCTTTGATGCCTTGTCCCAATAGTGCAGGATCAAACTTGTAATGTTGTTTGAGAACATGCTGCTGGCATCCGCGGCGACCTTTCCCGGGAGATTGCTTAACCCAAGAATAAGGACCCCATTAAGCTCAACGTCCTGATCAACAAGAGAACCCTCCACATTGCCGCCGGTCTCAACGGCCATGTCCACAATAACGCTTCCTGGGCGCATTCCCATGATCATGTTTTTGGTAATGATCCTCGGAGCTTTCCTTCCGAACACCTGCGCGGTAGTGATCACGATATCGGATTGGGCGCAGACCTTTGCCATTTCCTGGCGTTGTTTATCGAGCTGCGCTTCAGTCAATTGTTTGGCGTATCCTCCCTGGGCTTCGCCGGTTTCCCCCAGATCAATTTTAAGAAAACGGGCTCCTAACGACCTGACCTGCTCCTCAACGGCAGGGCGTGTGTCAAAGGCTTCGACTCGAGCGCCAAGACGCTTAGCGGTCGCGATCGCCTGCAAGCCCGCGACACCAGCTCCGACCACAAAAACCCGGGCCGGCGGGATGGTGCCAGCAGGCGTCATCATCATCGGAAATGCCTTGGAGATCCGGCTGGCTGCCAACACCACGGCGTAATAACCTGCCAATGAGGCCTGTGAACTTAAAACGTCCATTTTCTGTGCCAGCGTTGTGCGCGGGATCATTTCAAGCGAGATGGCGCTCAATCCATGGGAAGCCATCTGTTTCAAGGTTTCCGGATCATTGAACGGATCCAGATAACTGAGATGGACCGTGCCACTTTTGAGAGTCTTGATATCATCTATGGATGGTTTACTGATCCTGACCAAAATATCCGCTGAAGCCAAGATTTCCGAACGGCTCTTGATCTGCGCGCCGCTGTCGCGAAACGCCTGATCGTTGATAAACAACGATTCTCCCAGACCTTCTTCAACACAAACCGTCATCCCCTGATCGATCATTTTTTTAACGGATGCCGGCAAAAGGGGGATGCGCTTTTCACGGCTGGATTGCTCTTTGAGGGCGCCTAAAATCATCATTCTCTCCGATTGTTCATGATCATCATACGCTTCCGTTTCAAAATATCAAAATCGGTTCTAAAGTCAAGGAAATATTCGATTTGTGTATTGACAAACCTATCCGGAAGGGATATATTGACTAAAATTCATTCCCCAATTACCAGGGGACCTTATGTCCAACACTACTTTCATTGAACATCAAGGAACCATCGTTGAAATAAACGATGGGTTTCTCAAAGTTCAGGTCGAAGTCATTCCGGCCTGTGGAAGCTGCCAAGCGCGGGAAAACTGTATCATGGCAGAGGATGGATACCGCTATATTGAAATCGTTCATGACGGCCGGCCGCATCAGGTCGGAAATGTTGTGACCGTCGTAAGCCGTCAGTCCCAGAGTTATAAAGCGGTTGTCTGGGCGTATTTACTGCCGTTTGTGTGTTTAGTGAGCGCTTTGGTCATTGCCCATGAAATATGGAAAAATGAACTTTTGGCCGGACTGGCAGCCGGCGTTGTCCTGATCGGTTATTATTTTGTTCTATACCTGTTTCGGGATCGTTTAAAACGGGAATTTACATTTACCTTAAAACAAGAGCTATGAGCCTGACCTTAATTTATACAATCCTGGTTTTGTCGGTCATCGGTGTGATCTCCGCGGTCATTTTGTATCTTGTGGCCCAAAAATTCAAGATCGTCGAAGACCCACGGGTCGAGAACGTGGAAAAAGTCCTGCCGGGCGTAAACTGCGGCGGCTGCGGTTTTCCGGGCTGCCACGCGTTCGCGGAGGCCTGCGTGAAGGCTGAGACCTTAGAAGGGTTGTATTGCAGCCCTGGCGGGAACGCCTGCATGGCCGAGGTGGCGAAGATCCTTGGAAAAACGGTCGCCGAAAAAGACCCGATGATCGCAGTTGTCCGCTGCAGCGGATCATTCGGTGTTCGTCCGAGAACATCCGTCTATGATGGGGTGGGAACATGCGCGATCGCCGCATCAACCTACAGTGGTGATACGGCCTGTTCATATGGCTGCTTAGGGCTTGCGGATTGCGTGCGCGTTTGCGCGTTTGACGCGATCCATATGGATGAAGCCACCGGGCTTCCGGTCGTTGTCGAGGAAAAATGCACGGCCTGCGGTAAATGCGTGACGGCCTGTCCTAAATTCATTATTGAGCTTCGCAAAAAAGGGCCCAAAGGCCGCCGGGTGTTCGTGTCCTGCATCAATAAAGACAAGGGGGCTGTCGCGATAAAGGCCTGCAAGGTCGCCTGCATCGGCTGCGGCAAGTGCGTGAAGGAATGTCCTTTTGACGCGATCACGATGGAGAATAATTTGGCGTATATCGATTTTAATAAATGCCGGCTTTGTCGAAAATGCGTTCCAGTGTGCCCCACGAAGGCCATCCATGAAACAAATTTTCCACCCCGTAAGCCAGCTGAAGAATCCGCGGGGACCGCGGCTTAAAGGTGAGCGATTATGTTCGGTAAAAAAGTAAAAACATTCCCGCAGGGAGGCATCCATCCGGAAGATAAAAAATTTTCGGACCATAAGCAGATCGTTGATCTGCCGCTTCCTGCAACCGTTTATATTCCCTGCTCCCAGCATATCGGCGCGCCGGCCGTTCCGGTTGTTCAGCCCGGCGATAAAGTGCTCGTTGGGCAGCTCATCGCCCAGCGCCAGGGATTTATTTCTGCCAACGTGCATTCATCGGTGTCCGGAACGGTTAAAAAAATGGTCGAGCTTCCTGATCCGGAAGGGTGGAAAAAACCTTCTTTTGAGATCGAAGTTTCGGGGGATGAATGGCTTGACGGGATCGACCGCAGCCCTGAACTAAATATGGACATCACCGCGACACCGGATGAGATCCGTGCCAAGGTCACGGCAGCCGGCATCGTGGGCCTGGGAGGGGCGACCTTTCCGGCGGATATCAAGCTATCGATCCCTCCTGGAAAGAGCGCCGAGTTTCTGATCATAAACGGAGTGGAATGCGAGCCGTATTTGACCTCCGACCACCGATTGATGCTGGAAAAGGCCGAAGAGATCATTGTTGGCATCCGGATCGCGTTAAAAGCCCTGGGGCTTAAAAAAGCTCTGGTCGGCGTTGAGGCTAACACACCGGACGCGATCGAACAACTCAAAAAATTCTCGAATCCGTATCCCGAGATCGAGATCGTCGCACTTAAGGTCTGGTACCCGCAGGGCGGTGAGCGTCAACTGGTTAAGGCATTGACCAACCGTGAAATTCCTCCGCCCCCGCGCGGATTGCCGATTGATGTGGGTTGTGTGGTCTTTAATGTCGCCACCTGTTTTTCGATCTATGAGGCCGTTCAAAAAAACAAACCTCTGATCGATCGCGTTGTGACCGTTACCGGAGATTCCGTAAAAGACCCTTCTAATTTCCGGGTCCGCATCGGGACTCCGATCCGCGCACTTATTGACGCGGCGGGAGGTTTACCGGAAGACACGGCCAAAGTGATCCGCGGCAGCGTGATGATGGGCAAGGCCATTCCGGATATTTCCATTCCCATCACGAAGGGGGCGGGCGGGATCGTCATCATTCCCGAGAATGAAGCCAAACGCAAACAAAAACAGGTGTGCATCCGTTGCGCGAAATGTGTTTCGGTCTGCCCACTGGGGATGGAACCGTATTTATTAATGACGTTGGTTGAGCAGGGGCGTCTGGATGAGGCGGAACTGGAAAAGATCACCAACTGCTGTGAATGCGGCTGCTGCAGTTTCACCTGTCCGTCCAACAGGCCCTTATTGGATTATATCCGTTACGGCAAGGCCAGTGTTCTCCAACGCATGAAAGCAAGGCAGCAAAAATGAACCAGAAACCGTTGATCGTTTCGTTATCGCCGCATGTCTTTAGCGGGCTCTCGATTGAAAAGAGTATGTATGCCGTGATCATCGCGCTTGTTCCGGCATTGGCCGTTTCCGTTTATGTCTTTGGATTGGGAGCGCTCTACCTGACATTTTTAGCTGTTTCCTCCTGTATCGCGTTGGAATTTGTGATCCAGAAATATCTGATGAAGGTCCCTGTCCGGGCCTTGGACGGTTCCGCCGCTTTGACCGGAATGCTTCTGGCGTTCAATCTTCCGGCCAATTTGCCCTGGTGGATGGTCTTGATCGGAAGTTTTGTGGCGATCGCCGTCGCGAAAATGTCATTTGGAGGATTGGGAAATAATATCTTTAATCCGGCGCTTGTGGGCCGGGTTTTTTTACTGATCTCCTTTCCGGTCGCCATGACGACCTGGCCCAAAGCGTTTGCTTACCGCTGCTTGTCCCACGTGGACGGCAAGACCGCCGCCACACCGCTCATGACGCTTAAGGAAGGCCTTTTGAACGGCCAGACCATCGAGCAGATCTCGGCGAAACTTCCGGATTACGGGCAATTGTTCCTGGGGCAGATCGGCGGCTCGTTGGGGGAAATTTCCGCCGCGGCACTTTTGTTAGGCGGGCTATTTTTACTTTGGAAAAAGATCATCTCCTGGCATATCCCGGTTTCCATGATCGGGACTGTTTTTGTTTTCAGCGGGATCTTATGGCTTATCGATCCATTGAAATATGTTCATCCGCTGTTCCACATCCTAAGCGGGGGAGTGATGCTCGGGGCGATCTATATGGCCACGGATTATGTCTCCTCACCTATGACCCATAAAGGCATGTTGATCTACGGGTGTCTCATCGGCGCCCTGACCGTTATCATTCGTGTTTTTGGGGCATATCCTGAAGGGGTGTCTTTTGCGATCCTGGTCATGAACGCCTTTGTTCCGCTGATCAACCGCTATTGTAAACCGCACCGGTTCGGAGAATAGAACGATGTCAAAAACACCGTCAACATTTTTTAACATGGTCCTAACGTTGTTCGTGGTGTCCTTTCTTTCCTCCGCCGGACTGGGATGGGTGTATGAACTGACCAAAGATCCCATCGAAGAAGCAACCCGTGCCAAAAAAGCCAAGGCCATCGAACAAGTCGTGCCGGCTTTTAATAATAACCCGATGGAAGAACGGCGTGTTATAAAATCCGAGGGGGGAGAGCTGATCTTTTATCCGGTCCGGAAAGATGGAACGCTTGTCGGGACGGCGGTAGAGACGTTTACGGATAAAGGGTTTGGCGGGCGCGTAAAATTGATGGTGGGACTATTACCGAACGGGAGCATTCAGGATATTGTCGTAGTGGAACACAAGGAAACACCCGGCCTCGGCGATAAGATGGAAGCGAAGAAATCCGGTTTTACGGCCCAGTTCAAAGGAAAAGACCCGGCGCAATTTAAAGTCATGGTCAAAAAGGACGGCGGGGATGTGGACGCGATCACGGCCGCGACGATCTCCTCAAGGGCCTTTTGTGACGCGCTCAACCGGGCCTATCAAACCTATATAAAGGAAGAAAAACCGTGAACCAGTGGCAAAATTTCACAAAAGGATTTATCCGTCAAAACCCCGTCCTTGTTTTGTTATTGGGGTTTTGTCCGACGATCGGTGTCAGCACCTCCGTGGTCAACGGCCTGGGGATGGGGCTGGCCGCGACATTCGTCCTGGTCATGTCCAATATTGTCATTTCGATCGTTAAGGATTTCATACCTGACCAGGTCCGGATCCCTTCCTATATTGTGGTCATTGCCGCATTCGTGACCATGGTAGAGCTGCTCATGGCCGGCTTTGCTCCGGCTTTGCACGCACAGTTGGGGATCTTTCTTCCTTTGATCGTCGTAAATTGTATTATTTTAGGCCGCGCGGAAGCTTTTGCGTCAAAAAATACGGTCTTCTCATCGATCATTGACGGACTGGGAATGGGACTGGGGTTTACCCTGACCCTGGCGGTCGTAGGCATGATCCGTGAGGGCTTGGGAAATGGGTCGCTTTTAGGATTTAAACTTTTTCCGGGGGACGGAGCCCTGGTCTTTATCTTGGCGCCGGGAGGTTTTTTGGTCATTGGCTATTTAATCGCTGTCGTAAACATGATCATTAAAAGGCAGGAGAAATAATCATGGAATATATCCTGATCATCATATCCGCGGTCTTTGTCAACAATATTGTCTTGACCAGGTTTTTGGGTATCTGTCCCTTTTTGGGGGTTTCGACCCGTTTTTCAACAGCTTGCGGAATGGGAGGCGGGGTGATCTTTGTTATGACCCTCGCGACCCTGGTCACATATTTGGTGAATGTCTATGTTCTGGCTCCGCTGGGCATAGGGTTTATGCAGACGGTCACCTATATCCTTGTCATTGCAGCGCTTGTCCAGATGGTCGAGATCATCATGAAAAAGGTCAGCCCGCCTCTGTATCAGGCTTTGGGTGTTTATTTACCTTTGATCACCACCAATTGCACCATCCTGGGGGTCGCGATCCTGGTCATTCAAAATAAGTTCAATTTGATGGAAAGCATTGTCTTTGCGATCGCCAACGCTCTTGGCTTTACCCTGGCGCTTATTATTTTCGCCGGCATCCGTGAGCAGCTTGAGTTTTCGGACATCCCCGAAGCACTGCGCGGCGCTCCGATCGCCCTGATCACCGCCGGGCTTTTATCCCTGGCCTTTATGGGGTTTGCCGGGATCGTAAAATAACATTTTCCCTTCATTTGTCAAAAGAATATTCTTTTAATACTCGAATCAAAGTAATATCCTAGTATAATAAACACTAAGCGCGTGTAAGAGACGCCCTGAAGGATCCCGCTGATGAAAAAAAACATTCTCGTGATTTTAGTCCTTGGCTTCCTGATCGTCCTGGTCGTTCTGAACCTTTTTATTATGTCCCAAATCAAAACTAAGAAAGAACCGCTGCCGACTCTGGCTGAAGAAACATCCATCCCGAAACCGGTCAACCGCCGGCCATCGGTTCCCACGGAAATGTTATCACAGCGCGAATGGCTGGACATGAACCGTGAATACCGGGAGTGCGTGGTCTATGCCGACCAGACTGAGATTGCTCGGTATAAGATCAGCGTCCATGATAAAAAAATGTTTGACCTGACCGGAGCTCTGCCGGATGCCACCGTGCCATTTGAGGACATTAACACCCATGTCAAAGGGACGGTCTCTTATCAAGGAAATAAACGCCACGGCAAATACCTCGAATATTTTGACAACGGGAAAGTCTCCAAAGAGATCGCCTATTACCGGGACATCCTGCGCACACTGAAAGAATACTTTTATGACGGACGCCTGCGCATGGAAGTCGATTATACCGATGCGATCTTTAAGCCCGGTGATGCGGAAGTCGGAGTGGGCAAGGTTTACGCTCGGGATGGGGTCCTGAAGTATGAGTGGAACCTTACCAACCGTAGCACCAACCGCTATAAGAAGTCTTACAATATTGATGGCCGGCTGACCGAGGTCCTGACCTTTGATGCCTATGGAAATTTGCTTGAACGGAACCGTTTGTAGCCTTTGAAATAAAAATTGCGATTTAACATGCATATCTTTTATACTTATATTGGAATGGACTGTAGTGACAAAGGCAAACCCATCGTAAGGTGGGGGCGCAAAGCTATAGGATCCTTTTGCAAGGATAGCCTGGCTACCGGATACAAGACAGACCGATAGGCCTATCTTTCAAAAGGATAGGCCTGTTTTTTGAAAGGGACCGTGATGCGAGCTAAACAAAACGGGTTTACATTAGCGGAAATTTTGATCGTTGTTGTGATCATGGCCTTTTTGATCATTGGCATGGGGCAGCTTTTCATTTACACCGCGTTGGAAGCGGAGTTGGCCGGAAACAAATCCATCGCGGTGAGCCTGGCCCAAAGCAAGATCGAAGAGATCCGGACGCACGCCTACAGCTCAATACCGGTTGATTACGCCTCCGGAGGAACGCCAGGGAACACGTTCACAACAACCGGCCTGGATGGCATTGGGCTTGTCCGTATCGACAGCTCAGACCCTGAGCTTTTGGGCATTGAAGTCCTGGTCTTCTGGCAGGACAAATATGGACGGATCATCGGCGAGGATGCTGACCTTGATGGGACGCTAGACTCGGGAGAGGATAACAATTCTAATTCAAAATTGGATTCGCCGATAACGCTGATAACAAAATTCACTCGAAGGTAATAAATCTGCGATAAAAAAGGCTCTGCAATGTTGCGAAATCAGAAAAAAATCTTGATGAGGACACAACAGGGATTTACGTTCGCTGAAATCATGGTCGCATTGGCGATCTTTGTCTTGATTACAGGGGGGGCCTACACCCTGGCGTTGACATCACAGGGGCACTGGGACACCAACCGTGTGGTGATCCAGCTTCATCAGGAACTGCGTAAGGCCTCTGACTGGATGGTCAGCGACCTCCGGCAGGCAGGTTCGGGCGCGATCTTTAATGTGCCGGCTGATGGAACGCTTTACTCATCGATCTCTTTTAAAAAGGGGGCGTCGATCACCTCCGGGGTGCTGGTCTGGGAGAACGATGCGATCCAATATGCCCGCGGAGGAACGGGTTCAAGCCAAATTATTCGAACACAGGGTGGCAATTCAAAAGTGCTGGCCAACAAGATCTCGGGCCTGACCTTCAGACGGCAGCCGACCTCTCCGGATATTCTGGAGATCACGATCCAGGGTGCTGATACCACGGAACGCGGCCGGTCGGCGAACTACCAGTTAAGCTTTGAGATCGAACTGAGGAATTAGCCATGAAAAACCATAACGATTTCCATTTCCGTTTAGTTTCCAGTCGGCGAGGAAGCGCCTTGCTGATCGCCTATTTCATGATCCTTGTTCTTTTGGGGATCGGAGCTTCTTTTGCCGTTCTTTCAGCCAGCGAATCCAAAACCGCTGAACGGCAACGTTTGACCGCTGTCGCGTTCCATCTGGCGGAGGCCGGCATCGAGCGGGGCCTTTCCGACCTGAGACAGGATTTTATTTCTGGAGGGACGATCAACAGCTGGGTCGACGGAAATATCCATGGTTATGTTATTGGACCTGACACGGTCAATTTTTACGCGATTCCCTACACGGACACATCCTTAAACGGCGGGACCTATAATGTCGCGCTGAAGAATGTTTCCGGGTCATCTGGTGACATCTGGGTCCGCTCAACGGGTACGATCGGCGGGGTTTCACAAACGATCACAGTCTATACAAAAATGTACAGTGTTTCTCCCTGGAACTATGCGATCTTCGCGGGGAGAGGCGCCGCGGGCGCCATGGTCAACGGCAACGTTGATATCCGCGGTTCGGTCCTGATCCTCGGGTCAGGGTTAAATCCCGGGGACTTGGCCATTGACCTCGGAGGGACCGCGGAATTTGTCGGTAATAATTACCGCACCCTGGCAGCAGCCCTGCGGGCAAAAGTTCCCGCCTTGCCAACGACCGTAATAGGTGGAGAAACGGTTGAGACCCTCAATGCCAAACTGCACGTCAAGCGCGGCATTATCGGCTTAAGCGGAAGTTCCACAGTCGGAGAAATTAATATCGCAGGAAACGCGTATAAAGAAACAGCTGATGGGGTTTTCACTAATGATGGATTTGGCGGCAATCAGGGGGCTGCCAGCGTCCACTCGGATAATGGAACGACCAATGCCTATGATCTGGGTGAAGCGGTTCGCTTCCCCAGTCTTTCGGACCCATATATGGGATACTCATCCTATCAGGAATATCTGAAGAATAACGCGCTGGTCCTGACCAATCAACTTAATAATGTGACCTCAACATCCGTTTTTAGTTATTCCAACGCCAACGGCAGCATCAGTATGGATGGGGCAGGCAATCTTACGATCTCAGGCATTGTGTATGTGGATGGCGGCAACTCCGTGAACCTGGTTGATAAGGGAAAGACGATCAATTACACCGGAAAGGGTTCTATTTTATCGACCGGAAATGTTCAAGTAGATGTCAACCTTTTGACAGCAGGCAATAATTCTTTTCCAAATAACAACATCGGTTTCATGACGCCTAACAACATTACGCTCGGCACAACAGCGCAAATGGACGCCATGGGGCTATTTTATGCCGAAAACCAGATCACCTGTTCAAAACAGACGGATATCCTGGGGACCTTTGTTTCGAATTATTTCAACATGGGGACCAACGTTCCTGCGATCTATCAGGTCCCTGAAGTCATCAACCATTTGCCGCCGGGCATGATCGGCGGGAATACTTATTGGTATACGATCGTGGGATGGATAAAATCTTAACGCGGCTTGAACGTTTTCTTCTTGCAAGAGTCGCAACTCTCCGTTAGAATTTCTCTGTCAAAACCCGTGTGATCAAAACGAAAGTTTTTATTCCTATGAAATTGCTCAGCTGGAACATCAACGGAATACGCGCCGCTGAAGGTAAAGGTTTTTTTAACTGGCTTCAGTCCGGTCCTGCCGAGATCGTCTGCGTTCAGGAAACCAAAGCCCAGCCAGAACAGTTGACTGAAAAATTTCTCAAGCCGGAAGGATATCATTCGTTCTGGAACTCCGCTGAGCGGAAAGGTTACAGCGGAGTCGCCGTCTTTACTCAAACCGAACCACTGAGCGTCAACCGCGATCTGGGCTTCAAAGAATTCGATTGTGAAGGCCGGATGCTGCAGTTGGAATTTAAGGACTACACACTGTTCAATGTTTATTTTCCCAACGGCAGCAGCGGCAACGTCCGGGTGCCGTATAAAATGGGATTTTATGATGCCTTTCTAAAACATATTGAGCGTCTACGCAAGAAAGGCAAGCGCCTGATCATTTGCGGGGACGTCAATACCGCGCATGAACCGATTGATCTGGCCAGGCCGAAAGAGAATGAAAAAAACACCGGCTTCCTTCCAGAGGAGCGGGCCTGGATATCAACACTTATTTCCAAAGGCTATATCGACACGTTTCGCTCTCGCCATCCCAACGAGCCCGGCCATTACAGCTGGTGGGATTATAAAACAAAAGCCCGCGAGCGGGATGTGGGCTGGAGGATCGATTACTTTTTTATTTCAAACGATCTTGAGTCAAAATTAAAGACGGCCTTTATTCTGAAGGACATGCTGGGTTCTGATCACTGCCCGGTCGGGATCGAGATCGCTCTGTAACGTGTGAGAACTTTATGAAAACAATCACATTTTTGCGCCTGGTCGATGGTCTTTGCCTGATCCAGGTATGCCTGGTCAGCGTTTTTGTTTTTAAGAACGGCTTTCAAAAAATCGATCTCTGGATCGTGGCCCTGTCTTTGACGTTCGCTTTTCTGTGCGCCAGTTATTTTCGGACCATGCTTCAATTGATGTCGACTAAAGAGGATGCCCGAAAAATGGATGACGAACTCAAAGATCTGTTCAGAAAGGCAGATACTGATAAAAAAGCATCAAAAATATAAAACAATGGAGATCTTATGAAAGATATGACCCCATTTTTGATCCGTGTTGCCGTGATCGCCACGGTATGTATCCTCTTTCTGGCCGCTTTTTTCACATATATGAGCTCTCGCGGCATTGAAGATGAGCCGGAACCGGTCAAAAAATTTGCTTATTGATCTTTAAAAATCGTGTAACAAAACAGCCAGCCGTGCGTTTAAATGGGTGGAAGAGAGGTTGAGAAGTACCACCCGGGAAGTTAAAAAGGCTCATGCATGAACCAGTTCTCAGATGAACAGCTTGTCAGGGAGTATTACGGCGGTGAAAAAGGCGCTTTTACGGAACTTTTTAACCGCTACAAATTGCCGCTGTTTAACTTCGCGCGGCGCATCCTTGGAAACCGTGCGGATGCCGAAGACGCACTCAGTGAGGTTTTTATGGCGATTGCGACACAAAAATACACGATCGAAGCAGGGGCCAAGTTCTCCACTTGGGCCTACACGGTGACCCGCAATGCCTGTTTGACCAGCCTTAGAAAACAACGACACACACTCTCTCTTTGGCGCAAACGGGATCAGGACCAAGGCGAAGAAGAACAGTGGCAGCTCCCTGATGAAGGGCCTTCGGTTTCGGATCAGGCGATCTCTAAAGAAAAAATCAAAGCGATTCAGAAAGCCCTGGAACTCATGCCGGTGAATTTGAGAGAAGCCCTGGTATTAAGGGAATATCAGGAC
The DNA here is from genome assembly GCA_022711395.1 of Candidatus Omnitrophota bacterium. Classification (GTDB taxonomy): domain Bacteria; phylum Omnitrophota; class Gorgyraeia; order Zapsychrales; family JANLHA01; genus JAKLFA01. The sequence continues at coordinate 300,744 of JAKLFA010000002.1, read as the reverse complement.
CTGAGCTATAAAGACATCGCGCAAGTCCTGGGATGCAGCCTGGATAATGTGAAAGTTCTGATCTTTCGCGGGCGGGAATTTTTATCGAACCATTTGCGCAAATCTGATCCCGAGCTCTTTGGGAAGGAGGGATCCCTATGAATTTTGAAGATTTGAAACCTTTGATCTCAGCTTATATCGACGGTGAAACATCCTTGGAAGAAACGCGCCTGGTTGAAGCGGCCTTGGATTCTTCCGAAGAAGCCCGTCAGTATTATACAGAGTTAAAACAGATCTCTTCCGATCTCCATACGTGGCAGAATGAAAACCTCTCTTCCGACCTTGAACTTAAAATCCAACGAGAAGTCCTCAAGAAGGAGGGTCGGGCCATGGAACGTAAAAAATTTATCCCAATTTCCGCGACTGTGGCGGTGGCTGCTTTTGTGATGATCTCAGCCCCGCTGGTCCTAAAAAATTACACCGCGAGAGGAATACAAGGGCGCCTGCGCCAGGCGACTGATGATATCGGCGAGCAATTTTCCTATCATGACAAAGGCCGGATCGCCAAGAAGGAATCGATTGAAGCAAAACTTCAATACGCGCCGTATTATTTGAAATCTGAATATGAAGTGACGAGGGATGAGGCAACGGATGATTATTATGCCGTAAGCGGCAAAGCCATTCCGGCAAACGAGCGTATGCGCGCTTTTGACAGATCGGTAGTCGCCCAGGCCCCGGGTCAGACAACCGCTACTCATAGAATTGGTTCACTCAATTCAGTGCTGAAGGATTCAGAGGCGGTCTCGATCTATTACGAAGAACCATCCATTCCAATCCCGGTGGAAAGCGAGTTTAACACTGAACAGTATGATAACCAGACGGAAAATGAATTCCTGAAAGTCACGGAAAATCCGCTTTCGACATTTTCGATCGATGTGGATACGGCGTCCTATGCCAATATACGCCGGCTTTTGAACAATCAGCAAACGGTGCCGGCTGGGGCTGTCCGTATTGAGGAAATGGTCAATTATTTCACCTATAACTATCCGCAGCCGACGGGTGAAGATCCGTTCTCCATCAATATTGAAGTGGCCAAAGCCCCCTGGAACACGGATCATCTGCTGGCCAAAATCGGATTGCAGGGTAAATCTTTAACGGCCCAGACCCTTCCGGAAAGCAATCTTGTCTTTCTGATCGATGTGTCCGGCTCCATGCAGGATGCGAACAAGCTGCCTCTTTTAAAGACCGGTTTTAAACTGATGGTCCAGCAACTGCGCTCCGAAGAAAAAGTCTCGATCGTCACGTATGCCGGAAATGCCGGTGTTCTTTTGGATTCTGTTTCTGGCGGGAACAAGCAGCAGATCATCTCAGCGATCGATCAGCTTTCAGCCGGCGGAAGCACGGCCGGGGCGCAGGGGATCCTCACGGCCTATGAGCTGGCTGCCAAAAATTACATCAAAGGCGGCAATAACCGCGTGATCCTGGCCACTGATGGGGACTTCAATATCGGGGTCAGCAATGACAGCGAGCTGGTCAAGATGATCGAAGAAAAACGCAAGCAGGGGATATTCCTGACCGTGCTGGGATTCGGCATGGGAAATTACAAAGATTCCCGGATGGAAAAACTCGCCGATAAAGGCAACGGTAATTATTACTACATCGATACCGAACGTGAAGCTAAAAAAGTTCTGGTCCGTGAACTCGGCTCAACGTTATTCACCATCGCCAAGGACGTGAAGCTCCAGATCGAGTTCAACCCGGCCCAGGTCAAGGCCTACCGGCTGATCGGTTATGAGAACCGCATGCTCGCGAAAGAAGACTTTAATGATGACACAAAGGACGCTGGAGAGCTCGGAGCAGGGCATACGGTCACGGCCTTTTATGAGATCGTCCCAGCTTCCAGCAGCGAAGATATCGGCGGAAGCGTGGATGCGCTTAAATACCAGGTTCCGCAGGCCAAACCTGACACCGGGCATTCAGATGAAGTGATGACGGTCAAATTCCGTTATAAAAATCCGGATGAGGACGTCAGCAAACTTATTTCTCAAACTGTGACGGCGTCTCAGATCAGCGAAAACCCAAGCGAAGATTTTCAGTTCGCTTCGGCAGTGGCGGAATTCGGTATGCTTTTAAAAAATTCAAAGCATAAAGGCAATGCCACGTTCGAGGCTGCGCTCAAGCGTGCGCGCTCTGCCCAGGGAAAGGATGAATGGGGATATCGTGCGGAGTTCATTGATCTGGTCCAAAAGGGACAGACTCTGGTCCCGGAAACATATTCGACCGGCTATGGGTTTAAAAATGCTGAATAGGGATATCGTTCCTATGTGCGGATAAATGTAAATCGGCTTTTCAGTCTTCTGAAAAGCCGATTTCTTTGTGTGCAAAATCAAGGCTCGTGATATCATTAGTATATTTGTGATTCGAAAGGGGGAGGGTATGAATTTCAAACGGGTTTTTATGTTCATGCTGGGTATTGTCGCTGTCACAGGTTTCACGGGCTCCGCGTTCTCTCAAGAGGCCCAGGTTTCAACGCTGGAGGATCAAAAAAATGTCGAAGTCACGGTTTACAATTCCAACATCGCTTTGATCAAAGATACACGGGAATTGAAGCTCGCGACAACAGAGGCCGGGGAGCTCCGCTTTATGGACGTCGCCCAATATATCGACCCGGTTACCGTCCATGTGGAATCCGTCAATATGCCGGACTCCTTCGCGGTCCTTGAACAAAATTATGAATACGATCTGATGAACGCCAGCAAGCTCCTGGATAAATACGTGGGTAAAGAGATCACGTTGCTGGACCGCAACCCCTATCAGGGGACCGAGACCAAAGTCACGGCCACGCTTTTAAGCAACAACAACGGCCAGATCTATAAAGTCGGTGACGAAATTTATCTTGGCCATCCGGGTTATCAGATCCTGCCTAAGATCCCTGAGAACCTGATCGCCAAACCGACGTTGACATGGCTTTTTGCCAATGATTCAACAAGCGCGCATCAACTCAAAGTTTCATATTTGACCAGCAACATGACTTGGAAAGCGGATTATGTCTTGACCGTGGATGATGCCGATAAAAATGGCGCATTAAATGGGTGGGTCACGGTCGATAATAAAAGCGGCACGGAATACACCAATGCGCAGCTTAAGCTTGTCGCCGGAGAGGTCAATCGCGCGCGGGATGAAGGGCGCGTGCTTTATGACATGGAAATGTCCGGCAGCGCGATGATGGCCAAATCCGCAGAACAATTTGTGGAACAATCGTTTTTCGAATACCATATTTACGATCTTCAGCGCCGGACAACGCTTAAGAATAACCAGACCAAACAGGTCAGCCTTTTAAATAAATCCGGTATCCCTCTGACCAAAAAATTCATCGTCCAAGGAAATCAGAACTACTTTTATAACAGCTACATGGGGCAGAATAATATCAAAGTCCCGGTCGAGGTCTTTATAGAATTTAAGAATTCCAAAGAAAATTCCCTGGGGATGCCGTTGCCTGCCGGGGTGATCCGGCTTTATAAAGCGGATTCAAAAGGAAGCCTGCAGTTCATTGGAGAAGACCGCATCGACCATACGCCCAAGGATGAGCTGCTTCGATTAAAAGTCGGAAAGGCCTTTGATATCGTCGCTGAACGCAAGCAAATGGACTATCAGAACTTGGGCAGTTATGTGACCGAATCCGAATGGGAGATCAAGATCCGCAATCACAAAGAAGAGGACATTGTGGTGACGGTCCTGGAACCCGTTCATGGCGAATGGCGGATCATGAAATCATCGCACACCTACAATAAAGAAAGCGCCCATGGGGTCAGCTTTGAAGTGCCGGTGGCCAAAGACGGCGAGGCCGTTCTCACTTATCGTGTAAGGGTGTCCTACCGCTGATATGGTGAATGCAAAGCGCATAAAATCATTCCATGATATTCCGCCTAGCGAGGGCCCGGTTGTTTACTGGATGAGCCGAGATCAGCGGCTTAACGACAACTGGGCCCTTTTGTATGCGCAGGACAAGGCGCTTGCGCTGCGCCAGCCTCTTGAGGTCGTCTTTGTCCTTGAGCCATCGTTCCTGGGGGCGACCTGGCGCCAATATTATTTTATGCTCGAAGGATTAAAAGAACTTGAGCTGAGCCTTCAGGCTAAAAATATCAGCTTTCAGTTGATCCTGGGAGGAACTGCGGGGCTCCGGGATTTCCTTTGTAAAAGAAAGGCCGGATTTCTCATCACGGATTTCGATCCGTTGCGGTTTAAACAGCAGCGCTTGAAAACTGTTTTAAATTCAGTCAAAATTTTCACTCATTGCGTTGATGCTCATAATATCGTGCCGTGCTGGGAGGCTTCTGAAAAACTTGAATTCGGGGCCTACACGATACGCCCTAAGATCCACAGAAAACTTGATCAATTCCTGGAAAAATTTCCCCGGATCAAAAAACACCCCTTCGGCAAAGCTGGCAAACCTGTGGACTGGAAGAAGGCGGAAAATTCACTGACCATTGACCGTTCAGTCACGCCAATTAAAAATTTTCCACCCGGTGAATCGTCCGCGCTGAAAATCCTGAACGCTTTTCTTTCAAAGCGCCTGCCCGCCTATCATGATTCGCGCAATGACCCCTGCCTTGACGGACAGTCGGGACTTTCTCCGTATCTGCACTTTGGACAGATCTCCGCGCAGCGCGTTGCGTTTGAAGCTCAGGCCTCAGATGCCAGGCAGGCTTCAAAAGACGCGTTTTTAGAGGAATTGATCGTCCGACGGGAACTTTCAGATAATTTTTGTTTTTACAATCCCAACTATGACCACGTTGAAGGCTTTCCGGCATGGGCGAAAAAGACGCTGGAAGAGCACAGAAGGGATAGACGTGAGTTCGTTTATTCCCCGGACCAATTCGAACAGGCCCAAACACATGATCCGTTATGGAACGCCTGCCAGACCGAAATGCTCAAGAGCGGGAAGATGCACGGATACATGCGCATGTATTGGGCGAAAAAAATCCTGGAGTGGAGCTCATCACCGGAAACGGCGTTATCGATCGCGATCGATCTCAATGACCGTTATGAGCTAGATGGCCGTGACCCCAACGGATATGCGGGAATCGCCTGGGCGATCGGCGGTGTCCATGACCGGGCATGGGGAGAGAGGGCTGTCTTTGGAAAGATCCGCTATATGAATGATAACGGATGCCGGCGCAAATTCGATACCGCTGCCTACATTGCGCAAAATCTATAAGGATTTCACGGCCGGTCTATTTTTTTTGGTGAATTTTTCCCAGAAGTAATTGAGAAAAGCTTTCAACCCGTAAAGTTTCCGCAAAAAATCCCCGAAGCTGCGGATCGAGATGAGCATGCGCCACATCTGCACCGGGCGAAGGTAGAATTCCTTTAATCCCATATCGATCAGTTCATCGATCTCAGCGGCCGAAAGCTGAGGGTAGCTGACGATCGTTCGCTGTTCACCCTCCGGCGTAAGCCATTCCCGCCAGTCTCGGGCGAGTATAAAACCTTCTTTTTTCGCCCATTCATACATGGCTGTCCCCGGATAAACGGCGATCCCGGTGATCTGAATGGTATCAAGCGGTAAGGATTTAGCAAAATCAATGGTCTGCCGGGCCGTTTCACGGGTTTCACCGGGGGCACCGATCATGAAACATCCGTGGACAATAAATCCAAGCTCATGCGCGCGCTCGGCGAAGGCACGGGCCATTTCAATGCTGACGCGCCCTTTTCTAACCGCCTTGAAGGCTTCATCATAACCGAACTCAAATCCTGTCATGAGCATCCGGCATCCCGCCTTCTTCATGAGCGGAAGGAGGGTGAGATCTGTGTTCACGCGCGTATTGCAGGACCAGGAAATCCGCCTGTTTAATCCCCGGCGGAGTATTTCCTCGCACACCGCGGTGGCTTGAACGGGATCCGCGGCAAAGGTGTCGGTCTCGAACATGATCTCGCGGATCTGCGGATGGATTTTAAGATCATATTCCATCTCATCCACGACCTGCTCAGGCCGACGGCTGCGCAGGCAATGGCCATACATTAATTGCGGATCACGGCAGAAAGAACATGCGTTGTTGCATCCGCGTCCGGTCATGAGCGTCAAAAAAGGGAATTTTTTCCCGGCGTCCGGATACCATTCGGGCTTGACCAATTGCCATGCCGGAAACGGAAGTTCACAGACATCCAACGGGGGACGGTCCGGATTATGCCGAATGTTTCCATCCGGAGCGACCCAGCTCAATCCGGGGATTTCCTCGGGGATCCTCTGATTGGCAAGATCAAGAAGTGTGTAATCATATTCCCGGCGGCAAATATAATCCACAGCGCCGCGGGCGATCAAAAATGTGTTGTCAGGCTCCGCCGTCACGTGCTGGCCGACAAACGCGATTCGGCAGCCGGTGCGCTCCTTAAGCTGGCGGGCAAGATCGATATCCGAATAGATCGACGGGGTGGTGGCGTGAATGACCAGCAGCTCCGGAGACCCTTTTTGGCAGGCCGCGATGGTCTCTTCCATGGAAAAGTTGCGCGCGGCCGCTTCTATGAAACTTACGGAATCCCCGTTGTTGATCAGGATCTGCGCGGCGGTCAAAAGATATTCCGGATGACGCTGAACACGGCCTCGAGATTTCGCGGCCCAGCGCGCGACCCGGACAAAATTCTCACCATAAGATGGATTTAACAGCACGATGTTCATACGTTCCTTTGTTTGACCGCGCTATTATCTTAGCGGCGGACGTTTGTATTTTCAAGTGAATGTTAAACTTTAGAAACTTATTCACCAAAATAAAAGCAAATGCTATACTGCCTTTGGAGTTGAGCAAATGAGAATATCAAATAAAATTTCACTTTTCATTCTATTTCTTCTTTTGATTTTAGCGGGAAACACGTTCATAGGGCTTTCGCAGCTGTCGAAGATCAACCATGAGCTGAGGACCGTTGTCGAGCGGGATATTTTCCTGACCGAGACCATGACCGTTGTCACAGAGCGCCAGCTTGAAAAGGCCGTGCTTTTTGAGCGCCTTTTGCGCATCGCTGAAGAGCTCTCCTTCGAAAGCATTACGCCTTCACGCCGGGTCTATCTCTTAGACCACACGAACGTGATCCGCTCCGGTTTCGAAAAGTTCTCTGCTGAATCCGCCCGCCATATCAGCGCGGCCAAAACGACCATCGAAGAAGGGATCGCGACCGCGCCTTTTGAGTCAAAACGCAAAGACCTGGAGATCGCCAAGCGGATCCTGCTTGAGATCGAGCAAAGGCACATCCTTTATGATCAACTGCTCTTAGACATCCTGAATTCCGTCACGGAAGAAAAATTCGAGCTTTCCTTCGATGACATCCGCAAGATCGAAAAGGGGTCCTCGCGGCTCGGAGAAGAATTGAAAGTCTTTATCGGTGATATCGAGGACTTCTCCCGCAACTCGTTAAGAAGCGCCAAACAGGAAGAGACGATCGCCCGCCGTTTTTTATGGTTAAGCTTTTCGATCAGTCTGTTCATCAGCTTGATCATCGCTTACGCGATCATCCAAAGTATCGTCGTTCCTCTAAAAAAGCTCGATCAGGCCGCCCGTGCGGTCGGGGACGGGAATTTTCTTGTCAAGCTCAAGCGCCTCACCGAGGATGAGATCGGAGAGGTTAGCCGGGCTTTTAACGTCATGACCGACAAACTTTTAGACTTCACCAATCAGCTTAACCAAAAACGCAACCAGCTTGCTGAAACACTGCGGATCACCGAGGAACAAAAAAGGGACCTGGAGAAGGTCAACAAGGAATTGGACAGTTTTGTCCATACCGTCAGCCATGATCTGCGCTCGCCTCTTTTAGGGATCATTGGCTACACTGAATATTTAAAGAACGTCTACTATGACAAATTCGACGAGCGGGGACGGCGGTGTCTGGATGGCGCAATGCGCAGCGCTGACCGCATGCAGGATTTGATCGCGGACCTCCTGACACTTAGCCGTATCTCCAGGGTCCGCAACCCCTATGAAGAAGTGGATATACACGACCTGGTCAACGGGATCCGGGAACGGCTTGAATACAGCATCGAAGAAAACCACGTGGATTTCAAGATCGAGAACGACCTTCCTGCGATCGTATGCGACCGCATTAAAATGGGCGAGGCATTTTTGAATTTGATCAACAACGCGATCAAGTTCTCCTCCAAGGTCCACAGCCGCAATCCAGTTGTGCGGGTCGGCTGCCAGGAACAGGACGAGGTCTGGGAATTTTGGGTGAAGGACAACGGCATCGGCATTCCGGAAGAATATCATGATGAAATTTTTGAAATGTTCAAGCGCCTGCACACCTCAACCCAATACGAAGGGACCGGCGCTGGTTTAAGTATCGTCAAAGCCGTTGTCGACAGCCATGGTGGACGTATCTGGGTCGAATCTGAACCCGGGCATGGCGCGGAATTCCATTTCACGGTACCCAAAAGCCTTCACGTCAGCAATTCCCAGAGTTGAAGTTGACGCTCCATTAAAGATTCTATATAATACCGTAAATTTTAAATCAAATTCGGGAGTATTCATGAAACCAAGCATTCGCAGAACCGCTTTGCAGACACAATATGGAGCCTTTTCCTATTATAAAATCGCGGATATCACCCAGTGGGGGATGAAAGACCCCAAACGCCTGCCGTTCTCGATCAAGGTCCTTTTGGAAAGCGCCTTGCGCAACTGCGATGGGTTTTCCGTCACGATGGATGACATTAAACGTATTTCGGAATGGAACCCGAAGCAGACAGAGCCGGTGGAGATCGCGTTTAAACCAGGGCGCGTGATCCTTCAGGATTTTACCGGAGTTCCCTGTGTCGTCGATTTGGCCGCGATGCGTTCCGCGATGAAGGCCTTAGGTGGCGATATCCTCAAGATCAATCCGCAGGTCCGCTGTGACCTGGTGATCGACCACTCCGTCCAAGTGGATGTCTATGCCTGCGCGGACGCTTTGGGGATCAATATGGAAAAAGAGTTCTCCAGAAACCGCGAGCGTTATGAATTCCTGAAATGGGGCCAAAACGCCTTTAAAAATTTTTCTGTTGTGCCGCCGGGCGTCGGGATCATCCATCAGGTCAATCTGGAATATCTGGCGGATGGCGTTCTTAAAACCGACCGCAACGGCGAGACCCTTGTTTTTCCTGACAGCCTCATCGGAACAGACAGCCACACCACCATGATCAACGGACTCGGCATTCTCGGTTGGGGTGTAGGCGGAATCGAGGCGGAAGCCGTCATGCTGGGAGAACCGATCAGCATGCTTTTGCCGGACGTCATCGGTTTCCACCTGACAGGACGTCTGAGAGAAGGCGTCACCGCGACTGACCTTGTTTTAACGATCGTTGAACTTTTGCGGAAAAAAGGAGTGGTTGGAAAATTCGTCGAATTCTTTGGCAGCGGGATCCAGCATTTGAGCCTCCCGGACCGCGCCACGATTTCTAACATGGCCCCTGAGTATGGCGCAACGACCGGGATATTTCCGATCGACCGTGTCACGCTGGAATATTATGCCATGACAGGACGCGACCCCAAGCAGATCGACCTGATCCAGCAGTATATGCGCCATCAGGGAATGTTCTATGAGGAAGGCGTCTCAGAGGCTGCGGAATTTTCAGACATGCTCGAGCTGGATCTTTCCAAAGTGGAACCAAGCCTGGCCGGCCCAAAACGTCCGCAGGACCGGGTTAGTCTAAAAGAAATCAAGGACTCGTTCCAACGATCCCTGACCGCCCCTCTTGGAAAAACCGGATTCGGTTTGGCTGATGAAGATCTTAAAAAAGAAGCCGTTCTTCCGTCCGGTGAAAAGCTTTCGCATGGAAGTGTCGTCATTGCTTCGATCACCTCATGCACGAATACTTCAAACCCGTCGGTCATGGTCTGCGCGGGGCTGATCGCGAAAAAGGCCGCCCATTACGGCTTAAAGGTTCCATCCTATGTTAAGACCAGTTTGGCGCCCGGCTCGCAAGTGGTTTCAGAATATCTGGAAAACTCAAAACTCCTGGGACCTTTAGAGCAGCTCGGTTTCCATATTGTCGGCTACGGTTGCGCGACCTGTATCGGCAACAGCGGCCCTCTCAACGAGGAGGTGACCGATGCGGTGCAAAAGAACCAGTTGGTCGTTGCCAGTGTCTTGAGCGGGAACCGCAACTTCGAGGGCCGTGTCCATCCGCTGACAAAAGCCAATTATCTGGCGTCGCCACCCCTGGTGGTCATTTACGCGCTTGCGGGAAGAATGGACATTGACCTTGAAAATGACCCGATCGGTTATACTCCCAAAGGAAAGCCTGTCTTTTTTTCTGACCTTTGGCCAACCCCCGTGGAGATCGAAGATGTCATTAACGACCATGTCACGGAAGAAGCGTTCCGCAAGCGTTATAAGCAGATCGATAGAGGAAGCGCGGAATGGAATGCGGTCACGGCAAAGCATGATCCATTGTTCCCTTGGGATGAACGCAGTTCCTATATCCAGCATCCGCCTTTTTTTGACAGAATAAAAGCCTCCTGCGGCAAGATCCAGCCGATCCAACAAGCACGCGTCCTGGTCAAAGTTGGGGATTCGATCACCACGGACCATATCTCACCGGCCGGTTCGATCGCTGCCGGAAGTCCCGCGGGAAAGTTCCTGATCGCACAGGGCATCGAACCGAAAGATTTCAATTCCTACGGCTCACGCCGGGGGAACGATAAAGTGATGACGCGGGGGACGTTCGCCAATATCCGGTTGCGCAATCAGATCGCGCCCGGAACAGAAGGGTCCTGGACCATCTATTTTCCGACCAATGAGCAGATGAGCATTTATGACGCAGCGCAAGCGTATAAAACTTCCCAAACGCCCTTGATCGTTCTGGCCGGGAAGGAATACGGGACCGGTTCCAGCCGTGACTGGGCCGCGAAGGGCGTTGCGCTTTTGGGTGTCAGGGCAGTCATCGCGGAAAGTTTTGAGCGCATCCACCGCTCGAACCTTGCGGGGATGGGCATTCTTCCGCTGCAGTTCAAAAGCGGGGAAACCGCTGAAACCCTTGGGCTGGACGGCACCGAGGTCTTTGACTTCTTTAATATTGATGAGACCATTGTCCCGCGTAAAGAAATCCGTGTTTCTGCGACTAAAAATGACGGAAAAACGTTAAATTTCAGCGTTATTTGCCGTTTAGATACGCCGGTTGAAATTGACTATTTTAAAAACGGTGGTATACTGCACACAGTTTTACGTAAACTCTTAATCTCCTAAATGTTGGAAAGGGATCGCGTGACATGGCTAAGACATTGTATGACAAAATCTGGGATGCCCATCTGGTCAGAGAGAGCCAGAATGATACAGCCTTAATTTATATTGACCGCCATTTGGTACATGAGGTTACAAGCCCGCAGGCCTTTGAGGGTTTAAGATTGAGCAAACGCAAAATCCGTTGCCCTAAAAAAACGACCGCGACCATGGACCACAATGTTCCGACGGACACAAAAGATCCCAAAGCCGTGACTGGAATGTCCAAGATCCAGATGGAGGCCCTGGCCAGAAACTGCAAAGAGTTTGATGTTGAACTTTATGATTTTCAAAGTGAAAACCAGGGGATCGTTCATATCATCGGGCCCGAGCACGGCATCACCCAGCCGGGGATGACGATCGTCTGCGGGGATTCACATACCGCCACCCACGGTGCATTCGGCGCTTTGGCCTTCGGGATCGGCACTTCGGAAGTGGAACATGTTTTGGCGACACAAACCCTGCAGCAGAACAAATCTAAGGCCATGCTGATCAAGGTTGACGGGAGGCTGAAAAAGGGTGTGACCGCCAAGGACATCATCCTGTATATCATCGGGCAGATCGGAACAGCGGGCGCCACCGGCTATGTCGTGGAATATGGCGGATCCGCGATCCGAAGCCTTTCCATGGAAGGCCGGATGACGGTCTGCAACATGAGCATTGAAGCTGGAGCCCGTGCCGGGATGATCGCGCCAGATGAAGTTACGTTTAAATATTTAAAGGGGAAAGAATTCGCTCCCAACAAGGACCAGTGGAAAAAGGCCGTGAGTTATTGGAAAACCCTGGCCTCTGATAAGGGAGCTCAATTCGATAAGGTCTATGAATTCAAGGCGAAAGACATTGATCCCCAGGTCACCTGGGGGACCAGCCCAGGCCAGGTAACGTCCATCGGCGGCTGTGTTCCTAAACCGGAGGATTACACAGACAAAACAGAACAGACATCCTGTAAAAACGCCCTGCGCTATATGGGGTTGACCGGCGGAATGAAAATGACCGATATCGAGATCAACACGGTCTTTCTTGGTTCATGCACCAACGGCCGCATTGAAGACCTGCGAGCAGCCGCAAAAATTTTAAAAGGGCGTAAAGTGAAAACCGGCATCCGGGCCATGGTCGTCCCGGGTTCTGGACGGGTGCGCAAGCAAGCTGAGAAAGAAGGGTTGGATAAAATTTTTATCAAGGCGGGGTTTGAATGGCGTTACGCCGGCTGTTCCATGTGCCTGGCCATGAACAATGACCAGCTCAGCCAGGGGGAACGCTGCGCTTCAACCAGCAACCGCAACTTTGAAGGCCGGCAAGGCCCAGGCGGCCGGACGCATCTGGTCAGCCCGATCATGGCGGCGGCGGCTGCCATTGAAGGAAAACTGGCCGACGCACGAAAATATCTTTAATGCTCTGAAAAAAGGAACACTCATGCAACCATTTTTGACTCACAAAGGGATCGCCGCTCCGCTGGACAGAAGCAATGTCGATACCGACATGATCATACCAAAACAATTCCTGAAAAAGACCGAGCGCACCGGTTTTGGCAAGCACGTCTTCCATGAACTGCGGTTCACGGATTATGAAGGGACCAAGGAAAATCCGGATTTTGTCTTAAACCAGCCGGTTTACCGTAAGGCAACCGTGCTTTTGGCGCGCGACAACTTCGGCTGCGGTTCTTCCCGAGAGCATGCCCCGTGGGCACTGTCAGATTACGGCTTTAAGGTAATCATCGCCCCGAGCTTTGCCGATATTTTTTACAATAACAGTTTAAAGAACGGAATTCTTCTGGTACGATTAGACAGTAAATCCGTTGACGAACTTTTTCAGGAAATTTTGAAGTCGCCGGGAAGCCAGATTTCAGCGGACCTGCCGGCGCAAAAAGTGATCAGCCCGAGCGGAAAAGAATACACCTTTGAGATCCATGCCTTCGCGAAAGATTGCCTGCTCAAAGGACTGGATCATATCGGCTGGACACTGCAATTTTCAGATAAAATCGATTCCTATGAGCAGTCTTTGGCTGCGTCAAGGCCATGGCTGGCGTAATGAAGGACTAAAACAATGGCAGGAAACACATTCGGACAGCTTTTTCGCATGACCACTTTCGGTGAAAGCCATGGACCCGCGATCGGTGTTGTCTTGGACGGCGTTCCTCCAAACATCGAACTCTCCGAAGCTGATATTCAAGCAGAACTTGACCGGCGTAAACCCGGGCAAAGTTCGGTGACGACTCCGCGCAAGGAAGAAGATAAGGCTGAAATTTTATCCGGCCTGTTTGAAGGTAAGACAACCGGAGCTCCGCTGGCGATCCTGATCCGCAACACCAACCAAGAATCCAAGGATTACAATCATCTCAAAGATATTTTTCGGCCAGGACACGCGGATTTTACCTACACAGAAAAATACGGGATCCGCGATTACCGGGGTGGCGGCCGTTCTTCTGGACGTGAAACCGCCTGCCGTGTGGCTGCCGGCGCTGTCGCGAAAAAGATCCTTCACTCCCTGGGGATCCGGACCGTCGCTTACACCAAAGCAGTCGGAACGGTCCAGGCTCAGACCATTGATCTCAATGCGATCGAAAAAAATCCTGTGCGAACCTGTGACCCTGTCGCTGCCGAAAAAATGATCAAACTGATCGAAGAGGCCAAGGCGGCCGGAGATTCCGTCGGCGGGATCGTGGAAGCCGTTGTGCAAGGCTGCCCTGCAGGCCTGGGAGACCCGGTCTTTGATAAGCTGAATGCGCGCTTGGCTCAAGCGCTTTTTTCCATCGCCACGATCAAGGCCTTGGAATTTGGAGAAGGGTTTGGCGTTTCGCAAATGCGGGGATCTGAAAACAATGACGCCTTTTTGCAAAAGAATGGAACCATCACGACCGCAACAAATCATGCAGGCGGCATACTCGGCGGTATTTCCAACGGCAATGACATCATTTTAAGGGTCGCGGTCAAGCCTCCGTCCTCGATCTCCAAACGTCAAACGACCGTTACGGCTGAAGGAAAAGACCGGGAACTTGAAGTTAAAGGCCGTCATGATCCATGCTTGTGCCCGCGCATTGTTCCGGTCATCGAAGCCATGATCAACGTGACGCTCTTGGATTGCTGGCTGATCCAAAAAAGCATTCAATAACCTTTTCTTTTATGAACTCATCACATTCGAAAGTCATCCTCATCACAGGCTGTTCCAGCGGTTTTGGACTTTTGGCCGCCGCCCGTCTTGCTTCCAAAGGCCATGCCGTATACGCAACGATGCGCGACCTTAATAAACAAGGCGCCCTTATTAATGAATTGAAGGAACGCAACGCACAGGCCAAGATCCTTCCGTTGGATGTCTGTGATCCTGTTTCGATCGGGCAAGTGGTCAAAGAGATCGGGGCTGATCACGGCCACATTGACGTTGTGATCAACAATGCCGGCTATGCCATTGGCGGATACTTCGAGGACTTAACACAGGAAGAGATCCGTTCCCTGATGGAAACGAATTTTTTCGGCGTTCAGAACGTCACGCGCGCGGTGATCCCGCTGATGAGGCCCAAGGCTTCAGGAACGATCATCAACATCTCAAGCATTTCCGGACGCTATGGCGCGCCGGCATTCGGAGCTTATAACGCCAGCAAATGGGCGCTCGAAGGTTTTTCAGAAAGCCTGTATTATGAGCTGAGGCCTTTCGGCATTCGGGTTGTGCTGATCGAACCGGGCGCTTACAAGACAAAAATCTTTGGAGAAAATCAACGGCTCGCGAAAAATTTTAACAATGAAGGAAGCCCGTATTTCAAACGTTCGCATTTTCTTAAGGCATTGATCGATGAACACCTCAAGGATAATTACCGCGACCCGGAGGACATTGCCGCATTGATCGAGCAGATCATCGGCAAAAAAGATCCTGCTTTGCGCTACATTCCTGAGATCGAAAGCCGCCTTCAGATCACCCTGCGGGAAATCCTCCCGTTTAAACTCTACAGTTGGATCTACCAGAGAATGCTATTTAAAGGATTCAAGGACCATTAATAGCCCATCCGGTGTTCAAGGAAGTCTTTTTTACTCTTGCAGGTCAGATAGGGGTTTGTCTGCTTCTGCTTGCCTAAAGTGCAGAACGAGGATGGTCCGTAACTGTGCCCGGGGTAAATGATGAGGTCATCCGGCAGCCTTTTGATCACATGATAAAGCGTGTCATACATCCGCTGGGGATCTCCTCCTGGAAGGTCGCATCGTCCGCATCCATCAATGAATAGAGTGTCCCCCGTAAGGAGAATATTCCCAATGCGAAAGCACATGCATCCGGGCGTATGACCCGGCGTAGCGATGCACTGCAATTCGACCTTTCCGATCGGGATCTTTTGCCCATCGATGATATGACGCAAACGTTGGATATGAGGCATATAAAAAGGAGCTTCGTTCTCGGAGATATAAACAGGGATCTCCAGCCGCCTTGAAAGCTCTGCGGCGCCTTCCATATGATCAGGATGACCGTGGGTCAAAAGGATATGACGGATCTCAAGTTCATCATTTTCAGCTTCGCTGAGCAGGCGTTCCATGTCCCAGGCAGGGTCAACAACAGCGATCTGACGGGTCCTTTGACAACCGATGAAATACTGGAAATTCTGCATCGGGCCGATCTCCATCTGTTTCAGATAGATGTTTTGCATCACGGCTCCATTCTTAACCTTGCTTTGCCTTACAAGCTATACTATAATGCCTTAAAACTTTTAGTCAATAAGGAATCCCAATGCGCGAAAACCGTTGTCAATTTTCTGATCTTAACTTCCGCTTCCCGAACGGAATTGAAAAATCATTCTATCACGGTCAGATCCACCCGGAATTACGGGTGCCCTATAAAAAAGTCACTCTCGAAGTCCGGGATAAACCATTAGCCCTCTATGATGTTTCTGGGCCGTATGCCGACCCCAAAACGCCGGTGGACATTTCTAATGGAATACCAAAAGTGCGAGAGCCTTGGCTTCAGCGAAATCCGGATTTAAAAGAATACCGGACTTCATCGCACAAGAGCCTTCCTGGATTTAAGGGTTCTCATTGCCTCCGGAAAGCGGCGGATGGAAAAGCCGTCACTCAACTCCATTACGCTAGAAAAGGGCGGATTACCCCGGAAATGGAATTCGTGGCGATACGGGAAGGGCTGGACCCCGAGTTTGTCCGGAGGGAAGTGGCGGAAGGCCGCGCGATCATTCCGTCGAATATCAATCACCCGGAATGTGAACCGATGATCATCGGCCGTGAATTTCTGGTCAAGATCAATTCCAATATCGGAAATTCCGCCATTCGATCGTCGATCCTGGAAGAAGTGGAAAAGATGGTCTGGTCGATCCGCTGGGGAGGGGATACGGTCATGGACCTCTCCACCGGCAGCGAGATCGATGAGACACGCCAATGGATCCTGAGGAATTCGCCTGTTCCGATCGGAACGGTGCCGATCTACCAGGCGCTTCAAAAAGTGGATGGATGTATCGATCGGCTTTCCTGGGATGTTTATCGCCAGACGATCATTGAACAAGCTGAACAGGGAGTGGACTACTTTACCATTCACGCTGGGCTTTTGCGAGATTTCATCCCCATGGCGGCAAAACGCAAGACCGGCATTGTTTCACGCGGAGGAGCCATCCTTGCCAAATGGTGCATGATCCACCAAAAAGAAAATTTTCTCTATACTCATTTTGAAGACATCTGCAAGATCCTCCGGGACTATGATGTCGCGATCTCCCTGGGTGACGGACTGCGACCGGGAAGCATTGCGGACGCTAATGACGACGCGCAATTCTCGGAACTCAATACTTTAGGCGAACTCACCAAGATCGCCTGGGCCCATGATGTTCAGGTGATGATCGAAGGGCCGGGGCATGTTCCGCTCAATCAAATTCAGGAGAATATGGAAAAACAGATCCAGCTCTGTCATGGCGCGCCGTTCTACACACTGGGGCCATTGCCATTGGATGTGGCTGCAGGATATGATCATATCGCTTCCGCTATTGGGGCCGCCATGATTGGCTGGCTGGGAACGGCCATGCTGTGTTATGTCACACCCAAAGAGCACTTAGGCCTTCCTGACCGCGATGATGTCAAAGAAGGGATCATCGCTCACAAAATCGCGGCGCACGCCGCAGACCTTGCCAAAGGCCATCCTTTGGCCAAGCAATGGGACGACGCAATGTCCGAAGCGCGGTTCATGTTCAAATGGAACGATCAATTTAATTTGGCCATCGATGGAGAAAAAGCGAAAAATTTCCATGACCAGGCATTGCCCACTGAAACAAAGACTTCTGAATTCTGCTCCATGTGCGGACCAAATTTCTGCTCGATGAGGATTTCCCACGAAGTTTGCGACCGATCAAAATAGTTTAAAAATCGAATATCAGGCTGTGGTGAGAACCAGCTGATGTTGGGACATGAAAGACTGCAGATGCTGGCGCAAATCGTCCAGTGATTCTTTGGCGCTATCGCCGAAGATCTTGGCGGATCCGACAGTTTCGGAAAAAAGCGTTTGGTAATAATCGATCCCGTCAAAAAGGTTTTGGCAGAACTGTTCCGCGTATTTCTTCTGTTTAGCATCCATCTGCGGCACGATATCTTGCACATAATGCGCCAAGTGCTCAATATTCAAAACCAATTCTTTCAAAAAAAGATTGGGCCGCGGTTTGTCATTCAGCACGGAAATCCGTCCGTAAATATGATCGATCATTTCTTTTAAACTCACGACCTTAGAAAAATATGCGAGATTTGGCCCCGGGCAAACAGAAACTGGCTGGCTATCATTCGGAATAATCCCATTCTTTTGGAGGACGCCATTTCCGAGTTGATGACAGATACAGGCCTTGGCGGTGATAAGAGCGTACTGCCGTTTGAATTCTTCATCCGGGAGATTGAGTTTCTTCAACTGATCGATCTTCTTTGTCTGATAGGTGATCGATGCGGGACAGAGCAGGGTCCCGAACTCATCATTCATGGCGAGTGTTCCCTTGACGCAAGGGGCTCCGGGTTTTCCTGATCTGATGCGCCCTCGCTTGTCCTCTTCGGAAGAACTGTTACGCAAATTATTGAACGGGATCCCCAGGGGAGAGGAATCGCTCATGTAAAGGTCATCCTCATCGGCATCAACAAGCTTCTGAAGAGTTGACTCATCCACATTGGTCGCTTCCGGACACAAAAGAAAAGGAGTGCCCCATCCCGTCGAATCCAGATCATAATGGCGCCTCAGAAAAGAATCTTCTTCATAGGTGCCGATCCCGCCCTGAGCGGTCACGCTCACGGTCGGCGCAACTTTAGGCGCAGGGATGTTCTTGGCCTGAAGAGCAGCATCATACAGATCCTTGAGCTGTGAATAAAGCTCCGTTCGCTTTGTCTTGAACTCTTCCAGAATAGGCCCCATCAAATATCCTCCGGAGGAGAAGGCATGGCCCCCGCAGTTCAAGCCGGATTCAACACGAAATTCCGAGACCCATAAACCCTTTTTTGCAAAAATTTTTCCCTGGATCAAAGAGGAACGGAAATCACTGACTTTCAGAACAATGCGTTTTTTGATGTCCCCAGAAGCATCAGCATAAAAATCCTTGAAATTTTCAATGTAACTGTATAAGCGCTGGTTCAATCCGGCTGAAAAAACGATGGCGGATTTTAGACTGCTTTGCGCATACCCTCGTAAATTCGCGAGCGCTTCCGAAAACTCATTGAATGCGGGACGCCCATGTTCATCAAGCGCAGGCTTATCGAGCTTGGTCATAATATTGACATCAATACTTCCAGGCTGCATGTTCTTTCGCAGCTCATTCTGCATCTCTGTCTTTTTTGTCCCCTCTGGGAGGGCCATCATATGGGTATAGACTTTTTTGAGCGGGGAAGTATCTGGTAAAAGTTCAAAATATTTGTGGATCTCACTTTCGATCTCAAAGGCGGAATTCCGAAGCTCTTCAAACTGCTTTTTGACAAGCTTATCGAGCAAATTAAGATATTCCGTGACCCTTCGCGCGCGACGGTCAGGATCGCCTTTTTCGATCGGGATATAGGGCTCACCGAACTTTTCGGCATAAAATTTCCGCATCTGTTCCATCAGCGTATCGTCGACCAAAGAAATGACCGATGAAATGCCGTATTTGGCGACTTTGAGCGGGCTGTCGATCGTAAAACCCGTCCCCATGACCGGGATGTGAAAGGTATGTCCAAAAATTTCTTTTTTCATTTAATTATAATCCTAAGATAAGTATGTATACTTTAGCACTGATTAATTTACATATCAAGCGAATAATCTAAATACAACCGCTTCTTCGGTTTAAAAAAGCTTCAAATCCAGATATGTATTTGATTAGCCTGTGATTTTATACTAGAATGAGCAGGAATTTTAACGGAAAGGATGCAGATGGAAAAGATCATTATCATCGGTTCTGGTCCAGCCGCCCATACCGCTGCGATCTATACCGCCCGGGCCAATCTTAAACCCCTGATGTTTGAGGGCTTCATGGCCGCCGGGATCGCGGCAGGCGGACAACTGACCACGACAACAGAGATCGAAAATTTTCCCGGTTTTCCGCAGGCTGTTTCCGGCCCTGAACTTATGATGCGCATGAGGGAGCAATCCCTGCGCTACGGCACCCGCATTGAAACAAAGACCGTGGATGCGGTTGACGTATCATCGCGTCCGTTCAAGATCAAGACCGGTAAAGAAATTTTTGAATGCGAAGCCTTGATCATTGCCACCGGAGCCACCGCCAGGCGAATGAGCCTGAAAGGCGAGTCTGAATACTGGCAAAAAGGGATTTCCGCCTGTGCGGTTTGCGACGGAGCTTTGCCGATGTTCCGCAACCAGGCCTTGGCCGTGATCGGCGGCGGGGACTCCGCAGTGGAAGAAGCCACATTCCTCACAAAATTCGCCTCACGTGTCTACCTTGTTCACAGGAGAGATCAACTGCGAGCTTCCAAATCCATGCAGAAAAGGGCGTTTTCTAATCCTAAGATCGAGATCATTTGGGATCACGTTCCCGTGGAAGCCATCGGGGAAAAATTCCTGACCGGCGTGAGGGTCCAGCATGTCAAAACGAACGAATTGCGGACCCTGGAAGTAAAAGGGCTCTTTTACGCCGTGGGCCATCTGCCCAATACATCCTTTTTGAACGGACAGCTTCTTTGTGATGAGACCGGCTACATCAAGACAATACCCGGAACCACTCAGACGAACATCAAGGGAGTTTTTGCCTGTGGCGATGTCCAGGATAAGGTCTATCGTCAGGCCATTACAGCTGCCGGAAGCGGATGCATGGCCGCCCTTGAGGCTGAGCGTTTTTTAGAAGGGGAATAATCGATTTATTTTTGCCGTTTTTGTAAGATTTGACCTTTTATTACGACTTATTGATGACAAAAAGGAGGGTGCTATGCCTTATATAACAAAAGATCTTCCATACGCTTATAACGCGTTAGAGCCTTATATCGACGCAAAGACGATGGAGATCCATCATGACAAACATCACGCTGCTTATACCAGCAAACTCAATGCCGCCGTAGAAAAATATCCTGACCTTGCCAAACGGTCTGCAGAAGACCTGATCGCGAACCTGTCTTCTGTCCCGCAGGAGGCGCGCGCCGCTGTTCGCAATAACGGCGGGGGGCATGTCAACCACGAGATTTTCTGGTCTGTTTTGGGAAAAGGCAAATCCAAACCGGAAGGCGACCTGGCCAAGGCCATTGATAAGACCTTCGGTTCATTCGAAAAATTCAAAGAGGAGTTCTCAAACGCCGCACTAACACAATTCGGCAGTGGCTGGGCCTGGCTGATCGTTAAAAAGGATGGAACGCTTGCGGTCACAAAAACGCCGAACCAGGATTCCCCGACCGCAGAGGATGCCGCGGTTCAAGGAGCCCCAATATTGAATCTGGATGTGTGGGAGCATGCCTACTATCTGAAATATCAGAATAGAAGGCCGGAATACATCGATGCCTTTTGGAGCGTCATCAATTGGGACGCGGTCGCCAAGTTATATGCCGCGGCTAAAAAATAAACGTTTCTAAAAAACACCAATAAAAAAACCAATGGGAGATCCCATTGGTTTTTTTATTCGCTGAAATATGCGACCCGATCACGTCGGTTGATGGCCTTTGACCATGACGACTTTACCGGTCCGAACCATTTCCACGACACCGTACTTTTTAAGGATATCCTCAAGTTTATCGAGCTCCTTGGTTTCTCCGACCTGCTCAATGATGAAGGAATCTTCCGAGTCATCAATGATCCGGGCTTGAAAGGCCTTGATCAACCCGTTGATCACGGATTTAGAATTGCCTTTTTTGCGCACTTTAAAAAGAGCCAGTTCTGAATGGATCGCCTCCTGATCATTGTGCTCCCAGGCGTGGATCACATCCACCAGCTTATTGGCCTGACGGATGATCTGTTCCAGCGTCTCAGGGTCCCCCTGGGCGGTAATGGTCATGCGAGAGAACTTTTCGTTAGCCGAAGGGGAGACGACCAATGAATCGATGTTAAATCCCCGCCGGGAAAACGCCATGGCGATCCGGACAAGGACGCCAGGCTTATTGGCAACAAGCATGCTGATGGTATGTGTAAAACCGTCTTTGGATTTTATGGCAGTCATGGATTTTCCTTTTTCTAAGTGCTTCCGCTTGGGCGTTCGAGTTTTTCAGTCGGAGGCTCAATGATCATGTGATAAGCGGATTTTCCCGCCGGGATCATGGGAAAAACATTGTCTTCCTTGATCACTTCCGCATGGATGATCGCCGGGCCCTTGTAGTTGAGGGCCTGGGTCATGATTTCCTGGGCTTTTTCCACATTGTCGATATGAAATCCCTTGATACCGTAGGCCTCGCCAAGTTTGACAAAATCCGGGTTTCCTTCGAGGTCGACACCGGAAAGGCGATTGTCAAAGAAAAGCTCCTGCCATTGGCGCACCATACCCAGATACTTATTATCGATCACCAGGACCTTCACCGGCAGTTTATGGATCGAAGCTGTTGCCAGCTCGTAAAACGTCATCTGAAAACCGCCATCCCCGACGATAGCCAGCACATGGTCTTTGGGACGGCCGAATTGAGCTCCCAAAGCGGCCGGAAAACCATACCCCATGGTCCCGGCACCACCCGAAGAAAGCCAGCTGTCCGGATAGTCCGTTCTATAAAATTGAGCGGCCCACATCTGATGCTGCCCGACATCCGTCACAACGATCGATTTTCCTTTCGTGATCTGATAGGCCAGATCGATCACATACTGAGCGGTCAGCCCATGCTCATTGCTGTAATGAAGAGGAAACTCTTTTTTATAGAAATCCATTTCCTTCAACCATGTTCCGGTCTCAAGCGGATCCACGTGCTTCAAGAGTTCTGTTAAAATTTCCTTGGCATCCCCGATGAGATAGGAATCGGGTTTGACGATCTTATTGATCTCTCCCTGGTCGATATCAATGTGCAGCTTCTTGGCCCCCAGGCAGAACTCCATGTTGTTCGTGTTCACCCTATCATCCCAGCGGCTTCCGATCGAACAGATCAGGTCGCAACCGATCAAGGCCTTGTTGGAATATGCGGTCCCATGCATGCCGATCATTCCCAAAGAGAGAGGATGGCTTTCCGGAAACGCTCCTTTTCCCAAAAGCGTTGTGGCAACCGGGGCCTTGATCTTTTCCGCAAAAGCCAAGACCTCTTTATGGGCTTTCGAAATCACAGCCCCATGCCCGACGAGAAGAAGAGGCTTCTTGCTATTTTTAAATTGTTTGGCAAAAGCCTTGATATCAACCGACTTGATCTTGGCTGGAAGCTTATAGCCGGGGATATCCATTTCAGGATCCAGTGTCGAAGCGGTAAATTCGCCCGCTGTCGTGTCTTTGGGCAGATCGATCAAAACCGGACCCGGACGGCCCGTTTGAGTGATATAGAACGCTTCTTTCACAATGCGGGGGATCTCATTAGCTTTTTTCACAAGATAATTGTGCTTAACAACAGGCATGCTCACGCTGAAGGTGTCCGTCTCCTGGAACGCATCCTTACCCAAAAGGGGAGTGATCGTTTGTCCGGTTAAGACGATCATAGGGATCGAATCCATCATCGCGGTCATAATACCGGTGATCGCGTTAGTGGCCGCAGGCCCGGATGTTACGCAGACCACGCCCGGCTTGCCGGTGGCGCGGGCATAACCATCCGCCATGTGGGTCGCGCCCTGCTCATGGCGCACCAAAATGAGCTTTATTTTGGAATTGACCAGCGCGTCAAAGATCGGGATTACCGCGCCGCCTGGATAGCCAAAGATATATTCAACACCCTGATTTTCAAGGCATTTGATCAGAGCTTCAGCCCCGGTCATGATTTTTTTGGATTTTTTCGGCATATGTTCCTCACTAAGTGCTTAATTCGTAAAAGGATTGGTAATTTTATCACAAGTTATTTCAAAAATGCAAGCACTTATTATTTTTGAATAATTCTGGAATATAGATTTATTTTTAGTATAGTATTTTGTTACTAGGACATGTTTTATGAAATCCATATTCTACAATATCTCCATTCCATTGCTCTTGTCTCTTGGTCTTTTTCTACGATTCTCCATCTATCAGGCCGGTCATGAACTTTGGTTAGACGAAGCGAATACCGCGCACAAGATCTGCGCTTATGATTTGGGAAAAATTTCCCGTTTAGACAGCTCAACTTATGATCAAATGCATGCCTACCCGATCGGTTTTATGGCAACGATCAAGATGTTCGTGAAGCAAAAGGGACCATTTGAAAATGTGCTAAGACTGTTCCCTTTCCTGTGCAGCCTTACCGCCCTGTTGTTTTTTTGGCACTGGAGTCGGCAGCTTTTTCCAACAGCTTACCGTTTTCCAGCCGTGCTTCTTTTTAGTTTAAGCACTTCGATCCTGGCCCATTCATCGGAATTAAAACCATATGCTTCTGATATGTTTTCCGTTATCCTTGTTTCGTTCCTTTTCTTTAAGCACGCGCAGAGCGCACGGCCTCTCCGTGAGATCATCTTATTCGGGCTGATCGGCGTTATGGTTATTCTTCTTTCATTTCCGGGGATCTTTGTTCTGTTTATGTCGGCCGGCTTGCTTTTTCTCAAGGGCATCTTTCAAAAAAAATGGAAGGACGCCAAAATCTGGGGAGGCTTGTTGATTGTCTGGGGCATTGGCTTTATCTGCTATTTTCTTTTATCACTAAGATTTTTTCTGGGAGATCAGCGCCTTTTCGAAAGCTGGGCGAACAGCTTCTTCCCATGGCCAGCCAATATCAATAGAATATTGGAATGGACTTTTCTTTGCTGGAAAACGATCTTAACACATTCTGGAAGTAACCCACTGGCATCCGCCATCCTCGCCGTCATGGGAAGCTGGCTGCTTTTCCGAAAAGACCTCAATGCCCTGCTCATTTTCACCGCTCCGTTTTTAAGCGTCTTCATTCTGTCCATTCTCCATCTCTACCCGATCCACGACCGAACAACGACATTTCTAGCTCCATACCTGATCATCCTTATGACATATGGTTTTGTCTCGTTATTTAAAAACCCCGGCAACAGAATCAAAAAAAACACCGGCTTCATTCTGCTTGCAGTTGTGATCGCGTCTTCTGTCATTCCTTTAAAAAACTATCGTTCCATCGGATCGAACTCACAGAATATCCGTGAAATGATCCCGTATTTATACAGGCATTTCGAAGCTGGCGACGGCTTAATGATGAATGACAGCGCGAAGCACGGTTTCAACTATTATTCCCGCTTTAGAAACGACACGCTCCCCATTGCAGGGATCTATCTGACATATGATCGGCTGGAGACCGTTGACAAAAGCCGGTGCCTGGCCTTACTTGAGACACCGAGCGAGCGGTTTTATGCCATGTGCGATCCTTCTCTCGAACAAAGGGAGGGTAAGGCTCCTGATGATTACGCCCACCGCCCAAGACGGTTGTGGCTGCTGTTATCTCACTATCAACAAGAGGTCAAGGACTTCTTGATCGCTTTTCTGACAGGCTCCGATTACACCCTCGAAGAAACCATTCAAAAAGAAAACACGTTCCTCTTGCTTTTTAAACGAACAAATACTCCGTAGTCGCGTCGCTCAGATTTTTAATTTGTATCCGCCGAGGAATGGCGCAAGAAATCATCAAGAACGTTTTCGATCTCCGTCGCCGTGACCGCCGTCATCAAAGCGGCCCGTAATTTCGCGCAACCGGCAATGCCGTTGAAATACCCCGTGTAAAATTTTCGAAAGGCATACAACCGATCCCGGGTCCCTTGATGGCGGGAATAAAAGTGGAGGTGTTTTTTGCATATCGCGACCCGCTCTTGTAACGAGATGGCAGAAAGTTTTAGCCCGGTCTTCAAAAAATACCGGACCTGCTTGAAGACCCAGGGATTGCGCAAAGCGGCCCGGCCGATCATGACCCCATCACAGCCGCAATCCAACAGGATCTTAGCGTGTTCCGGCTCGATCACATCGCCGTTGCCGATCAACGGGATCGAGATCGTTTTTCTGATCTTCTCAAGCCAGCTCCAATCCGCCTCACCCTTATACATTTGTTGTTTGGTCCGGCAATGAACGGTCAAGGCGGACGCGCCAGCAGCCTCGACCATCCTGGCGACTTCTAAAATCACGATCGAGTCATGGTCCCAGCCAAGGCGGGTCTTGACCGTCACGGGCAAAGGGGAGGAGGCAACAACCCGCTTTACGATCCTTTCAAAATTTTGAAGGTCCCGCAACAAACCGGCGCCTTCGCCCCGGGCCGCGTGCTTTCGCGCGCAGCAGCCGGCATTAATATCAATAAAATCCGGTTTTTGCTGAACAACAATCTCGACCGCTTTAGAAAACGAATCTTCATTAAACCCAAAGATCTGCACTCCAACGGGGCGTTCCTCTTCTAAAACCCGTATCCGGTGTGCGGCCTTTTTCACATTGCGGATCAAGGCTTCCACACTGGTGAATTCCGTGACCAGAACATCCGCGCCAAGTTCCTTACAGATCACCCGAAATGGCTGATCCGTCACATCTTCCATCGGGGCCAAGAACAGCGGATGATCTCCCAATTCCATATGTCCGATTAGCAATGGCGATCCTTTTTAGCTTAGTGATCCTGTTAGCAAAACATTGAATTTTTGCAAATATTCGACAAACAGATATAATATCTTACTTTGGATTAGTCAAGAAGAAAAGGGAAGAGTTCATGAGGATCGCGTTCCACACGATCGGTTGCCGGCTGAACCAATACGAAACCGCCGTTATTCGCAACACGTTCAATTCCGACGAATACACGATCGTCGCGGTGGATGAACCCGCTGATATCGTGGTCATCAACACCTGTACGGTCACTCATAAAAGTGACACGGATACGCGGCGTTTCATTACCCGGCTGCGAAAGCTGAACCCCGATGTCAACGTGGCGCTGATCGGCTGTCAGGCCCAGCTCCAGGCGGCGAGCATGGCCCAATGGCCGAACGTCCGCTGGGTCATCGGAAACGCCCGCAAGTTCGACCTTGCCAGAATATTGAAAGAATTTAAGGCCTCGTCATCCGTCTACATCGAAACTCCCGCTATCGGAAGGGATGCGGTTGTTTCGAACCCCTCAAACATTTTTGGGATCGATCCGGAACATACACGGGCCAATCTAAAGATCCAGGATGGATGTGATTTTTTCTGCGCCTTTTGTGAAATCCCGTTCGCACGCGGAAGGGCCCGCAGCCGGGAATTTTCGGATATCATTCAAGAGGCAAAGGCCTTGGCCGGCGCAGGACACCAGGAGATCATCCTGACCGGCATTAACCTGGGAACGTATCAGCGCGGATCCAAGTCCCTGCCGGATCTCATCAAGGCCCTGGATGATATCCCGAAGATCAAACGCATCAGGATCTCCTCGATCGAGCCCCTCGCGATCCCCAACGGATTGATCGGCTTAATGGCCTCGAAGACCAAACTTTGCCGTTATCTTCACCTGCCGGTTCAATCCCTTCATGATGGAACACTTAAGGCCATGAAACGCCGATACTCCGTCCTTCAGGTCCAAACCTTTCTCCGGGAGCTTATCCAAGCAGTCCCATCCGTCTGCCTGGGAACCGATGTGATCGTGGGCTTTCCAGGTGAAACGCAAGACCATTTTGATGAAACCTATCATCAACTCAAAGAATTGCCTTTTCACTATATCCACGTCTTCAGTTATTCGGACCGTCCCCACGCAAAAAGCCGGACATTGGAGGGCAAGGTTGATGTTCCGGAAATCAAAAAACGCAGCCAGAAGCTCCGTGATCTCAGCCGGCGGAAACGTTTACAGTTTTACCGATCCGCCGTCGGGACAATCATGCCGGTCCTCTTTGAACAAACAAAAGACGGCCTATGGCAGGGGCTGACCGATAACTTTATCCCCGTTGCAACTCAGTCAGAAAAATCATTGAAGAATATGATAAAACCAGTTACATTACAAAGTGCTGATTACAGCGGAATCCAAGGAAAGCTCAATGAGCGATGAACAAAAACCTTTAGAAGAGCAACAACCGGCCCCGCAACCACGTCCGGAACCGCCCCAGGAACCCGAACCGGAAGCGCCCTCAAATCCTGTCCCCGGAGCGGATGGCCCATCCGCTTTCAAGGACGACTTCACCTTTAACAAATTTCACGCCGATAACAAGCGCGGGATCTTTGTGGTCCTTGGCGACCGTGATGAGATCAATCAAGATTGCCTTTCCACGATCCGAAAATACGGGATCGAACCCTTTGTGATCTATCCGATGACGTCCTTGCTGGACACACGATCGATACGAGAGCTGATCGCGCAGCACCCCAAGACAGATTTCGCCTTCGTGGTCATGACGGGGGATGACTTTGTCTATCCCCGGGAGGGAGGGAAGCCCGCGACCGCAAAGCTCAAAGCTTCCCAGGAAGTTGTTTTTCTTTTGGGGTATCTGCTCGGAAAATTCGGCATTCAAAATGTTTTTACCGTCTACAGGCCTCAAAAAAGTTTCGTTTTCCCGACCGGAGCCCAAAACCTGAATTTTGTCGCTTATGAAAAGAACGGCTTCTGGACACAAATTTTTGAGAACCGCTTAAAAGAGCGAGGATTGCTGGACACCTCCCCATAACCTGATATATATTAATAACTATGCCGGCTTTATTCCCAAACAAAAAACCTGGTTTTACGCTTGTTGAAATCATGATCGTTGTGACGATCATCGCGTTGCTCGCTATCATCGCGATCCCCAACCTTCTGCGCGCAAAGCTCACGGCCAATGAAACCATGGCCAAGGCCAGCCTTAAGGCTATCGGCAGCGCATTAGAAAATTATGCCGTGATCCACGCAGTTTACCCGGCTGATACGGATGTCCTGGTAGGTGATGCTCCCCCGTATATCAGCAAGGACTTTTTTGTCGGCGAACATTCCGGCTACACTTTTTCCGTTGACAGCCTCTCTGATTATGATTATTCCGTCACCGCCGCCCCACTATCCGCCTCAACAGGAAGCCATACTTATGTGCTGACAACAGGGGCCCTGATCACGGAAATGTAACATCTCTTTTTTCTTGAAAATTCCCCGATTCCATCCTAAAATGCAGTGCGCTTTTGAACCGCTAAAAATGAGGACCGCAATGAAAAGAGAAGAATTCGAAATCCTTGACCGTAAGGTCATTATCCGTATTAAAGACCGCCTCTGCGAAACGGGGGAAGAACTGCTGACCAGCTCGCTGTTCAAGCACATCCTCAAGATCTGTGTTCAGGAACTCAAAGAGCATAATTCCTATTTATTGAAGATCTTTCCGAATCCCAAAATCCAGGCAGACGACCTGGGAGGGATACTGAAGACCTTTCTGTTCTTGACGAAAATGCCTTCTGATCTTGTGCCGAAAGTCGTTCCTGAAGCCGCGGGATTTCTAAAGCATAAGGCCTTATTGAATGAATTCGTCGACTATCTCTACAACTACTGGCGCAGTTATGACCGCTTTGTCATCTGTTCTTCCAAAGAGCTCGGTTTTGAAACACGGCCTTACCGTATCTTTAATAATACGGTCGAACACTTGACCCATCTCGTCCGGGCGACATACCGGGATATCCAGGAAAACATCACGGGCAGCCATCCGAATATCTACCGCCAGGTGCGGGCGGGCGCAGAAATTTCAACGATCGCGGTTCCTAACAAGATCCAGTTCACATCCAAAGACTATGCGCACATCAACGCGATCCCCGTCATCCAGCAGGTGCTTCTTTATCCACCGCTGATCTTGAACCCACCGATGAACAAGCGGACCGGATCTTTTGAACGTGTTGAAAAAAATCCGATCAAGAGCATCGAGATCGATAAGGAGGATTGGCTTTGTTACCCGGCCAAAGTGGGAGACCTTTTGATCTTTGTTTATTTCCACAAAAAATTCGCGGAACTTGGATTTTCTCTTTGTAACCTGTTCGAGCTGGCGCAAGATGAGGACCTTAAGCGCAAACCGGATGCGATCTATTTCTTTGGCGTAAAGCGGAGCAGTATTGAAGGCTTAGGAAAGTCGCTCACGATATTTTATGAGGACAAGAAAGAGGATCTCCTGGTCGCCGCCGCGCCGAACGATGATGAATTCGGATACTTCGGTTATTTGAAAAAAATGGTCCTCACGCTGCATAACATTATCATGATGAAACGCGGGATCCTTCCGTTCCACGGGGCGCTGGTTCAGATCATGCTGCCGAAGAACAAAAAGGCCACGGTCCTGCTGATCGGGGACACCGGGGCCGGAAAATCCGAGACCCTGGAAGCCTTGCGGGAATTGGGGAAAGCCGATGTTCAGGATATCATCATCATCGCTGATGACATGGGCTCTATCCAATTCGACAAAAAAGGGGACGCGATCGGCTATGGAACAGAGATCGGCGCGTTCCTTCGCCTCGATGACCTGCAGCCCGGTTATGCCTTTGGGCAGATGGACCGCGCGATCATTATGAGCCCCAATAAGGTCAATGCCCGCATTGTCCTGCCGGTCACGACATTTGAACGCGTCATCACCGGGTTCAAGATCGATTATATTCTCTACGCGAATAATTATGAAGAGATCGATACGGAGCACCCTTTGATCGAACAGATGAAAGACGGAGAACTGGCCTTACGCATATTCCGCGAAGGGACCGTCATGAGCAAAGGCACCACGACTTCGACGGGTCTGGTCCATTCCTACTTTGCCAACATCTTCGGGCCGCCTCAGTATAAAGACCTCCATGAAAAATTGGCTCAAAAATATTTCAAAAAATTCTTCGAATCCAAGATCTTTGTCGGGCAGATGCGGACCCGCCTTGGAATTCCAGGCCATGAGCGCACCGGACCTTCAGAGGCGGCTAAAGCGCTTCTTGAAATTCTGAACAAACGCGTTCAATAGTTTTTTCACAGCGCGAGGTTTCACGAACCCGGGATTGGTCATAAAAAACCCTAAAAGGAGGCAGGCAACCGTTCTGCCTCCTTTTTTATCACGCCTCCGCAGAGTTTTTTTTCGGCCTCCTTGAATGTCACAGCGGGTTGTAATATACTAGCAACACATTATCTAACAGTGACTTTACTGAAAGGTGATTCTACTAAGCCTGAAATGTCTTATGGACCGGCAACCGACCAAAAGAATCCTGCGACCTGATAACGCCCTCCACACGGGCTTCTGGAAAACCTATCGGGATATCCTCATTGAACTTGCATCAAACGCCTGGCTCATTCATCAGCTCATTAAACGGGATATGTCCTCCTACAGGCAATCGCTTTTAGGGATCTATTGGACGATCGTCATTCCATTCTTGAGCATTTTCCTCATCCTCAGCCTGCAAAGCTCCAATCTGTTTTTGATCGGAAACCTTCGCCATCCTTACGCGCTCTTTGCCGTCACAGGCCTTATGTTCTGGCAACTATTTTCGACCGGGGTCATCTCAGCCACTGAATCCCTGATCAACGCCCGTGAACTTGTTCTGAAAATCAATATTTCACGAAAGGCGGTCGTCATCGCCTCATTGGGAAAGGCCGCTATCGGATTCAGCATCCAGTTTGCGCTCCTGGTCCTCTTATTCCTTTTTTATAAGATCCCACCGACGCCATATATTCTATTAATTCCGTTCATGATCATCCCGATCTGTCTCTTAACGCTCTCCATCGGCTTGGTCTTGTCGCTTCTAAACTGCATCATACGTGATATTGGGATGGGCTTGAGCTTTCTGATCACCGTTTTTCTGTTCCTTACCCCGGTGCTTTACGTCAAACCGACGGGAGGCTGGCTTTCAGCAATCAGCCATTACAACCCTGTTTATTATCTGATCGAACTGCCGCGCGAGCTGATCCTCACGGGGCGAACCTCGAACGGGTTGGGGTATGCCGTCTCGATCGGAGTGACGTTGGTCCTGTTTGTTGAAACGTTGAGGTTTTTTCATCTTTCTGAAAACCGGATAGCCGAAAAGATCTGATATGCCTGATGATTTTGCCATCCAGCTTGATCATGTTTCAAAAAAATACTGCACGAGCTTGCGCCGTTCCATGCTCTACAGCC
This sequence comes from Candidatus Omnitrophota bacterium, assembly GCA_022711395.1. Lineage (GTDB taxonomy): Bacteria > Omnitrophota > Gorgyraeia > Zapsychrales > JANLHA01 > JAKLFA01. The sequence continues at coordinate 269,085 of JAKLFA010000002.1, read as the reverse complement.
TCCAGGATATTACCCGGAATATGATGGGACGCCCGTCCCTTTGCGAATCCTTACGAAGGGATGAATTCTGGTCGCTGCAGGACATTTCACTCCAGATCAAAAAAGGGGAAATGGCCGGTGTGATCGGTCCCAACGGCTCCGGAAAGACGACCCTCCTTAAACTGCTGGACGGGATCTTCTGGCCTGATACGGGAGAGGTCCGGACCGAGGGAGCAATCAGCGCTCTGATCTCCGCGGGAGCGGGTTTCCATCCGATCCTGACGGGCAGGGAAAACATCTATCTCAATGGCGCCATCCTTGGCCTTTCAAAAGGCGAAATGGAAAAACGTTTCGATCAGATCGTTGATTTCTCTGGCCTGAATCGTTTTCTGGACATGCCGGTCAAATATTACTCCACGGGCATGTCGATCCGCCTCGGTCTTGCGATCGCCATGCATTGTGAACCGGACATCCTGCTCGTGGATGAGGTCCTTTCTGTCGGAGACCAGGTTTTCCGCAATCAATGCATAAAAAGGATATCCCAGCTGAACAGCCAGGGGACAACGGTCGTTTTTGTTTCACACAATCTTGACCTCATCCAAATGCTTTGTCAGAAAACCTATCTGTTAAACGAGGGGCGTTTGGAATTCTGCGGGGAGACTTCCGCGGCCCTTCAGCATTACTCGCTCTTAATGGCACAGATGCGGGAATGCCATCATCCGGCAAGCTTAAGCGGGCGCTGCGATCTGACACAGACCTTTTCAAACGATGTCGATGTGCTTGACATCCGCGTCATCAATGAGAAAGGGGAGCCGGCCCATGAGATCACAGAAAGGGAGGACATCACGGTCGTGTATGAAATCCTTTTTAAACGCGCGGTCAATGAACCCCGTTTCAGCGCTTCGATCGGGACACAGACAACAGATAATATCATATGGCATACCAATCTCCAGCGGAACCTCCAATTCGGCACGGTTGGGCCCGGCCATTATGAACTTACGGTCACGTTTAAATCTCCCGCCCTTGTGCCCGGTATTTACAAGGTCGTCCTTGGAATTTATGAAAGTTCTACCGGGGAGAACATGGTGAACTACCGCCTGAAATATGCCCAATTCAAGGTGGCTGGAACGGTTCCCTTGCGCGGTATCGTAGCCTGCCCCAGCGAGTGGCGGCTTGCAAAAAAATAATAAGGAAGTTGATATGTGTGGCATTGTTGGAATCTGTCAACTGGACGGCAAACCTGCATCAGATGATGATCTTGAAAGGATGAGCATCGCTATACAGCACCGCGGTCCGGATGGCGCGGGATCGTTCTTTTCTGAAACCAGGCACGTCGCGTTCGCTCACCGGCGCCTTTCGATCATCGACCTTTCCGAGAACGGCCGGCAGCCAATGTGCAATGAGGATGGACGCCTTTGGATCACCTATAACGGAGAACTCTACAACTATCGTTCTTTGCGCACGCAATTGATCGCATCCGGCCACCGCTTTCGATCCCAGACCGACACCGAAGTGATCCTGCACGCCTACGAGGAATTTGGCCCACAATGCCTTGATCGATTCATCGGGATGTTCGCCTTTGCCATCTATGACCAGCGCAACGAGCGCGTCTTCGCCGCGCGGGACCGGTTCGGGATCAAACCATTCTATTACCTTTACAAGGAACCGGCCGTCTTTGCATTCTCTTCAGAGATCAAAGGCCTTGTGCGTTTCCCGTTTTTCAAACGCTCCCTGGACCATGTTTCGATCGGGGAATATTTCCACTACCGCTACATCCCGGCACCCAGGACGATCTGGTCCGACATCCGCGCGCTCGAACCGGGGCATTGCCTGACGATGGACCTGAAAAATAAAAAGCTCAGGATCACCCGTTATTATTCCCTTCAAGAACGCCTGACCGGACGGCCCCCCTCAAACCTGGATGAAATCTACCAACTTTTAGACTCATCGGTAACGGACCGCCTGTCAGCCTCGGACGTGGAAGTCGGAATTTTCTTAAGCGGAGGGATGGACTCAACCGCCATCAGCTCGCTGGCCGCCGCCCGGCAGCCCGGGATCAAGACCTTTTGCATTGATTTTCAACCGGAAGAATTCAGCGAGCTCAAACACGCTCTCCAGACTTCCCGCACGCTTCAAACCCAAAATTTTTCAGAAACCATCACGGACCTTGATCACGACGATATCCTGCGTATGAACCAGGTCTTTGATCAACCGCTTGCGGACAATTCCTGCGTCCCGACATACCGATTGAGCCGCCTGGCGCGGCGTTATGTGAAGGTCGCCCTTTCCGGAGAGGGAGGGGATGAGGTTTTTTGCGGCTATCGGTGGTATGATCAGTGGCTGGCAAAATCTCAAAGCCTTGCGGCGCGGCTGAATTTTTTCTACCGTCGCCTTGGACTGATCAATCCATTCCACGATTTTGAACACAGCTATTCGTCACTTCTTAAAAACGGTTTCTCGAACGAAGAGATCGTGAAATTCCTCGCTCCGCCGATCCATAAAGACTATCTCAAAGGCCGGAGCCGGATCCTTACAAAGTTCTCACAGAACCGCTTTCAACACGCCCGCAACCTTCAATATGTGGACCTCCACACATTTTTACCCAATGACATGCTGGTCAAGACAGACCTGGCCAGTATGGCCAACTCGCTGGAGGTCCGCGTGCCGTTCTTAGACCACCGGCTGGTCGAGGCTGTTTTTTCTTTGAAAACGAATGATTTTCCGCATGACGCGACCGGCAAGCCCCTGATCCGCCAGTTTCTTTCGAGACAATTTAAGCCAGAATTCATCAACCGCCCCAAGCGGGGTTTCGGTGCTCCCATGTCGCACTGGTCGTATCTAAAAAATGCGGCCGATCAAATCTTAAACGGTGAGGCGGTCCGCCTTGGGATCCTGGATCCTGTCGCGCTCCAGAAGATCCTGGCGCATCCCCATGATGCGCAGGATCAAAAACGATGGGTCCTTTTCGTCTTTGAAAATTGGCTTCGTCACTGGGGTGACCTATGAACGATAAAATAAAAACGAGCAAGATCTCCCGCCTACGCATCAATGAGTTTATCAAGGACTACTCAACCAACGATCTGGTCCTCGAGATCGGCGCCAAAACAGAAGATTATGGAAACTTTTTCCCTAACAGCATACGCCTCAATCTTAAAAAATATCCGGGCATATCCGTCTTAGCGGACGCTCAAGCCCTTCCGTTCAAGACCTGTTCATTTTCGACGATCCTTTGCACAGAAGTCCTGGAACACTGCCAGGATCCACAAAAGGTCATTGATGAGATCTTCCGTGTTCTTCAGCCGGGAGGGACCCTCATCCTCACAACGCGCTTCACCTTCCCGATCCATGATGCCCCCGACGATTATTTCCGCTTCACAAAATATGGGCTGCGCTTATTGACAAAACGCTTTTCCTCCTGCACGATTCAGGAGGAATCAAACGCATTTTCGACCATTGCGATCCTGTTGCAACGGGTCTTGCTGCAATGTGAGTTCCGCTCTGCTCAGCGGTTTTGGACGTTCTTTTTACGGTCCCTGATCTTTATATTCCTGAAGTTTGAAAATATCATTCATCTGGAGTATGGGGATAATCTAAAAACATATACCGATGGCGTCTGTATGCCATCCGGATATTATTTAATTTTAAAAAAATAAACTATGCCAAATTCCAACAAACTTATCTATATCTCCCAGGGCAACATTCCCTGCAAATGGACCCATTCGATCCAAATGATGCTGACCGCTGAAGCTTTTGGACAGACCGTAAAGAATTTTTGCCTGCTCACCAGGGGCCGTATCCAGGATATCACGCATTCCAGCCAGTATATTTTTGATTATTACGGCATCCGGCATCCGTTCCCCATCGTAAGGCTTCCGTTAACGGCACGCTGGAGCGAAGAGGGCGGCTGGAAGACCCGCTACCCGGCTTTTATGAAACTCTCGGTCCTCTACGCCAGGCTTCATCGGCAAGCCGTGGTTTATACCCGCCACTCCGCGATCGCCCGGATGACCTGCGGACTTGGAATGCGCACGATCCTGGAATGCCACGCGGGCATTGAAGAAGGCTTTGGCGATCAGGCCCTGCTCAAGGACCACCCGAAATTCTTAGGTTTCGTTCTGAATTCCAAAACGGTCCGCGATCAATACTTCAACGAGGGCGTTCAACCCGAAAAACTGCTCGTTGAGACCAATGGCGTGAACTTGGAATTCTTCGATGTGAAGGAGGAGAAGACCATCCTGCGGCGGCGCCTGGGCCTTCCGGTCCCTAACACCATTGCTCTTTACAGCGGGCATCTGTTCCCGTTCAAAGGGGCCGATCTGATCATGGAATGCGCGCAGCTTCTTCCGGATGTGCAATTTATTCTCATGGGGGGCGCCGATGAAGATGTCCGCAAATATCGGAAATACGCCGCTGAGGAATTGCCTAATGTCCATGTGCTGGGATTTATTCCGCATGCCGAGATCGCCCAATACCTGGCCGCGGCGGACCTTTTTCTTTTGCCGAACCTTTCATCAACTCCGATCTCGAACCGGACGCCGCTCAAGATCTTTGAATATTGCGCGGCTAAACGTCCCATCATCGCCTCTGACATCGAGCAATTCCGTGAATTCCTAAAACCGGACAAGACCGCTTTCCTTTTTAAGGCCGATGACCTCAACTCATTCAAAACCGCCATTGAGCGGGCGATCGATCTGCCGGAGATGAACAAGACCGTCACGGAAAACGCTTACGAAATGGCTAAGGAACACAGCTGGTTAAAGCGTGCTGGCTCGATCATCTCGCGTTATGCGCCGGAGCTTCTAAAGGAAAAGGGGGCGGCCCATGAATGACCCTTGCGTTTCGGTCGTCATGTCCGTCCATAACTGCCAAAAATACGTCGGGCAGGCTATCCGGTCGGTCCTGGGCCAGACCTTTCGCGATTTTGAGTTCATTATCATGAATGACGCTTCAACGGACCGCACGGGCCGTGTGATCGCGTCTTTTTCTGATGAACGGATGCGCGTTTTTCATCATTCGCACAATGAAGGCCTGACGCGTTCACTGATCGAGGGGATCGCGCACAGCCGAAGCCCGTATATCGTCCGGATCGATGCCGACGATCTTTCACATCCCATGCGAATTGAAGTCCTGCACGGCATCCTTGCGAAAGATCCTCAGATCGGGGTGGCCGGAAGTTTTGTGGAATTCATGACCAGCCATGGAAAGACCTACTGGAAATGGGAACTCCCCCAGGACCATGGCTCCCTGCGAAGGCGCTTCCTCATGGGAGAAAGCTTCTCTCATGGGGCCACGATGTTTCGAAAGGATCTCTATGAAAAAGCCGGCGGCTACCGGCCTCAATTTATTTTTGGGCAGGACCTTGACCTGTGGCTGAGGATGTCCGAACATTGCCGGGTCACGGTCGCTGATCAATTCCTTTACCGTCAGCGCCGAAGCCCGGACAGGCTCACGACCAGAAATCTGCACCGCCAGACCCAATATCTTCTTCTGGCCCTGGTCCTGACAGAACAGCGCCTGAGGAAAGGGAAGGACTGCCTGCAAGCGGATTCCCGCGCGAACGAAGAGGAGCTTTTTAAAATGGTCTGGGAACATTACCGTAGCAACGACAGAGAATTTTTTCAGCGATACATACTCAAAAGCTCCGATAAAATCGAATACGAATTGCGGTCAGGCGGAAAATATTTCCGCAGCCTATTGATCAAGGCTCAAACAAAATCCCTGCTTAAAAAGTTTCGAAAGTTCTGTGGAATATGAAATTTTCCGTCATCATCCCGATCTTGAACGCTGAAAAGACCCTGCAATCCTGCCTGGAGTCTGTTATAAAACTGGATTACCCGTCCGATCAATATGAGATCATTTGCGTTGATAACGGCTCAACTGACCGGAGCCTTTCGATCATCCGGCAATTTAAAAATATATGCCTCCTGCAGGAACATCGGTCCAAAAGCTCTTACCTGGCCCGCAGCACCGGGATCGGAGCGGCGAGGGGCGAGGTCCTTGTTTTTACCGATGCCGACTGTGTCGTTCCAGCGGACTGGCTCAAGCGTTTTGATGAGGCCTTTCAGGATCCGCAAGCCGGGGCCGTCGCCGGCAAGATCGTCCCCGCGCCCGCAAAAACATTGACCGAGGAATATCAAATCAAACGTGAGGTCTTAAGCCTGGAGGGAATGTCCGTTTTTCCTTTCGGATGGCTTCCGATCACGGCCAATGCCGCTTATCGAAGCGAGCTTTTTAAAACGGTCGGGCCTTTTCGGGACGACCTGATATCCGGAGGGGATTTTGAACTCGGAGAGCGGATCAGAACACAGGGTCATTACCGCATCATCACCCAGCTTGATAATGTCGTTCAGCATCATCACCGGACTTCCGTCAGCGCCATGATCCGTCAATACACCCGTTACGGGATCGGCAGAAGGCATCTTGAAGAATTACGCGTCTTTCAGCAGTCCGTTGCGCTGACATGCGCGAACCCGCTCCATTACGCGTCCATTTATTTTGTGAAATTCTTGTGGTGGGCGTTCAAAGTGCTTTGCTCACCGAGATTTGAAGGGGACCGCTTAAAAGAAATCGCCTTCTTATGGTTTGACTTCATTACTGAGCTCAGTATGCGCCGCGGCTACGCTGTGGCCCTTAAGAGACATCCGCTGAATTCCGGTCCCGTTAGGCGTGATGTCCCCGGCGAAAAATCATCGCGATCCGGTTCTTGATCGCGAACAACACAGGCCGGTAATAATACAGCGCGAAATTCCCTCGCAGAACCTGCAGAAAATGATACAGAAGGACCTTCGGCTGGGTGTAGAACAGGGTCAAAAACAACCGTTGTGATTCTTCGATCTCAGAGGCGGAAAGAGACGGCGTGCGGATACAGCTGCCGGCCCAGCGTTTAAAACGACCCCAGTCAAGGTCGGTCACGAATTCAATACCGTCTTTACGCAGAGCCTGTTTGAAGATCTCCGTCCCCGGATAAGGGGTCATGATGTTGCAAGACGCCCGCATCAGATCAAGGCTGCGGGCGAAATCGATCGTCTCCCGGACCGTCTCGCGCGTCTCCCACGGAAATCCCACGATAAAAGACCCCCGGGTCTGAAGCCCCAGTTCACGCATCCAACGGTAAACCGTCCGGTATTGTTCCTGAGTCGTTCCTTTTTCACAATCCTTCAGGAACTGTTCATGGCCGGTCTCCACGCCCATGGAGATCTCGGTCATTCCGGCCTGTTTCATCCACAGAAGCATTTCCCGGTCGATCGTGTTGGCGCGGGTGTTGACATAAAATGTGATCTTTTTATTCAAACCGCGGCTGATGATCTCATCACAAACAGACAGCACAAACTTTTTGCTAACCGTGAAGGTGTCATCGAAAAAAAGAAAAAACTCGGTCCCGTAATTTTTATAAGAACTCTCGATCTCATCAACGACCTTCAACGGATCACGGCAGCGGTAGGGGACCTTGCGCTTTGCGCAAAATCTGCAGCCGCCGGGGCAGCCGCGGGAGCTCTCGATCACATCCATCTTCAGCATGCCCCGTCCCGGAACAGGAAATTTATACTGATCATAATCCAAAAGATGCCTGGCCGGCTTCACCCGGTCTAAGTCCGTGAGAAGCGGGCCGCGGAGGACCCGATGACTCGGAGATCGCTCAACAGCGTCCACAATAAGTTCTTCGCCCTCATTGCAAATAAGATAATCGATCTCCGGACAGAGCTTTAAAGATTCCTCAGGCAGGGCGGAAACATGCGCGCCCCCGGCAATGATCTTGATGTGAGGAAGCCGCGCTTTGATCCCCCTGGCGATCGCCATGAGTTCAAAGAATTCCGGGGTCGTTGCGGTGATCCCCACATGATCGATCGGATGTTCGGTGTTCATCCTTTGAAGATGCTCCAGGACCTGCTCCGTTGTGAGCAGCGGCGGCTCCGCGTCCAGGATCCGGACCGTATGCCCAGCCTGCTCCAAGGCCCCTGCGATATACAATAATCCCAAGGGCGGACGCACTTCCCGGTTGCGGGGAAGTTTGCCATAGACCTTATAGATCTCTTTGGAATAGGACGGGCGAATTAAAATGATATGTTTCTGCATAATTTATGTTTCATGCCTGATGCGGTTGGCAGGCGACTCATTATACGTCCTATCCAAAATATGGCCTAGCAGTTTTTGATGGAAAAACACTGCTTGAAATTTTGCTTTTAAAAAAACGACAAAAAATAGGGCCTTATGTATTATAATTAGAATCTTAAAGAAAGGATTTTGTATGAACGCCTCTGTTGACCAAAACACATGCATCGGATGCGAGCTCTGCGTCCAAACATGCCCTGAAGTCTTCAAAATGAAAGACGACAAGGCTGTCGCCTTCTGCAATCCTGTGCCATCAGGCGCCGAAGAGACTTGCAAACAAGCGGCCGGGGACTGCCCTGTGAGCGCGATCAACGTGGAAGGCTAGACGCTTCTTATTTAGTCCGAGGATGACCCATGAAGATCGAAGCCATGCTGTATGAAAAACTTGATCGCGGGATGGTCCATTGTAAGGTGTGCGCCCATGAATGCAGGATACAGCCTTCGAACTACGGGATCTGCGGCGTGCGGCAGAACATTGACGGGACGCTTTACAGCCTGGTCTTCGCGGAATGCGTCGCCGCTCATGTGGACCCGGTCGAAAAAAAACCGCTCTACCACTTTCGGCCCGGCACCTCAACCTTTTCGATCGCGACCATGGGCTGCAATTTTAAATGCGGCTTCTGTCAGAACTGGCAGATCTCACAGATCGCCGGCGCCTATACGGCCCTGCCCATCACAAAAGAACTCGCTCCCAGGCTGGTCGTTGAACTGGCCCTTGACCGCGGCTGCGGCAGTATTTCCTATACGTATACTGAACCGACGGTATTTTTTGAATATGCCTTTGAGACCGCAAAATTGGCCCATGCGGCGGGACTTTCGAACATCTTTGTCACCAACGGCTATATGAGCGCTTCCGCTCTTGATCTTATCGGACCCTTTTTGGATGCCGCCAATGTTGACTTGAAAAGTTTTAACGAGCTGACCTATCGCACATCCTGCAGGGCGAGTCTTCAGCCGGTCCTCGAGACGATCCGCAGGATGAAAAAAATGGGCATATGGACCGAGATCACGACTCTGATCATCCCCGGAGAAAACGATTCTGATGAAGAATTGCACACGATCGCCGGGTTTATTGCCGAACTTGATACAGAGATGCCCTGGCATATTTCAAGATTTCATCCGGATTACCGATACAGCAGATCTGAGCCAACCCCGCTTTCAAGCTTAGAGCGGACCTTGGCGATCGGAAAAAAGGCGGGCCTGAAATATGTTTATTTGGGAAATGTCGCAGAAGGCAGCGACACGTTCTGCCCGGGCTGCAGTAAACCGCTCATCCGTCGTTCAGGATACAAGACAGGCCCTATCTCGCTGCATCAGGGGCGCTGCACAAAATGCCAGGCCGTGATCTCCGGCGTCTGGAACTAAAAAGAAGGAGATACCCATGACCGTTTCAAAAATATTTTTTTATGACACGAAACCCTACGACCAGCAGGCCTTTGACGAGGCGAATTCAAACTTCGGATTCGATATAAAATATTGCCCTGCGCACTTGAACGCCAACACCGCCAGTTTAAGCGCAGGATACCCCGTCATTTGCGCCTTTGTAAACGACACTGTCGATTCCGAAACGATCCGTATTCTCAAGGAATGCCACGTGACGCTCATCGCCCTGCGCAGCGCCGGTTATAACAACGTAGACCTCAAGGCCGCTTACGGCAACATCCACGTTGTGCGCGTGCCGGCATACTCTCCGCATGCCGTAGCGGAGCACGCCGCCGCTCTCATCTTGACCTTGAACCGCAAAACGCACAAGGCGTATTACAGGACCCGGGACGGCAACTTTTCCATCAACGGATTTATGGGCTTCGATATGTATCAAAAGACCATCGGCATCGTAGGAACAGGCAAGATCGGCCGCTGCCTCATCGATATCGCATTGGGCTTTGGAATGAACGTCCTGGCCTATGATAAATTCCCGGACCTTGACTATGCCAAAGAAAAAAATATCCAGTACGTGGCTCTGAGCGAACTTTACCAAAGATCGGATGTCATTTCGCTCCATTGCCCGTTATCAAAAGAAACCCATCATTTGATCAACGCTGAAAGCATCCGGCAGATGAAAAAAGGCGTGATCCTGATCAATACCAGCCGCGGGAAGATCATTGAGACCGGAAGCCTGATCCAGGGCCTGAAAGATAAACAGATCGGGGCTGCGGGCCTCGATGTCTATGAGGAGGAGAGCGAATACTTTTTTGAGGACCTCTCATCCGAGATGATCAGTGACGATGTCCTGGCGAGGCTCCTGACGTTTCCCAATGTCCTGATCACGTCGCATCAGGGGTTCTTCACCAAAGAAGCCATAAGCAACATTGCCACAACAACGCTTACCAACATCAAAGAATTCTTTGACGGGGGATTCCTCAAAAACGAGATCTGTTACCAATGCGATTCGACCTGTCTTAAAAAAGAGGGGAAGCGCTGTTTTTAAATTCCGCGCCTTTTGATCTAAGGAGCTCTTCTGATCGTAAACATGAATTCCATATGGCGACTTTTCATTCCAGGGAAGCATAAACCGTCCCCACGCATCCGACCGTCATATGTCCGGATCGAGGCGTCCACGGTCTGTCAGCTTGACTGCCCATTATGTCCCACAGCAAAAGGGGACGTGGGGCGCCTGATCGGCCAGGGATTTTTAAAATTTTCTCATTTCAAAAAATTTATTGATAAAAATCCATCTATCCGCGGCATTGAGCTCTCCAACTGGGGGGAGCTCTTCTTGAACAACGAACTGCTTGATATCATCCGTTACGCCCATCAAAAAAATGTGCAGCTGACAGCCTACAATGGAGCCAACTTGAATACCGTATCCCCGAAAATCCTGGAGGCCCTGGTAAAATACAAATTTCACAGCATCACCTGTTCCATAGACGGAACCACCCAGGAAACCTATCAGATCTACCGGCGCCGGGGAGATCTGAACCGTGTCATTTCAAACATTAAGCGGATCAACGAGCATAAAAAATTCTATCGCTCTGAATTCCCGCGGCTGACTTGGCAATTGATCGCGTTTGGGCACAATGAACATCAGATCGAAGACGCTGAACGGATGGCGGCGGATCTCGGCATGACCTTTCAGGTCAAGTTGGCCTCTGATGACCAATTCTCCCCGATCAAGAACAAAGAGCTGATTCGAATAAAATCCGGTCTGGGGGCCTGCAGCAGGGAGGAGTATGCCCAAACATATAAAGCAAGCTATCTCAGCGACCGGGTCTGTTCCCAATTATGGAATCACCCGCAGATCAACTATGACGGTAAAATGCTGGGCTGCTGCAATAACTATTGGGGCGACTACGGCAATGTTTTCGAAGAGGGGGTCGCAACGTGCCTGAACAATGAACGGATCGATTACGCCCGGGAGATGCTCACCGGAAAAAAAGACCCGCGCGCCGATATCCCCTGTGCCCAGTGTTTTGTCTACCACGACAGGCTGCGCGAGAACGCCTGGCTCGATCCTGAGCAGATCTCCCCGGAGCCATGGGCAAAGGCAGGAGAACAAGAGCGCATTTCTCAGCCGAAGGATAAACTGGCATGACCCGCAGGCCGCCACGGCGCGCATCTGCGCAATTGTGCTGGCCATATAAATCCGTTATAATACCCGATAAATTTACAACACAATAAGGAGAACTGCGTATGACGGTGTTAGTGCTTACGATCGTGATCACCATGGGGATCTCATTTTTTTGCTCCCTTTTGGAATCGGCACTGTTGAGCCTGTCCCTGGCCGACATCGGACGGATCGCGGAAAAAAAGCCTTCCGCGGCCCGGACCTGGGAGAATTTCAAAAAACACATCGAGCGGCCTATCGCGGTCATTTTGATCATCAACACACTTTCCCATACCATGGGAGCCTCACTCTCAGGCGCGCAATTTGAAAAGATCTTCGGTGTCCGTTGGATCTTCGTATTCGCGGTTGTTTTTTCCCTGGCGATGATCCAATGGACTGAGATCCTGCCCAAAACACTGGGGGTCCGGTATAACAAAACGATCGCCATGCTCACCGCCTTACCATTAAAATTTCTGATCGCCGCCTTCACGCCGCTGATCAACATCATCCATTTTTTGAACCGTCCTTTTGAAGATCGGAAACGCAAGACCATTGAACCTGGTCCGGTCGAAGACATCACGGTCTTGACGCATCTCGCCGCGCTTAAGAACATCATCAATAAGGACCAGGAAATGATCCTTTCCCATACGATCAGCCTTTCGGACATCAAAGTTAAAGATGTGATGGTCAAGAGTGAAGAGATGAAATGTTTCTCAACGGATATGTCTCTTATGGACGCCCTGATCCAGGCCCACATCCACCATCACACGCGGTTCCCGCTGCGAAATACCGCAACCGGTGAGATCGCAGGCTACGTGAATTTCAAGGACATCGTAAGCGCACTCCAGACCAATCCAAAGGATGCCTCGCTCAAAGGCATCTGCCGGCCGATCCTGGAGACCAGGGAGAACGAACCGATGTCCGCCCTCCTTGGCAGGCTTCGAAGGAGCTATCAGCATATCGCGATTGTCCGGGATGAACGGGGGAACGTCTCCGGCCTGGTGACCCTGGAAGACGCCATTGAAGCGATCATGGGTGATATCGAGGATGAATATGACCTGTTGCCACAATATGTCTATCAGATCGCTGAAAAACGATACGTGGCCGGTGGCGGGATCACGCTTGAGAACTTAACGGAAAAGACCGGCCTCAGCCTTCCGGCATCTGAAAAACCGTTGAATGAATGGCTTCTGGAGCTTTCCGGCAAAATCCCTACCGTTGAGGACAAGATCTCGTATCAGAACCTGAAATTTATCCTGCGCAAGATCCGCCGCTCCAATATTTTTGAGGTCATTATCGACACCGAGCCCCAGAATGTTCCTGGAAAGAGCTGAAGCGGACACAGAAAGGAAAAACATGCTAAAAAATATTTTTTATTCGGTCCTTGGTTTGTTTCTTGTGATGAGCCTGTCCGGATGTATTCTGCTCGTGGCTGGAGTGGCCGGCGGAGCCGGAACGGCGTTCTGGCTTTCCGGAAAGCTGACCAGTGAAATCAGCGCACCCTATGAAAAGACCGTCCAAGCCTCCAAAAAGGCAATCCAATCCCTTGATATGGAGATCAACAAAGAGACAACGTCCTCCGAAGTGACCCAGCTCCGCAGCCAATACAGCGATGGGAGCGAGGTCTGGATCGACGTGCGCCCGCTCACCGCATCCACATCAAAAGTCGAGATCCGTGTCGGGCTAAAAGGAAATAAAGAAGCGTCCTCAACGATCCTGGAACGGATAAAAAAATATCTTTAAGCGATCGCGTTGAGAAAGGAAGGCACGATGGGTTCTATTTTCCCGAATGAACATATGATCCCCCCGCAGGCGAAACTTCAGGGTTTTTTGCGGCAAACGGAATACCTCATAAACGGTGAGATCCGGTCCTGGGATGGGCCATTTCAGGAGGTTCTTTCTCCGATCTGCCTTCAGACCTCAGAAGGGCCCATTCAAAAAGTGATCGGCGAATACCCGCTCATGGCCGAAAAAGAAGCCCTGGAAGCCTTGGATTCCGCCGTCAAGGCTTACAATAACGGCCGGGGCTATTGGCCGACCTGCTCGATCCCCAAAAGAATCGAACATCTTGAGCAGTTCGCCGAAAAAATGAAAGAAGTCCGCGAGGAGGTCGTCAATCTTCTGATGTGGGAGATCGGCAAGAACCTGAACGATTCCCAAAAAGAATTCGACCGGACCGTCGATTATATCCAAGACACCATCGCCGCGCTCAAAGAGCTGGACCGCGCATCATCAAAATTCACGATCGAACAGGGGGTGATCGGTCAGATCCGCCGATCTCCGCTGGGGGTCGTGCTCTGCATGGGGCCATACAACTATCCGCTCAATGAAACATTTACGACGCTGATCCCGGCTTTGATCATGGGAAACACGGTGATCTTCAAACCGCCGAAGCTCGGGATCCTTTTGCATCAGCCGCTCTTGAAAGCCTTCCAGCAGTCCTTTCCCCAAGGCGTGGTCAATACGGTCTATGGCCGGGGAGAAAAGGTTGCTGGGCCGTTAATGGCTTCAGGCAAAGTCAGCGCGCTGGCCCTGATCGGATCAAGCCGGTCCGCCAATATCCTTCAAAAACAGCACCCCAAACCGCACCGTTGCCGTTTTGTTCTCGGGCTGGACGCAAAGAACGCGTCCATCATCCTTGAAGACGCGGATCTCGACATAGCGGTCAAAGAGAACGTCCTGGGTTCTTTATCCTATAACGGGCAGCGCTGCACCGCTTTAAAGATCCTGTTCGTTCATTCCAAGATCGCTGACGCGTTCTTGAAAAAATTCGTTGAAGCTGTTGAAAAGCTCAAATGCGGCATGCCTTGGGAGGACGCGCAGATCACGCCCCTGCCTGTACCGGGAAAAAGTGATTATCTGCGCGGCCTGGTGGAAGACGCCCAAGCCCACGGCGCGCGCGTCTTAAACAGCCACGGAGGGCTCTCAGAGAAGACCTTCTTCTATCCGACCGTCGTTTATCCGGTCAACGCCAAGATGCGCCTCTACAGCGAAGAACAGTTCGGGCCCGTGGTCCCGGTCGTGGCGTTCGACAAGATCGAAGAACCGGTCCAATACGTGATCGATTCTAATTACGGCCAGCAGGTCAGTATTTTCGGAAGCGACCCGGACGTGATCGCGAAACTTATCGATCCTTTGGTCAACCAGGTCTGCCGGGTCAATATCAACAGCCAGTGCCAGCGCGGGCCGGACACCTTCCCGTTCACAGGGCGCAAGGATTCAGCGGAAGGGACCCTTTCGGTGTCGGACGCCTTGAAGGTCTTTTCGATCCGCTCTCTGGTGGCAGCAAAAGACACCGATACGAACAAGTCGATCATTGATGAGATCGTCAAAGAACACAAATCCAACTTCCTCTCGACCGACTATATTTTTTAAAATAAAACCACGAAAGGACCGACCCATGAACGTGCTTGAAAAGATCCCATACGCTAACGACACGCTGGGCAAGCGCAAACTCATCGATGAAAAGCATCTGCTGATCATGCAGATCGCCCTGCATCCGGGCCAAAGCGTCCCATCCCATAACGCGAATTCCAACGTGCATTTATTGATCCTGAGAGGGAACCTCTGCGTTGACCTGCGCGGGACCGAATATACGGCCCAGGAGGGGGACTTATTGCCGGTCGCCTTTCAAACGCCCATGTCGATCAAAAATACGGGAACAACTGACGCGACCTTCCTGGTCCTAAAAACCCCGAACCCCAGCGAAATGGCATAGCCATTCAGGAATACGCCGTAAACCTGGCTTTATGATCGATCCTGGTTTATAATGCCGCCTATGATTTATGAAAAGAACAATTCCGGTCATCTTCTCGAAACGGTTTCTAAAGTTTCAGCCCGAAGCCTGTTCTGGACCTTTTTTCGCATCGGGCTTCTGACCCTGGGGGGAGGATTCGCCATGATGTCTGTCATGCGGCATGAACTGGTCATCCGTAAAAAATGGATGAAGGAAAAAGATTTCATATCGACCATGGCGCTGACAGCGGTCGTCCCGGGGCCGATCGCAGTCAATCTTGCCTTTCTTTTAGGAAAACGCCTGAAAGGACGATCCGGCTGCGCGGCCGCGGTTCTAGGGACGGTCCTTCCGTCATTCTGCGTTATCCTTTTGATCGCCATGGCCCTGATCCGGTTCTTTGACCACCCGAAGGCCGTGGCGTTCTTTAAAGGATGCACGGTCGCGATCGTTGGGCAACTGGCCTTTACGGGCCTGATCTTCAGCAAAAAATTATTGCGTGGCTGGCGGCAATGCGTCATCTGCGCGACAGGGCTCATCACGGTAGGGGCTCTCCGGCTTCATCCCATATGCTCGGTCATACTGACAAGCGTTCTGGGATATTGGCTTTTATCCCCGGTCAGAACATCAGGCGAGGAGGGCAGCGATGCCGCTTATGATTAAACTGGCCGTCAGCTTTATGCTGATCGGCCTCGGCGCTTACGGCGGAGGAATGGTCACAATTCCTCTTATCCAGCATGAGCTGGTCCAAAACCGGCAATGGCTAAAATTCGATGAAATGGGGCAGATCCTCGCGATCGCCCAAATTACACCCGGTCCGATCGCCATCAATGCGGCAACATTCACGGGCTATCGCTTAAGCGGAGTTCCAGGGGCCCTATTGGCGACCGCGGCGGTTATATTGCCCTCACTGCTGATCCTGAGCGTCTTAACGCCCTGGTTGGAAAAATTCAGAAGGGCGGACGGCAAAGTCGGAAAGATCAGAGATGGGCTGCAGCTCGGAGTATTGAGCCTGATCCTTTTTGCCATAGGGTCTTTCGGAATGGGGGCGATCAAAAGCCGGACGGATATGGCCCTTGCCGTCATGGCATTTTTGGGACTGATCATTTCCGAGCGGAAATTGCATCCTGTTATGATCATCCTGCTTTGCGGAATGATCGGGACTTTTATTTTTTAAACATTATCGTTAAATGAAACAGTTAGATCGCTGAAACAAGGGGTGACCATGAATAGAAGATCCTTAACTTCCGCTCTGGCAGACCAGATCCGAACGGTTTCTGCGTTTTTAAAACGTCAGAATCCCGTCAACCTTCTGATCTTAACGTATTGTTCGGTGACCGCGGCTGGATTTCTGCTGCTCTGCTTCCCGTTCGCGCAAAAACTTCCGACCAGCGTTTTAGACAACCTGTTCACAGCCGCCTCAGCCATTTCGACGACTGGACTAACATCCATCAGCGTTTGCGACAACTACTCGTTCTTCGGCCAGTCCATTATCACGTTGCTGGTCCAAATCGGCGGGCTGCATTACATGACCTTCGGCTCACTCATCCTGCTGATCGGAAGGAAGAAATTTTCAAAGCTCCATGAAAACCTGGTCAAAAACGACTTCGGCCTTCCGGATGATTTCAATATCTATGATTTCCTGTCCTCCGTGGTCGTTTTTTCCCTGATCGTGGAGGTGATCGGGGCCCTGTTTTTATATCTGGCGTTCATCCGCCATGGGGTTGAAGATCCTCTCTGGAACGCGGTCTTCCACAGCATTTCCGCTTTCTGCACGGCGGGCTTCAGCCTGTTTAACACAAGTTTCGAGGGTTTTCCGGTGGACCCTGCGCTGAACATCGTCATCATTGTTCTAAGCTTCCTGGGGGCGATCGGCTTTATTGTTGTGACCGACTTCTGGGATATGATCGGAGGCAAGAAAAAGCACGCCACATTCACGACCAGGATCATCCTGACCTCGACCATCCTTATCATCGCGGCGGGATCCGTCCTGATCTTCATGACCAATTCGTTTGGTGAAAATGTCCCTCTGGGTTCAAGAATGACCATGTCGGTCTTTCAATCCATGACCGCGCTGACGACCGTGGGCTTCAACACATTTCCGATCGCGAAAATGTCCCACAGCTCCTTGTTTTTGCTGACCATTCTCATGTTCATCGGCGCTTCGCCAGCAGGGACGGGAGGCGGCGTCAAATCCACAACGATCGTGGCGGTCTTCGCTCAGATGTTCAGCACCTTCCGCGGCAAAAGCAATGTCGTTTTTCTGGGGCAGCAGATCCCCAATTACCGCTTGAGGATGGCCGCGGCCAACTTCACATTTTATATCGTGCTCCTATCCGCCGGGATCTACGCCTTGAGCCTGACCGACGGCCATCCGCTCTTTGAAGTGATCTTTGAAGCGACGTCCGCCCTGGGGACCGTGGGCCTCAGCATGGGGATCACCGGAACCTTGACTGCTCCGGGAAAGATCGTTATTATCACGCTCATGATGCTGGGCCGCATCGGGCCGCTGTCGATCGGGGCCGCGCTTTTCCCAAAAAAGGACGATCATCAGGATGATATCGGGTGGATCGAGGATGTTGTGGTCTGAGGACTGCGCCAGGGCCGCGCTAAAAATCAAAAATAAAAAGGAATTTTAGAAATGAAACAATGGTATGAGTCCTTATTTGAAAATTACGCGCGGAAGTATGATAACGAGTGTTTTGTTCAGGGGACGATCGGGGAATGTGATTTTATTGAAGCTGAGATCGGCCATGACAGATCCCTCAAGATCCTCGACATCGGTTGCGGAACGGGCCGGCATTCGATCGAGCTGTCGAAAAGAGGGTATAAAGTGACCGGCGTTGATCTATCCGAATCACAGCTTGCCCGGGCAAAAGAAAAAGCCACTGAAACAGGGGTGGCGGTCGATTTTCAGAGGCATGACGCGCGGAGCCTTCCTTTTAACGGCGAATTCGATCTGGCGATCATGCTCTGCGAAGGCGGCTTTTCCTTGATGGAAACCGATGAGATGAATTTCGAGATCCTCAAAAGCGCGACCAGGGCCTTGAAAGATAAAGGTAAATTCATTTTCACAACGTTGAACGGGTTGTTCCCGCTGTTCCATTCAGTCAAAGAATTTTATGAGTCCAACGCCAAAGAAGGCAATTCCGCATGTAAAAATTGTTCTTTCGATCTGATGACGTTCCGCGATCACAACACCGTCGTGTTCGAAGATGACGCTGGAAATAAAAAGGAATTGAACTGCAACGAGCGCTACTATGTGCCGAGTGAGATCACGTGGCTTTTAAAGACGCTTGGATTTAAAAAGATCGAGATCTTCGGCTCAAAACTTGGCGCCTATTCGCGCAACGACAAACTGACGACCGAAGATTTTGAAATGCTCGTGATTGCGGAAAAATAACAAAAGAAACGGCCACTTCGAATCGAAAATATTTCGGAAGGCAAAGACCATGAAAAAACTCCCGATCCTCAGGATCGCGGTGCTTGTTGTATTCCTGGCTGGATGCACGACATCGCTCAATCGCTTTAAGCCGTTTTCCGGGTATGTCGGACAAGACGTCACGCTCAAGCGTTCCTGTGTTTTGGAGGAGTATATTGCAAATCATGAAGGGACGCTTTACAGTTTCTGGGAAAACGATCAGCCGACCGATCTGGTTTATGATGACCGGATGTGGACCAAGCCTGCGAAAACCGTTGTAAATGGTTATCAGCAGGGACAAAAACTGTACCCCGCTTCTGATTATCACAAGCGGATCTACTGTCTTCGCGAATCCGAGATCTGGGCAGGGGACAACCGCAAAAATTACGGCGGGCCCTACCGCGTTCATCAGCTGCCCGCGGGGACAAAAATATTTATTGAGGAGGCGACCAACTTTAACGGGATCGATTCGATATCCAAGAGCGCTCAAGGCCGCATCACCATTCCCGGCACATTGAACGAAGTTCATTTCACGTATGGTTTTCACTACGGACCCAGCGCGCATGGAACCATGAGTGATTATATTGCCCGGGCGCCGTGGGAAGATGAATCTCTTCCGGAAGAATGGTTTGTCGGCTCGACCGGGAAGGAATACGGAAAAAAGGACCGCTTAAAACGATAGTGCAGCCGTGCGCGTTCTTGGACTCAGCGAACGCTTTCGGGGAAATAATAAGGACCTTCCATGAAACTCAATACGCTGGTATTTTCTCTAAGCTTTCTTGTGATCACCGCTGTTTCCTTCGCCCAAGAAATCGACGAGTCTCTTTTGCAGGGGTATGACACAGCTCTGGTGATCTACAACCGGGTTACCGGAGAGACAATTAACATTGATCCGGAGCGCAGCAGCCAACGCTTTGCGCCCTGTTCGACATTCAAAATTTACAATACCCTCATCGGGCTTGAACTGGAGTTCATAAGTGGGCCTGACAAACCGTGGTATACCTGGGATGGGGTGACGCGAGCTATAGAAGGATGGAATCAGGATTTAACGCTTCGTGAGGCGTTTCGGGTGTCGGCCGTGCCTGCATATCAGATCCTGGCGCGGCAGATCGGTGAAGACCGGATGAAGGACTTTATTGAAAAGATCGGGTATGGTTCACGGGACATTTCAGCCGGGATCGATACCTTCTGGCTTCCGAGGCCGGACAGCGTCCCGATCATGATCAGCGCGGATGAACAGGTCACTCTTTTAAATAGTCTTTTGGATGACAAGCTTCCGTTCTCGAAAAAGAATATCGCGACACTGCGCGATGTTATGAAGACAGAGACGACCGGCAAAGGAACGCTTTACGGCAAGACCGGATCCGGCACAGGGCCGGATGGAAAATGGAATTTAGGATGGTTTGTCGGGTTTCTGGAAACAGAAGGAACGACGTATGTCTTTGCCTGCAATATAACCGGCGGGGAAAATCCCTCGGGCAGGACCGCAAGAACAATCGTCGAAAATGTTTTACGGTCGCAAGGGCTTCTCTAAAGTTGAATTTCTTGAAAAATATATGGGAATGCAGATTGAAGGGGGAGGAACTGATGCATAAAACAGAATGGCAATGGGACGAGATGCGCCAAATCGGGACTGATTATTCTGATCTGAAAGAAGTTGAGCTGTATGACCAGCGCATGAAAAGTTTTCGTGATGTTGATCTTGAAAATCAGGAAATGCTATCCATGCTTCAATTACCAAAGGGATCGGCCGTTTTAGAAATCGGCTGTGGAACGGGCCGCTTTTCACGGGCCGCCGCTTCTTTTGGATTAAAGGTCAGCGCTGTGGATGTGTCAAAAATCATGCTGGAGTATGTCCAGAAAAAAATATCTGAAGAAAATTTATCCCCGATCATCCTGCAGCACGCGGGCTTCCTGACATCGGATTTTCCATCAGAGTCATTCGACGCTGTGGTTTCAGGCGCTGCGCTTCATCATCTGCCGGACACCTGGAAACTTGTCGCCTTGCAGAATATTTCAAGAGTTCTTAAAACCGGAGGTAAGTTTATTTTAAGGGATGTGGTCTTTAGCCTCAGGGAAGGCGAGTCCCCTGACCAGTGTTTTGAAAGATTTATTCATTCATTTAATGAGCAGGTCCGCCCCGGAGCTTTAGGGCATGTTAAGCAGGAGTTTAGCACCTATGATTGGATCATGGATGGTTTGCTCACCAGAGCCGGCTTCGCGATCAAATCAAAAAAATCTGTTTCATCAAATTTCGTTGTTTATCTTTGCCAAAAAGACGCCTGAAAAATATGTCAAACAAAGTTTATCTTAAAACCTTCGGATGGCGGTTGGCCTATTTATCGTAACACTATGTCTGAGCTTGCCGTTGCGATTGTGGGGGAGTGATTTGCGGTCATAAATGTCCACTTTTTCAAAATGTCCACTAAATAGTGGACATTTCCATCCAGTAGACATTTAATCTTGTCACAAAAAGTATATATTATTTCTGACAAAACAGCCTTCCCAAATTCTTTCTAACTATCTGTAATAAATCAGGTTGTGACATATTATTGACATGAGGGGGTTAGGCTTGCAACCCCAATTAAATTCCTTGCCAATAGCTCGACCCTATGGCCTACTTGACCCCAAAAGGGAGGCAGGCGTATGGCAAAAGTTATCGAGCAATCGGTTAAGAAAACCCGCTATATCAGCGTCCGGCTGGCTGGTGAGGAAGTTTATGTGGAAAACATCTCAACCGAGGGCGATCTCTTGAGTGCGGTCCCGGCCGGTAAGCTTCGCCTGCGGGAGATCCAGAAAGTCATGCCTCTGGGTGACTGGACCCTAAATATCGAAGAGCAGTGGAAAGACCGCACCGGCAAGACCCATTTCCGAATCGTGGATGCCACGACCGGCAAGATTCAAGAATCCGTCCTCTAATCCCGCCTTAAAACAAAACCCGCATCAGCGTAAAAAATCATTTCCTTTCAAAACTTAAAATGCTATAATGCCATAATTAAAGCCAATTGAAAGGATATGGCATGAATACCTTTAAGCAGGCCGCGATTACTATCCTCAAGAAGTTCAAGGAACCGCTTCATTATCGGGAGATCACCCGCAAGGCGTTAGAGGAAGGATTATTTGAGACGCAAGGCGCGACACCCGAAGCGACCATGAACGCTCAAATCGTTGTGGATATAAAGCGTTACGGGGATAAGTCAATATTCAAAAGAGTATCGCCTGCCACTTTTTCGATCAATCCGGATTATAAAGAACCTGTGCCAGTAAAATCGGCTCCGCTTCCCGCGCAGGGGGACACCTATTCCGTCGAGACGGGTTTTATCGGCAAAGGCGGAGAATTCCGTGTCTGCAGTGAGCTTCTGTTCAGGGGTTTTAATGCCAGCATCATGAGCGTGGATACCGGCATTGATATCGTGGCGATAAAGGATAACAAACGTTTTGAGATTCAGGTTAAAACCGCTAATCTCAATAGTTATAATACCTACGTTTTTGATGTGCGACGAACATCGTTTGAGCGGTTTAATTCAAGCAATATTTTTTACGTCTGTGTTTTGCGTGACGAGAGTAAAACCGATTTTGTGATATTCCCATATCTTGTCTTAGAGCAGAAACTGCACGAGAGGGCGATTCTTGAGATCAACAAGGGGAATTCATATCGTATGACCTTGAAGTTCGTCGCTGATAAGCTCTATCTCGGCAGGCGGGAACACGAGGTAACATATTTCCTCAATAACTGGAAAGTCATTAAATAGCGAGGTTAATACCATGCGAGTAACGAGAAACAATGAAAAAATGCACCGGACGACGCTGGATATTCCGGACGACCTTTATTTCTTTTTAAAGCAGGAGGCTCTTGAGCGTCAAAAGCAGGACAAGGAAGCCTCCATCGCGGCGATCATGCGCGAGTTGATTGAGGAATACAAGACGAAGCGCTCAAAGGCCAAAAAATAGATTTTGGAGGAGAAAGATGACACAGAGCTTGGTTCATAACAAACATTACTCGGATTTCTTGCGAGAAGTTAAAGAGCGGATTAGATCCGCTCAGTATGATGCTTTGAAAAATGTTAACAGCGTACTTATAAGCCTTTATTGGGATCTCGGGAAAAAGATTGTTGATAGGCAAGGGAGACATAATTGGGGAAAATCTGTGGTTGAAAACCTTGCGCAGGATTTACAGAAGGAATTCCCGGGAGTATCCGGATATTCAAAGGATAATCTCTGGAGAATGCGTAAATTTTATCTTCGCTATGAGAAAAGCACAAAACTTGCACCATTGGTGCAAGAAATTAGCTGGTCACATAATATTGTTGTTATGGAGAAGTGTAAGGATGACCTTGAGCGTGAATTTTATATTCGCATGACAAAACGCATGGGTTGGACAAAAGAGGTGCTTGTCCATCAGGTTGAAAATAAGACGTACGAAAAAACGATGGTTAACCAGACTAATTTTGGCAAAACCCTACCGGCCAAGATAGAAAAGCAGGCAAAACTGGCTGTTAAAGACGAGTATTCTTTTGGCTTTCTCGAATTAGGAGAGGAGCATAGCGAGTTGGAGCTTGAACGCGCGATTGTCGCTAAGGTTAATCGTTTCCTTATCGAAATGGGTGGCGCGTTTGCCTTCATGGGCAATCAGTACCGGCTTGAGATTGAGGGCAATGAATATTTTATCGACATACTGCTATATCATCGCAGATTACGCTGTCTGGTGGCTATAGAGCTTAAGATCGGCGAGTTTAAACCGGAGTATGTTGGCAAGATGCAATTTTATCTTGCCGCCTTGGATGCCGAGATGAAAGAAAAATATGAAAATCCATCCATAGGGATTATCGTTTGCAAGGAGAAGAAACGGACGATTGTGGAATACGCGCTAAAAGAAAGCAACAAGCCGATCGCGGTAGCGCAATATAAAATAACAACGAAATTGCCTAAAGAATTAAAGAAACAATTACCGTCACCGGAACAGATTCAGGAATTGGTAGATCAAATATGATTCAGCAGGTTATATGGAATACACGATTAAACATCAGAATCTCATAGCGAAATTTTTCAAAAAGGTCGGCATGCCTGAAGCGGCGCAGACTATCTTAACGTGCCCTGAATACGATCACGAGATTGCTTTGGCAATGCGCGATGCTTCCACGAGGACGAATATTCCGCTATCGACCCCTGCGCTTTTGGACGCTGTAAGGCGATATGAAACGCGTCATTGCCCCATATTTAAAGAATGCACCTTATCAAGTTGCGATGGGAGCGTTTGGTGCAGTATCTATAACATCGGTGGAAGCCATGGCCGTACCGGTCGGCAGTATCGGCATCTTGGAGAGCATTCAAATCTGGTGCCTGATCGGAAACGCCGGAAGATCATGCTTGAAATGTTGGAGTATAAGACAGGGCAAGCGTCCAAACCTGATAACAAGTCAGGTAAACGTGATAATAAACGCGATAATAAGCGCCCTTAGAAGTAATGTGTTTCTTGCACCATTGGTGCAAGAATTGGCTCAAAATCTGCAACCACTGGTTGCAGAAATAGTGAAGAACAGAGAAGAGAAGAATGGTGAAGGAAAGAAAAGCTACAGGCATAAAGACTTGGCCGGAGGATGACAGGCCGAGAGAGAAACTCCTCAAGAAGGGCGCGGGAGCTTTGAGTAATTCAGAGCTTCTAGCCATTCTGCTTCGCACTGGCTCCAAAGGCACAAGCGCCATCGACCTTTCCCGCAAGATCCTCGCAAAGTTCGGTTCATTCAGGAGTATGGCCCACACCGACGCCCGCGACTGGAAGGAATTCAAGGGTTTGGGCGGGGCCAAGATCGCCCATATTCAGGCCGCGCTTGAAATCGGGCGGCGCTATCGACAGGACGATGTGTCCACCGGGAAGCAGAAGATCGCCTCTGCCAAGGACGTTGTGGATATTGTTTTGCCCCAGCTCCGCGACCTTAAAACAGAGGTGTTCAAGGTTATTTATCTTGATAACAAGAACCGCATCATTGATATTTCAGACGCTTCGGTCGGTACTGTTGATCAGGCGTTCCCGATTGTCCGGGAGATCATTCATGCCGCATTACAGAAATTCGCCAAGTCGATTGTCTGCGTTCATAACCATCCATCTGGCGACACAACACCAAGCACACCTGATAAGGACTTCACAAAACAATTGTTCGAAGCTGGCAAGACCATGCAAGTAAGGCTACTGGATCACATAATAGTTGGCGGCAGTAATTATTATAGTTTTGAGGATTACATAGGGATTTTAAACAAATAAAATTTCAAGGAAGCACTATGGCGAAAGAAGCTAAAGCACGAATCAAGATCAATAAGTTACTAGAAGATTCCGGTTGGCGTTTTTTTGACGATCAGAATGGTAAAGCAAACATTCGGCTGGAGGTAAATACGCCAATCACGGAAATCGCCATTAATGAGCTGGGGGAGGACTTTGAAAAAGCCAGCAAAGGGTACGCTGATTATCTTTTGATGGATAAAAATTCTTTTCCTCTTTGTGTGCTTGAAGCTAAGAGTGAAAGCAAAAATCCTTTGGATGGTAAAGAGCAAGCTCGGCAGTATGCCAATTCTTTAAATGTTCGTTTTATTATTCTTTCAAATGGAAATCTTCATTACTTCTGGGACATAGAATCGGGCAATCCGTATGTTATAACAACATTCCCTACAGCGGCCTCTATAACGCATAAGAAATCTTTTAAGCCTAATCCCGACGCAATCGTTCGAGAACAGATTGATGAGGATTATATAGTTTTAACTCAAAACCAGAATTATTCAAAAGATCCACGGTGGGTCGATCCCAGCCAAAGAAAATCTTTTGTTGAAGATAACGGTCTTCGTTTTTTGAGAAAGTACCAGTTAAAGGCTATACATTCGATACAAGAAGCGGTTTCTCAAGGGAAAGACAGATTTTTATTTGAGATGGCTACTGGGACAGGAAAAACGCTTGTTTCGGCGGCCGTGATTAAGTTGTTTTTAAGAACAAGTAACGCAAAAAGGGTGTTGTTTTTGGTTGATCGCCTCGAGCTGGAAGATCAAGCATGGAAGAATTTTGTAGCCTACCTCAAGAAAGACTTTAAATGTGTCATTTTTAAAGAGAACAAGGATGATTGGACAAAAGCGGAGATTGTAGTTTCGACGGTTCAGTCATTGTTATTTAAAAATAAATACAAGGATTTATTTTGCCCAACAGACTTTGATCTTGTCATATCTGATGAGGCTCATAGGTCAATAGGTGGGAATAGCCGGGCAGTTTTCGAATATTTTACGGGCTATAAATTAGGATTAACGGCAACACCGAAAAACTATTTGCGAAACGTTGATGAGCAACAGCTGGCGCACCATGACCCAAGGGCGCTGGAAAGGCGCCAGCTCTTAGATACGTATACGACTTTCGGATGTAAAGATACCGATCCCACTTTTCGTTATACCCTTTTAGATGGAGTGAAAGACGGGTACTTAATCAATCCCATCGTGGTTGATGCAAGAACAGAAATTACAACCCAGTTGCTTTCTGAAGAAGGGTACGCTGTATTAATAGAGAACGAGGACGGGGAGTCTGAAAAGAAGATCTTTTTCGGAAAAGATTTCGAACGAAGGCTGTTTTCGGAAGAAACAAATTTGTCCCTGTGTAAGACATTCTTGGACAATGCTCTCAAGGATCCCCTTACAAATGAAATAGGAAAATCGATTTGTTTCTGTGTAAGCCAAAATCACGCTTCAAAGATTACGCAAATTTTAAATGAGCTTGCACATAAATATTTCCCCGAAAAATATAACTCTGATTTTGCGGTACAGGTTACATCAAATATCGATGGTTCTCAACAAATGGCCATCAATTTCGCCAATAACCGCCTTAGCGGTAATTCGAAATTCTTGGATGGGTATAATTCATCAAAGACGCGGGTGTGTGTAACGGTTGGAATGATGACCACAGGATATGATTGTCAAGATATCCTCAATTTGTGTTTAATGCGCCCTATTTTCTCGCCCACCGATTTTATTCAAATGAAAGGTCGAGGAACCCGAAAATACACGTTTTCTTATAAACAGCCAGATGGTATCGGGGGCATAGACGAAGTTCAAAAAGAAAAAGAGCGATTTAAGCTGTTTGATTTCTTTGCGAACTGTGAATATTTTGAAGAAAAATATCCCTATGACGAGGTTATTGCGTTACCGCCCACAACTCCCGGAACTACGGGGCCCGGGCCTTTTCCGCCACCCAATCCGAGAGAGTATGAAAACGTGAATCCTGATCCGCTTGTTGGGATCGATGAGACGCCCATAGGCTATGAAGGGATGCGAATTGACAGAAAGTTCTTCGAGAAGTTCGAGGAAATCGTAAGCCATGATGAGCACATTAAGAATAAGATTTATGAGGGAAAGTACGAAGAAGCCGAGGCGTATATCAAAGACAAAGTTTTTGATAAGCCCGAGGATTATTTCAATCTGGATAAACTGAGAAAATCTATCAAACTCGACCGCAGATTGAGCCTGAAAGAAATCCTTGAAAAGATTTTTGGCAAAATCAAAAAATTTAAGACTAAAGACGAGCTCCTTGAAGAAGAAGTTCAGAAATTTATTTCCATATATCACCCGGAGCCGGAGTTTGTATCAATTATCGGGCATTTCATGAAGGCATATATTTTGGATAAGGAAATCCAGCAGATAATGGAGACAGGTGAATTCAGTTCACTTGCCACGAATCCGCGTTTTAACATGCAAGATTTGCATGATTTAGACGGGTGGATGGATCCGGTTATTGAATACGTCAAAGATTACGTGCCATTAAACACGTTTATTTAAAAGAGGGGATTATCATGCTAGATGACATTACAAAAAGGCGAATAAATACTGCGCGAGACATTTTAGTCGGTAAATTGCCTGATCCTAAATCTCAAGTTGAGCAAATTACAATTGCCCTAATTTATAAGTTTATGGATGACATGGACAGGCAGGCAGAGCTATTGCCTCGCGGTAAGGCAAAATTCTTTACCGATAAATTTAAAGATTATTCGTGGCGTAACGTTTTTTCACCTCAAAAAAGCGGCTATGACATTGTAAATCTGTATGGCGAAGCAATACAGAATATGAATCAAAACCCCAATGTCCCGCAGTTATTTAGGGATATCTTTAAGAACGCGTATTTGCCATATCGGGACCCAGAAACGCTTAAAAGTTTTCTAAAAGAAATTAATGAGTTTGAATACGATCACTCTGAGCGTCTTGGCGATGCTTTTGAATATTTGCTTTCGATATTAGGAAGTCAAGGCGAGGCCGGGCAATTCAGAACGCCGCGAAATATCATTGATTTTATGGTAGAGATTCTGGAGCCCAAAAAGAACGAAAAGATATTGGATCCAGCATGCGGAACGGGCGGGTTTTTGATATCCGCATACAAATATATTATTAAGCATAACTCGAAGAACTATGATCCTAAGAATGATCCAAAGCCATTTGAGCTTCAAAATATCAAGCTTTCGGAGATCACGATTAATGGCAAAGGATACCGTGGGGAAAAATTAACCTCTGACGATCGCAAACGGCTTGTTGATAATATTTCAGGATATGACATTTCTCCGGATATGGTTAGATTGTCTTTGGTGAATATGTATCTCCATGGTTTTAGCAACCCAAAAATTTATGAGTATGACACATTAACGCGAGACGACAAATGGGATGAAAAAGCAGAGGTCATTCTCGCAAACCCTCCATTCATGTCGCCTAAAGGTGGGATAAAACCACATAAGCGTTTTTCTGTCCAATCCAAGCGCTCAGAGGTGCTTTTTGTGGATTATATGGCTGAGCATCTTACTTCAATGGGGCGTGCCGCAATCATTGTTCCAGAAGGAATAATATTTCAAAACGATACAGCCTATAGGCAGCTTAGAAAAATGCTTGTTGAAGAGTATCTGGTTGGAGTTATCTCTCTTCCAGCTGGACTTTTTAATCCATACTCTGGCGTTAAGACGTCCATATTGTGGCTCGACAAACAGCTTGTTAAGAAAACGGATAATCTTTTATTCGTGAAGATCGAAAACGATGGCTTTGATCTTGGCGCGCAGAGGCGTCCGATACAAGAAAATGACTTGCCGGATGCATATCGCGCAATCATGGAATACAAGAAGGCCGTTATTTCAGAAGGCAAATTTAAAGATGACGCATGGCAAAAAATAAAGGTAATTGAAAAAAGCAAGATCGCAAAAGGCGGCACATACAACTTGAGTGGCGAACGATATGGGTTAAAGGAAACTCATGTTAACGTTAAGTGGCCGATGGTTGAATTAGGAGATGTTGTTGATATAGAAAGCGGATCACGACAAAAAGGAGGCGCGGTTTCGTCGGGCATTCCGAGCATCGGGGGCGAGCAGATAAATGAACATGGTGATATCCTGTTTGAAAAAATGAAATATGTCACTAATGAACATTTCCAATCGATGAAGAAAGGTATTCTAAAAAAAGGAGATGTTCTAATTGTCAAAGATGGCGCAACAACTGGAAAGACTGGATATTTTGACTGCAACGAAGCCGCCGCTGTAAATGAACATGTTTTTATATTAAGGGCTCGGCAGAATATCCTTCCGGAATATCTTTATGCAATCATCAGGTCGGATGATTTCCAACAAAAATTGAAGCCGTATATTAAAGGAATTATCGGAGGTATTAGCCTAGAGGTCAAAGAAATCAAAATCCCACTCCCGTCGATGACTGTACAGGAAGAAATAGTTGAAGAATTAAGTAGTTATCAAAAGATTGTTGCGGGGGCTCGTCAGGTTACTGATAATTATAATCCGCGTATTGACTCTGATCCCGAATGGCCAGTTGTAGAATTAGGAGATGTTCTGTCTTTGGAATACGGGAAGCCACTTAAAGAGGAAAATAGAATCGCTGGTGAATATCCCGTTTTTGGGTCTAATGGCATAGTCGGCTGGCATAATGAATATTTAGTGGATGGGCCTTTTGTTGTAGTGGGGAGAAAAGGAACAGCGGGTGCTGTTACATACTCAGAAAAATCAGGATACCCAATTGATACCACTTTTTATGTCAAAATCAACAAGATAGATTCTTTAGATCTGAAATTCGCTTATTATCAAATGCTATCAATGCGGCTCGATAAGGTTAATACTCAAGCTGGTGTACCTGGTCTCAATCGTAATGACGCTTATAAGCTAAAGTTTTTACTTCCCGATATTGATACGCAAAAAAAAGTAGTGACTTTTTTAGATGAAACGGAACAGCTTGTTAATTCGAATCGAAGAATTATAGACATATATTCAACAAAAATTTGTGAGCGTATTTCTAAGATTTGGGGTGAAAAGTGATCGATGACGCCCAACATATCTTAGAATATTTGCCAAGCTATTTTCGGAGCGAGAAAGAGCAAGAATACCTTCTTTTTTTATGGGATTCATTTAAATGTAATTATGAAAACGGAAAATATCAGTTCGCGTTCATTGCGTATCACATGCTGTTTATGCTTTTTACGTATTTTTGTGTTTGGAAGATTAAAACAGTTCGGCACGAAGATTTCTCAAAGTGCTTGATTGGTTGTATTGATCGACATGAGTCCGATCTGACCAAAGTGTCCGATCCATTTGGCTTTTGGGTTATTGGTGAATCTCAATTCATTCGTTTTTTAAGGCTCATCGGATTGCAGGATAGGATCGGCAAATACAAAGAGATTATCAAGCTTCGCAATGATAGTGCTCACGTTAATGGTAATGTCTACTTGAATTCGCAAGAACAGATCGACGATAAAATTAACGAAATCTTGTCATATATCGAAGAAATTCAGCAACGAATGTCGACTGTATTGTTGTCTATTTTTGAGAGAGCATTGCAAGAAGAGGATTATGACTATCAGCATTTTGAAGATTGTCTATTGAGAAAGAATTATTTTTCGAAACAAGATCTGAAAGCATGTTCAGCTTTTGATTTTGAGTCATTCCTTGGGAAGGCAAAAGGAAAGAAAAGATTGTTGCGCAAGATCGCAGAAAAATACAACGAAGCATACGTCGCAGAAACAGAATAAATCAGGTTCCAAATGAGGCATATATTTGATCAATATTCACAGCCAGAAAATCGGCTCACTCACGCACTTGTTTCTGGTCTGACCAAGGATCAACGTTTACTAAAAGCGTTTATTCTTTGGGTTACTGGCAAGCGACTCGGCAAGGCGTCAAGAGTGCACATTGTTGAGCAGACTTTGCCGGGCGATATAGAGTTAGATGAAGCTGAAGTTGGCGACCGCGGTTTACCAGATGCATGGATCTTTACAGATGATGGATGGGCATTGCTGATTGAAAGCAAAGTCGCTTCACGGGTTGATTTACATCAGCTTGATAGGCATCTTAAGATTGCAAGTCGGCGCGGATTCCCTGATAGCACGTTATTGGTGCTTGCTACGGAAGATAATTTAAAGAGCTTGCCTACAAATGTCGTGGGATTGCCATGGAATCGGCTCTATGAATGGCTAACAGTTCAGTCTGCGCATTCTGACTGGGCTAAGCAGATTTTGACGTATATGGAAGTTGCGGAGGCAAAAATGGTTCAAAAGGCTTATCTTAAAGAAGGAACGCTAACTCGCTTTGCTGGCATTCCGTTTAGCAAGGATTATCAATTTAATTATCTGGAAGCCAAGAGAGTTTTGGGGCTTCTCATGGATGAATTGAAAAGCAAACAAAGCATCCATAAATTGGGGGTTGACCCCGCATTGCCCGGCCGAGGGGCAATAAAAGCGTATAGAGGCTGGAGCGTATGGGATTTTATGCGGCTCAAGGTTTCAAAGGATGCACAAAATTTTACGAAGTATCCACATTTAACCGTAGTGATTCATGCTGATAAAGCAGTTGCGCTGATTACTTTGCCAAATGCAGTTAAACGATCAATCAGAAAATTAGTTTTTGGACAAGGGCAGGATTCTTTTAATGAATTGATATTTTCAATAGCACGAGAAGTCGATAAGGTTATACATATTGATCCAGCTGTTCAGCCTTATGCGAAAGTACTCCAGCGGCACTATCCCAGCCAAAGCAGTCCTCCTATCGAAGATGCTGTGTTGCGTTATGATTTGCGCACTGTCATTCGCGATGGGTATAGCAAATCTCAAAAATATCAACCAGAATGGCTGGAGACCACATATACGGTAATGACCGGCAAAAAGTCAAACATTCAGTTTGAGATCGGCATCGAAATCCCATATCAGGAATCAAAAGTGATTCATACGCCTAAAGCCATTGACCTATTCGAACAGGCCTTTTTATCTTTGAAGCCATTTATCGATCTGGTAATAAAGGCATAGGATAGATGAGAATGTGGGAACTATTCGGTAATTCCTAATAGTTCAACTTGTAAGTAATACTTAATAGTTCATTTGTCGCTCTCCTGGGCGATTTTTTGTTTTTAGCCCTCCAAAACACCCCAAATAATTATTACTATTCTGTAGTAAAGACCCCCTTGAGAAAGATTCGCGCTGTTATATGATGAAAGCGTGAGAGGGCGATTTGCTATTTTGTAGTAATGACCCCCTTGAGAAAGATTGGCGTTGTCATATGATGGAATCGTAAGCGCGATTTATTCCATATTTTGGTAACGACCATCTTGAGAAAGATTGGCGCTGTTATAAAATAAAAATAGACTTACGGGACAGCTGATCACTGTTCCGCCTGTGCGGGAAAAGCCATTTCCAGTCAATTGGCCGGAAGTGGCTTTTTTATTTTTGGGCTTCGACACTTTAAAAAATAGTGCGTGTTCATAGCTGAGGGGTGCGAAATCTTGGCCCGGAATACATATAACTACGGTAAGGGTGCGAAATTTTGACCCTAAAAACGTAATAACTATGGTAGAGAGCCCCGACACTTTCGGAATTTTCCTGTAATCACCTATGGGAGGGCAAAAAAGTTGGCCAAAAGCTTCGACACTTTTGAAAATTTTGCGTAATCACCTATGAGGGGAAAGAAAGTTCCGACACTTTCCGGAAAAATCCGGAATATACGCCTTAGGGGTGGGACAGTTTGGCAAAAAAAGTTGTATATACGCCTTGAAGGCTTCGACACTTTCGGAATTTTCCTGTAATCACCTGTGGGAGGGTAATGATCCGACACTTTACAGGAAAAACCGGAATATATGCTTTAGGGGTGTTACACTTTCGAATTTTTTGCGTGTTCATATATGAGGGCAGTAAAAAGATGCGAAATTTCACAGGCAAACAGGTGATACCTACTGTGGGAAGTGAAAACGAGGGTTAACGATGGAAGAACAGTATTTTGAAGCGGGTAACATTTATCTGGCGGCTTACCTTGTGTCAAAAGGGCTGGCCATGAAAGGCATCTCGGGCTTTGGCAGGCAGAAACGGGTGCTTTTTGAAGACAGCGAAAAGACAAAGAGGCTCGCGGATGAGTTTTTCAGGAACTCCCAAGAGGAGCAGTTATTTCAGTGTTACAGAAGGGTTAAAGACTTTTTATTTCAAAACGGAGTGTAGAGATGAGCGAAGAGAGAAGAAAAGTGAAGAGGTGGGAAGAGAAGAATATCCCGCAGGAAATCATGAGCCCGCCAATAGGCGTTGGGTTCAAATTCATCCCCCAAAAAGACAAGAAGGCGAAAAAGGTCCCGGTCAATGTCGCAACCGGCGGCAATGCCAAGTCCAATGATCCAAAAACATGGCGGCCGCTTGGTGAGGTCATCGCCCGGTCTTTAGCGTTGGGCCTTGACGCGATCGGCTTTGCAATAACCAAGCCTACCGTCGGCATTGATATTGACGGATGCGTGATGAATGGCGTTATCGCATCGTATGCCCGAAAGATCATATCGGTACTGGACAGTTATACCGAATTCTCTCCCAGCGGCACCGGTATTCATATCCTTTGTAAAGGCGAGCTTCCCAACGATCGCAAGTTTAGCGAGCTTGGTGTTGAGATGTATTCCGGAGGCAGGTTCTTTACGATCACAGGCGATATCGTGCCGGGGTGCAAAAGAACGATCGAAGCAAGAGAAGACGAGCTCTTGAAGCTGTTTGAAGAATTGAAGCAGGCCGAGGAAGAAAAGAAGAGCGTCCGAAGCATACTTGGCAAGATAAAAAAGAGCAATGACAGCGAGGCGTTCTTCGCCCTTTATGAAGGCAGGTGGCAGGAATCATATCCATCTCAATCAGAAGCTGACTTGGCACTTTGCAATAAGCTGGCCTTTTGGACTGGAAAGGATGACGGGCTGATGGATTTGCTTTTTCGTCAGTCCGGGCTCATGCGGCCAAAGTGGGATGAGAAGCATTTCGGTGATGGCAGGACATATGGGCAAAGCGTTATTGATAAGGCCGTTAAAGATGTCAAAAATGTGTTTGAAGCGTCAGGATTCCCGAAAGAGAAGAAGCTCACCCAAGGCGAGATCATTACCCGCGACTGCGAAGAGACGATCAGCGAGTATCTGCGCGACCAGCAGGGGAATCCGTATATTGTTCTGCCGTTTGATAAACATCTTGAAGTCTGCCAGACCAGCAGTTCCCGTTTCAGGAATTACTGCGCGATGCGCTACCGTCATGATTTTGGCCATCCTCCGGGAAGTGAAGCCTTAAAGCAAGCGAAAGTCCAGATTGAAGCCAAGTGCGAAAGTGGGCGACAGGTCGAGCTTTATAACCGTGTCGGCTGGCATAACGGGGCTATTTATTATGATCTCACTACCCAAGACTGGCGGGGGATAGTTATTACCAAAGACGGCTGGGAAGTCGTTTTCTTGCCGCCGATATTCAAGCGATACTCGCATCAGGCAGAGCAGGTTTTGCCGGTCAAAGGTTCTGACCCCAAAAAGCTCTTGGAGTTTTGCAATATCAATAAAAACGATGCCTGTCTTTTTATGATGGCTATCGCGACGTTCTTTATTCCCGATATTCCTCATGTCATACCGGTGCAGATCGGCGAGCAGGGAACAGGCAAATCTAATAACTCACGCCTCATTAAAAGTCTGTGCGATCCTTCCAAGGTGATGTCCATTTCCGTGCCCAAGGATTTGGAGCAGGCACAGATGATCGCGGACAAGCACTGGGTGAATAATTTTGACAATCTTTCCCGGGTGTCCGAATGGTTCAGCGATTTTCTCTGCCGGGCTGTGACTGGCGAAGGCGATATGAAGCGTTCGCTTTACACCAATGATGAGGAGTTCATCCGGACTTATCGCCGGTGTTTTGTTCTTAATGGGATCGGCAGTTCTATTTGCCGCCCGGACTTGTTAGACCGCTCGATTATCTTCGATATCCCAATCCTAAGAGAAACCCGTCCGGAGAAGGTTATCGCTTATGAATGGCGGGCTTCGCTTCCCGGCATTCTCGGCGGATTCTTCTCGGCTATTTCAAATGCCATGGCGGTTATTGACGGCGTGTCCGGCCATGAGCGTTTCCGGATGTCGGACTTCGCGCAGTGGGGCGCGGCACTGGCTGAGTATTTAGGCTTTTCCCGGGAGGAGTTCTTTAAGCGGTATCAGCAATCCGTTGATCACAAATGGGAGGACACTGCCGAGGAGAGCACCTTCGCCCAGCGGCTGGTTTATCTTGTGGAATCAAACGGAGGAGAGTGGCAGGGATCAGCGACCACGCTTCTTGAGTGCATTCAGCCGGAAACGGGTTTTGATAAGACCATACCCGGCAATGCCCGAGCGCTTGGTTCAGAACTTATGCGTATCGCTCCGGTCATGCGCAGTGTGGGCATCGATATTTTGCGGCCTGAAAAACGGGAGGGCGGGACAGGCAGGAAGCTGGTTATTTTACGCAAGGTGAAGGGTAATTCGCTTTTTGAAAACAGTGTGAACGAAGGCGTGAACGAACGTGAACAAGGGGCTGGATTCTGTGAAGAAGACGACACGAGGCCGTATTAAAAGGCGTGACCATTGTGACTGTCGAGGGGCTACGTTCACAACGCTGGTCACGGATTATCCGCATAATCCACAAGAGGTTATGTGGTTTGTGAATGTTGTGAATGTCGTTTCTTTCTTTTTCCAAGAAAGAAAAAGAGAGAGAAAAAGCTCCGTAGAGGCACATAAAGAGCGCTTAGAAAAAGTAGGGTAGTCGACGTTCACAACGTTCAGGGAACAGGAGGTGAGGCGATGTAGACGAAAAAAGCAGGGCAATGGGTAGAAGATAAATCATTTAACAAAACAGGAGGAACGAAAAATGAAGATCAATTTCTTGAACGTGTTAAGTCGCAAGAGCACATCGGATGAGGTTGCCGAGCAGATTGTGCTTCTTGAAGCGAGGCAAGAAGAAGCGGCAAAAGAAAAAGAGGCGCTCCGCGCGGTGTCAAAAGGCCTGCGACAGAAGAAACTGTGCGGAGAGCCGATAGGAGAAAATCAGATCAAAGAAGCGGACGCGCGGATGGAAGACGCCACGCTTAATCATGAGGCGATCATTGAAAGCATCAACAAGCTCAAAGATAAATTGCGGATGGCGCTTGAAGAAGAAAAGGAAGGGTTAAAGACAGAGGCAAACAGATTGAATCAGGAAATATGCGCGGAACGAAGGTTTTGCGACGAGGAATTTGCCCGCATGCACGCGAGGTTGTTGGTGTTCGCGCAGTCTTTTCTCGGAGCCGTTGCTGACACTTATATGAGTGACGGAAGACTGTTTCGGTTTAACAGTCAAACCAATCATATTTTTATGATTGAAAAGGAGCGGGCGGAGCGCGCGCTAACGCATCCGACTTGTTTTGAAAAGGAAATTGAGAAGGACAGTTATCACCTGCGCTTTCGCGAGTTCGATCTGGACAAGGAATTCGAGGCGAAGATTGAGCGTCATCGCAAGGTGAAAAAGTGAACCAATTTGGCGCGGAGTGTTCAAACGATGAAGTACCGGGCGTCTTTCGCAACCTCCTGCGGTTTCACGCCCAGCTCCGCGCCATCTCTTAATCGAGGTGAATCATGGGATGGTACAGCTTTAAGTACAGGAAGAAGAAATGGAAGCCGGGCTTCTGGGTGTATGTGCGTTTTCCGTCACCCGATGGCCGGAGCGTGACCGCGCGTCTGCATGTGACCCCGGCGTCTTTTAAGCAGTGGGTCCTTCTGGAGGGGCTTTGGCGCGGGTCAGCCGAGGCGCAGTCTGTCAGTGATATCAATTTCAAAAACTCGTGTCAGTGTCAGTGGGATGGCGAAAACGCGCCAAATGGGGCGGATTCCGCTTCAAAACAGGGCGTTTTAGGCACGAATGAGGGGAATTTGAGTGACATTCAGTGACACGCCGAATGTCAGTATGTCAGTCGTAGCAGGAAGAGAACATGGAAAAGGAATCGAGCATATTAAACGAAGTCAGGGCAGAGCCGCGGGGCTGGGACGCTTTGGAAGCAAAGCTCAAAGCCCGGGGTCTGTCTGCACTTGAGATAGCGGACGCTCGAAAATCCTTTGAATCCGGCATTGAGCTCTTATCGAAAATGTTTTTTCTCTCGTACGGGGAAGAGAAGAAAAACCTTGTATGATGGTGTATATCAGGGTATACTAAAGCCCAATCATAGAGGGTGCTGATATGAAGACTTACAACATGAAAGAGACGGCAAAAAAACTGGGCGTGCACCGGCAGACCATGCTCGCTTGGGTGCGCAAGGGCTGGATTAAGCCAAAGCGGGATTACAGGAACTGGCCGGTGTTTACAGATGAGTGCATCGCCGAGATCAAAAAATGGCGGTCAACTTTAAAAGATGACAATGAAGGTAGCATTATACACAAGAGTTAGCACAGAGGATCAGGCGCGCGAAGGCTTTTCGCTGGAGGTGCAGAGAAATTATCTTTTGCAATATGCGAAGAATTTCGGCTGGGATGTTATTTGCACAATGTCGGGCAGAGACGTTTATATGGATGACGGGTATTCCGGCGGGAATATGGATCGCCCGGCGCTTAAACGGTTATTGCTGGATGCTCGCAATAAGCAATTCGATCTGGTCATGGTATATAAACAGGATCGCTTGAGCCGTCGGCTTAAAGATCTGTTGGGGTTACTTGAGGAATTTGAGGCACTCGGTATTGGCTATAAGTCAGCGACCGAGCCGTTCGATACAACGTCGAGCGCCGGTAAGATGGCGATTCAGATGCTCGGCAGTTGCGCCGAGTTTGAGCGCAATCGTCTGGTTGAGCGTGTTTTCCCGGGCATGATTGTTGGTGTCAAGAAAGGCCACTGGCAGGGAGCCCGCTACGCGCCGTATGGCTACCGCTATAATAAAGAAGCCAAGAAGCTTGAAGTGAATCCCGATGAGGCGAGGATCGTTAAAGATATTTTTACGCTCTATCTTGGCGGTAAGAGCACCGCGCAGATAGCCGGGCATTATTATCACTTGGGTATTCCATCAAGACAGGGCGGACGATTTTACGGCAAGTTTATTTCCGATATTTTGCGCAATAAAACTTATTTAGGCACGCTCGTCTGGAATCGTAAGCATTACGATATGAAGACCAAGACAAGGAACGGCGAGGGCAAGGGATATCGTTACGTCCATAATGATCCGTCAAAGATCATCGAGGTGCCGAACGCTCATGAGTCCATCATCACGCAAGAGACGTTTGATGCCGCGCAAAAGCGGCTGGCTACAAATCGCACGAATGCTGTTGTGCGGTTCAGGAATAATGTGTATCACTTGTCCGGCGTGTTAAAGTGTAACCTTTGCGGACGGAATTACCGGGGCTTGACGCTAACGGCCAATCATCGCACGAAAGCGCGCAGGCCGTGGTATTGTTGTTCGTCTGTGGGCGTGTCTTACGTCAAATGCGGTAATAAGTCGGTGACGGCGGACGCTGTCAATAAGCAGGTCTGGGATATTATTGATATCATCAGCAAAAACCTTCACGTGATCGAGGAGTTGGGTGACGTGATCAAGATGACCGCGACCGAACCGGAACAGCATCTTATTGACGAGCTGGACGCGAAGGAGAAGGCGCTTGGCAAGAATATCGAGAAGCAGAAGGTGCTGTATGAGGTTTTCTCGGAGGATAAGATCAACGCCGATATCTACAAAGAGCGCGCTGATCTTTTGCGTAACGAGGAGAAAAAGTTAAAGCAGGACGTTAAGGCGATCCAGTTAAAGGTGCTTGAGCGTCGCAATTCGGTTAATCTGGTCAAGGCCACGCAGGATTTCTTGGTTCGCCTGCGCAGTAATCCGAAGGACGAGCAGAGGGACTATCTGGTCAAGACGTTCATGCGGATTATTTTTAGGGCGGTCTACATTCAAAATCAGGAGATAGTCAAGGTTGATATTAACGAGCCTTGGAAAATTTGTTATGAAGAGGGGATGAAATGTCTGAAAAAATGCGAAACGATGGGCAAAGCGGCGATTCCGACGGAAAAGACCAAGAGAAGTTACCTGCCGGTTCAGCAGGAAAACGCATACTTTTGGTCACCTTCGGATGTCAAATGAACGAGTATGACACCGAGCTCATCCGGTCGATCCTGGCGGAGAAGGGGTTTACGTTTACGGACAGCGAACAGGACGCCGACGTGATCCTTCTTAACACCTGCTCGGTGCGGGAGAACGCCAACCGCAAAATATTCGAACTCATTCACCGGATCCGTCATGACCGGCAGGGCGTTCCCGCGATCTTCGGCATCCTGGGCTGCATGGCGACCAATTTGCGCGAGGAACTCATCAGCGACCCGCATTTGGACCTGGACCTGATCGTCGGCCCGGACTCCTATAAAAAGCTCCCTGACCTGATCCAAAAGGCCGGAAAGGAAAAATCCTTCGACATCCAGCTTTCCGATACCGAGACCTATGAGGACATTTATCCCAACCGTGAAAGCGCGGCCAATGCCTGGATCGCCATCATGCGCGGGTGCAATAATTTCTGCAGTTACTGTGTGGTGCCCTACACCCGCGGGAGAGAACGCAGCCGTTCACCCAAAGGAATCGTCAATGAAACACGCAAGCTGGTCAAAGAGGGTTTCGCCCAGGTCACACTCCTCGGGCAGAATGTGAACTCCTACAGCTACAAAGACACACGTTTCCCGGACCTTGTGAGGCAGGTTTGCGATGTGGAGGGAGTCAAACGCGTGTGGTTCACATCGCCGCACCCCAAAGACGTTGCGGATGAATTGATCGAACTGATCGCCCGTCACCCAAAACTCTGCAAACACATTCATCTGCCGCTGCAGGCTGGCAGTAATGAAGTCCTTAAAAAGAAGAACCGTCCCTACACGAAAGAACACTATCTGACAATCGTGGATAAACTGCGCGCCGCCTGTCCCGAAATCGCCATCACCACGGATATCATTGTGGGATTTCCGACCGAAACCGATGAACAGTTCAAAGACACGGTCGATGTTTACAACAAAGTGGGCTACGACTCCGCTTTTATTTTTAAATATTCTCCGCGTAAGTTAACCAAGGCCGAACGCGATTACAAAAATGATGTCCCTGAAAAGGTGAAAACTGAGCGGATTTTGCTCCTCAATGATCTCCAACAAAAATTTGCCCTGCAGCGCAATCAGGCCATGATCGGAAAAACGCTTGAGAGCCTCATCGACAACATAAGGCCAAATGCGGTGGAAGGACGCACAATTCATAATAAGCGGACCCAGATCGCCGCAAAAACTTCAGAAATAGGGAAACTGCGACTGGGAGAAACACTCTCTGTCAAAATCCATGATGCGACTCCGCACCTTTTAAAATGCCGTCTTGCGGACTCCCATAAGAACCCTTAAAAACACTGCCGGAATACGCCGTGACAAAAAAACCTCCAATGACCCAAAAACCCGAACAATCTTCTTTTGCGGCCCACACCGCCCGCTCGCTGTTGATCCCTGTCAAAACATCCTGCAGCAACCAATGCATCTTTTGCTCAAGAAGCCAACTTTCCGGAAAGGAGGAGACCCCTTATTCAAGCCTCATTTCTGAGCTCAAAAAGTACCCGGCGCAAAACTATGACTGCGTTGAGATCGGGTCTGATGAACCTTTAAACTACAAAAAGATCCGTGAGCTTGTTTCCCACCTAAAAGCCAGCGGTTTTCATGATATCTATATCCAGACAACCGGCCGGAAACTCAGCAAGGGGGACTTCTTATCCGAACTGATCGATCTCGGCGTGACTCAATTTCGGATCCCTCTTTATGGAACCACAGCTGATCTGCATGACCAGATCACACAGTCAAAGGGGAGCTTTGACGAAACCATTTTGGGATTAAAAAACCTGTTCCAGCAAAAAATTAAATTTTCAATCCACACATTGCTTCTGAAACAAAACCTGCACAATCTTCCCGACCTTAAAAAATTCTGTCGAGACACGTTCAAAAAGCGGCTCGAATTCAATCTTTTGCATCCAGACTCAGAAAAAGCTATTGAATATTACCGGTGCGCCGCTAAATTCAGTGACATCCCGTTAGATGTCATGAACGATATGGAACCTTTTCTTCCTTGTATACACCGTAACAAGCGAATACCTGGTGTTCAAAAAGAATATACGGATCGGGTTCAGCCGGGCAGCCGGTTTAGGCTCGAGCGCCATAAGCTTCCTAGCTGCAAACCTTGTCTGTATTTCAATTCGTGTGACGGATATTACCTTCAGTATTTTGCCTTCTACGGAACCGCGGAATTTCAGCCCATAATCCAATGATTTGGATCATTTTGATCACCTCAGGTCTGATCTGAAATTTATTGTATTGATGGCTACTGTCTCGGGTAAGACCCAATAATGCCCCTTGATTTCTAAAATCTTTTGGAGTATAGTGGATAACATTATTTAAGGAGGCATCATGCCGCCGATCAAGAATATCACAGCCCAAGACCTCTACGAAAAGCTGAAGAACATCAAGCTGGGCGCCAGCTGCTGCCAATATTCCCTGAAAAAGTGTGAAGAGCTCGTTCCTCTTATTAATAAGATCAACCGCCTCAAAGCGGAGCAGAACGCGGTCATTTTGGCCCACACCTATGTCACTCCTGAGATCATCTATGGCGTGGCCGACCATGTCGGCGACTCCTATGGCCTCAGTAAAAAGGCCTGTGAAACCTCCGCTCAAAAGATCGTTTTCGTCGCTGTGCGGTTCATGGGAGAGACCGCTAAGATCCTTAATCCTGAAAAAGAGGTCCTTGTCCCAGCAAGGGACGCCGGTTGCACCCTGGCTGATTCGATCAACGGCGAAAAGGTCCGCGAACTGCGCAAACAGTTCCCGGAACACACCTTTGTCTGCTACGTCAACACCACGGTCGACGTGAAAGCCGAGTGCGACGTCTGTGTGACATCCAGCAACGTTTATAATATCGTCGCCAGCATCCCCAGCGATAAGATCTATTTTCTGCCGGACCAATACATGGGGCAGAACCTGATCTTTGAAATGAACCGACGCGGGGTCAAAAAAGATATCCGGTATTATCACGGCAGCTGCACGGTGCATGAAGAGATCCCGGCCGAAGAGATCGACCATATCCGCCAGGAATATCCCGATGTGGTCGTTGTGGCGCATCCTGAGTGCAAGCCCGAAGTCTGCCAGAAGGCGGACTTCATCGGAAGCACCGCGCAGATGTTTTCCTTCATCAAAAATTCCACGGCCAAAGATTTTCTGATGCTGACCGAGTGCGGGCTGGGCCACCGGATCAAGGTGGAGAACCCGGGAAAAAACCTGGTCGGCACCTGCCGTATCTGTGATTTTATGAAGTCAAACTCCTTAGAAGATATCTATCGCGTCATGACTGATCCTGCCCCTCATGAACGCGTGGTCATCGAAGAATCTCTCCGCCTTAAAGCCCTGAAAAGCATCGAGGCCATGTTCCAATTCTCTGATTAGACAGG
The DNA here is from genome assembly GCA_022711395.1 of Candidatus Omnitrophota bacterium. Taxonomy (GTDB): domain Bacteria; phylum Omnitrophota; class Gorgyraeia; order Zapsychrales; family JANLHA01; genus JAKLFA01. Next base: position 226,569 of record JAKLFA010000002.1, on the reverse strand, counting down.
TCGAGACTTTCCATAAGGTTTCTTGCAAGACATCTGGGTTTATGTTAATATTTTTCTCAAGTTTCATCAAAATAAAGGATTTCCGGAAATGAGCACGGAAGGTCTCGGCAACGTCGTCACGCAATATTTCACCTGCTGTGAACCGCCTCATGAACTTGTTCTTAAAAGCGGTGAAAAGTTGGGCCCCATCACGGTGGCCTACGAAACCTACGGCCAGCTCAATCCAGACCGATCCAATGCCATTCTTATTTGTCACGCCTTAAGCGGGGACGCCCATGCCGCCGGAAGGCATGATGGGGACAAAAAGCCCGGCTGGTGGGATATCATGATCGGCCCGGGAAAGGCCTTCGATACCAACAAATATTTTGTTATCTGTTCCAATGTCTTAGGCGGCTGCCGCGGCACGACCGGGCCGTCTTCGATCAATCCCAAAACAGGGGAACCCTACGGCTTAAGCTTTCCGGTGGTGACGATCGATGACATGGTCCATGTGCAGAAACATCTTTTGGACCACCTTCAGATCACAAGGCTGCTTTCCATAGCCGGCGGGTCCATGGGCGGGCTGCAGGCCATGAAATGGTGCGTGGAATATCCGGACATGGTTCAATCCGCAGTGGTGATCGCCACCAATTACCGCCATAACGCCCAGCAGATCGCGCTCCATGAGGTCGGACGCCAAGCGATCATGTCCGATCCTGATTGGCAGCAGGGGAATTATTACGGCAAAAAAGTCCCGAAACAGGGGCTGGCATTAGCGCGCATGATCGGCCACATCACCTACATGAGCGAAAAATCCATGGATGAAAAATTCGGCCGCAAGCTTATTGGGAAAGAAAAGGTCGGTTATGACTTCTCCATGGATTTCGAGGTGCAGAATTATTTGCGTTACAGAGGGGACAGCTTCGTGGAACGCTTTGACGCCAACTCCTACCTCTATATAACAAAGGCCGTGGACTATTTTGATCTGGAAGAGGACGCCGGCAGCCTTGCCAAGGCGCTGGAACATGTGTCAGCCAAATTCCTGGTCATTTCCTTCACATCGGACTGGCTGTATCCATCGCATCAGCTCAAAACATTCGTGAAGGCCTTAAAGGCCAATGACCATGATGTTTCCAACGTCATTATCGAATCGGATTATGGCCATGACGCCTTTTTGATCGAAACAGAGCGGCAGGAGCACGCCATCGGCCATTTTTTAAAACGGATCTCAAAAGGCGTTTCATAATATGAACGACCAGAACTTTGAACTTAAAAAACTCGCTTCGGACTCCCAGGCGATCTTCGATCTGATCGAGCCTCGCTCCAAGGTGCTCGACTTGGGATGCGGCGACGGGGAACTACTCTACCATCTGATACAGAAAAAGAACTGCCACGCCTCCGGCATCGAGATCGATGAACACTCGATCTATCAATGCATCGAAAAGGGGATCACCGTTTCGCACGCGGATATCAATGAAGAGCTTGCGCATTACCCTGACAAGCGTTTTGATTATGTCATTTTAAACGAAAGCCTTCAGCAGGTCGTCAATGCCGAAAGGGTCATTACCGAAGCTCTGCGGATCGGCAAGCAGATCATTGTCGGCGTTCCGAATTTCTGCTTCTTACCGGCGCGGTTCCAGATCTTTTTCGGCGGCAGCGTCCCCAAGACCAAATGCCTTCCCTATGAATGGTACAACACGCCCAACGTGCGATTTTTCAGCTTGAAGGATTTCCGTTCGTTCTGCAAAAAAAAGAACATCCGGATCAAAAATTTCATCGGAATCGGGAACACAAAGCGGGTCTCCATATTTCCCAATCTTTTCGCGATATTGGGGATCTTCTTGCTGGAATCTTAAAGGAGGAAGCTCTTTATGCCTTACGTCAACCTGAAACTGGTCGGGAAAATCTCCCGCGCGCAAAAAGAACAGATCGTCAAAGAATTCACCGCGACTTTAGAACGCGTGGCCAACAAACCCAAGGACCACACCTACGTGGTCATTGATGAAATCGCCGGTGAAAATTGGGGAGTCGGAGACCATCTTTTAGGGTAAGCATGCGCCCGTCATACGATCATCTTATCATCGGCTCAGGCATCGTGGGACTCTCCATCGCCCGGGCCATCCGCGTTCATCAGCCCGGATCCAGCATTCTGATCATCGAAAAGGAACCTGAAGCGGCCCAGCATTCGTCCGGCCGCAACAGCGGAGTTCTGCACGCCGGTTTTTACTACACCGCTGACAGTTTGAAAGCGCGCTTTACGGTCAGCGGCAACCGTGCCCTCAGGGAATATTGCCAGGCCAAAGGCATCGCGGTCAACGCCTGCGGAAAGCTCGTCGTTGCTCAGGACCAAAATGAGCTTGCCGCTCTTCATGAACTTCATGCCCGGGGTCAGCGCAACGGCTCGAATGTCGCCTTGATCTCCGAAGAGCAAGCCAGGCGCCTTGAGCCGAACGTCCGGACGTTCAAGGAAGCCCTGTTTTCACCCGACACGGCCACGGTCGATCCACTGGATGTGTGCCTGGCGTTAAAAAAGGACCTTATCAAAGCCGGCGTTGAGTTTAAATTCAACTGCTGTTATCTTAAAAACATCCCTGACGGGGTCTCAACGACACAAGGGGAGCTCAAAGCTGGGCGCATCATCAACTGCGCCGGGCTCTACGCGGATAAGGTCGCCCGGGATTTCGGCTTCGGCAAAAATTACACGATCATCCCGTTTAAAGGGCTATACCTGAAATATACCAAAAACACAACCGACATTTCCACCAACATCTATCCAGTTCCCAATCTCCGAAATCCGTTCCTTGGAGTGCATTTCACAAAGACCGTGGACGGCCATATCAAGATCGGGCCCACCGCGATCCCGGCCTTCTGGAGAGAGAACTACACCTCCGACCTGGACCATTTCCGCTTTTCAGAATTCATGACCATCCTTTCGCAGGAGGCGAGGCTTTTTCTGATGAATTCCTTTCATTTCCGCGATCTGGCCTTTGAGGAAATGCGCAAATATTCCAAGTCCTATTTCATCGGACTGGCGCAAAAAATGGTTGGATCGATCGATCCGGCAGGATTTACGGAATACACCCGGCCGGGTATCCGCGCGCAGCTTTTGAACCTGAAGACCCGTGAACTGGTGCAGGATTTTGTGATAGAAGGGGATAAAAGGTCCATCCATGTCCTGAACGCCGTTTCCCCGGCGTTTACATGCGCGTTCCCTTTCGCGGAATTTGTTTGCCGGTCGTTCATTCTTGAACCTGTCAATTGACTTCCGGCGTCACATTCCGTATACTAAGTTGAACTTAAAAAGGATATGCTATGACGTTTATCGTCAGTGGAATTCTTCTGCTGATCTATGGCCTTTGCCTCTACAAGATCCTGATGTATCTGGCAGGTCTTGTCCATCACCACAAAAAAGACCATCCGATCAAAGTTTATCTCATTTGTTTTCTCGCAGCCGTTCCCACGCTGTTTGGTTTATTGACGATTCTGTATACCGCGAATGGGTCGTTGTTCTATCACTTTAACGCGACCGCGCTTCCCTTTCTGGGACTGGGAAGCATTCTAGCCGCGATCGCCTTGTCCATCATCGTCCTGTCTTCCGAGATCGCGCCTGAGGGATTGCTGAAAAAAGCGGCTTTCATATTTTTCTGGCTCTTTTTTGTTTTATGGAATGTTGGCCTTTGGGCCGTTGTCACCTATAGCCGAAGGGCCCTGCGCGCCAGGATCCGCACGGTCTATCCATCCGATGGATCCTATAGCTACCGTTACGAACCCTACTACTATGACACCACAACATCGCGCATGATCGTGGTTCCACCGGAACTTCTTAACCAAACTCAGGACCAACCTCGGCAGGTTTCCCCCGATGGGATGGAATAACCTTTTCAATTTTTCGTTTGAGGTCACCGCACGATGCAACCTCAACTGCCGGTTCTGCTACAACGTCTGGAAACACGATCCGCATTATCCCAAAGGTGAACTGAATCTCGAACAGATCCGATCTCTCTTCAATAAGGTCCTCTTTGGCTTACCGACCGAGACCATTCATTTAACCGGAGGTGAGCCCCTGGTAAGGGAAGACTTAGAGGAGATCGTCCATTATTTCACGCAAAAACGGATCTATGTCGCCATCTCCACGAATGGAACTCTTTTAACGGAAAAGCGTTTGGAAAGCCTTGTTCAGGCCGGGGCCAAACGTTTTGAACTGACCCTTCTGGGGCCAAACTCCGAAGTCCATGGCCGGGCCTGCGGCGATCCGGAAAATTTCAACCATATCTGCCGGGCGATCACCGCCGTGCGCGAACGCAATCTTTTCCTGCGCGCCGCCATGACCGTCACGGCAGAGAACATCGATCATGCCCCTCAGACCGCGCTCAAGGCCATTGAACTGGGGGCGCATGAATTTATTCTCTACCGTTTCGTGCCAACCGACGGAAAGATAAACGGCCAATCCGCCTTGCTTCCAAGCCGTCAGCAGATCAACTCAGCCGTGTCAAAGCTTGATGAACTCGCTTCTAAGCTCAAAACCCCGATCAAGATCGGGATCCCGATCGCTCCTTGCGAATTGGACCAATTGCCCAGACACATACCGCTTACGATGTGCATGGGGGGGATCTCCAAGTTCATCATCGATCCGGTCGGCAACTTACGACTGTGCGAACAAAGCAGCCAAAGACACGGTGATCTTCGGACTGAAAACTTCTTTTTTAAACCCTTTTCCAAAACCACCCGCGACTTTGTCCGGCAAATCCCCACCCGATGCTCTTCCTGCCGTGAGATCAAAAAATGCCGCGGAGGATGCCGGATGCTCACGCCATCAATATAAGTTAAATTTTGAAGTATTTATTGACAAAATCCATCTTTAGGTTATGCTTTTTAATATGGAGTTTTCCTTAAATAAGTAAAAAATAAAAGCATTTGTAAGAAATCACTGGTAAACCAGACAAAAAAGAAACGCTCAAAGGAGAGATCATTATGCCTGCCCGAATATTTATCCAAAACACACCCAACCCGCACTCGGTGAAATTCATTTTAGACACTCTGGTCAAGTCTGAAGGAAAAGCCGTTTATAAATCCTCCTCGGACTGCAAAGACATCCCGCTCGCCTCCAAGATCCTGGACCTGGATCATGTCGTGGAAGTTTGTTTGTCCGGGAATTTTGTGACCGTTTCCCAGGATGGAAAGGATGACTGGGACGCGCTCGAACAGCAGATCAAAGCGATCCTGGAATCAGAGATCGAGTTCCATAACCCAAATTTTAAAACTCAGGAAACAACGGTCAATCACTCCGACAATCCGGATATCGCCAAGATCGAAGCGATCATTGACCAAACGATCCGGCCGGCGCTTAATATGCATGGCGGGGACCTGGAGATCGTGGATTACCATAACAAGATCCTGCGGATCAATTATCAAGGCGCCTGCGGTTCATGCCCGAGCGCCACATTCGGCACCCTGCAGCTGATCGAAAATATACTCAAAGAGCAATTTGACCCGGACGTGGCAGTTATTCCGGCTTAAGAGGGAAAACGATGTTCAAGATCAATAAAAAGATCGGTTACGCCTTGATCGCGCTGAAGCACATGTCCGGGAAAAAACCCGGCCAGCTGACATCCGCCAAGGAGATCTGTGATGCCTACAAAGTTCCCTTTGATCCAACGGCGCGGACGCTGCAGATCATGACCCAGCACGGGATCCTTCACGCCGAGCAGGGAGCGCATGGAGGCTATCAGATCATCAAAAACCTTGAAAGGGTGACGCTGAAAGACCTTAATGATATCCTGGTCGGACCGTTAAAGATCACCAACTGCCTGACCGGAAAGCCGTTAAGCTGTCCCTCTGCGGAGAACTGCTCGATGATCAGCCCGCTCTTGGCTTTGAATGAACGGGTCAGTAAATTTCTTGATCAGATCCTTATTTCGTCACTGATCAAGGCTGAAGCGCCCACGAGATCGATCGGGTCGTCGCTTCAAAAAGAATTAAGCTGTATCACGGAAAGATAGACCATGGCCCAGGTGAACGAAAAAAAATTGCTGAACGCTAAAACAATGGAGGAAAACGCACTTTCCTCCCGGGACTACCGTTTTGGCTTCTACACTGATATCGAGTCCGAGAGCATTCCGAAAGGCCTGAACGAAGACACCATCCGCATGATCTCGAAAAAAAAGAACGAGCCTGACTGGATGACGGAATGGCGGCTTTCAGCCTACCGTCACTGGCTGACGCTCCAGGAGCCCAAGTGGGCGAATATCGTTCATCCTCCGATCGACTATCAGGGAATTTCATACTTTAACGCGCCGAAGGAAAAACCGAAATCTTTAGATGAAGTGGATTCCGAGATCCTTGAAACATTCGAGCGCCTGGGAGTCCCTTTAAGCGAGCAAAAACGCCTGGTCGGAGTGGCCGTGGACGCGGTCTTTGACAGCGTTTCGATCGGGACCACCCATCAAAAGATCCTCGAAGATCAGGGGATCATCTTTTGTTCGATCTCTGAAGCGATCCAGAGGCATCCCGAGCTGGTCAAGGCATACCTGGGTTCGGTCGTTCCTGTTAAAGATAATTATTTCGCGGCGCTAAATTCAGCGGTGTTCACGGATGGCTCATTTTGCTATATTCCAAAAGGCGTGCGCTGCCCGATGGACCTGTCCACCTATTTCCGCATCAATGCCGCCCAAACAGGGCAGTTCGAGCGGACCTTGATCATCGCGGAAGAAGACAGTTATGTCTCCTATCTGGAAGGCTGCACCGCGCCCATGCGCGATGAAAACCAGCTCCACGCCGCCGTCGTTGAATTGATCGCCCTCGACAGGGCCGAGATCAAGTATTCCACGGTCCAAAACTGGTATGCCGGAGACAAAGACGGCCGCGGAGGGATCTATAACTTTGTGACCAAACGCGGGCTGTGCAAAGGAGCGCATTCGAAGATCTCCTGGACGCAGGTGGAAGCCGGCTCCGCCATCACCTGGAAATATCCCAGCACGGTTCTGATGGGAGATGATTCGATCGGTGAATTTTATTCCGTGGCCCTGACCAATCACCGCATGCAGGCCGACACGGGAACGAAAATGATCCATATCGGAAAGAACACCCGCAGCCGCATCGTTTCAAAAGGCATTTCAACGGATGAGGCCAACAATAATTACCGCGGGCTCGTAAAAATATTGCCGTCGGCGGAAAACGCACGCAATTTTTCGCAATGCGATTCCATGCTGGTGGGAAACCGCTGCAAGGCCAACACCTATCCCTATATCGACGTGCGCAACAATACGGCCATCACGGAGCATGAGGCCTCAACCTCTAAGATCAGTGAGGAGCAGATCTTCTACCTGCAATCCCGCGGTCTGGACCTGGAACACGCCGTGTCGTTGATCATCAATGGGTTCTGCAAGGAAGTCTTTACCAAGCTTCCCATGGAATTCGCGGTCGAAGCCGTGCGCCTTTTGGAGATGAAACTGGAAAATAGTGTAGGATAGAATCAATACGAAGGAAGAACTATGTTTGAGATCCGGAATTTACACGCAACGGTTGATGGCCATAAGATCCTTAAAGGCATCAACCTCAAGGTCAACCCCGGGGAGGTCCATGCCATCATGGGTCCCAACGGTTCAGGAAAGAGCACCCTTTCCAAGATCATCGTGGGCCATCCTGATTATGAGGTCACCGAAGGGGAGATCCTCTTTCTCATCAACGGCAAAATGACCAACATCCTCGAGATGGAGCCGGAGACCCGCTCGCGGGAGGGGATCTTTCTGGCATTCCAGTATCCTGTGGAAATTCCCGGCGTTAACACATCAATGTTTCTGAGGGCCGCGTATAATGAGGCTTGCAAACATCAGGGCGCCGATGAAATGGACCCGTTGGATTTTGATGTCTACCTGCATGAAAAAATGAAGCTTCTGGACATGGATGATAAATTCATCAACCGCGCCGTGAACGTCGACTTTTCTGGCGGCGAAAAAAAACGAAATGAGATCCTACAGATGGCGATCCTCAATCCGAGGCTTGCCGTCCTGGATGAAACCGATTCAGGCCTGGATGTGGATTCCATGAAGATCGTCGCCAATGGCGTCAATACCCTGCGGACGAAAAACAATGCCTTTGTGGTGATCACGCATTATCAGCGTCTGCTGAATTATATCGTCCCTGATTTTGTCCACATCCTTCAGGACGGAAAGATCGTCTCCTCAGGGAACAAGGACCTGGCTTTGGCGGTCGAAAACAAAGGCTACGACTGGCTGAAATAATGGACTCCACACTCACACATAGCCAAAACTTCCTGGACTTAAGCGAAACACTTCCCGGATTTCCCAGTTGGGTCGAAGATTTGAGGGCCAAGGCTCGACATTCATTTTCCTTAATACCCATTCCATCCCCGAAACAGGAGGACTGGCGTTTCACCCCACTTGATAAAGTGCTTAAAAACTCCTTTAGGCTTTCTCCCGCAGAATCTTGCACGGCGCCCTATAGGGCCAAAACCCCTCTGGTCCAGCCTTCAGATATCAATATTATTTTCTGCGATGGCCAATTGGTTGAGATCGAGCGCCTCCCGGAAGTCGCCTTTGACGCTCTTCAGATCATTTCATGGGGACAAGGCGCGCAAACCTACCAAAAAGATATGTCCTCGGCACTGATGAAGTTTGATGGCATGCAAGAGACTTTTTTTTCAAGCCTGGCCAAAGCCTTTTTCTACAGCGGTGTTTTTTTGCAGGTCAATGAACATACCCATATCAAGCCCTTGATCCACATTGTTCATTATTCAACAGGAAGAATTCCAAACCGCCTTCTCGTTCCGCGCGTCCTGATCCATCTCAAGCAGCACTCAAGCGCCCAGATCATGCAGACCTGTGTTTCGACAGAGCCATCCGCGGTTTATTTGAACGCCCCACTGACCGAGATCGTTCTGGAGCATGAATCGTCGCTTGATGTTATCCACGCTCAAAACGAACCCGCAGGCGCCTTTCATTTCAGCAGCATCAACGCCGTTCTTCATCATGATTCGCATTTCCAAAGCTTTTGCCTCTCTACAGGAGGGCTGTTGACCCGCAATAACTTGTGTGTTCAGCTGCGTGAACCACGCGCCGAATCCCTGCTCAACGGACTCTATTGCGTGAACAAGGATCAACTGGTCGATAACCATACTATCATCCAGCATCCGGTCGAGCAGTGCCGCAGCCGGCAGGAGTATAAGGGGATCCTGATGGACAGCTCAAACGCCGTCTTTAACGGCAAGATCCGGGTCAGCCCCCAGGCGCAGGGCACGGAATCATATCAACTGAACAAAAATCTTCTCCTCGGAAAAGATGCCAAAGTCCATACCAAACCGGAGCTCGAGATCGAGGCCGATGATGTCAAGTGCTCGCATGGCGCTACCGTGGGCCAGCTCAGTGATGACCATATTTTTTATTTACGCTCAAGGGGCGTTTCGAAACGCTCCGCCGTGCGCATGCTCGCGGAAGGCTTCGCCCTTGACCTGATCCTGGCGCAGAGGCATCCAGACGCACGCACGCATTTGATGAAAATCTTACAACCCAAACTTGAGGATATGAGCTGATCCATGAATACCTTTGACCCAAAGAGCATCCGTAGCGACTTTCCTGTTCTTTCGCGCAGGGTTAACGGCCGGCCGTTGGTCTATTTGGACAATGCCGCGACCACCCTTAAACCGCAAACGGTCATTTCGGCTGAAATGGATTACTATCAAAACTTCACGTCCAACATCCATCGAGGGGTGCACACCTTGAGCGAAGAGGCCACGGACCGTTATGAGGCTGTTCGTGAAAAGGCCCGGGCTTTCCTCAACGCCCATCGGTCGGAACAGGTCATTTTCACGAAAGGAGCCACCGAAGCGATCAATCTCGTGGCATCCGCCTACGGAGAAGCGTTCCTTAAAGCTGGCGATGAAATCATCATTTCAGAAATGGAGCATCATTCCAATATCGTTCCATGGCAATTGTTATGTGAACGAAAAGGATGCGTCCTTAAGGTCGCCCCGATGAATGACAGGGGAGAGATCATCTTTAGCGAATTCCAAAAACTCCTGAATGAAAAAACCCGGTTTGTTTCGCTGGTCTACATCTCCAATTCATTAGGCACCATCAACCCGGTCAAAAAGCTGATCAAGGAAGCACACAAATATGAGGTCCCGGTCCTTTTGGATGCGGCCCAGGCCGTCAATCACTTTGCGGTGGATGTGCATGACCTCAATTGTGATTTCCTGGTCTTTTCGGGGCATAAACTGTTCGGCCCGACCGGTGTCGGTGTTCTCTATGGCAAAAAAGAGCTTCTTGAGGCCATGCCGCCCTATCAGGGAGGGGGGGACATGATCGCATCGGTCACCTTCAAAAAAACGACCTTTAACACATTGCCCTACAAATTCGAGGCTGGAACACCGCACATCGCCGGAGTCATCGGCCTGGGGGCAGCCCTGGATTATGTGAAAGAAATCGGTTTTGAGGCCATTTCAAAATACGAACAGGACCTTCTTGAATATGGGACAGAAAAACTTCTGACGATCGACGGCCTGTCCCTGATCGGGACCGCTTCCCAGAAGGCAGCGATCCTTTCATTCACACTGCCTGGGATCCATCCGCACGACATTGGGACGATCGTCAACAAAGAAGGGATCGCCATCCGCACCGGCCATCACTGCACTCAGCCGGTCATGGCGCATTTCCAGATCCCCGCGACATCGCGAGCGTCCCTGGCCTTTTACAATACCTACGACGAGATCGATCAGCTAGTCAGCGCCTTAAAAACCGTTAAAACCATCTTTGCCTGAAAGGTTTTCCATGCCGGACATTAACGAACTTTACCAGCAAACGATCATTGAGCACCATAAAAAGCCACGCAATTTCGGCAAACTTGAGCACTACACTCATCACGCGGAAGGATACAACCCGCTTTGCGGCGACCACCTGCACGTCTATTTGCGGGTTGGGGCCGATCAGATCATTCAGGATGTGAGCTTTGAAGGCGATGGCTGCGCGATCTCCCGGTCTTCCGCCTCTTTGATGACAGAATCTCTCAAAGGAAAGCCTTTGAACACCGCAAAAGAACTTTTCAATGAATTCCATGATATGCTTTTAAAGAAGCTTGATCCGGCAAAAGATCCCCATCATTTGGGTAAGCTTTCGATCTTTGCTGGGATCTGGCAATACCCTTCGCGGGTCAAATGCGCTTCACTATCCTGGCATACGATGACCGGCGCACTGGAACAAAAAGAATCCGTTTCAACGGAATAATAAACGCTCTTTTGCCTTGAAGCACATATCGGTTATGCTTATAATACAAAAAACTAAATTTAAAAAGAGAGTTACCGTTGCTTTATCATCCCGAAGAAGTCCTTGATCATTTGTTGAAATTCGCGAAGGAAACCAAACTCAAACGCCCGGTCGAAGGGGTCGTGTTTCGAGAAGAATACGGTGACTACCGGATCTATCTGGAAGGCAATTTCCACTCTGAGATCCGAGAGAAGCTCATCGACATGCTCGTTAAGCACCCAAAACACGGCGATACTCGCCGAGAGATCTCATTTCTCCTTGAAAACGCCGTTATGTTCGAAGAGTGGGAAAGTGACGGTGTCGCGCAGGCCAAAGGGGAGGCGGGAATCGAGATCGATCTTAACGAATGATCAATTAAAAACCCCCAGCATCCGCACTTCCGGCTCCAGCCGGATCTGGAATTTCTCAAAAACTTTCTGTTTCATGACCTGGGATAATTCATAGACATCCCGCGCTGTTGCCTGCCCGCGGTTGATGATGATATTGGCATGGCCCTCAAAGACCGCCGCACCCCCAACACTGATCTCCTTGCATCCAACCTGATCAAGGAACCACCCCGAAGCCTTGCGCGTCCCATCCGGATACACAATATTCTTAAAAAAACTTCCGGCGCAGGGAAGCTTGCGGTAATCCGGATGCTTCGAATGGCGCAGGGCAAGGATCTCCTCACGCTCGGAGCGCAGCTTGGATAAGTCGCCATCCTTCAATTGAACAGCCGCCGAGATCACAATATCCTGCGAATGTTTCAACGCGGACTCCCGGTAAGAAAAATTCAAGTCATGGCCAGGTATCCGCTTTTTACACCCCTGCCGGTCCATGACCTCAACCTCAAGAAGGCAGTCTGAGATCTGTTTTCCAAACGCGCCGGCGTTACCGACGATCGCGCCACCGAACGTGCCCGGGATGCCGCTTGCGAAACCAAGCCCTTCTAAGGACGATCCCATGGCGAACTTAACGACATCGTCCATGCGCGTTCCCGCATAGGCTGTAAGGACATTTTTGGAACGCTCGATGACCGGGCGCTCTCCAAACGCACGGACCACGAGCGTATCAAGGCCTTGATCCGATACCAGAACGTTGGACCCTTCGCCCAAGACAATAAAATCGGATTTCTCTCTTAAAACCGCCCTCAAGACGCCCTCCAACGACTGGGGCGTGGGGCAGGTAATGAGCGCAGGGGCCTTTCCACCGATACGGAACGTTGTGTAATCCGAAAGTTTCACGTCGTGTTCAAAATGCGCGTGCTGCTCGCAGCACAGCTGTCGCAACGCTTCCATTCATTCTCCTTTAAGGATTATTGGGGAACTGGTCCGGCACTTCAAAATTCTTGAAATATTTGACCTCGCTGTCCGGAAACATCAATCGAATCCTTTCGATCACATCCCGGACAACGCAATGAGGGACCGAAGCCCCGGAAGAGATCCCCACGCGTTCTTTCCCCCTGATCCATTCAATATTAAGTTCATCCGCTGAATCGATGATATAAGAAGGCACTCCGGCCCGATCTCCGGTTTCACGCAACCGGTTGGAATTCGAACTGTTTGGCGAACCGCAAATCAGGATCACATCGCACACCTTGGCCAACTCCTTGACCGCATCCTGACGGCTTTGGGTCGCATAACAAATATCTTTCTGGGCGGGGCCTGTAAGGTTGACGAACTTTTTCTGCAGGCTGGCGATGATCTCCCTGGTCTCATCGATCGAAAGCGTGGTCTGGGTCAGATACGCGACCGGCGTCTCAGAAGACAGTTGAAGGGCTTTAACATCATCGACCGTCTGAACGATCGACAACTTTTCTTTCGGAACATAACCCGACGTTCCAATGATCTCCTGATGCCCCTTGTGGCCGATCAAAATCACATGACGGCCTTCCCGGACGAATTCCATTGCCTCTCGATGGACTTTTTTCACCAGTGGGCAACTTGCATCGATCACCGTAAACCCATGGTTCCTGGCCTGTTCCATGATCGAGGGAGCGACCCCATGGGCGCTCAGAACAAGCCGCCCGCCTTCCGGAATATCACGCAGGTTCTCCACGAACAAAACACCGTTCTTGCGGAAATACTCCACCACGAAGGTATTGTGAACGATCTCATGATACACATAAAGAGGGGGTCCATACTTGGCCAGTGCCTGCTCAACGATCTCGATCGCGGATGCGACTCCGGAACAAAAGCCTTGTTTTCTTGCGAGATAAATTTCCATGATGAAATTCGCTGTTAACCCTTGCGTGAGCGTTGTGGGCGTATTATTATATGTAAACGTTATAGCACTATCAACAGGAAAATCCTAGCTTCTTTAAAAAAATCTCGTCAAAATATGATAAAACGCCGAACAACTCCCACGGTTTCCATTGGACATATCAAGATCGGGTATGGCCATCCGATCGTTATTCAAAGCATGACAAACACCCCAACTGCTGATGTGAAAGCCACTGTTGAGCAGGTGCTGGAACTTGCGAACGCAGGAAGTGAACTTGTCCGTATTACGATCAATGATGACGCAGCCGCCCAAGCGGCGATTGAAATTTGCAAAGAACTAAAAGACCGGGGCTGTTCGAATCCGATCATCGGTGATTTTCATTTTAACGGCCACATTCTTTTAAACCGCTACCGGGAATTGGCAAAATCCCTCGCGAAATACCGGATCAATCCCGGCAATATCGGACATGGGCAGAAACACGATGAGCATTTTGAAATGTTCCTCAAAGTCGCGCTGGAACACGAAAAGCCTGTTCGGATAGGAGTGAATGGAGGCTCCCTGGACCAGGACCTTTTGAAGGACATGATGGACCGCAATGCCAGAAATCCGCGCCCCAACACACCCGAAAAGGTCTTCTGCGAAGCTGTGATCGAAAGCGCCCTGCGAAGCGCTGAACACGCTCAAAATCTTGGCATGCCGGAGGACCGCATCATCCTAAGCGCCAAGCTTTCCGATCTTCAGCAATTGCTCTATGTCAATCAGGAACTGGCCCGCCGTTCAGGCCTGACGATCCATTTGGGCCTCACCGAGGCGGGTCTACGAACAGAAGGGACCGTCAAAAGCTCCGTCGCTCTGGGCATCCTTTTAAATCAAGGGATCGGGGACACGATCCGGGTCTCTTTGACACCAGACCCCGAAACTCCAAGGACCCGGGAGATCGAGATCTGCAAAAATATCCTGCAATCGTTAGGGTTACGTTATTTTTCCCCGACGATTACCAGCTGCCCCGGATGCGGGCGCACAGATAACACTCTTTATCAGCAATTAGCGCTTGACATTAATCACTATATCTTACAAAATCTTGAAGAGTGGAAAAAAAAGTATCCTGGAGTGGAGTCTTTAAAGATCGCTGTCATGGGCTGTGTGGTCAACGGGCCTGGTGAAAGCCGAGATGCCGATATCGGAATTTCACTGCCCGGGAAAAGTGAAGAGCCGCAAGCTCCGGTTTTTATGGATGGAAAACAGATTTGCGTTCTGAAAGGGCCCGCCATAAAAAATGATTTTTTAAGGCTCCTGGATGATTATATTTCCAAACGATTTCAAACTTAAACAAAGGAGACACGCATGATAGGGTATGATCCAAACGTCATCGAAGAATACGCCAAAGGGTTATATGAGCAATCCAAATCTGTGGTGACTTGCTATTTTTTTATTGGTGTATTCCTCGGCATGCTCGTTTTTTGGAAGGTCTCTGAGATCCTGGTCACTGATTTTGATTTCTTGATCATTTCGATCGGGGTCCTCATCGGCGGCGTGATCGGATACGGGACAGGTAAAAGCCGCGCGTTCGAAATGAAGCTTGCGGCTCAACAGGCCCTTTGCCAGGTTGAAATCGCCAAGAACACGAAAAAATAACACTGGCTGTGGTCTTCCTCAATCATGAACGGCAGTCTGCTTTTAATTACTTCCGGACTTTTTCTTCTTTTAAGCTACGCTATATACGGGCGCTATCTTGCCAAGGTTTTTGAGGTCAATGATAGCGCCCCAACTCCTGCACATACTCAGACAGATGGTATTGATTATGTCCCGACCGCATCACCGGTCTTGTTCGGGCACCATTTTGCATCGATCGCCGGCGCAGGGCCGATCGTAGGACCTGTGCTGGGAGCTGTTTTTGGATGGGTCCCGGTGGCAATTTGGATCATCCTGGGGTGTGCGTTGATCGGGGCCGTCCATGATTTCTCTTCACTTATCATCTCGATTCGGCATGAGGGACGTTCGATCGGCCACATCCTGGAAGGATATTTATCCTATTCCGGACGCCAAATGTTCTTATTGTTCAGCACAGCCGCTCTGATCCTGGTCATAGCGATCTTCGCGCTTCTGATCGCCCAAACATTTATCACAAACCCGGCGGTCGCGTCAGCTTCGGTGATGTTTATGGCATTGGCGCTCGTGTTCGGCCTCATGGAGCGACAAAAGATCCTAAGCCTTGAAGTGCGTTCAGCGATCTTCGTGCCACTGATGTTCGCCGCCATCTATGCGGGAATCGCGCTGCCGTTGGATTGGGTTGCGCTTCTGGGAATTTCCGCGGAAGGAAGCCGCCTTTTATGGATCGGTTTTCTATTCATCTACATTTTTATCGCGTCCGTTGCCCCGGTCTGGATCCTGCTTCAACCACGCGACTACCTCAACTCATTTTTGTTGTATGCGATGCTGATTTTGGCGGCAGCCAGCATCTTTGTCACGGCGCCCGCCATTCAACTTCCGGCCTTCTCCGGATTCGTTGTGGCAGAGCCCACCAAAGGACTAACGAACTGGTCTCTGTTTCCGATCCTTTACGTGACGATCGCCTGCGGGGCGTGTTCGGGTTTTCATGCTCTGGTTTCATCAGGGACCACTGCCAAACAGCTCAACCGCGAAAGCCATGCCTTGCCGATCGGATACGGCGCCATGCTGCTTGAAGGGATCCTCGCCATCATCGCGCTGATTTCCGTGGCCATTTTGAACAGAGGTGAGTTTCTCCAAACGCTTTCAGCAGAGGGGCCCGTGAGCGCGTTCTCAAAAGGGATCGCCTCGCTTAGCGTCCATCTCGGGCTGCCCATCACAAGCGGGCAAACTTTTATTTCATTGACGATTTCGGCATTCTTGTTGACAACACTCGACACCGCAACGCGCTTGACGCGCTTTACAGTTCAGGAACTGGCGATCCCAAGGATCGGCTCAAATAAACAAAAGAATGTTCTTCAAAAAGTCTTAAGCAACCGTTATCTTGCAACAGTGCTCGTTTTAAGCCTGGCTGGATATCTGACCGTTTCCGGTGACGCAGGAAGGATCTGGCCGGTCTTCGGCGCATCCAATCAACTTTTGGCAGCCCTGACGCTTCTGGGGATAACCGTGATCCTGATCCATAAACGAAAAAACTTCTGGGTAACATTTATTCCGTTCGTGTTCATGATGGTGATCTCGGGCTGGGCGTTGATCGAACTTCTCATCGAAAATATCAAAAACGCCAACTGGCTTTTGGCGGGATCATCCATTTTTCTTCTGGCCATGTCTTTGGCTCTTGCCGCAAACGCCTGCCAAAAAATCAGGAAAGCGTTTTAAGAAAAGCTGCGACCTCATCGGCGTGTTCTTCAGGCTTGACCTTTTCGAAGATCCGGACGATCGTTCCATTTCTATCAATAATAAAGGTCGTGCGCGCCACGCCCATGTATTTTCGACCATACATGGTCTTTTCCACCCAAACGCCATAACGCTCGCAGACTTTGCTTTCTGGATCGCTCAAAAGAAGGAAGGGGAGATTATATTTTTGAATGAACTTTTTATGACTGGCCTCATCATCCGGAGACACACCCAGGATCAATGTTCCGGTCGATTCGATCTTCTGAAATCCGTCCCGAAAACCGCAGGCCTCTATCGTGCAGCCAGGGGTATCATCCTTGGGATAAAAATACAGGACAATGTTTTTACCACGAAAATCAGCGAGAGAAACATCTTGGCCAGTGCTCGCCTGAAGAGAAAAATCCGGCGCCGGTTGATTCGTTTGGATCAAACCCATCATATCCTCCTTTGATCATGGCTTAAAGAAGAGAGACTGTCTTTTCAATCATTCTGTCTTTAAAGAGGACGTATTCCTTACATCCTGCGGCAAGGGCAAGATCGCGGGCTTTGTCAAAATCAGCCCCGACATCGGAAGGAAGATGCGCATCCGAACCGAAGGTCACCGGCACGCCTTCAGAAACATAGGCTTTCAAAATATCCAACGACGGGTAGATTTCCTTGACCTCTTTGCGCAGGCCGGCGGTATTGATCTCGATCGCAAGGCCGTGCGCTTTAAACACACGCGCTGTCTCTTTAAGGTCGGCCGTCAGGTCAGCACTGGGGCGGTAGCCAAACTTTTTGACCAGGTCCACATGCGCGATAATGTCAAACAATTCCGTTTCAGCCGAAGCTCTTAAAAGCCGGTAATAGGCGCGATAGACTTCATCCACATCAACCTGGGACCAGGCCCGACGTTCATCGGGATTGTCGAATCCCCAGCCATCAATAAAATGGACGGACCCATAAACATAATCAAAAGGGTAACGCTCCAAGAGCTTGCGGGTTTTTTCCTCATACCCCGGAATATAATCCGCCTCGATCCCGAACTTGATCGTGAGACGGTCATTAAATTCTTTCTGCACCGTCCGCACCATATCGTGATATCGTGGAAGTTCGCCATCGCTCATCGTGATCCCGGGCAGAAGTCCCCGCACAAAAGGGGCGTGATCCGAGAATCCGATCTCCCGGATGCCTACATCCAGGGCCCGTTGCGCGTATTCCCGCGGTTCTCCCGATGCGTGGCCGCAAAGGGGAGTATGCATATGATAATCAACCCATGGGTTCATGAATTCCTCACTTTGAATTATTCACTGAATATTGAGTCGGCCCAACCTAGTGACATTCTACCTGAGAGGATGATTTTCGCAAGACCTTTAGGAAATTTAGGCGCGTTGCAATAACCAGCCGCCTGTGGTAAGATGCAGGCATTAATCGAAAGGAAGTCAGCCCCATGGAAGAATTCTACAAGCACATCTTGCACCATATCGGTGAAAACCCGGACCGTGAAGGCCTCATCGACACCCCAAGACGAGCCGCCAAGGCTTTTTCATACCTGACAAAAGGCTATCATGAAGATCTTGACAAGATCGTCAATCAAGCGATATTCGAGACCACTAATGATGAAATGGTGATCGTTAAGGATATTGAACTTTACTCGCTATGTGAGCATCACCTGCTGCCGTTTTTCGGGAAGTGCCATGTCGGCTATCTTCCAAACGGTAAGGTGCTCGGGCTTTCCAAGATCGCCCGTATTGTGGATGTGTTCGGACGCCGTTTGCAGATCCAGGAAAACCTGACCCAGCAGATCGCTGAAGCCATTCAAAAATACACCAACGCGTTAGGAGTCGGTGTCGTCATTGAGGCCCGGCATCTGTGCATGATGATGAGAGGCGTTGAAAAACAGAACTCTGAAATGATCACCTCCTGCATGCTGGGGGCTTTTCGAAACGATAACTCAACACGCAATGAATTCCTTACACTGATCAAATCATGACCCGGACAAAAAAAACAGTGCCGGTCGCCCTGATCACCGGAGGCGCCAAACGCATCGGAAAAGCGATTGCCATACGCCTTGCAAACCGCGGTTATGCGATCGCGCTTCATTATCATTCTTCCAAAGCTGAAGCCTCCGCGACCGCGCGAAGGATCCGGCAAAGACAAGGGCACTGTGAACTGTTCTGCTGCGACCTCTCAGACCCCGCTGCCGTTTGCAGTTTGATCAAAAGCGTCCTAAAAACATTTAGCCGTTTGGATATCCTGATTAATAACGCCTCTGTTTTCAAGCCCGGCCCCTTAAAGGACGCTCGTGTTTCCGAACTTGACCGGAGTTACGCCATCCATTTGCGCGCGCCTTATATCCTCATGCAAGAGTTCGCCTCCCTGCAAAAAAGAGGACAGATCATCAACATCTTAGACACCAAGATCTCTCAAAATGCGGTAACGCATGTTCCATATTTGCTCTTTAAAAAAGCATTGGCCGATCTAACACGTCTGGCTGCCGTTGAGCTGGCCCCAGCCTTCAGGGTCAATGGGGTATGCCCGGGGCCGATCCTTGCTCCCGAAGGGAAGATTTCTGATTATCTTAAAAATGCTGCCCGGACCGTTCCACTTCAAAAATCCGGAAGCCCTGAAGATATTTGTGATGCCGTGGAGATGCTCATTGATCACAACTATATGACTGGGCAACTGCTTTTTGAAGATGGGGGGGCCCATCTACTTTAAAAAGGAGCTGATGCAATGGCACGGATTCAGATCACGAACTTAAAGCTCAGAACGATCATCGGCGCGAACGACTGGGAACGAACGATCAAGCAGGATATCGTGCTTAATATCATCATCGATTTTGACGCGACCATGGCGATCGAAACGGATGACCTGGCCCACACGTTCGATTATAAAAAGATCAAGCGGGAGATCGTGAATTTCGTGGATTCTTCCCAATTCCATCTTTTAGAACGACTGACATCAGAAGTCCTGGACCTCATCATGGCGGATCCGAAGGTCGAATTCGCCAGCGTCCGTATTGACAAATCCAACGCCTTACGCTATGCCGATTCAGTCTCCATTGAGCTCAGTAAACACCGGGGCCAAACGCCATGAATCAAGCTGTCATCGGCTTTGGGTCCAATATTGAACCGGAGCTCAATATCCACAGGGCCAAAACTCAGATCGTATCCCAGTTTCAATTACTTGCGGAATCCGGAATTTCAAGGACAACGCCCATTGGGATCAAGGATCAGCCGGAATTTTGGAACGGGGCATGGCTGATCCAAACATCCCTTTCGCAAAACAAATTACGTTCACTGCTTAAGAAGGTCGAAGATGATCTCAGGCGTGACCGTTCCGCCCCGAAATTCGGACCCCGGACGATCGACCTTGATATTTTAGTATGGAATAATGTTATTATTGACCCTGATGTTGACACCCGTGATTTTCTCCGAAAAGAGATTTCCGAGCTTCTTCCGGACATGAAATTTTGAGGACTTCTTTATGATGCCCTACATGATCATTCTATTTACCGTTTTACCGGCCCTTGAACTGGCCCTTTTGATCCATGTTGGATCACATATCGGCAGTCTGAATACCATTCTTTTGATCATCATGACCGGTGTATTCGGCGCGCACTTGGCAAGACTCCAGGGATTCATCGTGGTGCGCAATATCCAAACCAGTCTTGAACGGGGAGAGATGCCGACCGAAGATATGTTAGATGGCGTTTTGATCCTGATCGGAGGGATCCTTCTTTTAACACCGGGATTTATCACCGACTCGTTAGGATTTCTGTTTCTCATACCAATCGCCCGCAAACCCATCAAATATTGGGTCCGGAAAAAGATCGAATTCCGGATCTTTGGTCAAACTGCCAATAAAAGAAGACCTTCCGCGCATGGTCCAACCTTCGTGAATGGGGCAGAAGATGCTGAATTTCGAGAGTAGATTTTTTGCATCCGCATTGTTTTTTGACCTCTTTTAAAAAAATCATTAAAAAAATTTTTGTTCTCTCCATAAATTGCCAATCCACAACAAGTTATAAAACACCCGGATTCATGTAAGACCTTGCCACTTCTATCCGACTTATGTTATGGTTTAGGTCAATATCACTCCACATGGCAATGAGGAGAAAATCGGAAAATGAGAAACGTAAAACTTCACATGCTTTTCATCATGGCCTTTGCCAGCGGAACGTTGACTCACGCCGTCTACGCAAAAAGCACCGCCAATGTCATGATAACCCCTCAGCCGCTCATCCAGAAGGATGTTGATGACGAGGATCTCATCATTGGCCAAGCGTCTTGGTATTCTCAACAATCCCCGGGCGTTCGTAAGCACACCGCCAATATGGAAATCTTCAATGACAGGGAGCTGACCTGCGCCATGTGGGGAGTCCCATTCAACCAAAAGATCAAGGTCACCAATCTGGAAAACGGAAAATCCGTGATCGTCCGCGTCAACGACAGGGGTCCTCACAAACGATATGTGAGAAAAGGCCGCGTGATCGACCTATCCAAAGCCGCATTCCAGTCCATCGCCGGATTAAAAAAGGGACTGGTCAAAGTCCAGCTCGAGCTTCTCTAAATAGCAGCCCTGTAAGACAAATTTTCTTTTTTAATAAGCGTCTCTCAATGAGACGCTTGTTTTTTGACTTTTCACTTGAAAAATCAAAACCAGTTGTTAAGATGAAGAACAGCTTGAATTTAAAAAAAGGATATCGCATGAAACTTAAAGACCAAATCGCCTTGATCACGGGCTCCGCCCGCGGGATTGGCAAAGAGATCGCACTAAAGTTCGCCCAAGAAGGCGCAACGGTGATCATCTCTGATATCAGCCAAGAAGCGTGTCTGGCGACCGCCGAAGAACTCAAAAAACAGGGTTACTCAGCGGACGCCGTGGCTTGCAACGTCACAAACGGCCAAGCCGTCCAAGAAATGGTAGACAAAATTCTTGACAATCATAACCGCATTGATATATTAGTTAACAACGCTGGCATCACCAAAGACAATTTGCTGATTCGTATGAGCGAAGAAGAATGGGATGCCGTTCTCAACGTAAACTTAAAAGGCGCTTTTATTTGCACAAAGGCCGTTGTTCGAAGCATGATGAAGGCCCGCAAGGGTAAGATCATCAATATCGCTTCGATCGTTGGCGTCATAGGCAATGCCGGTCAGGCGAACTATTCCGCAAGCAAGGCAGGGTTGATCGGTCTTACAAAGACCACCGCTAAGGAATTCGCCTCCAGAGGGGTTACCGCCAATGCTGTAGCTCCCGGGTTCATTCAAACCGCCATGACCGACAAATTGACCGACCAGGTCAAAGAGGAACTCGCAGCAGCGATTCCTTTAAAGAAACTTGGGTCACCGGCGGACATCGCCAATGCGTGCCTGTTTCTGGCATCATCAGATGCAGATTATATAACCGGACAAACAATCCTAGTGGATGGGGGTATGGGGATTTAACCCAAAGAGTTTTAAAAGGAGGCTCTTTTATGTCAGCTGAAGACAAAATCAAATCAATTATCGCTGAACAGCTTGGTGTCAAAGTTGAAGAGGCAAAACCTGAAGCATCATTCATTGATGATTTGGGAGCAGATTCCTTAGACACTGTCGAATTAATCATGGCCTTGGAAGAAGAATTCGGCATCGAGATCCCGGATGAGGATGCGGAAAAGATGACAACCGTCGGTGATGCCATCCGATACATTGATGAAAAGACTGCCTCAAAAAGCTAAACTTTAAAGCGGTCTTACGATAAGTTAAGTGGGATAACGATTGCCCCGGTATTCATCGGGGCAATCCTATATATAGCGGCATAATATTCCAAATCGTTGGGAGCATTCTATGGAAAAACGTCGTGTTGTGATCACCGGAATGGGGGTTGTTTCTCCTGTCGGAACAGGGGTAAAAAAATTCTGGGAATCCCTGAAGGCTGGAAAAAGCGGGATCGCCCGTATAGAACATTTCGACGCATCGGCCTTTGATGCTAAAATCTGCGGGCGCGTTAAAGATTTTAATCCCGAGGATTATTTCAACAGCAAAGAAGCTCGCAAGATCGCCCGTTTCACGCAGTTTGCCGTTGTGGCATCCCGTGAAGCGGTTGCCCATGCGAAACTTGACCTTGAAAAAGTCGATAAGAAACGCTTTGGCGTTCTAATCGGTTCCGGGATCGGAAGCATGAATACCATCGAAGTGGAGCACACCAAATTGATGGAGCGTGGCCCAAGCCGTGTTTCACCGCTTTTGATCCCCAAGATCATTATCAATGAGGCCGCGGGTCAAGTCGCGATCGACACTGGTGCCCGTAACTGCGCTCTCTGCGTGGTCACGGCCTGCGCGACCGGAACCAATGCGATCGGTGAGGCCCTTCGTATGATCCAATACGGCGATGCGGATATTCTCCTGGCTGGAGGAACCGAAAATGCGACCACACCTTTGGCTGTTGCAGGGTTCGCCTCACTGAAAGCGTTATCGACGCGCAATGATGAACCGGAAAAGGCCAGCCGTCCGTTCGATCTCAACCGTGATGGGTTTATCATGGGAGAAGGCGCCGGGGTCTTTTTGCTGGAAACGCTCGAACACGCAAAAGCGCGCGGGGCAACGATCCTGGCGGAACTTGTCGGATACGGCCGGACATCTGATGCGTTCCATTCAACCGCACCGGAACCCAGTGGAGAAGGCGCGGCGGACGCGATGATTTTCGCTTTAAAAGACGCTGGACTGACTCCAGCGGATGTTTCCTATATTAACGCCCATGGAACTTCCACAAACCTCAATGATAAGATCGAGACGTTAGCGATCAAGATCGCGTTCGGGGAAGAACAGGCGCGCCGTGTAGCGATCAGCTCAACCAAATCCATGACCGGCCATCTGTTAGGTGCTGCCGGGGGGATCGAAGCTGTAGCTTCCGTTATGGCGATCCAAGATAATATTGTTCCGCCAACGATCAATTACGAAACACCTGACCCCGAATGTGACCTGGATTATGTTCCCAATACAGCGCGGGCCATGAAAGTTGACGTTGCCATTTCAAACTCTTTGGGTTTCGGTGGCCACAACGCCACGATCGTTATGAAACGGTTTGTTGAATAATT
This sequence comes from Candidatus Omnitrophota bacterium, assembly GCA_022711395.1. Classification (GTDB taxonomy): domain Bacteria; phylum Omnitrophota; class Gorgyraeia; order Zapsychrales; family JANLHA01; genus JAKLFA01. The sequence goes on along the minus strand of JAKLFA010000002.1, from coordinate 202,704 downwards.
GATGATAGACATATCTAAGGAAGGGATGTTGTTATGAAATGCTACAAATTTGCCGTGATCCCCGGTGATGGAACCGGCCCGGAAGTTGTCAATGAAGGATTAAAGGTCCTTGCCGCTGTGGCCCAAAAGAACGGTTTCAAATATGAAACCACGCATTTTGATTTCGGAGGCGAGCGTTTTATGCGGACCGGAGAAGTCCTTCCTAAGACCGCTGTTGAAGACCTCAAGAAATTCGACAGTATTTTTCTTGGCGCCATCGGGCATCCGGACGTGAAACCAGGCATCCTGGAAAAAGGGATCCTCTTGAAATTGCGTTTTGACCTGGACCAGTACATCAACTTGCGTCCGGTTCAGCTTTTTGACGAACGCTTCTGTCCACTTAAGGACAAAAAACCATCCGACATCGATTTTGTCGTCGTTCGTGAAAATTCAGAAGGCCTTTATAAAGGGCTGGGTGAATTCCAAAATAAAGGGACCCCGGAAGAAGTCGCGATCCAGGTCTCCCACAATACGCGCAAAGGCGTCGAGCGCTGTATCCGCTATGCCTTTGAATATGCGAGAAATTACGGAAAAAAGAAACAGCTCACGCTCTGCGGAAAGACCAATGTCCTGACCTTTGCCTTTGACTTATGGGAAAGAACGTTCTATGAAGTTGCCAAGGAATATCCTGATATCAAAACAGATTACGCACACGTTGATGCGACTACCATGTGGTTCGTTAAAAACCCGGAATGGTTCGATGTCATCGTGACCGACAACATGTTCGGTGATATCATCACTGATCTGGGCGCCATGATCCAGGGTGGAATGGGCCTGGCCGCTGGTGGCAACATCAATCCCAACGGCGTCTCGATGTTCGAGCCGATCGGCGGATCTGCCCCGAAATATACCGGTAAGAACGTCATCAACCCATTGGCTGCCGTCTGCGCCATGGCGATGATGCTGCGTGAAGTCGGGGAAGAAGGGGCTGCTTCGCAGGTGGAAACATCCGTGAAGACCGTCGTCACCACAAAACTCAAAAGCGTGGCTGCCGGAAAAATGGGATATTCCACGGCTGAAGTCGGAGACCTTGTCGTAAAACATCTCTAACGTTATTTAAACAAGGATTGGAAGATGAAAAAATATAATGTCGCTATTACAGGGATTCGCGGCGCTGTCGGAGATTGCATGTTCGAGATCCTCAAACAACGCAAATTCCCGCTCAATGAATTACGTTTGCTGTCGTTTAACCCCAATGAGGCACTGCGCACATATAAGATCAACAAGCGCGAATTCAAACTTTCGAAGCTTGACCATGATGCGTTTAAGGGAATCGATATCGTCCTGTCATCGCCGGGCGCGAAGATCTCAGCAGAGTATTCACCGTCTGCCGTGAAAGCCGGCGCGGTGGTGATCGATAACACCAGCCATTTCAGGATGGATCCGGATGTGCCGCTCGTGGTCCCGGAGGTCAACCCGGAAGATATTGCCAAACATAACGGAATCATTGCCAATCCCAACTGTTCAACGATCCAAATGGTCGTGGCTCTTAAGCCGCTGCATGATTATGCGCGCATCAAGAGAATCGTGGTATCGACCTATCAAGCGGTCAGCGGTGCCGGATCACCGGCGATCGATGAATTTAATGCCCAAATCAAAGGAAGCAAAAAGGCAAAGGCTTTTCCTTATCAGATCCTGCACAACCTGATCCCGCAGATCGACGTCACCATGCCTAATCTCTACACCAAAGAAGAGATGAAGATGGTCAAGGAAACAAAAAAGATCATGCATGATGATAATATCCGCGTCACGGCCACCTGCGTGCGCTGCCCGGTGTTTTTTGGCCATTCGGAATCCGTCAATATCGAAACCGAAAAGAAGATCACACGCAAAAAGGCCATTCAGCTTCTTTCGAAAGCTCCGGGAGTGATCGTCATGGATGAGTTGGAAAAAAATATCTATCCGATGCCGCTGCTGGCGGCCGGCAAGGATGAGACCTTCGTCGGACGAATTCGTGAGGACGAAACCATCGATAACGGTCTGAATCTCTGGGTCGTCTCAGATAACATTCGCAAAGGCGCAGCATTAAATGCCATTCAGATCGCCGAAGAACTGATCAGGCAGAACCTTTTAAAGTAAAGTGAAAAATTTCAAGATCACCATCGAATACGATGGCACCCACTTTAGCGGCTGGCAGGTCCAAGGGCAAAACACCCGGACCGTACAAGGCGAAATTGAACGCGCACTCGAAACGATCACACAAAAACGAGTGCGCGTTTTTGGTTCGGGACGAACGGATAGCGGAGTCCACGCTAAGGGGCAGGTCGCTCATTTTAAGTCCCAGACCAAAATGGGACTTCAGGAATTTTTATGCGCCTTAAACGGCAACCTGCCCGATGACGTCCGCATCACCAAGATCGAAGAAGCGTCCCCGAAGTTTCACGCTCAGTTCCATGTCAAAACAAAAACATACCGATACACGATCCTCAATCGCGCCGTTTCACCCGTAATGGAACGAAATTTCTGTCTTCACGTGCCCTATAAATTGAACATCGCAAGAATGCGTGAAGCCGCCCGCCTTTTAGAAGGACGCCATGACTTTCGGTCATTCATGACCGGCGATCCGGGGCAGCGAAAGGCCCCCCCCGAAAAGGACACCGTTCGCAATCTGTTCTCCTTAAAGATCACACGAAAAAAGCACTTCATTTTTATTGATGCTCAATCGAACGGTTTTCTGTATAAGATGGTGCGCAGCATCATCGGCACGCTTCTTTTTGTAGGAAGCGGAAAACTCACCCCCCAGGAGGTTGCCGTAATTTTAAAATCCAAAAACCGCACGATGGCTGGAGACACCGCCCCAGCCCATGGTTTATGCTTGATGGAAGTTGTATACTAAAATTCTGCCCTGGCCAATAAATAAAAAAAGTTGACATTCAATCGTTAAATGTTATAATTTTAGCTCATTATTTAAAAATAACACACAGGTGTAAAAATGAAACAAGACAAAACATATATCCCAAAAATTAACGAAATCGAGCACAAATATTTTATTGTGGATGCCCAGGATAAAATTTTAGGCCGTGTGGCAACACGCGTGGCTACAATTTTACGCGGAAAGCACAAACCGATCTTCACACCCCATCTGGATACGGGGGACCGGGTGATCATCATTAACGCCGGAAAAGTTCGTGTTACCGGAAATAAAACAAAGCAAAAGACTTATACAAGATATTCCGGATATCCGTCGGGTTTACGGACCGTTACATTTGAAGAAATGATAAAGAAGGCCCCGGCAAAAGCAATGCGCCTGGCTGTTGACCGCATGCTTCCCAAGGGGAAATTAGGAAACACTTTAAGAACCCGGCTCAAAGTTTATGCGGGTGATTCACATCCCCATACAGCGCAGAAACCGGTTCCATTAGATATTTAACATTTTGAGTGAGGAGTTTTTTCATGGTAGAAATGGTCAAATATGCCGCAACAGGCAGAAGAAAATGTTCAGTCGCCCGAGTAAATGTCATCCCGGGAACAGGCGTTATTCATGTCAACAAGCGTCCGTTCGAGAACTATTTTCTTCGTGAAACAGACCGGATCCTGATCTTGGAGCCGTTAAAGTTAACAAACACCCTTGGTAAATTTGACATTGAAGCCAGTGTGACCGGAGGAGGTCTTTCCGGCCAAGCAGGCGCCATTCAGATGGGCCTTGCCCGGGCTTTAGTGAATTTTGATACTGATTCTAAGCCCACGCTCAAAAAAGCAACCCTGCTCAGGCGCGACGCTAGGATGAAAGAACGGAAAAAGCCGGGTCAGAAGGGAGCACGTAGGAAGTTCCAATGGGTTAAACGGTAAGATTTTCGAACAAATTTAGTAAATTTAAAGCCTATCTCCCTCGAGAAAAGAGTTGACGAGATAGGCTTTTTATTTTAATATTAATCATTCATTTTATATATATTTATATCAATAATAGGGATGGAACATCGCATGAACGAGCATATTCGTGTTGGTATTGTCGGAATTAGCGGCTATTCAGGTCTTGCAACGATCAAACTCCTTTTAAATCATCCGAATGTTCGATTGACCTATGTCAGCGCCAATACAACCCAGGGAAAACTAGCGGAGATTTGGCCCCAATTAAACGGGAAGACAAAGCTATACTGCGAACAGTTCAACGCGGACAAAGCTGCGTCACTGTGTGACGTGGTCTTTCTGGCGGTTCCGCATTGCGTTTCCATGGAGATCACGCCTCAATTGCTGGCTAAGAAAATCGCCGTCATCGATTTAAGCGGGGATTATCGTCTCCATTCAGCCGCCGCTTACAAAAAATGGTACGGAAAGAAGCACTTGGACCCCCGAAGACTTTCCAAAGCTGTGTATGGCATGCCGGAGATCTTCCGCGCCAAAATCGCCAAGGCAACGCTTATTGCCAATCCAGGCTGTTATCCGACCGCTGCGATTTTAGGGCTGGCGCCTTTGGTGGGTCTGCAGACCAAAGCCATAGGCTCGATCATCATCGATGCAAAATCCGGAGTAAGCGGGGCCGGCAAGAAGGCTGTGCCATCAATGATGTTCGCAGAAGTCAATGAAAGCCTGAAAGCCTACAAGATTTTCTGCCACCAGCATACGCCGGAGATCAATCAATACCTTTCGATCATCGCCGGAAAGGAGATCGACGCGACGTTCACCGCGCATCTTCTTCCGATCACGACCGGGATTTATGAAACGATCTATGTAGAGCTGGCAGGGGATGGATTTTCCGCCAGCAAGATCCACAACTTATACAAAAAATTCTATAAAACTGAGCCCTTTGTCCGAGTTCTTAAGCTGGGTGAAGCCCCCGAGATCAAGAATGTGGTCGGAACGAACTTCTGCGACATCGGCTTAGCTTTTAGTAAAGAAAAACATCAGCTTATCATCACCGTTGCCATTGACAACTTGATCAAAGGCGCTGCGGGTCAGGCCATACAGAACATGAACATCCTTTTTGGTGTTCCTGAAACAACCGGATTAGCATAAGAAGATACGAGGACATTATGAAAATCATCAAAGCAGGCGTGACTCAACCTAAGGGCTTTTTAGCCAACAGCATTTATTGCGGGATCAAGCGTTCCGGGCGCCCAGACCTGTCGTTGATCTATAGCAAATTCCCTTGTTCTGCTGCCGGGGTTTATACGCAAAATTCGGTCAAGGCGGCACCGCTGATCATTTCTAAAAGCCATTTGAAGGATGGAACAGCCCGTGCTGTTATCTGCAATAGCGGCAATGCCAACTGCTTTACGGGAAGTTTCGGCCTGATCTATGCCAAACGTATGGCGGAGATCACTGCCAAGCTCCTTAAGATCAAGACATCCGATGTCATCGTCGCCTCGACCGGCATCATCGGCCAGCCGCTGCCATTTGCAAAGATCGCGGACAAAGCCCCGCTTCTTGTGCACAGCTTAGGAAGCCGCCGCATCAACGGAACGGCCGCCGCGCTCGGGATCATGACAACGGACCTGATGACCAAAGAGATCGCCGTCTCTGTCGAACTGGATGGCGCGACCGTCACGATCGGAGGCTGCGCGAAGGGTTCAGGAATGATCGAGCCGAATATGGCGACCATGCTGGGCTTCTTGACGACCGATGCCGCGATCGATTCCACCATGCTCAAAAAGGCATTAAAAATCGCTACGGACCTTTCGTTTAACCGCATCACGGTCGACGGATGCATGAGCACCAACGACATGGTGACCATCATGGCTAACGGCGCAGCCGGAAATGCCCTCATCACCAAAGAGGATAAAAATTTCAAACTTTTCTGTGAAGCTCTGATCGTGGTCTGTCTTGATTTGGCCAAGAAGATCGTTCTCGATGGAGAAGGGGCTTCCAAATTCATTGAAGTTCATATCGGCGGAGCCCCCAACGAAAAAACAGCGCTGAAGGCCGCTAAAGCCGTGGCGAATTCAAACCTGGTAAAGACCGCGGACTACGACCAACCCAACCCGAACTGGGGCCGTATCGCCGCTGCCATCGGATCGCTCGGCATCAAGATCGATGAGGAGACGCTCAAGATCAGCGTCAAAAACCAAAAAAACATCGTACGCCTTGAGGCCGACCTTCACATGGGCAAAGCTGAGGCGACCGTCTACAGCTGTAATTTAACGGAAGAATACATTCGAATTAACGGAAAGTACAATTAATGGAAACCTACATACGAAAAGCCAGTGTCCTTGTTGAAGCGATTCCCTACATTCATCAATTCCGTCGCAAGGTTTTTGTTATCAAATACGGAGGCAGTATCCTGGAAGATGAAACCATCCGGAAGAACGTCCTGGAAGACATCGTCTTTCTAAGCTATGTGGGCATTCGCACGATCCTGGTGCACGGCGGAGGGCCCCACATCAGTGGACGATTGAAAGAACGGGGGATCGCCGCAAAATTCCATAACGGGATCCGCGTCACGGATAAGGACACCCTTGAGATCGTTGAAGAAGAATTGGAGAAGCTCAACACGCGCATCGTTAATGAGATCCGCGCCGCCAAGGGAGATGTGACCGGTCTTAAAGGCCATGAGAACATCATCCACGTGGAAAAAAAACAGGCCGATCAGGATCTTGGTTTTGTGGGGACCATCACCAAAGTCGACCGCGAAGCCATTGAAGAGCATCTGCATAAAGGACACATCACAGTCCTTTCCCCGATGGGGATCCATATGGAACAGCAGCAACCGCATAACGTCAACGCCGATGAAGTCGCCAGCGCGATCGCCGGTTCTTTAAACGCCGAAAAACTGGTCTTCCTGACCAATGTGACCGGCGTGTTAAAAGACGCCAATAACCCGGAGTCATTGATCTCAACACTGACGGTGACGGAAGTCGAAGAATTGATCCGCACCGGTGTCATTTCAGGTGGGATGATCCCAAAAGTCAATTCCTGCATTGAGGCCCTTCACGGAGGAGTTCATAAAACGCACATTGTCAACGCCCGTTTACGGCACGCGCTGCTGCTGGAGATCTTTACCGATCAAGGTATCGGAACGCAGATCCTTAAAGAACATGAGCCATCAAAGGTTTAATCAATGACAAAAGACCAAATTTTAAAAGACTACCAAGATTTCATTTTAAATACATACACACGGACCCCGGTCGTGTTCGTCAAAGGGAAGGGGTCTGTCCTCACCGATATTCACGGCAAGGACTACCTGGATTTTTTCCCTGGCTGGGGGGTCAACAACGTCGGCCATTGCAATCCCAAGGTCATGGCCGGTATTCGCGACCAGGTAGGGAAATTGATCCACGTTCCCAACAACGTTTATCACCCAAACCAGGCCAAACTGGCTAAAGAGATCGTCCATCACTCGTTTGACGCCAAGGTATTTTTTTGTAACAGCGGGGCTGAGGCCGCTGAAAGCGCGATCAAATTCGCCCGCGCTTTCGGAAAAGGGGACCGCTACGAGATCATTACAATGCGCAATTCATTCCATGGCCGCACCCTGGGCGCACTGGCGGCGACCGGTCAAGAAAAATATCAGGCCGGATTCGCGCCACTACCGCAGGGCTTCGTGCATGTCCCGTTCAATGATCTGACGGCGATCAAAAACAGCATCACACCAAAGACCGTTGCCGTCATGCTTGAGCCTGTGCAGGGCGAGGGCGGCGTTCACGTGGCCCGCAAAGACTACATTCAGCAACTGCGCGCGCTCTGCGACCAGCATAACCTGTTATTGATCTTTGATGAAGTCCAGACCGGGATCGGACGGACCGGAGAAATGTTCGCATTTAAACATTACGGCATTATCCCGGACATCATGACCCTGGCGAAATCCTTAGGGGGAGGACTTCCGATCGGTGCGATGGTCGTCCAACGACGCTTGACCGATATCTTCAAACCAGGCATGCATGCGTCCACATTCGGTGGCAGCCCGTTAGTTTGCAAAGCCGCGCTTGGAGTTTTTAAAGCGATCGAATCGCAAAAACTTTTAAAGAACACACGGGAACTCGGCCAAGTCGCCATTCAGCGCTTCGAGTCATGGAAAGAAAAATTCACGTGCATAAAAGATGTCCGCGGATTGGGCTTGATGATCGGCATTGAACTGACGATCCCGGGGGCAGAGATCGTTCAGGCCTGCTTTGAACAGGGCCTTTTGATCAACTGCACCCAAGGGAACATCCTGCGCATCCTCCCGGCATTGTCCATCACGCGAAAGCAGATGGAAAAGGCGTTCGCCATCATGGAAGACGCCATTTCGAAAGTGACAGGAAAATCATGAAAAAACGTGACTTGATTTCAATTGCGGACCTGACCAAGGCAGAGATCGAAGAGATCCTAGGACTCGCCCTTAAGCTCAAAAAAGACCGGGGGCTCACGACCGATCATCTAAAAGGCAGAACGATCGGCCTGGTCTTTCAAAAGCCGTCCAACCGGACGAGGGTGTCTTTTGAGGTCGGAGCGTTCCAACTGGGCGGACACTGTATCTATCTCGGCCCTGACGATATCAACCTCGGCCAGCGCGAAACGACCGAAGATGTTGCCAAAACCCTGTCCCGTTATTTGGACTGCATCGTGGCGAGAACGTTCGCTCATCAGGATGTTATCGACCTGGGAAAGTTCGCCGATGTTCCGGTCATCAACGGCCTGTCAGACCTGGATCATCCCTGTCAGGCATTCGCCGACGTCCTGAGCATTCAGGAACATTTTGGCCACCTGAACAATTTAACGGTCAGTTTCATCGGAGACGGCAATAATGTCTGTCATTCCCTGATGATGATCTGCGCCAAGTTGGGGATCCACATCAAGATCGCCACGCCAAAAGGCTACGGGCCCAATGCCAAGGTTTTAAAAAACGCCCGAGCCTATGCTGAGGAAAGCGGCTGCGCGATCACGCTGACCAACAGCCCGGTGAAAGCGGCCAAAGGCGCCCATGTGATCTATGCGGACGTTTGGACCAGCATGGGGCAGGAAGAGGAAACCCAAAAACGTCTGCAGGATTTCAAGGATTTCCAGATCAACGGCCAGTTGGTGAAACATGCCCGTGAAGATTTTATTTTCATGCATTGCCTTCCTGCCCACCGTGGGGAAGAAGTGACCGCTGACGTCATTGACGGCTCTCATTCGATCGTCTTTGATCAGGCGGAAAACCGCATGCATGTGGAAAAAGCGATCTTGATCTTTCTTTTATGCGACCCAAAAAACACCTGAGGTGATCTATGAAAAAAGTTGTTCTTGCTTACTCCGGAGGGTTGGACACCTCCTGCATCATTCCCTGGCTGAAAGAACGGGGATTTGAGACCATTGCCTTTGTCGCCGATGTCGGGCAGGGGGATGATTTTTCGGCTGTTAAGAAAAAGGCCTTAAAATCCGGCGCGGAAAAAGTCTATTGTCTGAACCTGCAGGAAGAGTTCATTAAAGAATACGTCTTTCCGGCCCTTAAGGCCGGCGCGCTTTACCAAGGTAAATATGTCTTGGCCTGCGCCCTGTCGCGCCCATTGATCGCCAAGCATCAAGTCCTGATCGCGAAAAAAGAAAAAGCTCAAGGCCTGGTCCATGGTTGTACCGGCAAGGGCAATGACCAGGTCCGGTTCGAGACGACATTCCGGCTGATGGCCCCTGAGATGGAGATCATCGCGCCCGTGCGCATTTGGGAGTTCAAGACGCGCGAAGAAGAGATCGAATATGCCAAGGCCAAAAATATTCCAGTCAAGGTGACAAAAAAAAGCCCGTATAGCATTGATACCAATGTCTACGGAAAAGCCATCGAATGCGGTATTTTGGAAGATCCCTGGGCCGAGCCCCCGGAAGAAGTGTTCACACTTTCCAAAAACCCGCTCACCGCGCCCAATAAGCCGGAATACGTTGAGATCGAATTCGCAAAGGGGATCCCTACAAAGATCAATGGCATTTCCTATAAGCCGGTCACCCTGATCACAAAGCTCAACGAGATCGGCGGAAAGCACGGAGTAGGACGCGTGGACATGATCGAAAACCGCCTGGTCGGCATCAAATCCCGAGAAGTCTATGAGAATCCGGCCGGCACGATCCTGCATGCGGCCCTTTCGGAACTGGAGGCCCTGGTCTTGGACCGTGAGACCATGCAATATAAGGCTCGCGCCTCGCACAAATATGCGGAACTGACCTACAACGGATTATGGGAAACGCCTTTGAAGAAACAACTGGATGCGCAATTTGATCAGATCCATTTGCGGACCTCCGGCACAGTCCGCGTCAAACTGTTCAAGGGAAACTGTCTGGTCGTCGGACGAAAGTCCAAATTATCCCGCTATAAAAAAGCCATGGCAACCTATAGCGCGGGTGACAAGTTCGATCAATCAAAAGCTGAAGGATTCAACGCCCTATGGGCGATGCCTTTTAAAGAATAAATACCGTTTCATGATCAATAAAAAGCCGGTGTGAAAGGATCCCGTCATGAGTAAACTCTGGGGTGGACGTTTCAGCAAGGAAACGCATAAGTTGGTCGAGGAATACTGCGGATCGATCCATTTTGACTGGATCCTCGCTGAGTATGACTGCATCGGCTCGCTGAAGCACATCGATGTCCTGAAAAAAGCGCGCTTGCTGAACGCCTCCGAGCACGCGAAGCTGGCCGGAGGACTTAAGCGTATCCTGTCTTCGATCCACGAGGGAACGTTCAAACCGGGCCCTGACTTCGAAGACATCCATTCCTACATCCAGCACCTGCTTGAAAAGGACCCGAAGGTCGGCAAGACCGCTCTGAAGCTCCACACATGCCGTTCACGCAACGATCAGGTCCTCTTCGACACCAAGCTTTTCTGTCTGATCCATCTTCTCAAAACCGAACGTGCGCTGACCAGCGTGATCGAGTCGCTTTCAAGTCTCGCAACGAAATACAGCACGCTGATCATGCCTGGCTACACACATCTGCAGCACGCGATGCCGGTCGCCGTAAAGGACGTCTTGGGAGCCTATATCACGATGCTGGAACGCGATGAAGCCCGTCTTTTAAACGCCTACAACGGTATTGAACTGACACTGGGGTCCGGCGCTCTGGCTGGCACGATGATCAGTGCCAAGCATTACAAACTTCCGGCCAAGGACGGCCTGACAAAACCCGTCAATCCGCCGGATAACACGCTGGCGACTGTTTCTGACCGCGATTTCATTGTCGAGATCTTGAGCGTCCTTTCGATCATCGGCATGCATCTTTCACGCCTGTGCGAGGACATGATCCTGTGGTCCAGCACGGAGTTTAATTTCATTGATATTGACGATGCGTTCTGCACCGGAAGCTCGCTGATGCCGCAGAAAAAAAATCCGGATGTCCTTGAACTTATGCGCGGTTACACCGGGCGTCTCTACGGAAACCTGTTAAACGTTCTCGTCCTTCTTAAAGGGCTGCCGTTATCCTATAACCGAGACCTTCAGCACGACAAGGAACCGCTCTTTGACTCTTTTGCCGTCGTTCAAGAATCTCTGACCGTTTTAGCCGAGCTTCTGCTTAATATTAAGTTCAAGCCCGAAAATCTTTCAGGCCAATTAACGGATGAGTCGCTCTACGCAACAGACTTGGCGGATTATCTTGTCGAGAACGGCGTGGCCTTCAAAGATGCCCATACCATCATCGGCAAACTGATCAAATCCAAACTCAAAACACAAACGCCGATCCTGAGCATGACGGACCAGCAGCTCGCGAGCATTCATCCGCTGTTGAACCCGCAGATCGTCAAAAAGATCATCGATCCCAAACATTCGGTCAGCTCAAAGCGTTCAGCCAGAAGGACAGAAGCCTAAAAATGATGACAACGCCTTATTTTAAATATCGCAAGAATAAACTGTTTTGTGAGGGGGTTGCGGTCGATAAGATCGTCAAGTCCGTCGGCACACCCTGCTATATTTACAGCGCGAACGCCTTCGTCAGCCAGTTCAAGGCGCTGCAAAAGGCTTTCAAGCCTGTCAATCCGCTCGTATGCTTTGCAATGAAATCAAATGACAGCCTTGCGGTCTTAAAACTTTTGGCGAACCAGGGGGCGGGGGCGGATATTGTCTCTGTCGGGGAACTGAAAAAGGCCCTTCTTGCCGGCATTGATCCAAAAAAGATCGTTTTCGCTTCCGTTGGAAAGACCGAATACGAGATCAGGGAAGCCCTGACAGCGGGGATCCTGTTCTTTAACGTTGAATCGCTCCCTGAACTTGCGGAAATCGACCGGATCGCCGGCGCGCTCAAACTGAAGGCATCGGTCGCGCTGCGCATCAATCCTGATGTCCACGCGCCAACCCATGAGAAGATCGCAACCGGAACCCTGACAAAAAAATTCGGGCTCGATCTTGCGGCGGCGCATGATATCCTCCGCAGGAGGGAACAATTCCAGCATGTGACGATCAACGGGCTGCATATCCATATCGGCTCTCAGATCCAATCCGTCGGTCCCTATGTTACGGCTGTTAAAAAGGTCCTGAATTTTCTCAACATCCTGACCCAGGAAAAGATCTTTGTCCAATATTTTGATCTGGGAGGGGGTTTTGGGATCCCTTATAAAAATGAGCGCTTGGACCCGCTTGAAAAATTTGCTGACCGTCTTATTCCGTTGATCGATAAGATCGGTCTTAATCTGATCATGGAGCCGGGACGGTTCATTTCCGGCAATTCCGGGATCTTCGTGACCGAAACACTGTATATCAAGGATAATGGCCTGAAAAAATTCATCATTGTTGATGCGGGGATGAACGACCTTGTGCGCCCAGCGATGTATGACGCGCACCATGAGATCATCCCGGTCGAAAAGACCGCCGCTCAGTCCGGGATTTACGATGTGGTGGGGCCGATCTGTGAAAGTGCTGACGTTTTTGCAAAAGCCCGGCGCCTGCCGCACGTTCAAAAAGGCGACCTCTTGGCGATCATGAGCGCCGGCGCTTACGGCTATGCCATGGCCAGCAATTATAACGTCCGGCCGAGAGCGGCGGAAGTCATGGTCCAGGGCAGTCAATTTTCGATCATCAGGGAACGCGAGACGTTCCAAGACCTTATCCGGGGAGAGAAGATCCCCACATTTTTGAAATCAAAGGATTGATCCATGTCCCAAAAAACGATCTCATTCGTGAAAATGACCGGCGCGGGAAACGATTTCCTGATCCTCGAACCGCTTAAAGGCGTCAATTTAAAAACGCTCGCTCTAACGATGTGCGACCGGACCAACGGGATCGGAGCGGACGGGATCCTGATCCTTGAGCGTTCTAAAAAGGCCGACTACAAGATGCGGATCATCAACGCAGACGGCTCTGAAGCGGAGATGTGCGGCAACGGGGCCCGATGCATGGCAGCCTATATCGTCCGCTATAAAAAACCGAGTAAGAAACTTTTTGGAATCGAAACGCCCGCTGGGATCATCCTCGCTGAAGCGTCTGATGAGATCGCCACGATCCGTCTGAGCGAACCAAAAGATTACCGGCCTGATGTTTTTTTGACAATTCAAAAACGCAAGCTTCGCGTCCAGTATATCGATACGGGGGTTCCGCATGCCGTGATTCTGGTCGAAGGGCTTCCAAAGATCGACGTGCGGACCATCGGGCGCATGATCCGTTACCATAAGAAGTTCGCTCCCCGAGGGACCAATGTCAATTTCATCGAACAGATCAAACCCGGCCTCATTGCCGCACGGACCTATGAGCGGGGAGTGGAAGATGAGACCCGCGCCTGCGGAACGGGAAGCGTTGCATCCGCACTGATCGCGTTCATGCAGATGTATCCTGAAACCCGTTCCAAAACGGACGCCCGGATGAAAGTCATGACCCAGAATGGGGATATCCTGGATGTAACCTTTGATATCACCGACAACAGGATCAACAACGTTTGGCTGAAGGGACCGGCAAAGTTCATTGCCCAAGGTCATTTTTTTATTTCATAATTCATAAACGGGAGACAAAAACATGCTCAAAGGATCGATTGTCGCGATCGTGACACCCTTTAAAAAAGACAAAGTCGATGAACAAACGTTAAAGAAACTCGTTCAGTTCCAGATCAAAAATGGAACGTCGGCGATCCTGCCGTGCGGAACGACCGGAGAGTCGCCAACGCTTTCTCACGAAGAACACGACCGCGTGATCGAGATCTGCATTGAGGCGGCGGAAAAGAAAGTTCCGATCCTCGCCGGCACCGGGTCCAATTCAACAGCTGAGGCGATCCGTTTGACAAAGCACGCCGCCAAGGCCGGAGCTGACGCAGTCCTGAGTGTGACGCCCTACTATAATAAACCAACCCAGGAAGGGTTATATCTTCATTTTAAGGCGATTGCCGACAGCGTTAATATCCCTATCGTGCTCTATAATATTCCCGGAAGAACTTCTCGGAACATCGAGCCGGAGACCATGGCCCGTTTGGCCAAGGACTGCAAGAATATCATCGGCGTAAAAGAAGCCGCCGGTTCACTCGAGCAGATGCAGACGATCAAACAGATCTGTCCAAAGGATTTTCTCCTTTTTTCAGGAGACGACGCTCTCACGCTGCCGCTTTTAAGCATTGGCGGAGTGGGCGTGATCTCCGTTGCCGCCAACATCATCCCGGCGGATGTCGCCCAAATGATCACAGCCTTTGAACAGGGGGACATCAAAACTGCCCAGAAAATGCATTATAAAATGCTGCCGCTTGTCAAAGCGCTTTTTATCGAAACTAATCCCGCTCCGGTCAAAGAGGCAATGGAGCTGCTCGGGATGTGTTCTGCGGACTTAAGGCTTCCGTTGTGCGGCCTTTCAACGAAAAATAAAGAAAAACTCAAGGATGCATTAAAAGAGTACGGATTACTAAAATAAGAGGAACTCACCATGATCAAGCTTGCTGTCACCGGTTGCCTGGGCCGAATGGGCCAGCGGATCGTTTTTCTGGCGATCAAGGACACGGAATTCAAGATTTCCGCCCTGTTGGAACGGTCTGACCATCCCAATGTGCATGAAACCCTAAATGGTATCAATGTGTCGTCTGATCTTTACAGCATTAAAGGCTGTGATGTGCTGATCGACTTCACATCTCCGGATTCCACCATCCAAAACCTGAAATTCTGCCGGGAGCACGGGATCAACATGGTCATCGGAACGACCGGACTTGTTCCGGCGCAGATCGAACGCATTAAGGAAGCGGCCAAGGATATCGCCATTGTGTTCTCATCGAACATGTCCGTGGGTGTTAATGTTCTTTTTAAAAGTGTTGAGCTTCTGGCGCGGGCCACGCCTGCCGATTATTCCGTCACCATGACCGAAGCGCATCATGTCCATAAAAAAGACGCGCCGTCCGGCACAGCCAAGACCCTGGCAAAGATCGTTGAAGACCACTCTTCAAAAAAGGTCCACGATATCGAAGCAATCCGCGAAGGGGAGATCATCGGGGACCATGAAGTGCGCTTCGAAAGCGCGGAGGACCTGATCGTGATCAAGCACCACGCCAAAACACGGGATATCTTCGCCAAGGGCGCACTGGTTGCGGCCAAATTCCTGAAGGGAAAGACCAGCGGTTTCTTTTCCATGCAGGATGTCCTTAGCCTTTAAGTTTAAAAAATATCTTCCGCTCTGGAATAACACAAAGAAGGAGTTTTTTCATGGCTGTTGAAATTGAATTTTCTGACCGTTTAAAAATGGTCCCGCCTTATCTGTTTGTTGAGATCGACAAAGCAAAACGGGCCGCGATCGCTGAGGGGAGAGATGTTATCAACCTGGGGATCGGCGATCCTGACAGTCCGACATTTCCCCACATCATTGAATCCCTCAAAAAGGCCGTTGAGAATCCGGCAAACCATCACTACGCGCTTGACGCAGGGCTCCCGGAACTGCGACAGGAGATCGCGGGCTGGTTCAAAAAACGCTTTGAAGTCTCTCTGGACCCCAATAACGAAATTTATCCACTCATCGGATCAAAAGAAGGGCTGGCCCATTTGCCCCTGGGGATCATCAATCCCGGCGATAAAGTCCTTCTGACAGACCCGTGTTATCCTGCCTACCGGCCGACCATCAACTTCGCCGGAGGAAAGATCGTTGAGATCCCTCTTAAAGAAAGCAAAGATTTTCTCCCGGACTTGGAGCGCGTGGCTGAGATCAAGAATGCCAAATTCATGTATATCAACTATCCCAACAATCCAACGGCAGCGATCGCCACACGTGAATTTTATGAGCAACTTGTTGCCATCGCCCGTGAAAAAGGAATGATCCTCATCTCGGATATGGCCTATTCTGAGATCTATTTTGACGGAGAAGCGCCCGTCTCGATCCTGGAGATCGAAGGAGCTAAAGATCTTGCGATCGAATTCCATTCCCTATCAAAGACCTACAACATGGCCGGCTGGAGGGTGGGCTGGGCTTGCGGAAATCCAAAGCTGATCCAAGCCCTGGGAAAAGTGAAGACAAACTATGACTCCGGCATCTTTCAGGCGATCCAGGTCGCGGCGATCGATGCCCTAAGGACGCCCGATGCAGAAGTCGATGACCTTCGACGGCTTTACGAAGAACGAAGAGATTGCCTGATCAACGGGGTCCGCAACTACGGATGGAAGATCACTCCTCCAAAGGCCGCTTTTTATGTCTGGGCAAAACTCCCAAAACAGTTCAATGGAGACTCCATGCTGGCGGCAAAGACCTTTCTTGAAAAGGCCGATATCGTCGCTACTCCTGGCATCGGTTTCGGGAATTCTGGAGAAGGTTATATCCGAATGGCGCTTACCGTCAGCAAAGAGCGCATCACTGAAGCTGTTGACCGTCTCAAAAACGTCTTATCCTGATTGCGAAGGAAGGAAGGGGCCATCCCGTGCCCGTGGTATTTCTTGGATTAGGATCCAACCTGGGGGACCGTAAGGCCAACCTCGAGGCTGCTTTAGAGGAGCTCAAAAAAAATGGGATCTCCTTTCTAAAGATTTCTTCGTTCATAGAAACCGATCCAGTGGGAGGTCCCAAACAGCCAAAATTCTTAAATGCCGTGGCCAAAGCCCAAACGTCACTTTCGGCAGAGGCCCTTCTGCGAACAACCCTTGCCATCGAAGAAAAATTGGGCCGTGTCCGCTGTGAAAAAAACGGCCCACGCACCATTGACATTGATATCCTCTTATATGATAATGCTGTTATTAAGACTCCGACGCTGACAATCCCGCATCCCCGCATGTGGGAAAGGGAATTTGTCATGGGTCCGTTAAGGGAAATCGAACCAGACATCACAAACGATCACTGATGCAAACCATTCACACCATCCAAAAACTACGCCTGGCGGTCCAAAAAGCACGCACGGAAGGCAAAAGCATCGGTTTTGTACCGACGATGGGCGCCTTCCACCAAGGGCACCTTTCCCTCATTCAGCGCTGCAAAAAAGACCATGGCCTGTGCGTTGTCAGTATTTTCGTGAACCCCACACAGTTCGGGCCTAAAGAGGATTACCGTAACTATCCGCGCGATAAACGCCGTGACTGCCGGATGGCGGCTGCAGCTGGAGCTGATGTCGTTTTCTACCCATCCGTCGAAGAGATGTACCCTTTCGGCTGCTGCAGCCTTGTCGATGTCCCCGATGTGACCAAAACCCTTTGCGGAAAGAGCCGCCCTCATCATTTCCGGGGAGTGGCCACTGTGGTCGCAAAGCTCTTTTTGATCGTCAACCCTGACCAGGCCTATTTCGGCCAAAAAGATTATCAGCAGACCGTCGTGATCCAGAAAATGGCTCGCGACCTGAACTTTCCCGTTAAGATCCGAGTCATCGCCACCGTCCGCGAACCCGATGGGCTCGCGATGAGTTCTCGCAATATCTATTTAACGCCCCAAGAACGATCCGAAGCCACCGTGCTTTTCGCATCGCTTCAAGCGGCCAAAAGATCCGTCGGAAAAGGGGAGAAAGACCCCAAGGCCATTAAGGCTTTGATCCGTTCCATGATCATCCGGACGTCGGGACGGATCGATTATATTGAATGCGCGGACGCCCAGACCCTTCGCCCGGTTCCGCGTTTAGAAGGACGTTGCGTGATCGCCTTGGCGGTATTTTTTGGAAAGGCCCGATTAATTGATAATATTATTTTGCAAATTTAAAATTTTATGCTTATAATATTTTAAAATTGTTCGTCGAGGATTTTCATCAAAAGCATGAAACGTTCAGACGGTTACGAACTCAATATCGGGATTTTAGGCTGCGGGGCGATCGGCTCCCGAATAGCGCACAGCATTACCGACGAGATGAAGATGTTTCCCGTCTCGTTAGCCGGCCTTTATGACATCGACACTCACAAGTCGAAGGACCTTGCCGCCCAGCTGAAAGACCCATCCCTTGCCAAAGCGACCTTCCAGGATCTGCTCGATCATTCTAATTTTATCGTTGAAGCGGTCAGCTCCACCGAGACGGTTCATCTGATCGAGACCATTCTGGCCCAAAAAAAAGACGTTCTCGTGATCAGCGTCGGCCAGCTTTTGAACGCCGACCACCTGTTCAAGCTAGCCAAGTCCAATCAGTGCCGGATCCTTGTTCCATCAGGAGCCATTGCCGGCATTGACAGCCTAAAAGCTTGCGCCCAGATCGGTTTTTCTCAGATTACCCTGACGACGCGCAAACCTATCAGCGGCTTTAAGAACAATCCTTATATCATGAAAAAAGGCATTATCTTGGAACAGATCCAGGAGGAAACCGTCATTTTTGATGGGACCGTCGATGATGCCGTGAAGGCTTTCCCCCAAAACATCAATGTGGCTGCCACCTTGGCGTTGGCGACCCGCTCTAAAGATAAGATCAGGGTCCGGATCTCTGCTTCACCGAAATTTACAAAAAATTCGCATGAAATCGAAGCTGTCGGCGATTTCGGCCGCCTTTTGACACGGACCGAAAATGCCGTCTGCCCGGATAATCCTAAAACAAGTTACCTGGCCGTTCTTTCGGCCATTGAAACCTTGAAAGGGCACTGTGGATCCAGTCGCATTGGGACGTAAAAAGATTTTCTTTTTACGCTTCAAAATAAAATCATAAGAAAGGGGGTGAAACTATGGCAAAGAAAGTGGCAAAAGTTGGAGTCAAGAAGGAAAAAGGTCTCCTTTACTTCGTTGACAAAAACGGTGATGTTTCCTGTGCAGTTATGGCGCGCGGCGACAAAAAAGGCGGTAAGCCTAAAAAGGTCGCTAAAGTCGGCGTCAAGAAAGAGGCGGGTTACCTCTATTTCATTGATAAAGACGGTGACATCTCTTGCGCAAAGATGGTAAGAGGCGGCAGCAAAAAGAAGAAGGCTGCTAAAAAAGTCGCAAAGAAGAAGGTCGCTAAAAAAGCTGCCAAAAAGAAACCAGCCAAGAAATCAAAAAAGAAAAAATAATTTCTTTTTTGTGATAAAATAGCCTCGCTCGATCAAAAGAGCGAGGCTATTTTATTTCTGTAACCAAATTCCGAAAACCTCAGTGCCATGGTCCATCATTCAATGATCCGCATCAAAAATGCGCAAGAACATAACCTGAAAGGGTTTGACCTTGAGATCCCGCGCGATCAGTTCGTCGTCATTACGGGCTTAAGCGGCTCAGGCAAATCCTCCTTGGCCTTTGACACGATCTATGCAGAAGGGCAGCGGCGTTACGTGGAAAGCCTTTCCGCCTACGCCAGGCAATTCCTGGATCAGCTCCAAAAACCCAAGATCGAATCAATCGATGGATTATCACCAACGATCGCCATCGAGCAAAAAACCATCAGCCGCAACCCCCGTTCCACCGTGGCGACACAGACCGAGATCTATGATTATTTGCGCCTTTTGTTCGCCCGTGTCGGGCAGCCGCACTGCCCGGTCTGCGGCAGGCCGATCACCCGTCAAAGCGCCCAGGAGATCGTTGAACAGATCCTCACCCTGCCCGTGGAGACAAAAGTGAACATCCTCGCGCCTCTCATCAAAGGACGTAAAGGGGAATACCGCGCCATCCAGCAACAGGTCTCAAAAGCCGGCTTCGCGCGCTTGCGCGTGGACGGCCAGATCTACAAGACCGATGAAGCGATCAAGCTCGACCGTTATAAAGTTCACCATATTGAGATCGTCGTCGATCGGTTATCGATCAAACCCGAGATCAAGCAGCGCCTGACCGACTCCATTGAGACCGCTCTGCAATTAGGAAAGGGCCTTCTGATCGTTCAAAGCCCTGACCGAAAGGAAGAACTGACCTTCAGCGAGCACTTTGCCTGCACAGGATGCGGCATCAACATCCCAGAGATCGAACCGAGGACCTTTTCCTTTAATTCACCCTACGGGGCCTGCCCGTCCTGCAATGGTTTGGGAACAAAAATGGAGATCGATCCCAGCCGTTTGGTCCCGGACCCGGACAAGCCCTGGGTCTACGCGATCGCTCCCTGGCGCAAAGGCAGGCACAACTACATGATGTATTACCGTGCCGTTCTGAGGGAAATCGCGGACCTCCACAACATTGACACGGAACTTCCTTACAGCAAACTTTCCAAAAAGTTTAAAGATGTTATCCTCAACGGATCAAACGATTCTGTCTGGGGCAAGCCGTTCACCGGCGCCCTGGCGTATATGCAAAGACTGTTCACTGAGACCGATAGCGACTGGCTCAAGGACGAAATATCAAACTATATGTCCGTGCACCCCTGTCCGGCATGCCACGGAAGCCGTCTCAAGACCGAATCCCTCTCCGTCAGACTTGACGAAAAAAACATTTCCGATGTCTGCGCCCTTTCGATCAAGGATGCCAAAGCTTTTTTCAGCAGTCTTCACTTAAACAAGGAGCAGTCGATCATCGCTGGACCGATCATCAAAGAGATCAACCGGCGACTAGAATTCTGCATCAATGTCGGCCTCGAATATTTGACTCTGGAACGCAAAAGTTTGACATTGTCCGGTGGAGAGGCTGAACGGATCCGCCTGGCCACTCAGGTCGGATCCGGCCTGGTGGGCGTCATCTATGTCCTTGATGAGCCCAGCATCGGCCTTCACCAAAGAGATAACGCCCGACTGCTCAATACCCTGCATGCCCTAAGGGACATCGGCAACACGCTGATCGTGGTGGAACACGATGAAGCGGCGATCAGGAACGCCGATTTTATCATCGATCTGGGACCAGCTGCCGGCCTCCATGGGGGAGAAGTCATCTATGCGGGAGACGTCCCCGGGCTGCTGAAATGCAAGAAATCGCTCACAGCCCAGTATTTACTTGGCCATCAAAAGATCCCCGTCCCTGAAAAACGCCGGGACATTCACAAAACTGAAAAACTGATCCTCAAAGGCGCGCAAGAAAATAATTTAAAGAACATCGACGTCGAGATCCCGTTGCGGACCTTTGTCTGCGTGACCGGCGTCTCCGGATCGGGCAAATCATCACTGGTTGAAAACACGCTCTTTCCAGCCCTGGCCAAAGAACTCTACAATTCCAAAGAACCGGTCGGAAAACTCCGCTCGATCAAGGGCATGGAGCATATTGATAAAGTTATTGTGGTGGATCAATCGCCGATAGGCCGCACCCCACGATCGAACGCTGCGACATACACAGGAGTCTTTAGTGACATCCGTAATATTTTAAGCCGATTGCCTGAATCCAAGGTCCGTGGATACAAGCCCGGGCGTTTCAGCTTCAACGTCAAGGGGGGCCGCTGTGAAGCCTGCAGCGGTGACGGGATCAAAAAAATAGAGATGCACTTTCTGCCGGATGTGTATGTGGAGTGTGAGGTCTGTCATGGCAAACGATTTAACGAACAGACCCTGGAGATCTATTTTAAAGAGAAGAATATCGCGGACATCCTTGATCTCTCCGTAGAAGAGGCCTTCACATGTTTCGAAAATATTCCTTCGATCCAACGCGTCTTGCAGACGCTGATCGATGTCGGCCTCGGATATATCAAACTCGGGCAGCCCGCCACCACGCTTTCCGGAGGAGAGGCTCAGCGCGTAAAGCTCGCCAGTGAACTCTGCAAACAAAGCACCGGCAATACCCTTTATATCCTGGATGAACCGACCACAGGGCTCCATTTCGCTGATGTCCATAAACTTTTAATGGTCCTTCAGAGGCTTGTTGACAAGGGGAACACGATCCTGGTCGTTGAACACAATCTTGAAGTGATCAAAAACGCTGATTACGTCATTGACCTGGGCCCTGAAGGCGGAGATAAAGGAGGGCATGTCCTTTTTGCCGGCCCACCGGAATCCCTCATCACACACAAATCGTCCTACACCGGACAATATTTGAAAGACATCCTCTTGGAAGGAAGCAAACCTTCCCATCAACACGGTTGAAATCCCCTTTAAAGTTGCTATAATAAGAAAAATTTTTCTTAATATATTTATAAATTTTCTATGAAATATCGTCCACTTATGACCGCATGCTTATGCGGCCTACTTTTAATCCAAACGCCCCTATCTTTTCGGGTTTGTTTCGCACAGACCAGGGACAACGCCGAAAAAGACCTCTTTTTTGTCGCGCAAAAGGCCTTTGATGACGGCTTCTACGATATCGCGTTGCGTTACATTGATCAATTTCTGGCAGAGTTTCCACAGAGCCCCTATATTCCCAAAGCCCAGCTGCTCAAAGGGCAGTGTTTCTTTTTCAAAAATCAATATTTAAAAGCCTTCGATATCTTCCAGCAGCTTCGGACTAATGATGAACTTGAAGATGCCGTCCTTTTCTGGATGGGGGAGACCCATCTCAAAGGTTCCGATTACCGTCAAGCCTTGGACTACTTCAAACAAGTCCTTGCGGATTTCCCGGATTCTCCATATGTTCCTCAGGCGTATTATTCCCAGGGGTGGGCGTATTATGAACAGGGCGACTATACACAAGCCGAGGACTCATTCAACAATCTTTTGAGGTCCTTTCCCGAACATATGCTGATCGAAGATTCCTTGTTCCGGCTCGGTGAGATCAAGATCAATACCGGAAAAAATCGCGAAGCGATCGATATTTTAGAAACCTACCTTCAAAAATTCCCCAATTCACAAAACGCTTTAAAGGCGATGTTCTATCTCGCTGAAAACCTCTATTACGTGGGCGACCCATTGAAGGCCGTCACATTCTATGCAAAGGTCGCGGAAAGCAATGCCTCAGCCAACATGCGCTTCATGTCACGCATCGGAATGGGATGGTGTTATATCAAACTTAAAAAATTCGATCTGGCAGAGGAAAATTTCAAACAGGCCGAAACGATCTCAACCGAAGAAAAACTGAACAGCCAGGATGAGGTCTATTTTGGCAAAGGCAATCTCTTAACTCAAACCGAGCATTACCCGGAGGCCCTCAAGACTTTTGATCTGCTGATCAACGATTTTCCAAAAAGCCCGCGCGTGCTGGAGGCCAGGCTGAACCGAGCGAATATCTACTTTGAGCTCAACGATTATTCCAAAGCCTCCCAACAGTTTATGGAGCTGATCGAGCATCTCCGGTCCCTAACCGGTCAGGAACATCTTCTGGAACGATCCTACTATGGATTGGCTTGGACCTATCTGAAAATGGGGGACACAAAAAAAGCGGTCTCCACATTTGAGACCATCATCGAGCAGAGCAAAAGCAACATCGTCAAAGCCAGCGCGTTGAGCCAGATCGGGGACGCCTACCAGGAAGTAGAAAAATATGATCTGGCCTTACGGACCTATGACCAGGTGCTCCGCCGATATCCTGACAGCCTCTATGCGGATTACGCTCAGTTTCAGCAGGGGGTTACCTTTCTGCACCTCAACAACATCGAGGCCGCGAAGATATCATTCCAGAGCCTGCAGACCAATTTCCCAAAAAGCCGGTATTTATCAGACGCTCAATATTACTTGGGCATTGCCCATTTCCGGACCGATGGCTGGGCCCTGGCCGCAGAGCATTTCAAACGATTCCTTGAGGAAAACCCTTACAGTCATCTATCGCTCGATGCGCAGTACTTGACGGCCCTGGCCTATTTCAATAACGAAGATTACGACCATGCTCTGGAGTATCTCTCCAAGCTTATCTCGAACCCGAACACGACGAAAAGCCTGGTTCAGAGCGCTCGCCTTCAACAGGCGAAAAGCCTCTACCTTTCCAAAAAAACAAAGGACGCGTTGAAGGCCTTTGAAGCGATCATTTCAGAATTCCCGGGTTCAGACGCCCATCAGGAAGCGCAACTCTGGGTGGCCGACCACTATTTCGAGGTCAACGAGCTGGATAGGGCCATTTCGCTCTATCAAACATTCCTGGATACTTTTCCCGGCAGCCCGCACATCGATGTTGTCCACTATGATATCGGGCAAGCTTATCAGGCCCAAAGAAAATTTGAAAAAGCTCTTGAGCATTACCGTCGGATCCAGCCGGAAAATAAAGACATCTATGCCAAGACCCAGATCGCTATAGCGGAGATCTTCTCATCCGACTTTCAGCAGGAAAAGGCGATCGAAACCTATCAACAGATCGCCCAAACGCTTCCCGATTACAGCCGGGATGCCCTTATACAGATCGCGGAAATCTATAAGCAAAAGGACCGCCCGGAAGAGGCCCTTAAGATCTATCAGACGGCCGTTGATACTCCTCAAGGCTCAAGCACGCACGATAAGACCGAGCTCCTTTTTTTGATCGGAGACCTTCTGGAGCAAATGAACAAGACCGATCAGGCCGCTGAAGAATATTTGAAAGCGATCTACCTGGGAGGGACGCCGACCAGCTGGACGATCAAATCCTATTTGCGAACCGCCCGTATTTTTGAAGACCAACAAAAATGGCAAGAAGCGCAGGCGATCTACAAGAAATTGATCGCCCTCAATACCGAGGAATCCAAGTACGCCCAGGAACGTCTCGAATGGGTTGAAACAAACATCAAAACAGAAGATTAAAACTTCATCCGACAATACACAAGGGGAGGCTATTATGGGAGTGTGGCAATTGAGCGTTAAAGATTTTCTGATAACCGGCGGTCCGATCATGGTCCCGCTGATCATCTGTTCGGTGGTGGCCATCGGGATCATCCTGGGAAAATTGATCTACTTCAGCCGAATCAACACGGATGTCCATCAGCTCAAAGAGAGGGTCTTTGATCTGTTGCGAAAGGACAAAATGCAAGAAGCTGCCGCTATTTGCGAAGAAGATCCTTCTCCGGTCGCAAAGATCATGAAAGCGGGCATCTTAAAATATGGCACGTCAAAAGATGAAATCAAAGAAGCCATGGAGGACATCAGCCTTTTTGAGATCCCGATCTTGGAGAAACGCTTCACAGCCCTGGCAACGATCGCCCACATTGCGCCACTTCTCGGGCTCCTTGGAACGGTCACAGGGATGACCTCAAGTTTTCATACGATCCAAGCCCGCGCCGCGACCATGAATCCCGTGACACCAGGCGACTTGGCCGGAGGGATCGGCGAAGCCTTGCTCACAACGGTCGCCGGTCTGTTCGTCGCGATCCCGACATATGTCGCATACAATTACCTGGTGAGCCGCGTGAACACCTTTATCCGCGATATGGAGCGCACCGCAACGGAACTCGTAAATTTTTTATGCCATTTATCCGAAACATCCGAAGCTTAACATGCCATATTGATAATCTCTCAAGAGGTGCTTTATGCAATTTAAACGAAATATGAAAATCGAGAACGGGCTGCAGCAGATCGATCTTGCCCCATTGATCGATGTTATTTTTTTGCTCCTTATTTTTTTCATGCTATCGTCCTCATTCACTTTTCAATCCGGGATCAACGTCAAACTTCCTAAAGCCGTCACCAGCGACACAATCTCAAACGAAGGGTTCACGATCTCGATCACGGGGGAGAACGTCGTTTACTGCAATGGCAAGGTCACGACCGTCAAAGAACTGGAAGCCCTGCTTACAGAAAGCGCCACAAAAGATACCCTGGTCATGATCAAGGCGGATCGTCGCTCTTCCATGGGGCGTATCGTTGATATATGGGATCTTTGCCGGCAGCTCGGAATCGAAAAAATCAACATCGCGACGACTAGGGAATGATCAAGGCCTCTCACCAAAAACTCTTTCAAAAAAGCGAGAGCTGCGGTCTATTATTGGCCTTGGCGATCCATCTCATTATCGCGAACATCTTCGTTTTCACGGTCCCCGTAAGACCAGTAGCTCACAAACCGGTCTTTGTTTACTTGGGGTCTTTTCTTGAGAACATTCAGTCAGCCGACCCACTATTTTACGCTTCGCAAAAGAACCAGATGATACCCGACCATATCCCCATCCCGGCGGCAAAAAAAACAATTTACAACCAGCCCCCGCTCGAGGATGGTTCTCATGCCCCACAGCAAAGTCCTTCTGACCTTCAATACAAAAAAACATTGTTCAAAAAACACAAGGCATCCCTTAAAGAAACCTTTCTCGAGCCCGAGCATTCACCGGCACAACGGATCGATAAAAACGCCATTAAAACGCTCCGGATCAATCCTGATCCGCCGGTATATAAACCTTTAAGCATACAGAACACGCTATGATCCAGCTCGACCTAGGCATCGCGATTTCCATTTTTGTTTCTTTTTTTTTGATGATTGTATTTGTTCATTGGATATTCTATAATTTAAACAAGCGTTCGGTAACCGACAAGGAAACAAGATTTTTTACGCGCTGTCCGTTTTGCGCGAATCTTTTTCCTGACTACAGGGACAGTAAAGAGCTCAAACGATGCCCGAGATGCCACAGCCTGATCTCCAAAACCGAAGAAAGAGGGCAATGAGAAAAACGACCTCTCGTAATGACCAGGGGTTCATGCTCTTGACCGTGATCGTCATGATCATGGCCCTTACCGTTGTTGTCATCGGCTTTATGAGCATCTCTGTCAGCCAAGTAACGTCCAGCCAATCGATCATTGATTCGATCAAAGCTGAAGAAGAGGCCAGAGGGTTCCTCTATCGATACCATACCGGTCGGCTTACCAACACCGTAATGCCGTTTGTTAGCACGGGCGTTATAAACGATTCCGGCCAAAAAGAGTTCTCTTCCAACATCATTGTTATGACCGATGAAGAATACGCCGGCACCACGCCGAACCAGACCGATCTTCTTGTCATAACGACCACCTACTAAAACACCAAAAAAACTCTCTTTCCTGATTGCAAATGCTTTATTGCCTTGTTATAGTAAAGTAACTACTATAAGAAATTAATATATTATATATATGGCAAAAACAAAATCTCAAATCGGCGTCTTTTGGGGCGAAACATCACTCAGCATTGTCCGGGTCGACAATGGAAAAATTTCTACCAGTATGACCCTGCCGTTTCCTGTTCCGCAAAAAGGCGATCCTGACGCCGAGGCTCCCGAATATTTACGTCGGTCCGCATTCCTCAAGGAAAAACTTGTTCCGATCGCCAGCGATGTTACTGAAGTCGGCCTGGCTCTGCCGACCCAGAAATTGATCTTTCGGTCATTCCACATCCCATTCATGAGCTCTGATGAGATCCGCAGTGTCATTGAATTCGAAGTCACAAAATACGTCCCCATACCGATCCATGAACTGGTTTACACGTATCACGCTGAACCGTTTACTGACCGCACTCAAAAAATGCTGCGGATCATTTTTATCGCGATACGGAAAACCGCCCTTGATGAATATGTGCAAATCTTCCGCAATGCGGGGTTTGAAATTTCTCATATTGAACCTGCCGGCGTGGCTTCCGCCAGGATCCTCCGTAATCAGAAATTTCTGAACCGCTCCGAAACGACCGCCACGCTATCCCTTTCCGCTGATGAGAGTGAGATCATGGTCTTTGATAACGATGTCATGCAGTTCATCCGCACCCTCAATTTAGGGACGCTCGATTCAAATCCGCAGGTCTTCCGCGGCGTGCTGGCCGACAACATCGGGGTCTCGGTCAATTTTTTCAGCCGGCAAAACCCCCAGAGCAAGATCACAAAGTTCCTGATCCTGGCTGATTTCGATATTCATGACGTAAGCCCTGAACTTTCCAAAGACATCAACATCCCGACGCGCATGATCAACGTTCAGGAATTGAACCTGAACCTGACGCCTCCCAACATCGATACGCTCATTGCCTATGGCGCGACCCTTAAAGGAAAAACTTTTTCAACACGGGATTTCGATCTGTCCCCTAAAGCCGTGGGCATCATACGATCCGGTGTTTTACCGTCAGCCAAGAACACGCGCATTTTTATCATGGCGGGAACGCTGGCGGGCTGCCTGATCGCCCCGCTTTTGACCAATTTCATTACCGCCGGACTCATGAAATATAATCAAGGCGTTCTCTCCAAGATCAATTCACAGCTTGGAAAATATGAGGTTCTTTCTTCAACTGATATTGAGCAGCAAGCCAAAGCGCTTTTTTCTAAAGTTGCCCAATACAGCAATGTCCAGATGAAAAGCGAGGTTGCTTTTATCCTGTATAAAATATCTTCCCTGATGCCGAAAGGCATCTGGCTGACAAATCTATCGATCCAATACGTGGACGCTGAATCATTATCGCCCGACCCCAACAAGCCCACGACAGCCGCTCCGGCAGAAAAACGGGCCCGCATCTCCATAACTGGAAAAATCTATTTGCCTGAAGCCCATGAACAGGTCCGCGTGATCAATGATTTCATCGCCTCGGTGGATGAAAACCCGGACCTGGCCAATCTCTTTGACAGGGTCAAACGCAATTCGATCACTGAGACCAAAACCGAGGAATATACAATAACTGAATTCAGCATTTCCTGTGAGGATCAGCAAAAATGAACCTCAAAGAACTTAGCCAAATCGATATCAAGGACCTTAAAAATGTCAACTGGAAGGAGGTCCTTGAATTTTTTAAAAAACGCTGGGACATTTCCGCTCAATTCGTTGGCGTTATTGTATCGATCTTTCTCTGTATCTGGGTTTATAACGTGAACAAAGGTAAGCTGTCCCAACTCAACATCCAGGTCAAGACCGCACAGGATAAACTGGCGAAGCTCAATGAACTAAACGAAGTCGAAGCATTCAGCAAAAAAATCTTAGCTGCGCTGCCCCCGGAAATATCCGAAAAAAGTCTGATCAATCTCATGGCTGAGCTGGCCAAGAATTATAATGTGCGGATCCACTCGTTCTCTCCCGGAGAACCCATGCAAAAGGAAAAATTTACGATCTTTCCGTTGACGCTTACTCTGTCATCCCAAAATTATAAATCCATGTGGGCATTTATCGAACAGCTGGAAATCCTTCCCGAGGTCATCACGATCCAAAATTTTAATCTCGGGTCAACTTCGGTCGCAAAATCCAGCCAGTCAAACAGGCGTCCCATCAGGTCATCTTCAGAGGGACAAGATACGACAAGTGAGTTTTCCGTTACGATCACCGTACACGCGGTAAATTTTTTGAAAGATGAATAGACCTTATCTCTTAAAAATCATCGGCTTGCTTTGTATCGCACTGGCATTCGGCATATCGCCATCGCATGCCCAGCAGAATATCAAACCCGTGACCGTTGATCCTTTGCGGGAGGCCCTGGCTGGCAGATCGCCGTTTCCGTCAACCCTTGATACCAAACCATTGCAGTCCCTGCATGACCGTTTGACAAGCCAGACGAAAAGTCGCTGCCCCGTGGACGCGATCATCACGCTCAAGAACCCTTTTCAATCCGCGCTCCCCGTCCCGGAGGCCCCTGTTGAAGAGATCAAGACGCCACCGGTCAAAACAGAGCCTATGCCGCTCTTGCCACCACCCGTGAGCGATAAAGGTGGCGAGCCCATTCCCATCCCGAAACCAAATTTCAGAGTCCAGGGGATCGTTTGGGACACAGATATTCCACAGGCGATCGTTAATAATGAAGTCCTTTCCATTGGGGACAAATTAAGCGGGTGGACCGTGATTGAAATCAATACACAGGGTGTTAAAATGGGGATCGATACAAAAAACATTTATTGGTTTTCGCCATAAAAGGAGAGGCTCAAGATGAAATATATTGTCACCTTGCTCATGTGCTGCAGCGTGATTTGCGTTCTCGATGGGGTTGCAGGCCACTCAGAGAACATTGAAATCGACACCTCAAGTCCGTTCATTTATCCTGAATATTCAAAAACGATCTCCATGGATTTTCAGGACGCCCCTCTGGTGGACATCCTGAAGATCTTTTCCAAACAAAGCCAGCTCAACCTGGTCGCCTCACAGGAGATCAGCCGCAAGACCGTGACCGTCTATCTTGAAAAAGTCCCGATTGAGCAGGCCCTCGAACAGATCCTGCGAGCGAATGATCTCACCTATGAAATCCAGCCCGGATCCAATATCTATATCGTTAAACCGATCAAAAAACCTGAGATCGAGCTCGTGACACGCATCTATCAGCTCAAAAATGCGGCGGTGGCTTCATCACCCATCAATACATTATTGAATATCAGCACCGAAAGCGGGGGGGGCGGCGAAGAATCATCCCGCACCGACTCCGGTATCACAGAGGCCATTAAAAAGGTCCTGACAAAAGATGGGAAGATCTCTGAAGACTCCCGGACCAACAGTTTGATCATTACGGATATCGCAGCGAATTTTCCTGTCATTGAACAGACGATCGCCCGCCTTGATATCAATGTGCCGCAGGTTCTCATTGAAGTGGAAATGATCGAAGTGGCAAAAGCGATCACCGATAAGCTTGGCATCAAATGGGGAGACACGCCCTTGATTTTGAGCGGCGGATCCTACCAGAACGCGTTTCCCTGGGATGGGTCTTTTCCGCTTTTAGATGAACTTCCTAATGTTGATTACGAGGAAGCCCGTCTGACGACCGGGCTCATGGATGCCAGAGGGTTTACTGCGACGTTGAATTTTCTCCGGACCCAGGGAGACACCAAGAACCTCGCCCGGCCACGGATCTTAACCCTCAACAACCAAACAGCACAGATCAAGATCAGCACGAACGAGGCGATCGGAGAAAAGACAACAAGCACCGGCTCATCCGACAGCACAACAACCCAGACCGTTGAAGCGGAACGGGCTGAAACGGGGGTCATCCTGACCGTAACACCCCAAGCGAACTTGGATACCCGGGAAATCACCATGGCCCTTGTCCCGTCACACACGCTTGCGAAATCCGGATTGACCATCGGAGGCACCACCTTTAAGGATCCTGAAACCCGGACCGCTTCCGCGGTTTTGAAGATCATGGACGGCTCAACGATCGTGATCGGCGGACTTCTCCGGGAAGAAACAACAACAACCCTGACGAAAGTCCCTTTATTGGGAGATATCCCCGTCCTGGGCGCGGCCTTCCGGCACAAACAAGTGATTTCCCAGGAGCGGGAACTTCTCATTTTTATCACCCCACACATTGTGGACAACACCTCGACGATGAAGAATAATGTGACGAAAAAACTTATTCGGGAACAGGACCTTCCCGATAAATAAAGGACCATTGGCGTGGCGCATCAAAAACTTGGTGAAATCCTAATTCAACAGGGCCTGATCTCTGAAGAGCAATTAAAAGACGCCATCAGCCGTCAAAAGCGGGAACGGGGACGGCTGGGGGAGATCCTTGTTAAAATGGGGACCCTGACCGAAGATGATATCATCGCCGCTCTGGGAACACAGCTGAATCTTCCTTATGCCAACAAAGATAATAATCTCTTAAAACCAAATACCTCCCAGGGGCTCGACAAGCTCGTTCCCCATGATTTCGCCAAAACCAATCTTGTCCTGCCCATAACCAAAAAAGGCCACGTCCTTACGTGCGCGGTCACCGATCCCCTGGACCTTATGATGCTGGACAACCTGAAAATGATCACTGGATGTGAGATCAACCTGATCATCGCCACCCATAGCAGCCTTGTCGCCGCCATCCAGGACTTCTATACGATCATCCGGTCGCATGCCGCGCAAGGCCCTTTGGACCAGACCGATCATGAAAAAAAAGAAGACGGAACGGGTGAACAGAAGAAGGACAGCAGCAAGGCCACAGACCTTGATAAATTGATCGAAAAAGCCGAAGAGGCCCCGGTCATCAAGCTTGTGGACCTCATTATCAAACAGGCGATCGAACAACGATCAAGCGACATTCACATCGAACCCTTTAAGGAACGGATCAACCTTCGCTACCGGATCGACGGGGCGCTCTATCAGATCCCGCCGCCATCAAGAAGCCTGCATTCCGCCATTGTTTCACGCCTGAAGATCCTTTCCCGTCTGGATATTGCAGAAAAACGCCTTCCCCAGGATGGGGCCATTTCGTTCAAACATAACGACCGCGTCGTTGACATCCGTGTTTCAACGATCCCCACCGTCTGGGGAGAGAAGGTCGTCATGCGTATCCTGGATAAAGAAGCCGTCAAACTCGAA
The DNA here is from genome assembly GCA_022711395.1 of Candidatus Omnitrophota bacterium. GTDB lineage: Bacteria > Omnitrophota > Gorgyraeia > Zapsychrales > JANLHA01 > JAKLFA01. Next base: position 170,602 of record JAKLFA010000002.1, on the reverse strand, counting down.
CTTTCCAACCTCGGATTCGACCCGACGCAATTGGAAAACATCAAAAAATCGCTAAAAAGGCCTTATGGTCTTTTCTTTGTGACCGGTCCGACCGGAAGCGGAAAGTCCACCACGCTCTATTCCGCCCTCAGCGAAACGATCGACCCGCGAAAGAACATCATGACCGCTGAAGACCCGGTGGAGTTTAAGCTCGAAGGCATCAACCAGGTCCAGGTCAAGCCTGACATCGGGCTTACGTTCGCCTCAGCGCTTCGCTCATTTTTGCGCCAGGACCCGGATGTCATCATGGTCGGAGAGGTCCGTGACCTTGAAACAGCCCAGATCTGCGTGCGCGCGGCCCTGACAGGGCACTTTGTCTTAAGCACACTGCACACCAACGACGCCGCTTCCGCCATTACCCGACTCCTCGATATCGGCATAGAATCATACCTTTTAACACCGTCTCTGATATGTATCGTTGCTCAACGGCTGGCCCGGCGCCTGTGTTCAAAATGCAAAGAACCCGTTGAGCCGAACCCTGACCTCTTCGGAGGGATCAGCTTTAAAAGCGACCTCATCTATAAAGCCAAGGGCTGTGAGGAGTGCAATCATACCGGTTACCACGGCCGTATCATCCTGACCGAGACCATGCTGATCGATGATGCCATTCGTGAATTGATCTCCAAGGAAGCGACCTATATCAAGATCCTCGACGCGGCCAGAAAGAACGGGATGGACACCCTGTTCGATGACGGTATAAAAAAAGTTGAGGCGGGGATCACAAGTTTTGATGAAATCGTCAGCGTCACGTCTTCCACGTAAGCACCTTTAAGGAGCCCGGACATTGCCAAAATTCAAATACACCATTAAAGACTCATATGGCAAAACCCTTACCAACGTCGTTGAGGACTTTTCCAGGGAATCCCTTATTGAGAAACTTCAAAAGCAGGGATACTTCGTTCTTAAGATTGAATCGGTATCCAGCGAACCGGGCATCGAGGCGGCCGCTGCAGCCCCTAAAAAAACAAAGGAAAAAAAATTCACCCATAAGAAGATCAAACTCCATGATGTGATCTCTTTTTCCCGCCAGCTTGTCACCATGCTTGAATCCGGCGTGACCCTTTTAAGAAGCCTGGAGGTCATCCTCAGCCAGATCGAAAGCGAAAAACTTTACAGCGTGATCGAACAGGTCAACCGTGATGTTGAGCACGGCAGCGCGCTTTCAGAGGCCATGGCCCATCATCCCAAGGTCTTCAATCAATTCTGGGTCAGCCTCATTGAAGTCGGTGAAGCAGCAGGGACCCTGCCTAAGGTCTTGAACAAATTATCCTTTTATCTGGAACAACAAGCGCACTTCCGCTCAACGATCATATCGTCGATCATGTATCCTGTGATCCTGTTCTTCATCTGTATGGGAGCCGTTTCATTTTTCGCACTTTTCGTTGGGCCGCGTTTCGAAAGCATTTTCACGACTATGGGCGTAGACCTGCCACTCATCACCAAGATCCTTTTGGGCACGTTCCGATTTATCAAGGAGAAATTCCTTTTGATCATCGGCACTATCGCTGTGGCGGTCTTTCTCATAAAACGCTACATCCAAACCCCATCCGGCCGATTCGCAAAGGAGAAATTCCTATTAAGCCTGCCCACATTCGGAAACATCTTCCGCCTCATCATCGTGGAACGCTTCACGTCCCAGATGGCGATCCTCGTTGACAGCGGCGTTCCGATCCTTCAAGCCTTGGATATCAGCCAGCGGCTTGTCGATAACATGACCTGCGCTAATGTGATTTCCGATATCAAAGAAAGCGTCCGCAGAGGCGAGTTGCTGGCCGCCCCGATGGAGAGAAGCGAGTTCTTCCCGGGCATGGCCATCCAAATGATCATCGTGGGAGAAGAGACCGGGGAACTCAGCAAAATGCTGAAGCATGTCGCCAATTTCTATCAGGAAACGGTCGAAACGTTCATGAAGCGCCTTGCAACCGTCATTGAGCCATTCATGCTTGTCTTCATGGGAGCGGTGATCGGCATCATTGTCCTGGCGATGTTTCTACCGATGTTCAACATTGCCCAGTTGGGCGGAGGCGGAGGAGGTTAATTCTTAAGAAAATTCTTTTTTTATTTATATATATTTATTATTATATAGGTAGGTCTGTAGACATTGATATTTAAGCTTGAATCAGCTATACTTAAGGCAAGAACATATGAGAATTATTGTTCAAGGTAAACTATCCGTGAGGGTAGGGCACAAAACTACAGGGTCCCAAACCATTTGGGATAGCCAGCTGCCGATAATTCGAACATCGAATTAAAACCACTCTAAAAGGATAGAGTGGTTTTTGTTTTTAAGCTCAAACCCATCAACCCTGAAAGGATGTGATGCCAGGCGAAAAAAGCGCAGTGAAACGCGGTTAAACCTAAAATCAAAAATTAGTGAATTCTGTTATACATAAAGGAGACGAAAAAATGAGTTTAAAACGCAACCAAAGCGGTTTTACACTGCTTGAAATTATCATTGTCATCATCATCGTTGGTGTCTTGGCGAGTTTAGCTTTACCTCGTCTGTTCTCAACCGTCGAATTCTCAAGAAGCGCGGAAGCGTTATCCGCGATCGCGACGATCCGTTCTTCCATGGAAAGGTGCTACCTTCAGAATAATGGGACTTACGTCAACTGCGGCAACGGCGGTTTCACCCAGCTGGACATTGAAACACCTGCTTCGTCGCCGAATGCGCACTTCACCTATTCGATCACCTCTCCGTCAACGGTGGGATACACGATTACGGCATACCGCAACACGCTTGATGGTGGGAGCACCGGATCTCAGATTATCGTCGCACAAACATCTACGAACGTCACACGGACCGGAATAGGAGCCTTTTCCGGCTTGAAGTAAGGAGGCGTTTAAGTTTTCTATTACGAAAAGCCGGCCCTCGCTGTTTGAGGGCCGGCTTTTCAACACAATCATAAATGCGCATAACCATCACGTGACCCAAAACCATGTCGTCCGCAACCAAAAACTTTTCGGCAGCTTTCACATTGATCGAGATCATGGTCGTCGTTGTGATCGTTGGCATCCTTTCTGCAGCGGCACTTCCGAAAATGGGCACCGTGATCGAACGGTTCCGTGCAAAAGAGGGGGAACAGTTTTTAATTGCGATCTACGCATCTGAACAACGTTATGCGGTCGATAATTTCAGAAAAACATGCTCCGCTTACCCGTGCAGCTTCTGGACCTCGAATTTCACAGCCATCGATTTTGACAACAGCCGTAAACCACCGAATTTCAGTTACCCTTATTATTCTGCTGGTGAAACAGCGCCGATCCGCATCAACCGGATGAGCGGATCGACAACGCTTTATACTCTGGCCATCGGTTTTGACGGCAGGATCATTTGTTTGAATAATGCGACCCTTTGTGCAAAAATGAAATATAACTAAAATGCTCCTTATGCCAATTACACGCTCAACACAGCATCAAAAAAAGAACGGCTTCACCCTTGTAGAGATCATGGTCGTCATGGTCATCATTGCAACCTTGGCGGCCCTTGCGCTGCCAAAACTCCGCATGCTGGTGATTGATCAGGATATCGAACGGACAAGGACCAATATGCGTGCGATCTTCGCCGCCCAGCAGACCATTTACATGAACACCGGCCACTTTTGGCCGAACGAACCGGATAATGCTTGCTCGTCGAGCTTTTCCCAGATCCTTCAAAAGTTTGAATTGGGTTTTCCTGACAACGGCTGGACCTATATCTGCTCAGCCACCCCGGGAGGGACCACGTTCGCTTGTTACGCTGACAAAACATTCACAGAACTCAACCTGACATTTCATGTTAAAATCATATCGGACTCAGCTGATGTCAGCTGTGTTTCAACAGGAGCGGGAAATGGTCATCATCTCTGCCCAAAACAAGCTGTTTTCAACGGGCCGGTCTGCAATTAGCAGACAACTTCTAGGCCGTAACGGTTTTTCAATGGTCGAAGTGATCGTCGCGACACTGATCTTTGCCATGGCGACAGCGGGCATCCTGGCAACACTTTCAGCCTTAAGCCGCCCGGCAGCCGAAAGCACTCGAGAAGTTCAAGCCGCGTTCATCGCCCAGGATATCATTGAAAGCCTCAGGGGACAGATCACAACAGAGGCCTGGGTTGACCCGGCGGGCAACTTTGTAAACGGCGGAAGCTACTCAAAAACCATCGTGAAGGATGATATGCCCTTTCTTGTTGTTTATAACGTGACAAACGATTTTACAGGAGCCAAAGAGATCACGGTCAATGTGAGCTGGTAGAAACCCGATCATGAAAAATCCCGCAATTTCAAAATCAGCCTTGACGCTCACGGAACTTCTGATCACATCCATGCTGATCGGTGTTGCCGTCGTGGGGATTGTTTCGGTCGATACAGCGATCCGCAGGACCCAAAATGTGGCCTCGATCAGGCTGCGCAATACCACGCAGTTGAGCGCGGCCCTGGTGCGCATCAAAAAAATGGCATGGGAAGCGCGCGGATCGGGGATCATCACAGTCCCGCAATTTGGAAGTTTTCCAAACGTCCAAACCGACCCTGTCGGAGTGATCATTGACAGGAGTGAAAGCATTTCCGCTGACCCAGGTTTTTGCTTTAGGGATCTTTTGGGCAGCGGCAAAGATCTTTTCGATGCACAGATCATTTGTTATCACGGTTCCCTCTCTGGGGTCACGGAACGCGTCTTCTCCCTAACCTGGCAACCGCAATCAGCTTCCATGATTTGCGATCAATGCGACTTTGTCATGCAAGAATTTCCGGGAGGAGGGCAGCCTCTCAACACCTTAACGGTTGAGCTCAGCCGGGCCGCGGATCCATCGCAACTGGATTCGGACCTGACAAATCCGCGTTTTTCCGTTCAAACAGGATTTTCATTCAGCCAGGTGTCCCGCTGAAGACTGAAAATTTCCCTTCAAACGACATTCTATAAAATCCATCTTGTCAGAACTCTGAGCTTTTGCTATGATGCTCAGGTATTTTAAAACGTGGGCCGATAGCTCAGTTGGGAGAGCGCCTGGTTCGCAATCAGGAGGCCGGGGGTTCGACTCCCCCTCGGTCCACCATGTTTATTCTTCAGAAAAACCATCCGAATATATGCACCGCTCCTACGCCGACATTTCTTTCGCCACCACAGATGACATTGCCATCCATGAAAAGGACGAAGTCCACCACCTTAAAGACGTTATGCGTTTAAAAAAAGGCGACCGATTCTGCGTTTTTAACGGGAGAGGGGAAGAAGCTGAATGCGAGCTGGATTCGATCTCCAGCCAAATGGTCTCAGCTCGCATCCTGGACGTCCGCCGAGAACCACACACCAACCGGTTCTCAATCGCACTGGCCTGTGCCATACCAAAAAAGACCAAATTTGAATGGATCCTGGAAAAGGCCACCGAACTTGGAGCTGATGAGATCATCCCTTTAAAGACCGAGCGCACAGAGGTCAAGCTGTTGCCCGATCGCTCCGCAAAGAAGGACCAGCGATTCCAATCCATTGTTTTAAGCGCCGCCAAACAAAGCCGCCGCCTTTGGATGCCACGGCTGCATCCGATAACCGAGTTTAGAGATGTTCTAACCCTGATCGATCCAGAGACGTCCGCTTTTATCCCGTGCCTAGTCGATCCCCGCCAGCCAATCAGTGCCTGTTTAAACCTGAACATTTTAAGACCAAAGATCCTGGTCTTGATCGGACCGGAGGGAGATTTCACACCGGCAGAAGTTCAAGCAGCCATGGAGGCAGGGGCGATTCCCATTTCACTGGGAAAAACTGTTTTACGGGTGGAGACCGCCGCCATTTCAGTCCTTTCTGCGATCCAGCTCACCATCAACGCTTAAATCCATAAAAACCCGCTCTTAAGGCGTTCCCAGGAGTGCTTCTATTTAAATATAATATTATTTATATAAAATATACGGTAATTGACAACTTTTTTGGGCTCATGTATAATGCCTATTCATTTAGGCAAATTTATATTGATTTTTATAGATTGCCTTCCATGAGCCTTATAAAAAAACCAATCTCACCGATGTGTTCAAGGGAACATACTGAGGGTTTTTTAACGACAGCTTGCGGGAACGAAGGAGGATGAAATGGCAGAAACGAAGAAAACGGCTGATAACCAGGAAAAATTGAAAGCTTTGGATCTTGCTTTAAGCCAGATTGAAAAGCAGTTTGGAAAAGGCTCCATCATGAAGCTTGATGGCAGCGTCAAACAAAATGTGGATGCGATCCCAACCGGATCGCCCTCTTTGGACGTCGCTCTGGGTGTAGGAGGATTCCCCAGAGGTCGAGTGATCGAGATCTACGGGCCGGAGTCATCCGGAAAAACGACCCTGACTTTAAGCGTCATTCACCAATCTCAAAGACTGGGAGGCGTCGCGGCGTTCATCGACGCTGAACATGCCTTTGATGCCAGCTATGCGCAAAAAGTCGGCGTTAAGCTCGAAGATCTTTTGATCTCACAGCCGGACACCGGTGAACAGGCATTAGAGATCGCCGAAACACTGGTGCGCTCAAACGCGGTGGACCTGATCGTTGTGGACTCGGTCGCAGCGCTCACCCCGCGGGCCGAGATCGAAGGGGACATGGGTGACAGCCATATGGGGCTGCAGGCCCGCCTTATGTCACAGGCTTTGCGCAAATTAACGGCGGCGATCAACCGTTCTAAAACGACCGTGATCTTCATCAATCAGATCCGCATGAAGATCGGTGTCATGTTCGGAAATCCCGAAACGACCACCGGCGGCAACGCGCTGAAATTCTATTCATCGGTCCGGGTTGACCTGCGCCGAGTCGAAGCGATCAAAAAAGGCGAAGAGTTCATCGGCAACCGCATCCGCGCCAAGATCGTCAAGAACAAGGTCGCGGCACCGTTCCGCACGGCGGAATTTGAGATCTATTTTGATGAAGGGATCTCCAAAGCCAGCGATATTCTGGACCTGGGGGTCAATTACGATATCATCCAAAAATCCGGGTCATGGTTCTCTTACGGTGAAGAGAAGATCGGCCAAGGAAAGGACGCGGTGCGTAAATACCTTATGGACAATCCCAAGCTTTTGGACAAGCTGGAAAAAGAGATCCGCGCTAAAGCCGAAGCCGCCAAATAACCGATGGAACAGTCCTCACCGGAAAGCCAGCAACTGTTTAAAAAGGCAAAAGAGGTTGTTTTCCGATCTTTAAAATACCGGCCCCGCAGTGTATTTGAACTTCAGAAAAAACTGCGTGAAAAAGGCTTTCCCGATCCGGTCATTGAGGAGACGATCCGGTATTTCAAGACCAGCGGTCTTATTGATGACCGCCAATTCAGTATTGGATGGACGCGCTCAAGACTGGGAAAACCGCTCGGGCTGCGTCGGATAAAGCAGGAATTGAAACACAAGGGAATTGATACGGAGCTGATCGATCACGCCGTAGAGACCGCAACAGACCTCTATAATGAGGCTGACGCGGTACGGTCGATCATCCTGAAACGGAAAAACAAATACCGCGGCCTGGACAGGCAGACCGTCCGCAGACGGCTGTTCGGATACCTGTCCCGGCGCGGTTTTCAAACACAAACGATCATAAAAGAACTGAACCAAGTGGTGAAATGAAATACTTAACAGCAAACGAGATCCGATCCAGATTCCTGGACTTTTTTAAATCCAAAGGGCACACGATCGTTGCCAGCGACTCCGTGGTCCCGAAAGACGACCCCACGGTTCTGTTCACGACCGCTGGGATGCAGCAGTTCAAGCGGCAATTTTTGGGGAACATCGACAGCTACACGCGCGCTGCCACATCCCAAAAATGCATCCGAACCGACGACCTCGATGTGGTGGGAAAGACCAATTGCCACCACACGTTCTTTGAAATGCTGGGGAATTTTTCTTTCGGAGATTATTTCAAGAGCGAGGCGATCCACTGGGCGTGGGAGTTCCTGACGCAGGTTTTGGAGATTCCGAAAGAACGGCTTTGGGTCTCGGTCTACCAGGACGATCAGGAAGCTTTTGAGATCTGGAAAAACGCGATCGGCATCCCTGAACACAAGATCTTCAAACTGGGAGATAAAAGCAACTTCTGGCCTTCCAACGCCAAGCAGAACGGTCCTAACGGGCCATGCGGGCCGTGTTCAGAGATCTTTTTTGATTATGATCCGGCTGACCCCTCTGTCCCCAAGGACCCGGATGATATCGCGGGCCGTTTCACCGAAGTGTGGAACCTGGTCTTTACGCAGTTCAACCGCAAGGACGGGGGAATACTGGAACCTTTGCCCAGCAAGAATATCGATACCGGTATGGGCCTGGAACGCCTCTGTTCGGTCATGCAGGGCGTGAAAAATAATTTTGAAACGGATCTTTTTGTCCCGGTCATCACTGCCATTGAGCGTGAGATCTCAGGCAATTTAAGCGTTGAAGACAAACGCATCATCGCCGATCATGTCCGTGCCGCAACGTTTGCGATCAGCGACGGCATCATTCCGTCGAACAAAGAGCGGGGTTCGGTCGTGAAAAGCCTGATCAATCGTGCGGCAAACATTGTTTTCAGCTTTCATGGCCCTGATACCAGTGCACATGTCTATAAACTTGTTCCAACCATAGCGGAAGTCATGGGCAAACAATATCCGGAACTTCTTGAAAAAGTTGATGCCATTACGGCGCTCATCAGAAAAACTGAAGAGGCTTTTGCAAAAGTTCTTTTGGAAAATATTCCAAAATTAAGAGCTGAAATAACTGATAAAAAGGGATATGACTCAACAGCTTTCGCACAGAAAATTGGAAAACTGCTTTTTGTTTTCCATACAACTTATGGGCTTCCTTGTGAAACAAGTCTCTCAATTCTTAAAAAAGAAGTCGGACTATTAGATGAAGAGATCGAAGACGCGATGACGATATATACCAAGGACATGAATGACCATCGTGAACTTTCCCGGGAGGGCAGCAAAATGACCGGCGAGGTTTTCGTGGATATGGGCCTGGACCTCAATGTCCCCAAAACAAAATTTTTAGGCTACAAGACATTGCATTCCGAGGCCAAGATCCTGCGCATTTTTAAGGGCCAGGATTCCGTTTCCAAAGCCATCACCGGAGAACAGGTCCGTGTCGTCCTTGATCAAACACCATTTTATGCCGAATCCGGCGGTCAGGTGGGAGACTCCGGGGAGATCTTAGCCAGGCAAGGAAAGCCGGCAAAACTGCTCGTTAAGGACACTCAAAAGATCGATGACGTGTTCCTGCACACTGCCACCGTGGAGGAGGGGCAGGTCCGCGTGGATGACAGCGTTGAAGCCTTAGTGGATGAATCCCGGCGGCTTTCCATCATGCGCAATCACACATCAACACATCTGCTTCAGGCCGCGTTGCGTAAAATCTTAGGCGAACATGTTCAGCAGCAGGGATCGGTCGTTGATGAAAACCGTCTGCGTTTTGATTTTACACATCCCCAGGGGCTCTCGCAGCAGGAGCGCGATGCCGTTGAAGCGGAAGTGAACCGCCACGTGCAGGCGAATATCCGCGTTGAAAAAAATGAAATGACCATGACCGAAGCCCGCGAAAAGGGAGCCTTGGCGTTCTTCGCGGAAAAATACGGGCAAACGGTGCGCGTGATCCATGTTCCGGGCTGTTCGACCGAACTTTGCGGCGGAACTCATTTAGATAACACCGGTGAGATCAAACTGTTTAAGATCATTTCCGAAAGCGCGATCGCCCAGGGGATCCGGCGAATCGAGGCCACGACCGCTTCACTGGCGGAAGCCTTCATCAAACTCAGAGAGCAGCAAACAAAAGAGGACGCGGAAAAACAAAAAACAAAAGAAAAGAGCAAAGAACTGCAGCAGCAGGCATTTGAGGCATTGAAAACGGATTTGGATTCGATCATAGATCGCTCCAAAGATGCAAAAAACGTGCGCGTCATCACGCACACATTTGAGGCGGTCGATATCAATATGCTTCGAAATCTATCCGACATTGCAAAACAGAAGGCTAAAAGTTGCGCGGTCGTCTTTGCGTCCAAAGCCGAGGACCGGGGCAGCCTGATCATCGCTTTGACGGATGACCTTGTCAAGGCTGGCATATCGGCCCAGGATATTGTTAAAACCATTGCTCCCGTAATGCACGGCAGCGGAGGAGGGCGGGCGCAGTTCGCACAGGCCGGAAGCAAAGAAACCGCCTATCTTCCACAAGCGTTACGCGAAGCTGAACGCCTGCTCACAGAGCAGCTCATCCAGGCTCCATTACCATAAGGGACATGTATGAAACTTTTAAAACAAAACGGACAGGGACTTCAGCAGCTCTATGACCGCCATTTGGTCAGCCGCAAAAAAAGCATTGAGGAAAAAGTGCGGCATATCATTGACGACATCCGTCTCAACGGAGATGACGCTGTTTTAAAATATACCAAACGCTTTGACCAGGCAAAACTGTCCGCCAAGGAAATGCGCGTTCCGGAATGCGAGATCAGCGGCGCGTTCCAGAATATCACCAGCGATTTTATCAATGACCTGAAGATCATCATTCAGAACGTGACCACCTTCTATAAGGCGCAGGTGCAGAAACCGGCCCGGATCAAGGACGCCGATGGGATCCTTCTTAAAGAGGAGATCCTGCCATTGGAAAGCGTCGGGATCTATATTCCGGCTGGGACCGCGCCTTTGGTCTCATCGGTGTATATGACCGCGATCCCGGCCAAGGTCGCAGGCGTTAAGCGCATCGTGATCGCCACGCCTCCGAATAAAGAAGGCTACATCAATCCCTATATCCTGGCCGTGGCGAATCTTTTGAAGGTCGATGAAGTTTACAAGGTCGGCGGGGCCCAGGCGATCGCCGCTCTTGCTTTGGGAACAAAAACGATCGCCAAGGTCGACAAGATCGTCGGCCCGGGCAATATGTATGTAACAGAGGCCAAACGCCAACTTTTCGGATATGTGGACATTGACATGCTGGCGGGGCCGTCTGAGCTTGTGGTCATCGCCAACCGATACAGCAATCCGGAATATGTCATCGCCGAACTGGAAGGCCAGGCAGAGCATATCGGCGGTCTGGCGATCCTGCTGACGACATCCAAAAAACTTTTAAAGATCGTTAAGCAGCGTTTTCATAACGGCTACGGCGTCCTCTGTGAAAATTCTGAGGAAATGGTCGAGATCACCAACCGGCTGGCGCCTGAGCATTTGCAGATCCTGACCAATGACCACAAAAAGATCCTCAAAGGCATCAAGAACGCCGGAGCGATCTTCTTGGGGCCCTACAGCCCGACAGCGTTGGGCGATTACGGGGCCGGTCCAAGCCATGTGCTTCCCACCATGGGCAGCGCGCGGTTCTTTTCCGGACTATGCCTTTCGGATTTCACCAAAAAGAACCATGTGATCGCTTATTCAAAGCGGGCCTTGGAAAAGATCCGCGGACCGATCGAGCGGGTTGCCCAACTCGAAGGCCTGCAGAAGCACTATGAATCAATTAAAGTCCGTTTCGAAAAATAAACGCAAAGGGAGACCCCAGATGCAGAACGCACGCACAGCAGAATTGGAACGCAAGAGCAAAGAGACCGAGATCCGGGCCGTGCTGAATATCGACGGAACCGGAAAAACGCGCATCAAAACGCAGATCGGGTTTCTTGATCACATGCTTGAACTGTTCGCCTTTCATGGATGTTTTGACCTGGATCTGGAAGTCCAAAAGGCGGACCTTGAGATCGACCCTCACCATACCAACGAAGATATCGGCATCGTGCTGGGAAAGATCTTTAAAAAGGCCTTGGGAGAAAAAGAGGGGATCCGGCGCTTCGGTTCAGGGTTCGCCCCCATGGAATCGACCATCGGCCATTCCGTGGTCGATATCAGCGGACGCGGATATCTGACGCTGGACCTGGGCGGAAAGGACCAGCTGGAACAGGAAGGCTATAAAGCAAACTATGTCGAACATTTTTTGGAGTCTTTCGCTCACAGCCTGGATGCGACGATCTATGTGGAGGTCAAGAACGCCAGCGATGACCTGCATACGAACCTTGAAACTGTGTTTAAATCCCTGGGATTAGCGCTCGAACAGGCCACGAGCATCAACCCCAAACGGAAAGGCAACGTCCCCTCGACCAAGGGGATCATTGATTAACGGATAAGAAATGATCGCGATCATCGACTACGGAATGGGAAATTTGCGTTCGGTCCAAAAGGCCCTCGAGCAGGCAGGCGCCAGGGATTGCCGCATCACCCAGTCCATTTTGGATATTCGATCAGCGACCCATGTGGTCCTTCCCGGGGTCGGGGCCATCGCTCCGGCCATGGAAAAGCTGCGTTCATTAAAAATGATTGAACCCGTCAAAGATACTGTTAAAATGGGAAAACCTTTTTTGGGCATCTGTCTGGGTTTTCAGCTTCTTTTTGAAAAAAGCTTTGAATACGGTACGACGGAAGGCCTGGGCATTTTAAAAGGAACGGTCGAACGGTTCAGCGATTCGGTCAAAGTCCCCCAGATGGGATGGAACCAGCTTCAATTGCGCCCTTGCGCCCTATGGAACGGCATCAAAAACGGAGAATACGTGTATTTCTGTCACTCGTTCTATGTCAAACCGGCGGATGATCGCGCAATAGCTTCGACGACGCAATACGGGACCGACTACTGCTCAGCGGTCGCGAAGGACAATCTTTTTGCGGTCCAGTTCCACCCGGAAAAGAGCCAGACCGCCGGATTAAAGATTTTGGAAAATTTCATTAACTTAAAATAGCAAGGCGTCCTAAATAGATGATCATTTTCCCAGCTATTGATATTCAAAAAGGCAATGTTGTCCGCCTAAAACAGGGCAAGTTCGATCAAGTGACCGAATACAGCAGCGACCCTTCCAGCGTGGCACAACGCTGGGAACAGGAAGGAGCCCAATGGCTCCATGTCGTAGACCTGGACGGCGCACAAAGCGGCTCGGTCAAGAACTGGGATGCAATCAAGCAGATCGCCGGCTCCGTGCAGATCCCCATTGAGGTTGGGGGGGGCATCCGTACGGAAGAGGACGTGGCCCGGCTTTTGGAGATCGGTATCCAGCGCGTCATTTTCGGGACCCGCGCGATCACCGACCCCCTGGCATTGCGTTCCATGCTGCACCAGTGGCCGGATCATATCGCCGTCAGCATCGATGCCTCTAACGGCAAGGTCACAAAGCTCGGTTGGACCGAACAGACCGACCTTGACGCGGTGGCTTTCGCTAAACAGCTCGAGCATGACGGATTGCGCTGCCTGATCTATACCGATATCGCCCGCGACGGGATGCTGACCGGGCCGAACATCGAAGCGCTAAAAAAGGTCTTGCGGGCGGTTTCGATCGATGTGATCGCTTCCGGAGGGATCTCGAATATTGATGACATAAAAAAACTCCTTCAGCTTGAACCGGAAGGATTATACGGCGCGATCACCGGGAGGGCTTTATATGAAGGAACCTTGGACCTGAAAGAGGCCTTAAGCTTATGTTGACCAAGCGCATCATCCCATGCCTGGATGTGAAAAACGGCCGCGTGGTCAAGGGCGTGAATTTCGTTCAATTGCGCGATGCCGGGGATCCCGTTGAGATCGCCAAAAAATATGATGAGGCAAAGGCCGATGAGATCGTCTTTCTGGATATTACGGCGAGCCATGAGCAAAGGAATATTTTTTTGGATGTGGTGAAGGCGACCGCGGAACAGGTCTTCATGCCGCTTACGGTCGGCGGAGGGATCCGGTCGGTCGAGGATATCCGTGAACTTCTCAACGCTGGGGCGGATAAAGTATCCATCAATTCAGCGGCGGTCAAAGACCCGCAGCTGATCAGCGAGGCATCCCAGCGTTTCGGAAGCCAGTGCATTGTGGTCGCTGTCGATGCCAAACGCAGCGGTTCCTCTCGATGGAACGTTTATATCCACGGCGGACGCATTGACACCGGCAAGGACGCCATCGAATGGGTGAAGACCGTTGAAAGGCTTGGCGCCGGCGAGATCCTTTTGACCAGTATGGATGCCGATGGTACAAAGGATGGTTATGACCTGGCCCTGACGGATGCCGTCTGCCACGCGGTGCGCATCCCGGTCATCGCCTCCGGGGGAGCGGGGAAATTTGAACATTTTTCGGATGTTTTCTTAAGGACACAGGCGGATGCCGCATTGGCTGCGTCCGTGTTTCATTACGGAGAAATGACGGTTTCAGACGTTAAACGTCATCTCAAAGCGAAAGGAATTGAGGTCCGATCATGACAGCAAAGCAAAAGCTTGAAACATTGAAGATCACCAAACGCACGCTGAGCAAGCTGCGTTTTAATTCGGACGGATTGATCCCGGCCATCGTTCAGGATTACAAAACAAAAGAGGTCCTGATGATGGCCTATATGAACCTGGATTCGCTCAAAGCGACGATCAAGGAAGGCAAAGCCGCCTACTGGTCCCGTTCCCGTCAGGAGTTCTGGATCAAGGGCATGACATCCGGGCATTTTCAATACGTCAAAGAGATCCGTTATGACTGTGATTGTGATACCTTGCTTTTAACGGTCAAACAGGTCGGAGCCGCCTGCCACACATTTAAAAAGAGCTGCTTTTATCGAACGATCGAGGGCATCAAAACATCATGACCTATCCGCCAAAAGATGATTATCTGAAGTTGTGTTCCAAAGGAAACCTGATTCCCGTCTATCAGGAGGTGTGGGCGGATCTGGACACGCCGGTCTCTACCTATTTCAAGATCGCGAAAAATGCCGACTACTCGTTCTTACTGGAATCCGTTGAAGGAGAGGAGAAGGTCGCCCGCTATTCGTTTTTGGCGCGCGATCCCCGGCTCGTGATCGAAGCCAAGGACGGTTGCGTGACCGTGCGCCATTTGCACGGCCCATCCAAAACCGACACGTTCAAGGACGCCGGTTCGCCTTTACCGATCATACGCAGCATCATGGCCCAATATTCGTTCGTCGAGGTCCCCGGGCTGCCGCGCTTTTGCGGCGGGCTGGTCGGATACATCGGCTACGATACGGTCCGGTCTTTCGAACACCTTCCCCATCAGCCGAACGATGATACCGGACTGCCGGAAGCCCTTTTGATCCTGGCGCAAGATCTGATCATTTTCGACCACATCAACCACAAGATCAAGATCGTTAGCTGCGTGTTCAATCAGGAAGGCGCTTCAAAAGCGCAAAAGTTAAAAAATTACATCCTGGCCTGTCAGCACATTGACCGGATCATCAGCGACCTTCGCAAGCCATTGAACGTCCCGGTGGACCCGGCGCCTCGGACGTCTTCACGAAAAATGGCTTTCCGTTCCAACATGGATGAGGCGACCTATAAACGCATGGTCAGCCGGGCGAAAAAAGAGATCTATAAAGGCGAGATCATTCAAGCCGTCCTGTCCCAACGGTTTGAAACGAAACTCAAGACCGATCCCATCCATGTCTACCGGGCTTTAAGAGCATTAAACCCGTCACCATACATGTATTTCCTGAATTTCAAGAATGTCCAGATCGTTGGATCATCGCCGGAGCTGCTGGTGCGGTGTGAAGACGGCATCGTTGAAACCCGCCCGATCGCCGGAACACGGCCGCGCGGCAAAGATGAGGTCCAGGACACCCAGTTGGCCACTGACCTGCTCGCTGACCCAAAAGAGCGGGCCGAACATGTCATGCTGGTCGACCTCGGCCGCAATGACCTCGGCCGCGTCTGCGAAGAGGGCAGCGTTCAAGTTCCTGAATTCATGACCGTTGAGCGATATTCCCATGTCATGCACATCGTCTCAAGTGTCCGCGGAAAACTCAAAAAAGAGCACGACGCGCTGGATGTGCTTCAGGCGGCGTTCCCGGCCGGAACGCTTTCGGGAGCCCCGAAGATCCGCGCCATAGAGATCATTGATGAGCTGGAACCGACGGCCCGCGGGCCTTATGGCGGATGCATCGGCTACTTCAGCTTTTCCGGAAATCTGGATTCATGCATCACCATCCGCACGATCGTTGTCGTTGACGGCCGCGCCTATATCCAGGCAGGGGCAGGCATTGTCGCGGATTCAAACCCAAAAACCGAATATCAAGAGACCGTCAATAAAGCACGGGCTCAAATGGTGGCGATCGAACAGGCTCAATCTTCGTCCCACCACTCAAAACGTAAAAAACACAAAACCAAATAAGGGAGGTTTATTCAATGGAAGTCCGTATTCGCTTACAAAGATCAGATTCAAAAGCAAAAAGCCGTTATAATTACCGCGTTGTCGCGATCCCGCGCAACATCACACGCCAAGGCCGCATCCTGGACCTTTTGGGATTTTATGATCCCTCACAGAAACCGGCCGTTTCTGACCTGAACATCGAAAAGATCGATGCTTGGGTGGCAAAAGGCGCGCAGATGAGCGACACCGTCCGTTCGCTTGTTAAGAAGGCCAAAAAAGCCAAATAAACGCAAAGTTGTTAATTTAAAAAAACGAAAGGCTCTTCGATGCCAGCAGGACAGAACGCTTTTTTTCAATTAGCAGTCCCGTTGCTTTTCATGTTCTTGATGTTCCAGATCCTGGTGATCCGCCCGGAAAAAAAGAAACAGCAGGAACACAAAAAGCGTATTGACGCGCTGCAGAAGAACGACCGTGTCGTGACCGCCGGAGGCATCTACGGCACAGTCGTACAGATCAAAGAAAAGACCATTGTCCTTCGAGTGGATGACAATGTCCGCATCGAATTCGATAAAGAATCGATTTCAACGATCAAGGACCCACAAAACTGATCTTGTAGAAAGAGGAGAGAAGACGAGCATGAGCAAAAACCTGAATATCCGTATCTTAACCGTTCTCGCTGTCCTGGCCACCATGCTGTTTTTCGCGTTTCCGGTCGAAAAGCGCATCAACCTTGGCCTGGACCTAAAAGGCGGGATGCACCTGATCCTCAAGGTCGAGACCGAGACCCTTGACGAAAATGCCCGCCAGGACGCCGTTGAACGCGCCATTGAGATCCTGCGCAACCGCATTGACAGTCTGGGCGTCGCTGAACCGGTCATCCAACGCCAGGGAGAGGACCAGATCATCATCCAGCTTCCCGGCATCACGGACCGCAACCGGGCTCTTGATCTGATCGGAAAGGTCGCCCAACTGGAATTCGCGCTGGTCGACACATCGCTGGAAATGAACAAGCAGGCGATCGAAGGGAACATTCCGGCCGGATACCGCTATCTCAGCGTCAAAAACAAAAATCAAAAATTGCTCGTTGGAAAAACGCTCCTCAAAGGCGATGAGATCGCCAACGCGAGCATTGATTATAATACCCAGGCCTTTGGCCAACCGATCGTCAAGCTCAGTTTCAAAGCAGCAGGGGCAAAACAGTTCGCGGAAGTCACGCGAGCCCATGTCAATCAACAGTTGGCGATCATTATCGACGGAGTGATCCAATCCGCGCCCAATATCAATGAACCGATCCTTTCCGGCAGCGCCGTGATCCAGGGGTCCTTCACCGAAGAAGAGGCGTCTTTGCTGGCGCTGGCCCTGCGTTCAGGGTCCTTGCCGGCACCGATGCACATTGAGGAAGACCGCACCGTTGGACCGCTCTTAGGGCAGGAATCCATTCAATCCGGTCTTTATGCCACGCTCGCCGGTGGTGTGCTGCTCATGCTTTTCGTTCTTATTTATTATCGGACCGCGGGCATCATCACAAACCTTGCCTTGGCCATGAACCTCATCCTGATCTTAGGGATCATGGGTTCGTTGCGGTTTCTCTTTGGCGCGCCGGCAACTCTGACCTTACCGGGCATCGCCGGCATCATCCTCACGCTGGGCATGGCGGTGGACGCCAACGTGCTTATCAATGAACGGATCCGGGAAGAGCTTGAGAACGGAACGCCGCTCAATGCCGCTGTTTCAAGAGGGTTCAACAAAGCCTTTTCCGCGATCATTGACTCGAACCTGACGACCCTGATCGCCGCGTTCATCCTTTTTCAATTCGGATCCGGGCCGATCAAGGGATTCGCGGTCACGCTTTCCATCGGCCTTTTGGCAAGTTTATTCACCGCGCTTTTTGTCACACGGACCATTTTCCTGCTGCTGCTGGAGCTGGGATGGATCAAGAAGCTCCCGATGATGAAAATATTCACAAAGACGAACATCAATTTCATCAACAAACGCAACTTTTGCATAGCTGTATCTCTCATCATCATCATCGCCAGCTTGACCTACTTTTTCAAAAATCAGGATAAGGTCTACGGGATCGATTTCGCCGGAGGCCAGGTCCAGGAATACCGTTTTGAAAAACCGGTCGATACGGCTGTTCTCCGCCAGCATTTCGCCGGAGCCGGGATGGGGGACGCCGTCATTCAGCAGATCCCGGAAAAACCGGAAACCGTTATCATCCGGACCTCCCAGGACAAAGAGGCCCAGACCATTGCCATTTTCAAATCCCAAATGTCAGACAATCCCTACACCGTTCTGCGCATCGAGAAGGTCGGCCCTGTGGTCGGAAAGGAATTGAGAAAAAAAGCGATCCTGGCTGTCATATTCGCAATGGGCGGAATCCTGATCTACGTGGGATTCCGTTTCCACCACTTTGATTTCGCCAGCGCCGGGGTCATCGCCCTTTTGCATGACGTCATTATTACCCTTGGCGTTGTCACCTGGATGGGCGGTCAGGTCGATCTTCTGACGATCACGGCCCTGTTGACCATCGCCGGTTATTCGATCAACGATACGATCGTGATCTACGACCGTGTCCGGGAGAACACAAATCTCATGCGCCGTTCAACGCTGAAAGAAATCATCAACACCAGCATTAACCAGACCTTAAGCCGCACGATCCTGACAACCCTCACGACCCTGATCGTGGTCGTGTGCCTTTTTCTAAAGGGAGGGGAACTTCTTCACACTTTCTCGCTGTGTCTGCTCGTTGGCTTTGTGGCCGGAACATATTCGACCATTTTCATTGCCGCTCCGCTGGTTTTGGCATGGGAGAAAAAGAAGAAATAAAAAACAAAGACACTGTGGCACTATGACACTAAGGCACTAAAAGACCGAAGCACGACCCGTGAATTTTCTGTGCTGAACATATATAGGCCGATTTAAATTTTTTTCTTGGTGTCGCAGTGCCATAGTGTCGCAGTGCCTTTGTATGTTCCAATCATTCAAAATCTTCGTCGGCCAGACCATCACTCCCGAAAAGATCGTGCGCCAACTGGTGGCGTTCAAATATGATAAAGTGCGCCAGCTTAACGCCGAAGGGGATTTCTCCCAGCGCGGAGAGGTCCTGGATATCTTTCCCGTTCGTTTTCAGAATCCCATCCGTATCGTTTTTGAATACGACCGCATTGAACGGATCGAAAGCCTGAACATGCGTTCTGACAAGCCGATCCTTCATCACCAGATCGTGATCGTTCTTCCCCGTAAAAAACCAAGCCTTCAGCCGTTCGATGTGGAGATGCCGCTTAATAACTTTGTGGATATCGAACAAGGCGACTACATTGTTCACGCCAATCACGGGATCGGCCGATACCTGGGGATCACGCCCGTTGAGGTGAAAAACGAGATGAAAGAGCACCTCGTGATCGAATACAGGGAGGGCGACAAACTTTTTGTCCCGGCGCACGACATCCATTTGATCCAGAAATATATCGGGTTTTCAAAAAAACCGCCCCAGACCCATAAGCTCGGCACAAAGGAATGGCAAAGCACGCGCAACCGGATCCAGAAAAGCGTGGAACGCCTGGCCCTGGAGCTTCTGCGGGTGCAGGCTTTGCGGGCCAGCCTGAAAGGTTTCCGGTTTTCGCAGGACAGCGACTGGCAGAAAGAATTTGAACACCAATTCCCGTTCGAAGAAACACCTGACCAGGTCCAGGCGATCGAGCATGTCAAAACGGACATGGAATCAGAATCCCCCATGGACCGCCTGCTTTGCGGCGATGTCGGATTCGGCAAGACCGAAGTGGCCTTGCGGGCTGCGTTCAAAGCCGTGATGGACCACAAGCAGGTCGCGATCCTTGTCCCCACGACGATCCTGGCAGAGCAGCATTTCTATAATTTCACCGACCGCATGAAACAGTTCCCTGTCAAGATCGCCATGCTCAGCCGTTTTCGCACTAAAAAAGAACAGGCGCAGACCATCGCCGGACTCAGCGATGGAAGCATTGATATCGCGATCGGAACACACCGCCTGCTGTCAAAAGATGTCTCATTCAAAGACCTCGGGCTGATCATTATTGATGAAGAACAGCGCTTCGGCGTCAAGGCCAAAGAGAAGCTTAAACACCTTCGCGTGCTGGCTGACGTCCTGACCATGACGGCGACGCCGATTCCCCGCACGCTTTATATGGCCCTTTCCGGGGCCAAAGACATGAGCGTAATCTCAACGCCTCCACAAAACCGTGTCCCGGTCGTGACCGAGATCGTTGAATACGATGAGCCGATCATACACCAGGCCATTAAACGGGAACTCGACCGCAAAGGCCAGGTCTTTTTTCTGCACAACCGCGTTCAGGACATTGAAAGATTGGCGGTCAAGCTCCAGAAGCTGTTTCCCCAGGCGCGGATCGCGATCGGTCATGGACAAATGCCTCCGAGACTTTTGGAAGAAATTATGCTAAAATTTTTGAAAAATCAGATCGACATCCTGGTCTGCACAACGATCATTGAATCGGGGATCGATATCCCCAACGCGAATACGCTGATCATAAACCGGGCTGACCGTTTTGGGCTGGCGGACCTGCACCAATTGAGAGGACGGGTGGGACGTTTCACCAACCAGGCTTACGCTTACTTTATTGTCCCGCCCAAAAAAGTCTTAAGCTACCGGTCCCAAACGCGCCTCAATGCCTTGGAAAAATACAGCGAACTGGGCGCCGGCTTTCAGATCGCCTTTGAAGACCTTCAGATCCGGGGGGCCGGAAACCTTTTAGGAAAGCAGCAAAGCGGTTACATCGCCGCAGTAGGTTTTGACATGTATTGCCGCTTGCTGAAGGAATCCGTTGAACATTTAAAATCCGATATCCAACCATGAAGGAGAACCCTGCGCAATGAAAAAATTTTGTTCGATCATGTTCATGTTCGCATTCCTGATCTTCGGCCTGATGCCAGCCTTTTGCGGACCAGCCCTGGCCTTGGAGGATGCCATCATCGCGGTCGTCAATGAAGACATTATCACTCTCAAAGACCTGAAAAATTTTCTTATCGCATCCTATAAACAGCTCGAAACGAGTATTGTGTCTGAAAAAGAACTCCAGTCCGCAGCCAAAGACCTGGAGGAAAACGGGATTGAACGTCTGATCGATGACCGCCTGATCCTCAGCGCGGCAAAGGCCAAGGGTTATGAGGCGAAACCCGCCGCGGTCACTGGACGTCTGACCGAGATCCAGGCCAAATATCCTTCCGAAGCCGTGTTTCTAAGCGCCCTGGCCAAGGATGGCCTTTCCATCACTGACCTGCGCCAGCAGATCTCCAATCAGCTCATCACTAAATATTTTCTAGAACAGGAGATCAAGGCCAAGATTTTCGTGACGCCTCAAGAAGTAACGCAATATTATCATGATCATATCCTGGATTTTACCAAACCGGAACGCATCAATCTTGATTCGATCTTTATCCCATATGAAGGAGAGGACCGATCCTCCGCCCAGCTTAAAGCCGAGCAGGCCTCCGAGCGCGTTAAGAGCGGCGAGAACTTCCGCAGCGTGGCCAACGAATTCTCGACTTTGCCCTCTTTGGGCACTATCGCGAAAGGGGAACTTCTTCCTGACCTTGAAAAAGAACTGTTCAAACTCGATATCAACCAGGTCTCTGATCCTATCGAATCTGAAAAAGGGATATTCATCGTGAAAATGCTGGGCAAGACCGAAAAAGAAACTGCCCCCCTTGACGATGTTAAAAATCAAATATCGAACTTCCTTCTAAGCACCAAATTCAAGGAAGAACTGCAGCGCTGGATAGACAAAGAACGGAAAAAAGCATACATTGAGATCAAGCAACCTTAAGGAACGATCGATGATACGACACCACGCTATCAGACCAAAACTCGGCATCACCCTGGGGGACCCTGCAGGCATCGGAGCGGAGATCACCGTAAAAGCTTTACGATCAGAACGCATCCGGACCCTGGCGGATTTTGTCATCATTGGCGACCATTCTGTCTACATGCGTGACGGGGGAGAGCTTGCTGAAAATATCGAATTTCTCGATATGCGGATGATCGACCCTTCTCAGTTGCAGATCGGCAAGACCAATGCGGCCTGCGGAAAAGCGGCCTACGCCTATTTGCGAAAAGCCATTGATCTTTTACGTTCCGGCACGGTCGATGGCCTGGTCACAGCCCCTGTCAGCAAGGAAGCGATCATGCTTTCAGGAGAACACTTCCCGGGGCATACTGAAGTTTTGGCTGATGCGTTCGGAATCAAGGATTTTGAAATGATGTTTGCCGGAGGGCCTTTTAAAACGATCATCGTCACCCGTCACGTCCCCCTAAAAGATGTCCCAAAAGGGATCACCCGGGAGAAAGTCCTCAAAAGCATCGAGCTCTGTGACCGGACCTTGCGGACGCTTTTTAAGATCCCACAACCGAGGATCGCTGTCTGCGGCCTGAATCCGCACGCAGGCGAGGGGGGAAAACTGGGTTTGGAAGAACAGGAAACGGTCATTCCCGCTATACAAGCAGCGAAGCAGAACGGGATCATGGCCGAAGGCCCCTTCGCGGCCGACACGCTTTTTATCCCATCGAACGCCAAATCCTATGACCTGATCATTGCGATGTACCATGACCAGGGCCTGACGCCGATCAAAGCGCTTTATTTTACGCAACTGGTCAACCTGACGATCGGCCTGCCGTTCATCCGGACATCCACGGCGCACGGCACCGCCTTCGATATCGCTGGAAAAAACAGGGCGGACGCCTCGTCCATGACAGAGGCGATCATCATGGCGGCAGACTTGACCACAAAACAACTTTTAAGCAGGCGATCCTCCTCATGACAAAAGCACGCCCTTCCGCCAAAAAACACCTCGGCCAAAATTTTCTTGTGAATCCGCGCATCATTACGCGGATCCTGGATGCCGTTGAGCCTTCCGCAAAAGAC
The DNA here is from genome assembly GCA_022711395.1 of Candidatus Omnitrophota bacterium. Classification (GTDB taxonomy): domain Bacteria; phylum Omnitrophota; class Gorgyraeia; order Zapsychrales; family JANLHA01; genus JAKLFA01. Next base: position 147,611 of record JAKLFA010000002.1, on the reverse strand, counting down.
ACGATCCTTGAGATCGGCGCAGGACCGGGGGCCATGACACGGCCGCTCATTGAGCGGGGAGCCCGTATCATCGCAGTTGAAAAAGATCCCGGCCTCATTAAAGCCCTGCATTCCCGCAACGACCTCCAAACGGATCAATTACGGATCATCGAGGCGGACATCCTCACGCTGAGCGCCTCAGACCTTGCTGGCGCTACCAAGATCTTTGGCAATATCCCTTACAACATCTCAACCCCCATCATCGAGTGGCTCATCAAGAACCGCGCCGGCGTTTCTGACGTTTTCCTCATGACCCAATTGGAATTCGGCCAACGGCTAACGGCCGAGCCGTTCAGCAAAGACTATGGGGCGTTAACCTGTCTGATCCAATATTTCGCGGACCTGAAGATCCTCTTCAAAATTCCAAACACCGCTTTTTCACCGGTCCCAAAAGTTTCATCATGTTTTCTGAAATTCACATTCCGCCAGCCCGAACCGCGGGCTTTGGATGAGGAACTGCTGTTTACGGTCACCCGAGCAGCCTTCCAAAACCGCCGAAAAAAGATCGCCAACTCTCTAGGTTCCGTGCTCAAAAAAGAAGAGACTCATGCCATTTTTAGCGATTGCCGGATCGACCCTCAATTGCGAGCGGATCAAATTAGTATTTCGGATTATGTTCAACTGACAAATTGGTTGGCAAAAACGCGGGAAAAAGCAAAAAAATAAACTGTCTAACGCGGACGGATTATTTCTCCCAGCCTTCGAACCAATGCTGGACAAGATCATCCGGACTGATCTCAAAGGCGTAGTCCAGGATCAGTTCCTGATCCTCCGGTTCGATCTCGAAAAATTCAATGCCTGCCAGGCGTTGATCTTCTGAGATCTTGTTCCAGACCACCTTGCCATGGACATTGACCTGTCGTTCCTCATCCAAATGGATCGTCATATTCAAGGGCTGTCCAGGCATCAGGATCTCGGAAACGTTCAAACACGCCCCCGAACAGCTGATATCGACCGTCTTGCAGCTGCGAAGGGGAGAGCTGGCGTCCAGCGCGTATTCAGCGGTGTTGGCGACATACCAACGTGGAAGGTAACGCTTCTCATGACCAAGAAAGGAACGCGACAAACGTCTTTTTTGAAAAATGTTCTCATCCATGTTCTCTTCCCCCCCTTAGAGTGTGACGATCAACAACACATAAAAAAAGCCACATCACTTTTCACGAATGAAAAGTTCCGTGGCTGAAATAAATATAGCATTTAATAGTTTTATTTTCAAGGGCTGAGAAGAAAATTTTCATCAACTTGGCTTGACAAAAACACCTGCAATGGACACAATGGTAACCATACGAAGGGATCTCCAAATGAAGCGAAGGATTTACTATCATGACACCGATGCCGGCGGAGTGGTCTATTACGCCAATTACCTGAAATTCATGGAAGAAGCCCGGATCGAGTTCTTTACTCAACGGGGCCTGAGCGTGACCGAGCATAACGGAAAGGTTCTGTTCTATCCGGTCAAAGAATGTTCCATCCAGTACAAAAAACCCGCCCGTTTCGCGGATGAGATCGAGTGCGGCGCGCAGGTCATTGATCTGTCAAAGGCCACGATCACCTTCCTTCAGCAGGTCAAGAACGCTCAGACCGGATTGGTCTTGGTCGAGGCGAAGGTCACGCTGGTTTGCGTGAATGAACAGTTCCGTCCCATGCCGATCCCGGAAGACGTGCGCAGACAATTCGCGTAGTTTGCCCTTGTCATCAACCCCTGCCAATGTTAATATATGTTCTAAATTTATATGTATTTATTTTAATATTATGATAACAAACACCGACCTCCAGTATATTTCCGCCCTGGCCCGCATGAGCCTGGCGGAGGAAGAACTCAAACCGATGGCTGAGGACCTCAGTTCCATTCTTGATTACATCGCTCAGCTTCAAAAACTAGATGTGACAGACATCAAACCGACCAGTCACGTGCTTCCGCTGAAAAACGTATACCGTGACGATTCCATAAAACCGTCATTGACCCAGGAAAAGGCCTTATCATTCGCGATTTCCAAAGCAAAAGGGGCGTTTAAGGTCCCGCAGATCGTGGATAACTAGATCGACGCTGTATGAACTTAAATACCTGCACTGCCCATGAACTTCTTGATCTCCTCAAACAGGGAAAGACCTCTGTTGGGGAGATCTTTTCGTCTTTGTTGACCGCTATCAAGACCTTTGACGGCACGGTAAACGCCTATGTGCGGACCGCCCGATCGACCGAAGCCGCGCCTGATGCAAAGGTCCCGATCCCAGTCTCGATCAAAGATAACATCAACATCGAAGGCTGGGAAACGACCTGTTCTTCAAAGATCCTCAAAAATTATATCGCTCCCTATGACGCGACGGTCATTCAAAAACTGAGGTCCGCCGGGATCCCGATCCTAGGGCACACCAACATGGATGAGTTCGCCTTTGGCTCATCCACCGAAACATCCTGCTACGGCCCGACCCGAAACCCATGGGATACCAGCTGCGTTCCGGGAGGATCAAGCGGAGGATCCGCCGCGGCAGTGGCCGCAGGGGAGGCCATATGGGCCCTGGGTTCTGACACCGGAGGCTCGATCCGGCAGCCCGCCGCATTCTGCGGAGTCGTAGGATTGAAGCCGACATACGGCCGCGTTTCCCGTTATGGCCTGATCGCCTTCGCATCAAGTTTGGACCAGATCGGGCCCTTGACCAAAGATGTCACGGATTCCGCGCTTCTGATGAACATCATTGCCGGGCATGATACGATGGATTCCACATCCGCCGAGGTCCCTGTGCCTGACTATACACGGGCCCTGATCAATGACTGCAAAGGGCTCACCATCGGCATTCCCAAAGAATATTTCATTGAAGGTATTTCCACAGAGGTCAAAGAAGCCCTGGAAGGGGCGATCTCTGTTCTTAAAAATAAAGGCGCCCGTTTTATCGAAGTTTCGCTTCCGCATACGGAATACGCGGTCAGCACGTATTACATCATCGCTCCGGCGGAAGCCAGCTCCAACCTCGCGCGCTTTGACGGCGTGCGCTTCGGGCTTCGTGTCCAGCCGCAAAAACCGCGCAAAAGCGCGATCGTTGACATGTATGAAGAGACCCGCGACCGGGGTTTCGGCCGGGAAGCGAAGAGACGGGTCATGCTGGGGACCTACGTTCTTTCTTCCGGTTATTATGATGCGTATTATCTGCGCGGCCAAAAGGTCAGGACTTTGATCCGTCGGGATTTTGACACGGCCTTTGAGCATTGCGACGCGATCCTGACGCCCACGACGCCCACGACCGCCTTTAAGATCGGAGAGAAGCTCAACGATCCTGTTTCCATGTATCTATCGGATATTTTCACCATCTCGGCGAACCTAAGCGGCATCCCCGCCATGTCCGTCCCTTGCGGATTTTCGAAATCAGGGCTGCCGATCGGATTTCAGATCTGCGCGAAACCGTTCGCCGAAGAGATGCTGTTCCGCATCGCGTATACCTATGAACAAAACACGGGCTGGCATAAAGAGCGCCCGTCCTTGAAGGCTGGCGGTTTATGAGCATATTGACACAAAAAGATTTTGAGACCGTGATCGGGCTGGAGGTCCACCTGCAATTCAGCACCCGCACAAAGATCTTCTGCGGCTGCGAGAACGCCTTCGGCAAAGAGCCCAATACCTGTGTCTGCCCGGTCTGTTTGGGGCTTCCGGGGACCCTGCCGGTCTTGAATAAATCCGCCCTGGATTCCGCGATCAAAACAGCCCTGGCCTTGAACTGCACGGTCAACTCCTACATCAAATTCGACCGGAAAAATTATTACTACCCCGATCTTCCAAAGGGCTATCAGATCTCACAATTTGATTTCCCGATCGGCCACGATGGGTATCTGGATATCCTGGTCAACGGAAATCCCAAACGGATCCGCATCCACCGGGCGCACATCGAAGAAGACGCCGGAAAGTTGATCCATGATAACGCGGAAGGCTGCAGCCTCGTGGATTACAACCGCACTGGGACCCCTTTGATGGAGATCGTCACGGAACCGGACCTGCGTTCTCCGCAGGAAGCTTATGATTACTTAACAGCGCTCAAGTTGGCCCTTCAATATTTGGATGTCTCGGACTGCGACATGGAAAAAGGGAGCCTGCGCTGCGACGCGAATATTTCTTTGCGCCGGGCAGGCGAAACCAGGCTTGGCACCAAGACCGAACTGAAGAACATGAACTCTTTCAAGGCCGTTAAGGCCGCGCTTGAATTTGAGGAAATGCGCCAGTTCCGGGTCCTGGCGACCGGAGGAACGATCGTCCAGGAAACACGCCTTTGGAACGAAGATAAACAGGCGACCTTCACCATGCGCACCAAAGAGGAAGCTCACGATTACCGTTACTTCCCCGAGCCGGACCTGGTCCCGTTCATCGTGGAAGATGCCGAGATCGAGCGCATCCGCTTGACTCTTCCCGAGAACCCGCAGGCCAAATGCCAACGCCTTCAGAAAGATTACGGATTGTCCGATTATGATGCCACGATCATTGTCCAGGACCGCCACCTGGCCGATTTTTTTGAACACTGCGCCAAGCATTCCGGCAAAATAAAGAAGATCGCCAACTGGATCATCGGGCCGCTCTTAAAAGAACTCAAGGACCGGCGCTGTTCAGTGAAAGACCTCAGCCTGAAACCAGAGCAGTTCGTCCTTCTGGTGGAAAAGGTCGAGAACGGAGACCTTTCCAACCTCGCCGGCAAAGATATCCTCATCACGCTTTTGGAAGATGGTTCAAAGACCGTCGAAGACCTCATTGAAAAAAGCGGCCTGTCACAGGTCTCGGATGACGCGCTGCTGGAGTCCATCGCCGATGAAACACTGAAAGAACACGCTGATGTCGTGACCCAGATCAAGAACGGAAATCATGGCGCTGTCGGATTTTTGATAGGGCAGGCCATGAAAAAATCCCAGGGAAAGGGAAATCCGAAAAAGATAAAAGATATCATACAAAGGAGGCTTTTCAATGCGTAAGAGATTGGTAACTATCCTGGCCGTGGGGTTCGTTTTTCTGGCCCTGACAACGATCGCGTTCTCACAGATCGCGAAGACCGCGGCCGCGGATATCTATTCGCAGATCGAACTGTTCACCTACGCTTTGACAACGATCCAGACGGAATATGTCGATGAAAAAACACCGCAGGACCTGATCTACGGCTCTTTGCGCGGGATGCTCTCATCACTCGACGCTCACAGCCAGTTCATGGATGCAGAAGAATATTCGGAGCTGAAGACCGAGACCCAAGGCAAGTTCGGCGGCCTGGGGATCGAGATCTCCATTAAAGACGGGCTTTTGACCGTCATTTCTCCGATCGAAGATACCCCCGCCTGGAAGGCGGGGATCAAGGCCGGGGACCGCATCGTGAAGATCGAGGACGAGCTGACCCGGGACATCACCCTGAGCGATGCCGTCAAAAAGTTGCGCGGCGATCCGGGAACTGAGATCAACATCACGATCTTACGGGAGGACGAATTCAAGATCCTGGATTTTACGATCAAACGTGAAGTGATCCAGATCCAGGACGTGAAGGATGTTCAGATCCTGACCGATCAGGTCGGATATATCCGACTGACCGAATTCCGGGAAAATTCCGCCGAAGAGTTCCACAAGGCGTTGGAAAAGCTCAAAAAAGAAGATGCCAACAGCCTGATCCTTGATCTTCGCAACAATCCCGGAGGGCTTTTGAACGTCGCCATCGAGATCACGGAAGATTTTCTGCCGCAGGGCGCGCTGATCGTTTCCACCAAAGGGCGCCGCCCCTCGCAGAACGAGGAAAGCATCGCCCGGACGACCAATCACAAGGTCCTGGACTGGCCGGTGGTGGTCCTCATCAATAAAGGAAGCGCGTCAGGCAGCGAGATCCTTGCTGGGGCTCTTAAGGACAATAAACGGGCCGTTATTCTGGGGACACAATCGTTCGGAAAGGGTTCTGTCCAGTCGGTCATTCCGCTTCCCGACGGTTCGGGCTTACGGCTTACGACCAGCAAATACTTCACACCATCCGGCGTCTCGATCCACGGGACAGGCATCACCCCGGACATCGTGGTGGAACCAATCGCCAAACCCGAAGCAACGGAAGAAAAAACCTCAGAGAAAGACATAGACGAGCTTTTTAATAAAGTCGAACAGGAAAAATCCGAAGACCCCGCGATGACCAAACTGACGCAGGCTGAAAAGGAACGCCGACAAAAGCTGCTGGATGACAACCAGGTCCAGAGCGCGATCAACGTGATCAAAGGCATCCGGGTCTATAAAACCCTTTCCCAGCCGGGGGAAGTCGTTAAACCGGAAGCAAAGACTGAGGAAGCAAAACCGGCATCGTAATTTGGACAACACTGATGAATATCTTAGGGATTGAAACATCGTGCGATGTAAGGGCTGCTTCCACTGAGCTGTTGATAAGCAGCCATTCCATCGCGTGCACACAATATGTTTGCCACTGAATTATAGGACCACCATGAACATTTTAGGCATAGAGACTTCGTGCGACGAGACAGGCGCCGCGGTCGTTAGAGACGGCCGTTCGGTCCTTTCCAATGCGATCGCCTCAAGCGTCCGCGACCATGAGGCCTACGGCGGGGTGATCCCGGAGATCGCCTCACGCAAGCAGCTGGAGTTCATCAACTCCGTGGTCAAAAAAGCCCTGGCTGAAGCCGGGACCGGTCTGGATGATATCGACGCCTTCGCCGTCACGCGGCATCCGGGGCTCCTGGGATCGCTTTTGGTCGGGCTGTCTTTTACCAAGGCATTAAGCTTCGCTTTGAACAAGCCGCTTATTGAAGTTGACCATATCCAGGCCCATTTATACGCCAATTTTTTAAAGGAGCCGTCTTCACGTGAACCGGCCCCGCAGCTTCCGGCGATCGGGCTGATCGTCTCCGGAGGCCACACAAGCCTTTTTAAGATCGAGCGTCTTTCGCGTTTTGAGCACCTCGGTCAGACCCGGGATGATGCCGCCGGAGAGGCCTTTGATAAGGTCGCCCGGATCATGGACCTGGGCTATCCCGGCGGTCCGATCATCGATAAGCTGGCCAAAGAAGCGGGAGATATCAAGAACCTCCGCTTCACACCGGCAAGACTTGAGGGAACGTTCGATTTCAGTTTCAGCGGGACAAAAACCGCGGTCCTTTATCATGTCCAGCGCCATAAGCAGGACCTGGACAAGGCCCGGGTCGCTGGCGCTTTTCAAAAAAGCGTCGTCGACATCCTGGTCCAGAAAAGCATCCAGGCCTGCCAGACGGAACAGATCAGGACGCTGCTGATCGGAGGAGGGGTGGCGGCGAACTCAGGCCTCCGTTCTGAACTGCAGAACGCCTGCCGGAACAACGGCATCGCTTTGCACATTCCGCCGCTGGCCTACTGCATGGATAACGCGGCGATGATCGCGGGTTTCGCTTTCCATTCGCCGGACCTAAACCCCAGCCCCGCGCGGGGAAAAAGGAGATGATAGTTATGGAATTTTCTGATCCGGTCACGATAATCCTGAAACTCTTGCTGGCAACGCTCTTAAGCGGCCTCATCGGGCTCGAGCGGGAATCCCGCCATAAGGGCGCGGGCCTGCGGACCCACATGCTCGTCGGGATCAGCGCCTGCCTGGTCGCCTTGACTTCAATTTATGTTTCTGATATATATAGAGACACCAATTTAGACCCGACCCGTTTGCTGCACGGCATCATCACCGGCATCGGTTTTCTCTGCGCCGGGACCATCATCCGGGCCGGGGACCAGGTCGTGGGGCTGACCACCGCCGCCACGGTCTGGACGGTCGCCTGCATCGGGATGGCCGTCGGAGTAGGGCAGTATATCACGGCAACTGTCTTTACGCTGATCGTGTTCTTCGTTCTGATCGGCGTTCGTTCCTTCGAAAAGCGGATCAAAGCTCAAAACAACAAGGAGTAAATCCCATGGCGTTCAAACCCAGCAAAACACGTTCCGATTCAGCGTCCAGCTCTTCCCAGGAGGAAAAGACCATTGAGATCAGCGCCCAAATGCAGGGCTCTCTGTCCTTTAAAGATCCTGTAAACCTCAAGGTCAACGGCAATTTCAACGGGACCCTGGATGTCCGCGGGACCCTGACCATAGGAAACAACGCTTTCGTGGAAGCCCATATCACGGGGGAGAACATTGTCCTGGCCGGCAAGGTCAGAGGGGACGTCATCGCCAAGCGCATGCTGGTTTTGATGCCCACCGCGGTCTTGACCGGCAACATCACGACCCCGAAGCTCAACATTGTCGAAGGGGCCATTTTTCAGGGGCAGTGCCAGATGATCGAGGACACCATGAATATCGATGAGTTGGCCAAATATCTGCAGATCGATTCTTCCGCGATCATTGACCTGGCCAACGCCGGAAAGATCCCCGCCAAGCGCACGGGAGATTCCTGGATCTTCGAGCGTTCGCAGATCGATTCCTGGGCATCGACCGCGCAGATCTAACCGTCAATCGAATAGAGGGCCAGCGCCATGGCAGACAGCCAATATATTTCCGTCCGGGAAGCCGCCAACCTGTTGGGGGTCTCCGAAAAAAAGATCATGGACCTGATCCAGTCTACCGACCTGAAGGCTTACAAGATCGCCGACCAGTTCTTGCGTTTGAAAAAAGCGGAGGTCCTGGCCCTGCGCAAAAGCGGTGAGGTCAAAAATGAAAATGTGCAGTTTGAATATACGGCAGGGGAACGGATCCGGGACCTTTTTTATTTCAACAGCTTTTATATCGTTTCCCTGGTCATCATCGGGGTCCTGATCTCGATCATTTTATATTCATAGGCGAAAAAACTTTCGGGCCAGGCCTCTCAAGAAAAGGCTTGATATTTAAATCGACTTATCGTAAAATTTTAGCTCCTTTGTTGTTCAGTATAGTGGCGGGATAGCTCAGTTGGTAGAGCAAACGGTTCATACCCGTTATGTCGGTGGTTCGATCCCACTTCCCGCTACCATGACCATCTTGAGGTTCATGGTTCGGCTCTTGAAACAGCCATCCGGAACCGATCAACATATACAGAAAAACCCCTGATTCTCATTAGGGGTTTTTTATTGAACGGCGCCCCGAAAACCAAAAAACTCCTATCAAATATCCCCAAAAATACTACAATAAGTCTATTAAAACCCTGTGGCCTCTATGAAATTTCAGCCTCAATTAAAAAATCTTAAACATTGGGAATCAGCCATTTGCGGCATGATCTTCCTGTCGATCCTCTGGGGCCAGCTTTTAAGTTTTTACTCTCTTTCAGACAGGAATTTCCACTCGTTTCTCATGAGTGACGAGGCTGTCTACGCCTGGCAGGCGGAAAAAATAGTGAAAAACCTCTCCGATATAGCATCCGCCCAGGTCAACGAACATCATCCACCGCTGTTTCCGGTCTTGCTCGCCGCAGGAAAAACGCTCAACAACGAACTGCCGCCGATCATCGCTTACCGCTTGACCGCCTTGACCATCAGCATCATAACCATCATCGCTCTTTACTTCCTAGGGACGTCTCTAAGCGGACCGGCCTTGGGCCTTTTTTGTGTCATCGGACTGACCGGTTTTCACACATTTTCGTGGCTCAGATTTTTTATCCTCAACGACATGCTTTTCATGCTCTGGGGCATCATCCTGATCTTTCTGATCAGCCGCCTCAAACCCACAAGCACCAACAGGCTTCACCTGGCGATCAGCCTCACGCTGTTGATGGCCTTGCTGACCAAGTGGAGCGCCATGATCCTGATCCCATTCGTCCTTCTGAGCTATCTTTTGCTGTATAGTCCGAACATCATCTTGGGGCTGAGAAAATTCTTGCTGTTCCCCGGACTGATCAGCGCTTCCATGTTAAAATTGGTGGTCCCGTCTGCTGTTCGCTGCCTGGGAATACAGCCTATTTTTCATCTCCGTCACACATTGATTTCCGGTTACTGGCTCTACTGTTATTTCTTTAAAGAGATCGGCCTGTTGATGATCCTTGGTATTCTCTTTGGATGCTGGACGAAAAACAAATTTTTGATGGCTCTGTCCGGTTTTTTCGCCATTGGCCTGGCCGGAGACCTTCTGTTGCCGCAGACCGACGCGCGCTATGTGTTCTATCTTCAACCCGCGATCTTGATCCTGGCGGGGATGGGGGGAGAGGGCCTATTAAAGAGAGTGTTTCAAAAGGAACGCCCGCTTATGATAGCCAAATTAATGGCACTTTTTCTTTTTGCCTTTTTAATCGAACAATACACCCCCTCTACGTCAAGGATCTCCGGCTTAAAAACCAATTCGCTTGATTACGCCAGCGCCACGGCATGGATCAACGAGAATATCACCAGCGACCATATTATTGTCTCCCAGGAGCACCGAAGCATCCGTTATTTTACCGGCCTGGAATATCTGGCGGATGGAGGGCGGCTTTACGAATGCCCCGCGATGAAGTCAGACCTAAAAAAACTTGTCGAAGGAACCGATAAAAGCATTCTTTTAGAAGTGAATGCTTTTCGTGAGCAAGATGGGACGGATTTTCTTCCCTTTAGCAAGGAGCAGCAGACCGAAGATTTTCTTAAGGGGCTCGGTTTTTCACTCAAAAAGGAAATTTTCGACCTTAACAGCTCTACCCGGATTCCAGCCATAAAGATCTTTGAACGAAAACCTGTTTCACCTTAAAATTCCCTTAATTTAATCATGTTTGTTTTTTCATCAAAAATATGCTATGCTTTTTCTGCATAGAAAACGCTTTTTCATATCAAAACGCAGGGGGCTGCCATGTTCCACACCATTCAACAAAACCGTTTTGGTTTTGCCGTAAGACTTCTGTCCGCTGTTCTTGTTTTCAGCTTTCTTTCCACAACCATTCTGCCGCCAGGTTACGCGCAATCGATCGGCCTTCCGCTGCCGGGAGCCATGGTCAGCGTAAGTCCGGCTTTTGTGCCTGTTCTCTTAAAAGGCATGACCGTTCATCCGGACAATCCGCTGCAATTCGATTTTATTATCGACAGCGGGAATGCCGAATATGATCAGCAAGACATAACGGCCGAATCCCAGCGGTTGGTCAAATATTTTTTAGCCTCCATGACCGTGCCTCACAATGATCTTTGGGTCAATTTGTCTCCTTACGAAAAAGACCGTATTATCCCTGAGGAACTGGGCAAGACCGAACTGGGCCGCGACCTGTTGGCGCAGGATTATATTTTAAAACAGCTCACCGCGACCCTGGTCTATCCTGAAAACGAACTGGGCAAGAAATTCTGGGACCGCATCCACAAAGCTGCCAAAGAACGCTACGGCCTTGAAAGCGTCCCGACGGATGTGTTTAACAAGGTCTGGATCCTTCCCGAGACCGCGGTCGTTTATGAACACAAAAATACCGTCTATATCGTGGACACGCATCTTAAGGTCATGCTCGATGAGGATTACATCGCGCTTCAAAAAAGCCGCCAGAGCGAGGCAGACGGCACCAGCATTCAGGGCGCGCCGGATGTTTCAAAGTCAGACGAACTTTCACAGATCAGCAAAGACATGATCCGCGAGCTGATCCTGCCTGAAATTGAAAAAGAGGTCAACCAGGGCAAAAACTTCGCGCCATTGCGCCAGATCTATCACTCGCTGATCCTCGCCAAATGGTATAAACAGACCGTGAAAAACAGCCTGATGTCGCAGGTGTATATCGACCGCAACAAGACCGCGGGCATCGAGATCGATGATGAAGGAATGAAAGAGCGCATCTATGAGCAATACATGGACGCCTACAAACAGGGCGTGTTCAACTATATTAAGGAAGATTACGATGAATTGAGCCAGACCGTGATCCCCAGACAGTATTTTTCCGGCGGGTTTCAGGACGCGGCCATTGAGATCGGAACCACCGCCAGCGCCGCGCAGGTGCGTTCTTCTGTTGTGGGAAAAAATTTAAAACTGGCCCTCGAAGTCCGCCCGGAAACCGGCGCCGCCACCAACGCGTCTGTAGTGGAAGATGAAACCCCCAAAGAAAATCCAGCGGAAAAGTTGGCCCAGGAATTAGCATCTGTCGAAAACCTGGTCGCCCAAATGGTCTCAGAAGGATACGATGAGCATGATATCCGGTTAATTATTGATGAGCACTGGAAGCGATTGAGACAACGCGAACCGATCGATATGCGTCAAGACAAGTGGCTGGAACGCATGGAATTATCCGTTCAATGGTGGATGAAGTTTAGAAAAGACTATGATCACCAATTAGTTAATATTTTCGGTCCCACTGAGCAGCAAAAGCAAGAGAATGTCGCCAAAGCGGCAAAAGAATTCAGAGAAATTCTGGAAAAAGATGTGGCTGAGACCGGAAATAAATTCTTTATTTACTCAGGCGGTTCCGGAGTTGGTAAGTCCACAATCTGGTCAGCCCTCAAAAAAACACCGGAAGGAAAAAAATTTAAAAAATTCTTAATGTATCACACGCGGGAGCGACGGCCTGATGAAGATCCAGAATTTCAAGAAGACCTTGTCTTAGACACCATGGATCCCTCATTGGCGAGCGCGATCACCCTGATCCTCAAAGAAGAGGTGGACGTATTGTCCGCCATCAACGTGGATAATGTTTCCGCTTTTAAGGACCGTTTGCTGCAGCGCCTGGCATCAGACGGCGTCAGCCTTTCGGACTCTGCCAGAGCTTCACTTGATAAGATCTTAGACCTCAACAGCCTGGGTGAAAACGGACGAAGGATCGACCGCTCTCTTAAAAATATTCAGAATGGCCAGGATGAGCGCATAAGTTTGGCAGAGCGTATTGGCCGAACGAAAAAGGGAAAAATCCGGATTTATGGCGAATTTGACGGAGTTCAATATTACTTCACGGATGAAGTCAGTTTGAAAAATGGAGATGAAGGGGATGTCATTATACTTCCCTATGGAAGCGTCCCCCAGGCCGTGTCCTTTAAAGGAATTCAGGACATCCTGAAAAGCCAATCGGATGATATTTTTGTGCTCGAAACGACCCCGGAAAATGTCGAAAAGATCAAAAATAAATTTCCTCAGATCAAGTCTATCTTCGTTTCTCCTTTTAAAACCGTGGCCGTGGTAGGGGCGTCCGGATTTGCCGGACAGCGCATTTATTCCGCTTTGCGGCAAGGGAACAGCGTCGCTGTGATCGGGACAAGTTTTTCTGCGGAAACGCCTGATTTTCAAAGACTCGATGTCACCAAAGAAGATGAGATCAAAAAGTTCATTGCGGAAACGCGGCCGGATGTGATCGTTTATGCCGCAGGTGAAGCGGACCCGCAAGAGGCGGACAAAGATCCGCAGGCAGCTGAATATCTCAATGCCGGCGCGGTCAACGCCTTCCGAAAATACTTTAACGGGCATTTTGTTTATCTGTCATCTGATTATGTCTTTGACGGAAAAAAAGAAACACCCTATGAGGCATCAGACTCTCCCAGCCCAATCAATTTTTATGGACAGACAAAACAGCGCGGGGAAGACGCCGTGCGCCAATTTGAACAGCACAGCATTATCCGCAGCGGCATGCTTTTTGGGCGAAACACCCCCGATGACCGTTCCAATTTTGTGACAGAAACTGTTCAAAAAATCGAGCGTGGAGAGCCGGTCGAAGCCGATGACACCCAGATCCGTTACCCGTTGTCTATTTACGATCTGGCTGAAGCAGTCAAGACCGTCATCAGTAATGAAACTTACGGCACATCCCAAATCAACGGCGCTGAAGGTCTTACCAAAAAAGAATTCGCGCAGCGGATCCAGCAAATTTATATCGAAGAGGCATCTAAAGACCAAACGGCCTCATCTCAAAAAACCGTTCCAATTCTTGCCAGCCGTTCAGCAAGCCAAATCACCGTGCCGGCCAACGCGCATATGAAAAATTCTTTCTCTGTGTCCGGCGTGGACGAAGGTCTTCGGCGAACGGTCAGATCTGTCTCGAATAAACTTAAAGGCGGTTCAACCAACAATCTCAAGATGATCAAAACGGACTTCGGCCAAAGACGGGTCCGCAAAGAATCCCCTTCCGGTTCCTGGGGCCGTGATAAAAAGAAATTCACCGCTCAAGTCCAGTGGCTCTTGGGGCTGCCGGCCCAATTGCGGCCATTCTTTTCCAGGGTGGTCCGGCACAACCTGGAAGTCCATTACAAGGGGGAGAAAGACAATGAGCTTCTTGATGCGGTCAGCACAAAAACCGGCCGTCCATCCGGCCTTTTTGTGACCCGTGGATCAGCGCACAAAAACGGCACCGCTCACCGGGTTGTCCATGTGGTGATCTATAATAGATCGACAGGAAAAATCCTGATCCAAAAACGCGCCCAGCGGCCGGATGTCAACGCTCCCGGGCAAAAAGATTTCTTCGGCGGTCATGTCGGAGCCTCCGCGGAGGAAGATCTGGTGGCGATCAAGGAAATCTCCCAGGAGGTCAAACTCAACCCGGGAGAATATGAACTTATAAAAGTCGGGGAGGGACTACGAAGCATCGGGTCCAAAGATCAAAAGGCCGATGATTATATCGATGAGGAGGGGATCTTTCATTACCAGTCCCAACAGGAAAATAACGAGTATGCCGCATTGTATGTGGCAGTTACCGATGTCCCTGCTGAAGAAATCAATCGGCGGATCAAAAAAACACAGGCAACAGCAGCGACAGCGGAAAATTTAGAAGTCGAAGGCGTCATCAATGTCTCTCCCGAGGATTTGGCGGCCGAGGCAGCCGACGTTCAGGCTAAAACCGCTTACGCATCTCCAGTCCGGGCATATTTTGCCAACGGAGACGTCCGTTCGATCATTCTCAATCTCGCGCAAAACATCCCGGGCACATCGGTCGACACCAAGGGCGAACAACAGCCCTATTATGAAATGCCGTTCTACGAAGGGCGGACGTTAACACAATCGATTATCTATGATCAGCAAAACGCAGATTTCATCATCAATCGGCTCAAAGAGGTCTTGTCATTCTGGCGCGAGCATATGCTGGGTGCCCGCACAGCGCCAGTTCCTGAAATGTATCTCAAAGAAGTCCTGATCGACCGGGTCCGGGAATCGCTGGAACAAGTCAAGCGCCAAGCGCCCGAAGTCTTTCAAAGCGTTATTGAGGCTGAGTATATCGTCATCAATGGAAAGCGCCACAGAAACGTGCTTCCGTTGTTGCTCGAACTGGAACAGAACCCGGAATTGCTCAAACGATTAGCTCCGCCGGCCCTAAGATTGACGCATGGCGATTTTCATTTTGATAACATGTTTTTCAGAGAAGACGGAGGATTCGTTCTGCTGGACCCGCGCGGTGATTATGTTGGTGATCCGGTCTATGATCTGGCAAAGATCGCGCATACAGTCATCGGTAAGTATGACCTGCTCAACTATGATCTGGAAAAAACCACCCGGCAAGAAAACCCTGATGGGACCGTTTCGATCACGGTGGAATTTCCAGAAGACAGCCATGCCTGGCAAGTCTATCAAGAGTTGGAACGCCGGTTCCCGGCCCTGGCTGAAGAATTTTTTGGATCATCAGAATTTGCGAAAAACGACCCCTACTGGCAACAGCGCTTGTCTGCGTCATTGGCCAAGATCATGGCAAACTTGCCGATCTATCATTTAAAAAATGATGGGAAGGAAGAGCGGGCGCTCGCGCTCTACGCTGAGGGCGTTGTGTTCTTTAATGAGCTTTTTGATAGCCTTGAATCGATAGAAACAAAACCTGCCGCGGGTGAGGCCACCAACGCGGCAACTTTAAGCGAAACAGAGGCGGAGGAACTTATACAACAGAACATTCGGCCTGAATATCATTCTTTAATTACACGGGACAATATCCTTCGTGTCATTGAGCTGAGTGAGCAAGGTTATGATTTTGATATCGTCCATCAAAATGAACGTATAGAAGGCGGAAGAAAAGTAAAAATTGGCGAATTAACTACAGGGTGGGGATGGTATGGCTCTAGTTTGACACAATATAATCTTTTGATTGACTCAGAAGGGAATGAGTATGGCCGCGGAGATCCCCGAGAGGATGAAACTGTCGAAAGTTGGATTGTTATAGGTGATGGGTATGCCATCGTAGGACGTGAAAATTTGGCTTATACCCCAGAGAAAATTGAAATTATACGCAAGGAAAAAACTGAAACCAACGCCTCGATCCTGAGCGGGCCATGGACGTTAAGCGGAGCGAGAAAAAGATTGAAAAACGTGAATTTCATTGAATCAAAAGAAAGTGCTAAGGGTGTCATTCGGGCTATTCATCTAATAGGAAAGCAAAAAGAACATACCAACGATGATATTAATCTTTTGAAAAAAATTCTCGCTGCCGTTATCGATGATGCATATGTGAATGATATTGAGAATACGATTAAACAATATCTAACCAACCAACAATTGGTTGATGCTTATATTGAAGCACTTGGATCCTCTCAGTCTTCCGTTGTAGCACAAGCGAGAATAAAACTGGTGGAGTTAAGTGATGCGAAGGCAATAGAACCACTATTAAAGGCTCTCGCCAAACACCCATCTCCAGAAACAGAATCTGCTATAAAAAAATTGGGTGCAAGCAATGAACAATTGGTTGATGCATACATTCAGATGCTACAATCAATTTGGGTTTCACAAGCAAGCATAAGATTGGGAGAGTTGGGTGACACAAAAGCAATAGAACCATTATTAAAAGCTCTCATCGAGTATGCCTCACCAGAGACAGAATCTGCCTTAAAAAAATTAGGCGTAAGCAATGAACAATTGGTTGATGCTTATATTCAAGCGCTACCATCAGATCGAACCGCACAAACAAGCATAAGATTGGGAGAGTTAGGTGATACAAAAGCAATAGAACCCCTATTAAAGGCTCTTGCCCAGCATGCCTTACCAGAAACAGAAACGGTCCTAAAAAAAATTGGTGCAACCAACGAACAGTTGGTTGATGCATACATTCAGGCTCTTCAATTCACAAATTATCAAGATTATCAAAGAATCAGAAAAGCAAGTACAAAATTAGAAGAATTTGGCGATGAGCGTGCGATAGAGCCCCTATTAAAATCTCTTGCCAGACATGCCTTGCCAGAGACAGAATCTGCCCTAAAAAAATTAGGTGCAACCAACGAACAGTTGGTTGATGTGTATATTGAGGGGCTAGAATCAGGTTGGGTTGCACAAGCAAGTATAAAATTGGGAGAGTTAGGTGATACAAAAGCAATAGAACCCCTATTAAAAGCTCTTGTCAGGGGCGTACCAGAAACCGAAACCGCCCTAAAAAAATTTGGCGTAACCGATGAGCAGCTTCTTAATGTTTACCTTAAAATAGTTCCATTAGACATCATCAAGGCGTACGAAGAAGCTTCAGCAATATGGGGTGAAGCTTCCCATATGGGATACGATGCGTTTTACGTACAAGGCGTTTCACAAGCCTTTGACGAGATGGAATCCATACTTGCAGAATATCCGGGTGTACAGGAGGCTTTAAAGGTTTACAACCGGAATCAAAAAACCAACGCCGCGATCTTGAGCGGGCCGGTTGGGCTGATGGGGGCCATGCACGGCGGGCTCTTCGCCGCCTTTAACGGCAGCCTGCTTGCGGCCATAGAAAGAAAAGAACTTCCCGGAATGATAATATTTTTTGGAGCTCCTTTAATTGCAGCTGCAATAATGATTATTTACCAAAGTCCAGGTGGCTTTAAGGGTATGGCAATTAAAGCTTGGCCGTGGACTTTAAAATGGGCGAGAAACTTTCTGGATTACGATTATAATGAAAATCCGAGCGCTATTAAGAAAGCCATTCGCGCCATACACATCATTGGCAACCATTGGAAGACTGATGATGAGGATGTAACAAGGCTGCAGGAGGCGATTGAGAGGACTCCTGGTATTTTAGAAGAACTCAAAGATGCTCGGGCGATCAAGCCTTTGTTGATAGTTCTTTCAAGAACTGCATCCTCAGACATTGAAACAACTCTAAAAAGAATTGGGGCAACCAATCAGCAACTAACTGATGCCTACATCAAAGCTCTCGCATCTTCAGATTCTTCAGTAGTAGCACAAGCTAGTGTAAGCTTGGGTGAGGTTGGAGATGCCCGCGCCATTCAACCTTTACTAACCGTGCTTTCTAAGTACAGATTAGAAAAAACTGAAACAGCCTTACGAAAACTAGGCGCAACCAATCAGCAACTAACTGATGCCTACATCAAAGCACTTAGCTCTGATGTTTCTTTAGCAGTAACGCGAGTGAGTGAAAGATTAGGTGAGATTGGAGATGCGCGTGCCGTTCAGCCTTTACTAACTGTGCTCTCTAAATACGGATTAAAAAAAACTGAAACAGCCTTACGAAAACTAGGCGCAACCAATCAGCAACTAACTGATGCCTACATTAAAGGACTGAGCTCTTATACTTCTTCACAAGCAGCACAAGCAAGCAAAAGTTTAGGTGAGATTGAAGATACGCGTGCCGTTCAGCCTTTATTAACCCTGCTTTCTAAGTATGGATTAGCAGAAACTGAAACAGCTCTGAAAAAGCTTGATGCAACAAAAGAACAACTAGCTGACGCGTACCTTGTTTACCATTATGCACAATCTCTTAAATCGTCTGATCTTCCAACGATCAATGAAGCCATCAAAAATTTATCCGAATTAGGAGACATCCGCGCATTAGAACCTTTAATAACCCTTGCGCAGCAATCTGCGAATATTCTTGTGGTCGATGCACTTTGGAGTATAGGGCTTAAAAATCCTGATGCAGGCATTCTTGAGTCAGGAAGAATATCAGCAAGGATTATTAATGAAATCAAAACGGGGTTAAAAAGAACTCGAGACTCTAACCATGAACCTATCGAACCGACAGAGCCCGCTGAACCTGTTATTGAATATGAGTATAGAACAGTTTATGGCGATTCAATGTTGTTACCTGTTGACGGAACTTGGATTAGCCAAAAAGATATTGATTATGGAGAGGATCTAGAAAAGTTCGAAAGAGAAAAAAGAGAGTATTTGGGCGAGCTGGCGAGATTTGAAGCATGGAATCGTAACTGGGATGCTAAATCATCTTTGTTAATCCAAAAACTTGAAACCCCGCGCCCGATGCCCGAAACCAACTCCTCAGTCAACAACGAGAAAGACGTCGGCGGGATCGATATGAACACGATCGATATCGACCGCCAGGGAGGCGAGGGAGAGGGGATCCAGTTCGATATGACGGGCATGGAGCCGCTTCTGAACATGGACATCCAGGGCTTTACGCCTGTGATCATCGACATCACCCCGATCAACAGCGTCCTGCCGATCCTGGGGTTGGCTGACCCGAGAGAGCCGGCGATCAAGTTCGGCACCGAGGAGGCGCAAGAGTCCTTGCAGCTGTCGCGGGTGGATTCGTAACGCGCGCGCCCCAAAAAAAGGCCGTCACGTTTCCAAAATTATTCATAGAAAAGGCGCCCTTGTTGTGTAAAATGAATATGCTTTAGCGGATTTTAAACAACGGCACCAAACTCCCGGGTCCAATGACTATCTCAAAGCTCAAAAAGGCCTACTCGGCCGCGGCGGTCTTCACGTTCAACACATTCGCGATTCTCATCCTGCTCAATCTGCTGATCGGCGCCGGATTTTGGGCGAGAGAGGCGCTGCAGCAGTTCAGGCGCTCCGTCCTTTCAAAGCACATGCTCCAGGCCCAGAAGTTCTTCGACCCGGCCGGAAAGCCTCTGGATAACGGGCGGCGAAGCGAATATCAGCTGGACTGGTTCGACTACACCGCCTATGAGAACGCCGCGGACCAGCGATACGCCTCAGCAGTGCTGGATGATTTTTTCGAACTGGCGGAACGGGGCTTCATCTATCAGCCCTGGGTCCAGTTCGCAGAGCCGTTCTTTGACGGCGAGCTTCTGCACATCGATGCCGACCCGAAGGGTTTTCCCGTCCGCCGGACCATAAACCCGCCGGCCCAAGATGATCTTGCGGTCATCCGCGTCTTTTGCCTGGGCGGCAGCACGACCTTCGGCTACAACGTCTCCGATGAGCACACCTGGCCGAGCTTTCTTTCCAGGACCCTAAACGAACGGGCAAAGCAGGCCGGCCTTGCCGTTTCCATTGAGGTGACCAATTACGGGCACGGGCATTACACCCCCAGCCAGGAACTGGCGCTTTTGACCGCCCTGATCCGCTCCGGGCACAGGCCGGACCTGGTGATCTTCATGGACGGCGTCAACTGGGGGACCGGCGCGGATGAACCCTACTTTACTGTCCAACTGATCGAAAAATTTTTCAGCCTGCAGTTCGACTCCTATGACACGATCCCGGTCATGAAGCGCTTAAACTGGGTCCCGATGATCAGGCTCGCCAATGGCATCAAAAAAAAGATCCTGAAAGGCCATCCGGCCAGCGCGCCGCGCTCCAGCCGGGGGGAGGAGGAGGATTCAAAACAGGATTATGTCGAGGTCAGCGCGAAGCGCTTTGAAATGAACCAGCGGATGTCCCGGCGGGTCTGCGACGAATTCGGGGTCAAAAGCCTGTTCTTCCTGCAGCCGGACGCGATGTATAACTATTCCAAGGACCTCTATCGCAGGGACCTTCCCGAGATCTTTTTAAGAAGAAGGGACTTCCGCAACCGTTTCCACAAAGACTTCAAACCCGCCGGCTATCTTGATATCACGCATCTGTTCAACGTCTGGGGTCCGCAGCGGAAAGCGATCGTGGACAATGTGCACTACAGCCCGCCCTTCAACGAATTCCTCGCCGGATATATCGCTGATCATTTTATCGACCTTGAATCTTTGGCCAAGGACGCCCGCCAGCTTCGCTGACAAGGACGGCACGCGTATGATCAGCCCCCTCAAGAATCCAGGGTTTACAAAACTATGGATCGCTCCTATAATGAATAATGATCCGTCCCGGCGGCCGCAACGATAACAGCATCGCTGGATCCGCTCGCCCCCGCCGGGGCTTCAGACAGCGCTTTCGTAAGCTCAATGAACGTCGATTATTTAACAAAGGACGGGGCACCCTGGCACACAATAAAAAGATCATCATTGCCGCAAACCGGCTTCCGGTCACCATCGAAAAATCCATCCAACGATCATCCGGCGGCCTTGTATCCGCGCTGGAAGGCGTGAAACACTTCAGCCCGCACTGGATCGGCTGGCCGGGAAACGCCGCGTCAGGGCAGAATGAGCGCGCCGATCTTACGAAACTCCTCGAAAAACAATTTCAGTGTTCCGCGGTCTTTCTGTCTTCCGAAGAAGTATCGGATTATTATCACGGCTTTGCCAACGCCTGCCTGTGGCCGGCGCTGCATTATTTTCCACAATACATTCATTATGATTCACGGTGGTGGGAGAACTACCGATCGGTCAACCGCCGTTTCGCGGAAATGATCGCGAAGAATTCCGGACATGACGATCTCGTATGGATCCATGATTATCATTTGTTTCTTGTGCCGCAGATGCTGCGCGACATCAAACCTCAGCTTAAGACCGGTTTTTTTCTGCACACGCCTTTTCCATCCTATGAGATCTTCCGCTGTCTGCCGCATCGGGAAGAGCTTCTCAAAGGCCTGCTGGGCTCTGACCTGATCGGATTTCACACCTACGGCTATCTGAGGCATTTCCGCAGCTCCGTAACCCGCCTGCTCAGCCTCGACACTGACATCGACCGCATCCGGACCGGTGAGCGGTTCTGCCGGCTTGGCGTCTTTCCGGTCGGAATCAATTCCGGACGTTTCCTGAGAGAGCTGAAGACCAAACGCTGTCAGGCGTGCCTCGCCCGGCTGAAAAAGAAATACGCCGGACAAAAGATCGTGCTCAGCATCGAGCGCCTTGACTATACCAAAGGCATCCTCCGACGGCTGGAAGCCATAGAAAAATTTCTTTCGGAAACAGGAGGCCGTAATGACACTGTTTTTGTCTTTATCAACATCCCCAGCCGGGAAGAAGTCAAAGAATATGATCAGCTCAAGGACCTGATCGAAAAAACGGTCGGGCGCATCAACGGCAAATACGGTTCTATCCATTCGGTCCCCATCAATTTCATTCATTCGAGCATTTCCTTCACCGAGCTCTGCGCGCTCTATTCGGCAGCTGACGTGGCCATGGTCACACCCCTCATTGACGGCATGAACCTCGTGGCTAAAGAATTCATCGCCTGCCAAACGCAGGAAGCAGGGGTCCTGATCTTAAGTGAATTCGCCGGGGCGGCTAACGAACTGTTCAATGCCGTCATTGTCAATCCCTACCATATCGACAGCATCGTGGAAAGTTTAAAGAACGCCCTGTCCATGCCGGAAGCTGAGCGCCGGCAAGACATCAAGGAGATGCGCTCCCATGTGATCAAGCATGACGCCAGGCACTGGACCCGCGCGTTCCTGCAGGCCCTATCCTCATCACCGCCCGACCGCCAGGAGGGCGGAGAGAGCGGGCAAGCCCTGACCCGCGAAACAGCCATCGGCCGGATCAAAAAAAGCCGGGCGGCCACGTTCTTCATCGACTATGATGGGACCCTGCGCGAGTTCGAATCCGCCCCGCATAAATCATCACCGGGCCGGGAGATCCGCGAACTGCTTGATGGGATCTCGTCATTAAAAAATTCCCGTGTCTATGTGATCAGCGGGCGCAAAAACGTTGACCTCGATATCTGGCTGGGAAACCTCAATGTCACCCTGATCGCCGAGCATGGGCTGAGCTTCCGCCGTCCTCACCAGCGGCAATGGCAGCTGATCCATAAAAATCTCGACTTGTCGTTCCGGGAAAAGGCCCTGGAGATCTTCCAGCAATACGTCACCACCACGCCCGGCAGCTTCATTGAGACCAAAGAAGCGTCCCTGGTCTGGCACTACCGTTTGTCGGACCCGGAATTCGGAGCGTGGAAGGCCCAGCATCTGATCGCCAATCTAACTGACCTGCTGGCCAACAAACCCGCCTGCGTCCACCATGGCAAATGCATCGTTGAGGTCAGCCACGCGCAGGTCCATAAAGGGGCGGCGCTCGCCCATTTTCTTGCGGCCGATGATTGCGACCTCGCGGTCTGCGCGGGAGATGACCGCACCGATGAGAACATGTTCACGCTCAACGACCCGCGCCTGATCTCGATCAAGGTCGGCAAAGGAGAGACCGCGGCCGGCCTGCGGCTGTCTTCGCCTCAGGAATTCAGGGCCTTCCTGCGATCGGTCTGCTCCGCTTCAGATCAACATCAAAAAAAACAGCACGGGGGGAAAGAATGAACAATCTGGATTACGGCATCATCGGCAACGGTCAAAGCGCCGCCCTGATCAGCAAACAGGGCTCGATCGACTGGCTGTGCCTTCCGGCATTTGACTCCGGGTCCGTTTTCGCCAAGATCCTCGACGCAAAAAGGGGAGGGTCGTTTGAGATCATTCCCGAGGGGGACTATACCACTGAACAAAAATATATCCGCAAAACCAATGTCCTTTCGACCGTCTTCCGCAGCGAGGACTGGTCGTTTGAACTGGTGGATTTCATGCCCCGCTACATTGATTTTAAAGGGGTCTATAATACTCCGCCCGAGATCATCCGCATCCTGCGCCCCCGCAAAGGAACCGCCCGCATCCGGGTCCTGTTCAACCCGCAAATGAATTACGGAGAATTCCCGACAGAAACAGCGCTCCATGATTCCTATATCAAAAGTTTTTCAAAAGAAGGCTCCTATGAGTCGATCTATCTTTATTCAAATATCCCGTTAAAGGCCATTTACGATCAGGCCCCGTTCGAGCTGCGGTCCATGTCCTATCTTCTTTTGAATTACAACCAAAAGGTCGCTCCGGTGACCACCGATCAGATCGAACTTCAGGTCGAGCGCACAAAGGTCTACTGGATGTCATGGATGGAAAAAATGCCGCCTTTTGAGCTCTATAATGAGGAGATCGAGCGCAGCGCCCTGGTGCTGAAACTGCTGGCCTATCAAAAAACCGGCGCGATCCTGGCCGCCGCCACGACCAGCCTCCCGGAAAGCATTGGCGATGTCCGCAACTGGGACTACAGGTTCTGCTGGATCCGGGACGCGTCCATGACGATCCGCATCCTTAACCGCCTGCGCCACTCCAATGTTGCCAACCGTTTTCTGCAATTCATCCTCAACATCATTTCGTATAAAGATGAACATATACAGATCATGTACGGGATCAACGGAGACAAACTTTTAGATGAGCATGAGCTCAATTGGCTCGAGGGATATGAGGGGTCCAAGCCGGTCCGCGTCGGCAACAACGCCTACCTGCAGAAACAAAACGATATTTACGGAAGCCTGATCGACATGATCTATGAATACCTGATCCTGTATCACAGCACCATGCACAACAAGGAAGATGTCTGGACGGTCGTCCGCACGCTGGCCCGCCACGTCGAACAGCATTGGAAAGACCCGGACCACAGCATCTGGGAATTCCGAAGCGACATGAAGCATTACACCTTTTCCAAAGTCCTCAGCTGGGTAGCCCTTGACCGCGCCGCCCGCATCGCCCGCCTGTTTAATATGGAAACCTATGTCACGCGCTGGGCATCGATCGCAAAGACCATCAAGGCCGATATCCTCAAACATGGCTGGAACGAACGGATGCAGTGCTTCACCCAGGCTTACGATGGCACCAACTATGACGCCGCGAATCTCCTGATGGAACATTATGGCTTTATCGAAGCGGCCGATCCCCGTTATGTCTCAACGGTCAAACAGACCTATGAACACCTCTGTGAGAACGGCATGATGTACCGTTACCGCAATAATGATGATTTCGGCATACCGCAGTCATCGTTCATCATCTGCACGTTCTGGATGATCAAAAGCCTTTACCGGATCGGAGAGAAGGGCCTGGCCAAGACATTGTTCGATAACATGCTCAAACACGCTAATCATTTAGGGCTTTTCAGCGAAGACATGGACATCTCATCCAAACGCCTTCTGGGGAATTTTCCGCAGGCCTACAGCCACCTGGCGCTCATTGACGTCGCCCTGTCCTTCAACGGCATCGATTAAGACGGGCCTTTTAAGATGCCGCTGATCCCGCGGTCTCCGCGCTGTTTTAATAAAGACCGCGGACAAAAAAATGCGGGAATCTGTTAGCCTTTAGCGTATTCTACCGATATAATTATCAGCGTATTTTTCGTCACACTTCATAAGGAAGGCGCAAGCTCCGATGGCAAACACCCAGCTCAAGCAAACGTTATTGGCATGCCTGCTGTTCATCGCCTTGGGGTTTTTGATCTACTCCAACAGCTTAAACGGGGAGTTCCTCTATGATGACATCCTCAACATCAAAGGCAACCCTATTGTTCACAATGCCCAGAACCTCAGGAAGATCTCCGGCTATCACGCGTCCCGTTTTTTCCCGTATTTCAGCTTCGCTTTAAATTATTTCTTCCATCAGGAACGCACGTTCGGATATCACCTGACCAACGTTCTTATCCATATCCTGAACGCCTGTTTCGTTTTCCTCTTATCCCGGATGATCTTAAAGACAAAAAAATTCTCCCAAATCAGCGGGCAGAACTGTTTC
Organism: Candidatus Omnitrophota bacterium; assembly: GCA_022711395.1. GTDB lineage: Bacteria > Omnitrophota > Gorgyraeia > Zapsychrales > JANLHA01 > JAKLFA01. Next base: position 122,219 of record JAKLFA010000002.1, on the reverse strand, counting down.
CTTTTCAGCCTGCTGTCCGGGTTGATCTTTCTGGCCCATCCGGTCCAGACCCAGGCGGTCAGCTGGATCGTCCAGCGGATCACGCTGCTTTCAACCGCGTTCTATCTTGGCTCGATCGTCCTTTACCTGCAATCCCGTCTGGAAAACCGCATGATCTCCCGGGTCCTGTCCATCATCCTTTGTGCGATGGCCATGGCATCCCGCGAGAACAGCGCCACGCTGCCGTTCATCATCTGTTTTCTTGAGATCGCTCTCATCCAGGGCTCTCACCCGGCATCAAAAAAGGCTCTGGTCAAATCCCTTGCTCCATTCTTTCTCTGCATCGCGATCATCCCCCTGCTCCTGAATTATTCCATAGGGTGGGGGAGGCCGTTGGCCAGCATCGTCCGGGAAACCGCTGACATAACCCGTTCGACATATTTTTTTACTCAAGCCAGCGTCCTGAATTCTTACCTGTCGCTGTTTTTATTCCCGGTCTATCAGTGCGCTGACTATGATTACCCGCTCACAGAATCTCTCTTCAGCGCTCCTTTTCTGACAGGCGCCGGTATTTTACTGTTCATCACATTTTGTTTCATCCGCTGGAGAAAAAGGCATCCGGTCCTGCTCATGGGCTGGGCATGGTTTTTGATCACCCTAAGCGTGGAATCCTCCATTTTCCCGATCAAAGATGTCATTCAGGAGCACCGCCTTTATCTGCCTTTAATCGGTTTGTCATGGATCACCGCGTTCGTGATCGTTGAAAAAGTCCGGCCCAGGGCGCGGATGATCCTCATGATCCTTATCATTGCAGGACTTTCATTCCTGACCATTAAGCGCAATCTGGTCTGGCAAACAGAAAGCGCCTTCTGGCAGGATGTGGCCTTAAAATCACCGCTCAAATCCCGCGGCATCATGGGGATGGGCACTGTTTACCTTCGAAAAAACGACTTTTCAAAAGCTGAAACTTATCTTTTAAAGGCAATCGAGCTGGATCCAAAAAATATCGCCGCTTATGCCAATCTTTCGATCATGCACTCGATGAATAACGATTTCGAAAAAGCTTTACCCTTCATCAGGGCCGCGCACGAGCTGAACCCTTATGACCCTCTTTATATTCATATTCTCGGACACGTCTATTTTCAACTGGCCCAATATGAGCAGTCCTTTTATTTTTACAAAAAGCTTCTGGATGAATTCTTCTCAGCCTACATAGCGGATCAATATTTCCGGCTGTTGGTGCAATATTATGAAAAAACTCACGACCTGGGCGCGACCCTTGAGCAGGCGAGGGCCCTTGAACCACATTTCAAGAGTGATGAATACAATGAGATCCTGGAATTTTTAAAACGCCTGGCGCCGGCCGCTCCGTGACGTTCCGGGGCTGGCAATCCTTTGCCGGATTGACTTTTTAAACCGGCCCTGTTACATTATTACCATGCGAAAAATGACGTGTTACACAATTCTTGCCGTCTTGACCTGCCTGGCCGTTCCGTCCTACGGCACGGAGACCGCTGAGCATCCGCTGTTCGGAAAACAAAAGATGGAGGAGGCCTTGGTCGCCAAGGTCCTGTCTGCCGACACGATCCGCCTGGAGGATGACCGGACGATCGTGCTCATCGGACTGCGCGCGCCGGAAGCCCCCGCGCCGGAAAAGATCGAACGGGACAAGTACGGCTTTGTGATCGAGGACGAAATTCCATATCTTTCCATGGAAGAACAGGCCATGAAATTTGTCCGGGAACTTCTGGAAGGTAAAACCATCCGGCTTGAATTTGATATCGAAAAAACATCCTCCGGAGGGACCACGCTCGGATATGTCTATTTAAAGGACGGCACGTTCGTCAACGCCGAGATCCTCAGGCGCGGGTTTTCAGACCTCAGTATCCAGCCGCCCAACATCAAGCACGCGCAGAGATTGCGCGACGCATACCGCGAGGCCCGGCAGGAAAAAAGGGGCATCCACGGAGAATGATCTGGCATGGCCGTCTTGCTCCTTAAATTTTTGATCCCGCTTTTGATCCTGGGGGCCATCTTTACCATCATCGCGGTCCGCGGAACACAATGGTTCAATAAATTCTAAAGACCTATGAGCCTTTTAAACAGCTTCCAAAAATCCCTTAAAGACCATCACCTGATCTCCAAAGGGGACACGGTCCTGATCGGGGTATCCGGCGGAAGCGACTCCATGGGACTGTTAAAGGCGTTCTGCCTGATCCGGAGCGAATGGGGCCTGCGGTTGATCGCCGCCCATATCAACCATAAACTGCGTAAAAGCGCGGACCGGGATGAGCGGTTCGTTTCAGACTATTGCCAAAAACATTCGATCCCCCTGGTGAGCAGGACAGTCTCCATTGATCTGGAAAACCGCAGCAATTCGATCGAACAAAAAGCGCGCGACAAACGCCTTAAGGCCATCTTTGAGATCGCCCGGAAACAACACGCATCCGTGTTGGCCCTCGCGCACCACCAGGACGACCTGGCTGAAACGGTCCTGATGCGCGCCATCCGCGGAAGCGGGCTCGCGGGCCTTCAATCGATGATGCCGAAACGGGATTTCAAAGAAGCGCGGGTGATCCGCCCGTTCCTGGCCGTTTCAAAAGAAGAGATCCTCGCCTTCTGCAAAGAACACAAAGTCCCGTTCCGGACCGATCCGACCAACCGCAGCAAAAAATTCCTGCGAAACCGCATCCGTCATGAACTGTTGCCGCTTTTGATGTCATACAACCCGCAGATCACAAGAAGCCTGGCCGTCCTCGCCGAGAACAGCGCGGAGGATTACGATTTGTTGCGGTCTGAAGGCCTTAAGTGTTTCAAACGTTGTTTACAACGGTCTAAAAATCCAAAAACGGTCACGCTCAAGACCGACAAGCTCCGCAAACTTCACCCGGCACTTCAAAAAATTGTCTTACGGTCAGCCATTGAAGAGCTCAAGGGCGACTTGCGCCGCTTTGAGCAAAAGCATATCCTCAGCCTTCAAAAAATGCTTTTCTTCAAGGGAGAGCGCCCGAATTGCGTTCTCGCTCTTCCGGGCAACATCTGCGCGCAGAAAAAAACCGATTCGATCGTTCTTTCCATCGGTTCCAAAGGTGCCGGGCGCTAAGCATCTTCAGCAAGCCTTTTATCTTGATATTATTTAAAAATCAATTATAATCCTTAACAAATATGAATATATAAGGAACTCGCCCTATGCTCAAAGCAAACCATTCCCGCAGAAAAAATTTAAAAAATATCCCTCCGCGCAAGAACAGGCAGCCCCAAAACGGCAGCTATCTGATCTGGCTGATCCTGGGATTCATGGGCCTGATGCTGTTGGCCTCCGTTCCGGAAACATCCATGAAGCCGCAGAGCGAAATGACCTATACCCAATTCTATCAACTGGTCAAAGACAACCCAAGCACGCACCTGATCAAGGAAATGACCCTGCGCGAAAGCAGTGAGGAGCGCATCATTGAAGGCGTCTATTCCGATGGAAAAATATTCCGCCTGCAGATCCCTCAGAATGATGAGGAACTCCTTCAGCTGATCCGCAACAACGTGCCGGGCTTTTCGGTCAAGCCGTCCAACACGTTCTGGGGAAGGCTGATGCTACAGCTGATCCCGGTCCTTTTCATTATCGGGTTCATCTGGTTCATTTCCTATCGCGGAAGCCAAATGGGGAGCCGCGTTCTGTCCTTCGGCAAATCCCGGGCCCAGGTCAGCGGAAAGAACAAGGGCCGCGTGACCTTCAACGATGTGGCCGGCGTGGACGAAGCCAAGGAAGAGCTGCAGGAAGTCATTGAATTCCTGAAAGAGCCGAAAAAATTCCAGCGCCTGGGGGGGAAGATCCCGCGCGGTGTTTTGCTCGTCGGCCCTCCCGGAACAGGAAAGACTTTATTGGCGCGGGCCGTTGCCGGTGAGGCGGAAGTCCCGTTCTTTTCTTTAAGCGGATCGGACTTTGTGGAAATGTTCGTCGGGGTAGGGGCTTCGCGCGTGCGCGACCTTTTTGAGCAGGCCCGCAAGGCCTCCCAGTTATCCGGAAAAGGGGCCATTGTGTTCATCGATGAGATCGACGCGGTCGGGCGCCAGCGCTTTTCAGGAATTGGAGGGGGCAATGATGAACGGGAACAGACCTTAAACGCATTGCTGGTCGAAATGGACGGGTTCAACCCGCAAAGCGGGGTCATCGTGGTCGCCGCGACCAACAGGCCGGACACGCTCGACCCGGCGCTGCTAAGGCCCGGCCGTTTTGACCGGCAGATCGTCGTAACCCTTCCGGATATTATCGGGCGCGAACAGATCCTCAAAGTCCACACCCGCAACCTGAAGGTCGCCAATAACGTCAACCTCCAGAAGCTCGCCCAGCAGACCGTGTATTTTTCCGGGGCCGACCTGGCCAACGCCTGCAATGAAGCCGCGCTTCTGGCGGCCCGGAAGAACAAAGAGTCCATTGAGATGGATGATTTTTTTCACGCGATCGAGCGCGTGACCATGGGCCCGGAAAAAAAGAGCCGGCAGATCTCCAAAAAGGAAAAAGAACAGACCGCCTATCACGAAGCGGGGCACGCTTTGATCTCGCTGCTTTTAGATGAGGTCGACACCTTCACAAAAGTTTCCATTATTCCACGCGGCATGGCCGGAGGATACACCCTGACCCCTCCGAAGGAGGACCGTCATTATCTAAGCAAAAAAGACCTGAAAGGGCGCATGGTCCTGCTTTTAGGCGGGCTCGTCGCAGAAGAGCTCTACATGAAGGATACGACCACCGGGGTCTCCAATGACCTGGAGAACGTGACGCGGATCGCCCGTTCGATGGTCTGTGAATTCGGAATGAACGAAAATATCGGGCGCATGGCCTTGGGGCAGAACCACCGCCATGTTTTTTTGGGCCGCGACCTGATGGACCACCAAAAAGACTACAGCGAGGACACTGCCAAACGGATCGATGAAGAGGTCCGCGCGCTGGTGGATGAGGCCTATAGCCGGGCGCGCACGCTCCTGACGGAAAATCGGGATAAGCTCGATAAGATCGCTCAATTCCTGATCGAGCATGAGATCATTGACATCGACCAGGCGCATTCGCTCCTGGGACTGCCCGTGGCCAAATCCGACCCCGCTAAAGAACCGGGATCGAAAACCGAAGAGACGTCTCCGCAGCCGGACGCTTCGCATTCATAACTATTGCCTTTGACCGCATGCCAGAACGCATTCGACAGAAATTTTCCTGCATCGCGGGTTCCCATACCTTGGAACTCGGCCGCAGGACATTGATCATGGGGATCATCAACATGACCCCGGATTCATTCAGCCTCGATGGCTGCATGATGCGTTCAAAAAAACACGCCCATGATTACGCCTACCGCTATGCCCTCAAGCAGATCCGTGAAGGCGCGGACATCCTTGATATCGGAGGAGAGTCGACCCGGCCGGGGGCGGCCCGCGTTACGGCAGAGGAAGAAAAGCAGCGTATTGTTCCGCTGATCAAAAGGCTGGCGGCCAAGGAAGACGTCCCGATTTCTGCCGATACCAACAAAGTTGATGTGGCCAAAGCGGCTTTGGACGCGGGCGCTTCGATCATCAACACCATAAAAGGGACGAACCCCAGCCGGTCACTTTTACGAATGATCGCCCGCTATGGCGCCGCGATCGTCCTTATGCATATCGCCGGGGGGACTCCGCGGACCATGCAAAAACGCTATCGCTATGAAAAAAACTTGCTCGGCGAGATCATTTCTTCTTTAAAAGATTCCGTAGAAAAATGCTTGGAAAATGGGATCAAATCCGATAGAATCATACTGGACCCCGGGATCTGTTTCGGAAAAAGCGCGGAACACAACCTGCGGATTATCAATCAGTTACAACGGTTAAAAATATTGCGTTATCCGGTCCTCATCGGGACTTCGAGAAAATCTTTTATCGGATGCGTCCTGAAACGGCCGGAAGCGGACAAACGCGTTTTCGGAACAGCGGCCACCGTGGCCGCCTCGATTCTAAACGGCGCCCACATTGTCCGCGTCCATGACGTCGGAGATATTCATGACGTGGTCTTAATGACAGACGCGATCATGACAGAGAAAGTAAGCCAATTATGATGCAAACACTTCCCATCATCTGGTCTGGCACACGGCCGGTCATCGAGATCGTTATCCTCTGGATCGTCTTTTATTACATCCTGATCTTTTTTGCCGGGACGCGTTCGTTCCAGGTCCTTAAAGGGATCACGTATATCGCCGTGGCATTTTTTCTGTCCCAGATCCTAGGGCTGAAGATCCTCAACTGGCTGCTGCAGGAATTTTTCGGGATATCGATCATCGCGTTCATGATCATCTTTCAACAGGAGATCCGCCAGGGACTGGCGCGGCTGGGAAGGCAGCATCTGTTCAATGTCGCTTTGGCGGAATCAGAATTGAGCGCCCTGATCGATGAGATCACGACATCCGCCTACAGAATGTCCAAAAGCCACATGGGCTGCCTGATCGCTGTTGAGCGGGAAGCAAAACTGACCCCGTACGTCGAAAGCGGCGTTAAGATCGACGGCAAGGTCACGGCGGAAATGATCCAAAGCATTTTCACGCATCATTCGCCCCTGCATGATGGAGGGGTCATCATCCGCGGGGACCGGATTGTGGCGGCATCCTGCTTGTTTCCGCTCTCCGACAACCCGAATTTCAGCAAGATCATCGGGACCCGCCACCGCGCGGCGTTGGGGCTCACGGAGCAAACCGACGCGGTCGTGATCATGGTCTCGGAAGAAACAGGGGAGATCTCGGTCGCTGAAGACGGACGCTTCATTCCGGTCATCAATCGCGAACGCTTAACAAATATCTTAAAGAATATCGTGACAACACCAAAGAACGCCAAACGAAAATGAAAAATTTCTTTACTCACAACGTCGGCTTGAAGTTCATCGCCCTGATCCTCGCGATCATCACCTATATCTATGTCGATGCCCAGCTTTTAAGATGATCTTCCCTTAAAGGAGTTGCGCCTTTTATGCCTAAACTCGGTGTCAATATCGACCATGTCGCGACCCTCCGCCAGGCGAGAGGAGAACGATACCCCGACCCTGTCGAAGCCGCACGGATCTGCGAATCCGCGGGGGCTGACAGCATCGTCTGCCATCTCCGGGAGGACCGGCGCCATATCCAGGACCCTGACGTGGCCGCTTTGCGAAAAACGGTGGCCACCCGCTTGAACCTTGAGCTCAGCCTGGCAAAAAGCATCTTAGATATCGCCTGCCGTATCAAACCTGATGAAGCCACGATCGTTCCGGAACGCCGCCAGGAGCTCACCACCGAAGGGGGGCTGGACGTTTTAAAATACTTTTCAAAAACTTGCCGCGCCGTGGAACAACTCTCAACGGCCGGTATCGATGTCAGCCTTTTTGTCGACCCCCAACGCAACCAGATCCTGGCCGCCCGTCAAAGCGGCGTATCGATCATTGAGCTCCATACCGGAAAATACGCGACCGCCAGATCAAGATCGATCCGCCAGCGCGAGCTTTCCAAACTTAAAGAGGCGGCCCGTTACGCGCAATCCATCGGTCTGACCGTCGCCGCTGGGCACGGCCTGACCTACACCAACACGCTGCCGATCGCGAGGATCCCCGGGATGAAAGAGCTCAACATCGGCCACTCGATCATTTCACAGGCGGTCTTTACGGGACTCAAAAAGGCTGTCCGTGACATGCGCACGTTAGCCAGAGGATTGGCCTTATGATCATCGGGATCGGCACGGACATCGTTGAGGTTGAGCGCATCCGAGAATCCATTGAGCGATGGGGAGATGATTTTCTCAAACGCATTTTCTGTGAAGAAGAGATCGCCTACGCTCAGAAACATACAGACCCATATCAGCATTACGCGGCGCGTTTCGCGGCTAAAGAAGCGGTCTTTAAAGCGCTGGGTGACCGCGCCTTTGTCAACTGGAAAGCGATCAAGATCGTCAATGACGCAAACGGAAAGCCCGTCTGCCATTTTCTGGAACACGAGTTTGACGGAAACGTCCTGATCTCACTATCACATACAAAACATTATGCAGTTGCCAACGCCATTATTACGAAAAAAACCTGACGCCTACAAAAACACCTTCGGCCATGCCCTCATCCTTGCCGGATCGCCGCGGATGTTAGGGGCCGCGGCCCTTTGCGGGCTTTCAGCGATGAGGGCGGGGGCAGGGCTCATCACCCTCGGTGTCCCCAAAAGCCTTAACCTCACCCTGCAACGAAAGATCGCGCCTGTCCTGATGACATGCCCGCTGGCCGAAACCCCACAACACACATTTTCCGCGCAGGCATGGAAAACGCTAAAAGCGAATATCCAGACATTCTCTGCGGTCGCGATCGGCCCCGGCTTGACCAGCAGCCCTCCGACACAGGCATTCATCAAGTCCGTCATCCGGGATTGTCCGCTTCCGCTTGTGATCGATGCCGACGCTTTAAACGCGCTTGCCCAGGGGCATCTTGACCTATTGTTGAAATCAAAAGCCCCAAAAATATTGACCCCGCACGCCGGAGAATTCCGCCGTCTTTTGAAAAGATCCACGATCCCGCTTGAGACAGACATGGTGGCACGCTGCCGGCTGGCGAAAGATTTTGCCAAACGCCACAACTGTGTTCTGATCTTAAAAGGGCACCGAAGCATTGTCGCAGCTCCTAATGGCAGGGATTGTTATATCAACCGCAGCGGCAATGCCGGGATGGCCACCGCCGGTTCCGGCGACGTCTTGACCGGCATCCTAACGGCGTTGCTGGCCCAAGGCGTCGAAGCCTTTACATCCGCCAAATGGGCTGCATACCTGCACGGCCGCGCGGGGGATATCGCATCTAAAAAACACGGGAAAGCGTCCTTGATCGCGACCGATATCATCGAAGCGTTTCCGCAGGCCCTTAAGGCCTCAACACGAAGGTCCTTATGAACCTCTCTGTTCCGTTAAACGAAAAGCATATCGTCCTTCACAGCTGTTGCGCCCCGTGTTCAGCCGCGGTCATCACTCGCCTGCTTGAGGAGAAGATCAAGCCCACGGTGATCTTTTATAATCCCAACATCCACCCCAAAGACGAATATGAACGACGGAAAGCCGAGCAGATCCGTTTCGCGCAGAAAAAAGGCGTTCGCTTCGTGGATTGTGATTATGACACCCAATACTGGTTTGAGGAAACCAAAGGGCTGGAGCATGAACGGGAACGGGGAAAACGCTGCTTCGCCTGTTTCTTGATCCGGCTGAAATACTGCGCGCGATTTACTTCCCAACACGGATTTAAGGTGTTTACCAGCACATTTGGATTGTCACGCTGGAAAGACCTTGAGCAGGTCAACGAGGCCGGCCGCCTGGCAGCCCAACAATTTCCAGACACCGTCTACTGGGGCCACAACTGGAGAAAGGAAGGCGGCAGCGAACAGATGTATCTGATCTCAAAGGCTGAAGAATTCTATCAGCAAGAATACTGCGGCTGCATTTATTCGCTCAGGGACGCCGAATCCCGCCGTGCCGCCCACGGAAAACCCTCGATCAAAAGCGAGGGACCCAAGCATTACTCTCAATAAAAAAGGCCGCGTTTTTTACGCAGCCCTTTTTAAAACCAAACACTCGATTGTTCGTTATAAATGTCGCTCGACCTTGCCTTCAACTTTCTTAAAGGTCGGTTTGAATTCCTGCGACTTGCGTCCAAAACACAATCCCAATCTCTCATGAAGGGCGATCAGGTCCGGATCCACATGGCGCTGCACAATGGCCTTGGCGGTCTCCATGTAACGGATCTCATTTCCCTCGACCTTGACAACCGTCACACCGGTGATCCCGTTCATCAAAAGCTGAACCGCTGCCGCTCCGGCTTCACGGCCGAAATTGACGTCATACGCCGACGCCCGTCCGCAACGGACCAAGTGGCCCGGGGTCACGGCCCGGACCTCAGGGACTTCATAAATATTCGGAACGTACATCTTTTCGTCCTGCATGAATTTTTTGATATCCGGGTCAGCCTTAAAGCGTTTGGTCAACTGCTGGCAAACATATTTTGCGGCACCGGCAAGTTTTTTATGCCCGAACGCGTCGATCCCGGCCGTTTCATCAACGATATCAGAACCATCCGCGTTCTTTAAACCTTCCGCCACAATGATCAAATACGTTCCCGCTTTCACATCGCTGTTGCGGACGCGGACGCAGAATTTGAACTTTACGCTCTCATAAAGGGCGTCGAAATCCACGGGGACTTCCGGGATCAAAACCGCGTCAGCATCAGCGGCGACCCCACCGCGAAATGCCGTGTGGCCGGCATATCGTCCGAAAACCTCCACAACAATAATACGGTTATGCGTGCGTCCCGTGGTCTTCAGATCTTCAGCGAACTCTGCAATACGGCTGATAGTCGAGTCCGCGCCGACCGAATAGGTCTGAAGGTCCAGATCCATGGTCTTAGGCGCATGGACACAAGGGATACCATTGTTATAAAGGTCCACGATCACGCTGCCGGTATCGTCTCCTCCTGAAATGACCAGCCCGTCGATCCCGAACTTCGCCAATCCTTTTTTGATCCGCTCATACTTATTCGGATCCTCGATCTTTTTGATCTTAACGCGGGAATGCCCCGCCTCTGAACCGGCCAGAGCGTTATCGATCATGTCAAAACGCTTCGGCCTCAATTCGACCAGTTCATCGAACTCAACAAGGTTATACAGCCCGGCATAACCGTTGGGAATAACATAACATTTCGCGCCTTTGTCATACGCCATCTGCGCCGCGCCCTTGATCACAGCGTTCAAGCCGCCGCAATCGCCGCCGCTTGTAATCACCCCGATTTTTTTCATAACAAGCTCCTTTTCTGAAATAGGACAATGTTTTAAAGGTTTCTATTGAAAATCATTATGTGGGATAGGAAAATCTCAAAGATTAAATCATAAAAAGGGGGCCTTGACAATATCTTTATGAAAAACAATCCCTACGCCTTTTGAGCAGACTCCAGCATATCTCTGGCATGCTCCAAAGAAAGCTTGGTCTGTTTTTCCCCATCCATCATCTGCGCCAGCTCTTCCAACCGGTCTTGACCGTTTAAAGGAAGAACTTCCGTAACGGTCCGTTTATTAATGATGCGCTTTATGACCTTAAAATGCTGCTTGCCGAACGCCGCGATCTGAGGGAGGTGAGTGATCAGGATGACCTGGCGTCCAGAAGCCAGCTCCTGAAGTTTACTTCCCGTGATCGTCCCAAGCCGTCCGCCGATCTGGGCGTCGATCTCATCAAAGACCAAAACAGGAATAGGGTCCACTTCCGTTAAGGCCCGCTTTAAGGCCAGCATCATGCGCGCCGCCTCACCGGATGAAACGATCTGAGAGAGGGGCTTTAATTCCTCCCCGGCGTTGGGGCTGATAAAAAAGACGACCTCATCAGCTCCGGATTGGATGAAATCCACTTGCTTAAAACGGACCTCAAAATTGACATGTTCGATCCCAAGATCTTTCAATTCCCGTTCGATCGTGGTCTTTAACGCCTTGGCCGCGCGCTTTCGTTTCTCGCTTAATTTTGAGGCGAGATCCTTTAGCCGGCCGCGGACCTGCTGAATTTCATTCTGCAACTCGTGGTCATTCTGCTCATAATCGACAAGCAACGCGTATTTTTTCTTGGCGTCTTCCAAAAAAGCCTTGGCCTGAGAGATCTCCGGGCCGTATTTACGCTTAATATCGTCATAGCAATCATACTTTCGGGCGACCTCCTCAGCCGTTCCGGGCTCAAAAGACAGGCTTTCAAGGTAATCCCGCGCCTGCGAAGAGATCTCCGCGCATAATTCCTGCGCCTGTTCCAGCAGGGCCGTAAATTCCTGGGCTTGCTGGTCAATGCCGGCTAACTGCTGAGCATGGCCGCATGCCTTGCGGATATTTTCATTGACGCCACCGTCCTCATCATCCAGGCATTGCATCAAAGAGGAGGCATGCTCAAAAAGGCGCTCCGCGTTACGGATGCGATTTTGTTCAAAGACAAGGGCCTCGTAATCCTCATCTTTAAGCGAAACTTGTTCCAGCTCACGGATCTGGTGGTTCAAAAGGTCCATGTCCCTGTCCCTGGAATCCGCCATACTTTTAAGCTCATTAAGCTGAGCCGTCAAACGCAGATATTCTTTGAATTCCCTTGAATAGGCCTCACGCGCCTCTCCAAAATCGACCAGCTGATCAAGCATGGGCAAATGGTATTCATCGGACAACAGCATCTGATGGTCATGCGGACCGTGCAGGTCAACCAACCGGTCACCCAACGCTTTCAGTTGGGCAACCGTGATATTCATCCCGTTGACTTTAACGCGGGTCCGCCCGTCAGGCAGATACTCACGGCGAATGATCAACAGTCCGTCCTCGGAATTCACGAATTCCTTAAACAGATCATGAACACTTAAGAATTTTGAAGGGAGAAAAAAGGCGGCCTCCACCGTGCAAGGAGCCTCTTTGTCACGGATCTGGCTGGGGTTGAGGCGTTCTCCCAAAGCGAAACGGATCCCGTCAATGATAATGGATTTCCCCGCGCCGGTGGACCCTGTCAGGACGTTCAAAGCCGGCCCAAAATCGATCGAGACTTCATCAATAAGCCCGAAATTCTGGATTTTTAGATTTGTCAGCATGTCAGTTCTTTAAAATGATAAAGGGGATTTATTGTATCAGACTCTAAAACATTTGTGAAGTTCGGGGTTCCAGAATCCGTGTCGAAAAAGGGGATATTTTCAATCGAAACATCAAGAAGAAGTGGAGCGGGAGAAGGGAATCGAACCCTCGTTGCCGGCTTGGAAGGCCGGCGTTCTGCCACTGAACTACTCCCGCGTCAAGCATACCGCCAGTCAAATACAATAAAAATGGGCAGAGGAGGATTCGAACCCCCGAAGCGCAAGCGCAACAGATTTACAGTCTGTTCTCGTTGGCCACTTGAGTATCTGCCCAATTTCACGCTGGAGCCGACGAGAGGCTTCGAACCCCCGACCTACTGATTACAAGTCAGTTGCTCTACCAACTGAGCTACGTCGGCCTGAAATCTCTTTCTGATCCCGCCCAAAAGGCAGGCTGATCTTCCACACAAGTGTGGAATTCGCCAGCAAATTTTTCAAAAAAACAGCACTTTTCTTTAAAACGAGCCCTAAGTTTAGCAAAATTTTTTTGATCTGTAAAGAAAGAATTCTGGCGATTTTTCCATCGAAGAAATGCCTCTTTTCCATATACAGCCAAGCATTCGTGTGTATAATGAAAAGTGAATTTTCAACACAAAAGAGGCTTCATGACTACGACACTGCTTGTGCCAACATTGAATGAAATTGACGGCATGAAGGCGATCATGCCGAAGATCCGGCCTGAATGGTATGACCAGCTCTTGATCGTGGATGGCCAGTCCACGGATGGAACGGTCGAATACGCCAGACAGCAAGGCTATGAAGTCGTCATTCAGCAAAAAAAAGGGATGCGCCATGCCTATATGGAGGCCTTGCCCCATGTGCGCGGGGACGTGGTCCTGACCTTCAGCCCGGATGGAAATTCGATCCCGGAACTCATCCCTGCCTGCCTTGACAAACTCAAAGAAGGTTATGACATGGTCATCGTGTCCCGCTACAAAGAAGGGGCCAAAAGCTATGATGATGACACCGTCACGTCATTCGGCAACACCCTTTTTACCACAATGATCAACCTCCTGCACGGCGCCCACTATACGGACGCGATGGTCATTTTCCGCGCATACCGCAAATCCCTCATTCAAGAGCTTGATCTTGATAAGGATGAATCCTATGAATTTGAAGAGCGGCTTTTTAAAACGAATATCAGCTGGGAGCCGCTGTTATCCATCCGCGCCGCCAAGCGCGGGCTTAAAGTCGCTGAGATCCCTGGAGATGAACCGGCGCGAGAAGGGGGCGAGCGCAAACTGCAGGTCATGCGTTGGGGAGCCGCCTATATGTGGGAAGTCTTTCGCGAAGTGTTTGTTTGGAAATAAATAAGGACACATGACACATGACACATGACACAAGAAACGGCAGAAACATATCCGACAGGATCGCTCAGCATTATGATAAGCTCGCCGAAAAACGCGACGCGTTCATTGAAAAAAATCAATATTATTACGACCTGCTTGTCCAGTATTATAGCTATATGATCCCGGCCGGAAAACGGATCCTGGAGATCGGCTGTGGAACGGGTTATCTCTTAAACGCGCTCCAGCCTTGCAAAGGAGTTGGCATTGATCTTAGCGGGCAGATGATCCTGACCGCCGCCAAACGATATCCCAACCTGGAATTCCATCATGGCACATTGAACGGCTCCAATATCGCAGGACCTTTTGATTACGTGATACTTTCCGGGACTCTTCATGAAGAAGCTGACATCATTGCGCTCCTAAAAGACATCTCCAAAGTTTCAACGCCCCAGACCCGGATCATTATCGAATATTACAGCTACCTTTGGCAGGTCATTTTAAAAACAGGGGAGCGACTCGGGCTCAAAATGCCACAGCCGCTCTTGAACTGGCTGACGCACACGGACATCAAAAATTTCCTTCATCTCTGCCAGATTGAACCGGTCCGGATGGAACGAAAAGTCCTGTTCCCTGTGCATTTTCCTGTCTTGAGTTTTCTTTTCAACCGCGTCATCGCCAATCTTCCGTTTTTGAATGCCCTGACCTTGAATCACTTTATCATTGCGCGCCCGCTGTTTGACCCAGCACAGGAACATTCCGTAAGCATGATCGTTCCGGCACGCAACGAAAAAGGAAACATCGAAGCCGCGATCCAGCGGACGCCCGTTTTCGGTTCCCGTCAGGAATTCATCTTTATTGAAGGCGGGTCAAAAGACGGAACGTATGAAGAAATCGAACGCGTGGCCGCTGCTTATCCGCAGCGCAACATCCGGTATTTTAAACAGAACGGCCATGGAAAAGGGGACGCCGTGCGCCTGGGATTTTCCAAAGCAACAGGGGACATCCTTATGATCCTGGATGCGGACTTGACCGTGGCGCCTGAAGACCTTCCAAGATTCTATGACGCGATCAAAGAAAACAAAGGCGAGTTCATCAACGGGTGCCGGCTGGTCTACCCCATGGAAAAAGAAGCCATGCGGTTTCTGAACCTTGTCGCCAATAAATTTTTCGGGATCCTGTTTTCATGGCTGGTCGGGCAAAAGCTCAAGGACACCCTCTGTGGCACCAAAGTGCTTTTTCGGACACAATATGAGGAGATCGCCCGCAACCGTGACTATTTCGGGGATTTTGACCCTTTCGGGGACTTTGACCTTATTTTCGGAGCATCAAAGCTCAACTTAAAGATCACGGAGCTCCCGATCCGCTATAAAGAACGCACCTACGGTTCTACCCAGATCCGCCGTTTCTACCACGGGCTGCTGCTTTTTAAAATGTGCTGGTTCGCCTGCCGCAAGATCAAGTTCATTTAGCGGATCTTTTTGAAAAAACCTCTTCAAGAACGATCGCAGATAAAAAAGGAACCAGCGGAAACGATTGTAAGATCAGCCGTGACAGCAGTGTGGTGGAAGAGACGATCCAGCGGAAATTCGGCGTAAAAAGAAATAATACCATGTCAAAACACAGGAATGCCAGAACCGCGCATGCGCTATAACGCGTGCAGGGTTTCCGGAAAGAACGGAATCCCAAAGCGCATCCGGCGATGCAGATCAGCCAGTTCCATCCCCAGTTTCCGGATAAAAAAACGTCTATCCTGATCGAGTTGACCGTGTGGGCCAGGCGGTGAAAAAAATCCGCGGAAAACTCGATCGAAGTTTTTCCGGCTTCCCCCAAACTCACCCCATAAACGATCTTAAAAATAAGATATGCACTGAACATCAGAACAGGCGGAAGGCCCACCTTCACAACCGCCAGAATCTTTTTCTGCCATGAGCTCTTCTCGCGATAAAGAACATTCCCCAGAACACACAGTCCTGCCACAATCAGCGAATAGATTACGCCTTCCAATTTCGTGAAACAGGCCAGCGCCGCGCACAATCCCGCTGCAGCAAAAGAACCGGAGGACCCGCAGTGACAGCCTAATAAAACTAACCACACGGCAGCACAAGTGTAATACGCCAAGACGATATCCGTATAAGCGATCGTTGCATGAAACTGAAACAACGCTGATGTGGCCAGTAAAAAAACGCCCACTAACGCATATCGGCTAGAAACAAAACTGCGCAGGACACCATACATCAACAGCAGCAAAGACCCGTAAAAACACGGCTGCACGATATTGATGACCGTATCGTTCCACTGCGCAAAATTGGCCGCGACCCAGAAATGCATCAATGAAACGTGGATCGGATATGACGCATGAGGAAGGTTTCGGTTAAACTCAAATGAACGCTCAAAAAAGAACACTTTCGATTTCATCACGATGGTCGCGATCGAGTCCCAACTGTAGGCAGAATACGCCGTGGCCACAAAAAAAGTGAACATCACGTTTATAACAATCACGGCAAGGAACGCCCATTGAACGAAATCGGGACTGAACCGGACCGAATCGATTCTGCGGTCCTGGTCCAAAACCCTGCCCCTCCAAAAAACAAAACAGAGTAAGACACATAAAGGAATATTTATGGCCTCCCACGACAGGGCCATGTTAAACGCCCCCAAAAGAAAGATCCAAACCGAAATAACGCCCATTCCGATCCCGTAGGCGAGCCCCCAGCGGACAAAGCAGGAGAGAGACGGAGCGATGACAAGAAGACAAACGTTCCCCAATACGGCAGGGAACAATAAACTATAAAGTAGTAGTAAAAGCATTTTACCTCCTTGAGTCCAAACCTTCTTTAAGCGCGATCGCATCATTCCTTCCCAATGGAAACACATATTGATATTCAGAAGGCACTGCTGAAGCAAGGTCAGCCACACCCATCAAAAGGGCCCCATCAAATTCCCCCGGGCGGATATTGCGAATGTCGATCGGATAAAGATGGTAAGACAAGCTGCGCAATAAATAAAAATTTGGGTCCCTCTCAAAGGAAAGGTCACTTCTAAAGTCCAGCTTCAACCTTGTGCGGGGAAAAACCATGATCTTGATCTGCTCAGCCAGGATCTTAGGGTTTTGCGGTCCGGAAAAATAATTCCCCACTTTGACCAGATGCCAGCCCCTCATATCAAAATCTTTGTCGAGATCAGACACTAATCCCGCATATTGAAAGCCCGCGAACAATGAATGAAGGACCACCATCCCGACCAGACACCGTTGAAGCGCTTCCTGGCGCTCCTGATTCAGCGCGGCCGATACAATCACAATGAGAGACCCCAACAAAAACGAAACGATCAGTATGAAAAAAGGGTTCACGCCGTTGGGCAGGGGAGCCAGCCGCACTTTATTGGGGGAGGCCGCCACCATCGTTTCCGGAATGGTTTTCAGCGCCTCACCGAACGGGTATCCACAAACCCAGGCGACCGCAAAAAAACAGAAAATATAAATAAACGCCAACTTCAAGAATTTCATCATCCCGCGTTATCCTTTGTTTTCTTTTGTTCATGGAAAACGAACTGATCAAAGCATATCGCGTTCATTAAGACCACCAGCGGAAAAAACTGAAGGATCGCCCGCGAAAGCACCGCATTCATGAACTGAAAATTATTTGTCAGGACAAAGCATCCCGACCATGCAGCCCAGAAAAAAAATATTCCCAAACACAGGTAGGCTGAAAGTTTGTTCTTATAAAAAGGCGTCAGCATAAGGCCCGCAACCCACATCAACCAATTAACATTCCAGTTAAGGGGCAAGAACATACTTTCAGTGGCCTTCAACACAAAAAGTTTAAGACGGAACATCGCCTCCCCAAAGCCGAGGAGCCCGAACCTCCCGGCAAAAAGCAACAACCCCAAATCTTTCTTATAGACCCACTGAACCGCAAAAACCAGCACAGGAATGGCCCCAAAAAAGACCAACCTCTTAAGCATCGAACGCAGTTTGAACCTTTCTTTTTTAAGACCACATTCAAGAACCGCATAAAGAACGGCCACGATCAACACAAACGCCGCACCTTCCAATTTTGTCCACACTCCCAACCCCGCGCACAGCCCGGCAACACCGAACAACCGGTCATCCCGTTTTTCGACTGCTTCAAAGACCAGGAGGATCGAAGAACATAAACATAAGGAAAGCGCAACATCCATGTATCCAATCGCAGCATGATAAACCGGCAAATTAGCGGCGATCAATAAAAAAATCCCGATCCAGGCCGCCCTGTCTGAAACATGCTCTTTCAAGAATGACCAGACCACCCAAAGCAGGGAAATAAAATATATCGGAAACGGCGCTTGAATAAAATATTCACTCCAATAGCCCAGATTCAAGTTGAACCAAAACTGCAGTAAAGGAATGCCCATCGGAGAAGAAGGGTGGGGAAGATTCGCGTTATATTGAAAACTGCGTTCAAAAAATATCACTTTTGCGTTAAACGCGATATACGAAAGCGAATCCCAAACATATGTCTGCAGCGCCCCGGCTTCGATGACCACAAAAAGAAGAGTCAAAAAAACAGCACCGGATATCCAAATCCTGAAATCCAGCATGTTCAGCTTACAAAAACGGACGCGCTTGTTATGCTCTAACGCTACGACACGTCCGGGTCTTCGCAAAATAAACAGCATGGCGGCCAGCGCCAAAAGCGGCCAATTGATCACGGCGATTGTCAATGGGGCCTTCAACATTCCTAACACAAAAATCCAGAACGTAATCAACCCGGACCCGACACAAAAAGAGAGCCCGGCGCTCCATGCCGAACGGATGTGAGGGCAAATGGCCCGCACCACCGTATACCCCAAAAAACACGGAAACCCAACACAGAATCCTAAGATCATCAATTTCAAAACCAGCTCCATATCGGCCTTTCTTTGACCGTCATTCACCGATCCTCAACGGCTGAGGGGCTTGAGCGTCTCGACCGCCGCTTCTCCTCGGATATCACCCGTATCAATAGGGTATAAATAATATTTAAGGGCCCGTTCAATATAAAAGCAGGGGTCCTCTCCGCAATCAGGCCCCATATCCACCCCAACGGTCACGGGTTGTCCCGAATAACGCCGGTGAACATGATCGGCCAGTGTTACAGCGAAATCCAAAGACTGTCCCAAACGCTCACGAATGATGCCTTGCCGCACGCTCACCTGAATATACCTCGCCAAGAACATCGCATGACCTTTAAGCTGGACCATCACAAGAAGCGTCCCGATACAAAGCAGGCCAATAAAAATATTTTTTCGAAAAGCTTCGAATGTAAACGGCCGTTTGCTGTTCTCGATGCCGCATGAGATCAAAATTCCAAAACCATAAATAAACGAAAAGAAGAGGGCCGGCCTTATCCACTGATTGAGGGGGAGCGGATGAGATTTAAAATGATTCGCCCCGGGATCATAACACGAAACTGCCAAAATTTTACCCGTCTCGATCGGGCTGTAGCCTAAGATCCATCCAACCGTAAGAAATGCGAAAAGATAAATAACGCCGTGGTGTATTGCTTTCATCATGCTCATTATAGAGAAATTTATTCCTCCATCAAATCATGTTTATTTTTTTATGCGGCTTGCAAAAAGACAACACCTGCTTATAATAAAAACAAATACATAAGGAAATTCTTCGATTATGACACCTGAAACGATCGCATTCATTGGAGACGGCAGCTGGGGAACAACGTTAGCCGTCTATCTCGCCCAAAAAAAGCATCCCGTCTTTCTTTGGGGAGCGTTCCCTGAAAATATAGCGGCCATGAAACAACAGGGCGAAAACAAGAAATTCTTGCCCGGCATCCGTTTTCCTAAAGATCTCCATGCCACCAGCGACCTGGAAGAGGCGATCCGAAATTCTTCAATCGTTGTTCTTTCAACTCCGTCCCAATACCTGGATCAGGTGCTGAAACGCATTAAAAAAACGCACACCTACAACAGCTTGAAATCAAAGACCCTTCTCAGCATTGTCAAAGGCATTGATACGCGAAAGCTCTTGTGCATGTCCGATCTTATTCAACAGGAGCTGGGAAAGCTCCGGTTCGCTGTCCTTTCCGGGCCGACCATTGCCCGGGAGGTCGCTTTGGGCGTCCCATCCACCGCGGTCGTCGCCTCCACAAACCACCAGGCCGCAAAACATATCCAAAAATTATTCAACTCACAGACGTTCAGGATCTACCGCAGCAGTGATGTGGCCGGTGTTGAACTGGGAGGGAGCCTTAAAAACGTTATTGCGATCGCATGCGGCGTTTGTGATGGATTGGGCTATGGAACAAACACAAAATCAGCCATCCTGACCCGGGGCCTGGTAGAAATGATCCGCCTGGGGACCCATTTGGGAGCCCGTGCCAAGACATTCTATGGCCTGGCGGGTATGGGCGACTTAGCAACGACCTGCTTTAATCCCCTAAGCCGCAACCGCTCGGTCGGTCAAGCTCTTGGAGAAGGAAAGACCATTACCCAGGTCCTCAAACACATGAATATGGTGGCGGAAGGGGTTGAAACATCCAAAGCCGTTGAAAAGATCTCCCGGCGTTCTCATATTGATATGCCCATTTGTCATGAAGTTTATCAAATTATTACCAGGAACAAGTCCCCGAAAAAGGCGGTTTCCGACCTCATGAGCCGAAAAACAAAGGCTGAATAAATTTTTTAAAAAAACATACTTTTCCAGATTTTTTTGGTATAATTCCTTCCAATGTTTTGCTTTTCAGGATTACCGCTTTATAGTATAATTTATCAATATTTATTTATATAATTTACGGAGCGTAGCGCAGCTGGCTAGCGCACTTGTATGGGGTACAAGGGGTCGACGGTTCAAATCCGTCCGCTCCGACATTTAATCGAAGCAAGGGAGCCGTCATGAACAATAATCCCACTCCTGCTGATCGCCGGAAATATGTCCGGATCAGTAAAAACTTTATTTTTGATTATTTTGACCTGTCCAGACCGTCGGAAAAATTCCCTGCGTCTCAGATCAAAAATATCAGCCTTGGCGGCCTCTGCATCGTGACCGAAAAACCCTTTCCTCCGGGAGCCCTGTTAGGGATTGAGATCAAAACTCCGTTCTTTTCCGGCCTGTCCTCCTTTGAGGGAAGGGTCCTGGAATCCCATGAACGGATCCACGGTATTGTCTACGAGACCCGCATCCAATTCCAGAACCTTACCCCTGATGCGGAAACAGTCTTAAAACAGGCCATCCACTTTTTTGAACGCAACGAGAGTGATGAACGATGAAAACATTACGTTTAGGATTGATCGGATACGGCAATGTCGGCGCCGGCGTTGTTGAGTTTTTGGATAGTAAACGCCAGCATATTCAGGGTAAATTCGGCGTGGATTTCCAGTGGAAGGGGATCTGCGATCTGCGCTTCCGGACAAAAAAGCCAAAAAACCTGGGCAAGATCTTGCTGACGGATGACGCCTCAGCCCTTCTGAACGATCCTTCGATCGATGTGATCGTTGAGCTGATCGGAGGCCTCCATCCGGCAAGAGAATTCGTTCTGGAAGCGCTCAAAAATGGAAAGCACGTCGTGACCGCTAACAAGGCGTTGATCGCTCAATGCGGGAAAGAGCTTTTTAAGGCGGCCCGGCAATACAAGCGCAATATCTATTTTGAAACATCTGTTCTGGCAGGCGTCCCGATCATCAAGACCCTGACCGAAGGCATCGCCGGAAACCAATACAACGGCATTTTTGGTATCATCAACGGTACCTGCAATTATATCCTTTCGCTCATGGCCGAAGAGGGGATGAGCTTTGAACAGGCGGTCAAAGCCGCCCAGGCCAAAGGATTTGCCGAAACAGACCCGACGCTTGATATTAACGGCATGGATTCCGCCTATAAACTGACGATCCTGACTTACCTGGCTTTCGGTAAATTCATCCAGACCAAGGACATTCACACCGAAGGCATCACGCATATCTCCCATGAGGATATCCAATATGCCAAGGAGCTTGGTCTTTGCATCAAACTTTTAGGGATCGCGAAGCAAAACGAATCCAAGATTGAAGCCCGTGTCCATCCGACGTTGATCAGCAAGCACCATCCGCTGGCCTCCATCAACGGCGTTTTGAACGCCGTCCTCATGGAAGCCGATCCGCTGGGCGATGTCCTTCTTTCCGGGGAGGGGGCCGGGCAGATGGCCGCCGCTTCAGGAGTGGTCAGCGACCTCATCAACCTTGCAACACGGGGAGACTGCGATCCGTTAAGCTTCATCGGTAATTACTACCACGAAGCCCCCGGCTTGAAGTTCATGAACATTGATCACATTTCAACAAAATTTTATGTGCGGTTCACCGCTGTCGATAAACCCGGGGTCTTATCCAAGATCGCCGGGGTCTTCGGCCGTTACGGTATCAGCATCAATTCCGTATCCCAGAAAGCCCACAGCCCGTCCGGTGTTGTCCCGTTGATCATCATCACGGACTGCGCTCCCGAAGGAAAAGTAAGGCAGGCTCTCACCTATATACACGACAAACTGTCGGTTATTAAGAGTCGCCCCGTAGCGATCCGCATGGAAAATCTTTAACAACGACTCATGACGAAGGGGAAGACGAAGTGAAGTGGAACGGCATTATCAATCATTATAAAGATTTCTTGCCTGTCAGCGAAAAGACACCTGTTGTGACGCTTTTGGAAGGCAATACTCCTTTGATCCCGTCGGAAACCCTGTCCAAAAAGACGGGGCTTAAAGTTTTCTTAAAATATGAGGGGCTCAATCCCACAGGGTCCTTCAAAGACCGCGGGATGACCATGGCGATCAGCAAGGCAAAAGAAAAGGGGGCCCGGGTCGTGATGTGCGCCTCGACCGGCAACACATCTGCTTCCGCGGCCGCTTACGCAGTGCGAAGCGGGACCATGAAATGTGTCGTGCTGATCCCGGACGGCAATATCGCGCTTGGAAAACTGGCGCAAGCCATGATCCACCAAGCCCAGGTCATAGCGATCAAAGGCAACTTTGACGATGCCTTAAACCTGGTCCGGACGGTCACCGACCGCTACCCGGTGGAACTCGTCAATTCCATTAACCCGTTCAGGATCGAAGGCCAGAAGACAGCCGCCTTTGAGATCTGCGACTGTCTGGATGACGCCCCTGAATTCCACGCGATCCCGGTTGGAAACGCCGGCAATATCACCGCCTACTGGAAGGGTTATACCGAATATAAACGCGCCGGAAAAGCCACCCAGCTTCCCAAGATGCTGGGTTTTCAGGCCGCCGGAGCCGCTCCGATCGTCCTGGGGCACCCGGTCGAAAAGCCGGAAACGATCGCCACCGCCATCCGCATCGGCAATCCGGCCAGCTGGAAATCCGCCCAGGCTGCCGCTGATGAATCCGGAGGAACGATCGATATGGTAAGCGATGAGGAGATCCTCGAGGCCTACAAGATCCTGGCAGGGGAGAGCGGCGTATTCGCCGAACCAGCATCTGCCGCTTCTGTCGCCGGCCTTTTGAAATATGCCGCCCAAGGATACTTCAAAGACCATCACGGCGCGCGGATCGTCTGCACCCTGACCGGCCACGGCCTGAAAGACCCGAACATCGCGATCAAAAATATTGCGGAGCCGCTTAAGCTCGAGGCCGACATCAAGCTCATTTTAAAAGCGATCGGCCTTTAAAAAAGCTCAGATATATGGGATTACGGAACAAAAAATGCCTGATAACCTGCGGGCCGACTTGGGTTGAGATCGACGACATGCGCGTCCTGGCCAACCGTTCTACCGGAGAACTGGGACAAACACTGGCCCAAAAGCTTGTTAATGCCGGCGCCGGGGTCACGTTGCTGGAAGGCCCGGTCTTAAAAGCGTTCCGAGATCGCAAAGTCCGTATCCGAAAATTTTTGTTCTTTGATGATCTGAGCCGTCTCTTAAAAGCGGAGCTCAAAAAAAAATATGATGTGATCATCCATGCGGCAGCTGTTTCAGATTTTAAACTGGACCGTCGCCGTCGTGGAAAGATCTCTTCGGACACAAAAAAACTCGTTCTTTCTTTTGTGCCGACGCCTAAGCTCATTAAGATGATCCGGCTGCGCGCGCCCAAGTCGTGCCTGGTCGGTTTTAAACTGGTCCCGTCTTCGGAAAAAAAGGCCCTGGAACAGGCCGCCCGCAGGTCGTTTAAGGAAAACAATTGCGACCTGATCGTGGCGAATTCTCTATCGAAGGGGTATACCGGGTATATTTTTGAAAAAAGCACGATGCGGGCTGGTCCATGCAACCATTGCCGGTCACAGTTAGCGAACTCGCTCGTTGCTGTTCTTGATAAAACCATTTGAGGTGAGGGGCATGAAATTTATCGTGATCGTTCCTGACGGTATGGCCGATGAGCCGATGGCGGAACTCAACCATCAGACACCACTGCAGGCGGCCAATACCACCAACATGGACTTTATGGCGAAAAACGGGACGCAGGGACTTTTGTGTTCGATCCCTAAAGGCATGCATCCCGGTTCTGAGATCGGCAACCTTTCTCTTTTAGGATACCGTCCGGAGCTCAATTTTACCGGACGGGCGCCTTTGGAAGCTGCCAGCATGGGCATTGACCTTAAAGATGATGAGGTCGTCTTCCGCTGTAACCTTGTCACGCTGGATGGCACAGCGCTTAAGGATTACAGCGCCGGCCATATCCCAAGCTTTGAAGCGGCGCAGCTTATTGATGCCTTGAACGAAACGATCCCTGATAAAGAGGTCCGCTTTTTCGCCGGAAAAAGCTACCGCCACTTAATGGTCATGAAGGTCCGCAATGTCAAGGAATTCACTTCGATCAAATGCTGGCCACCGCATGACATCATGGGAAAGCCCTTTGCCAAACATCTTCCGCAGGGAAAACAGGCACCCATGCTTCTGCGCCTGATGGAGGCCGCGCAAAGGGTCCTTGAAGAACATTCGATCAACCGGGTGAGGGTGGACTTAGGCGAAAACCCCGCCAACTCCATCTGGCTGTGGGGGCAGGGGACTAAGCCTCGGCTGGAACCTTTCCAGGAAAAGTTCAACCTGAGGGGAGCCATTATTTCAGCCGTTGATCTTGTAAACGGCATCGGAAAACTGGCAGGCCTGGACGTGATCCATGTGCCCGGAGCCACGGGTTATTATGATACCGATTACCGGGCCAAGGCCGATTACGCCATTGAGGCCCTCAGAGACCATGATTTTGTCTTTATTCATGTCGAATCACCCGATGAAGCCGGACATAACGGCGATACTGCTGAAAAGGTCCGGGCGATCGAACGCATCGATCAGGACATCATCGGCACGATCCTCAACCATTTTTCCAACCACTCCGATATGCGCATCATCGTCATGCCGGATCACCCGACCCCTTTGCGCTTGCGGACCCACACGGCCAATCCCGTACCGTTCGTCATTTATGGAAAAGGGATTGCCAGCGACGGTTCGATTGAATATAATGAAGCTTCTGCAAAAGAGAGCGGAACGCTATTTATGAGCGGGGAAGAGCTGATGAACCATTTTACAAATAAGTATCTTTAAGTGAAGGAAAACGTTATGAGCACCAAACCAATCATTGTCATGAAGTTCGGGGGCTCCTCGGTCGCCAACATTGACCGCATCAAGGCCGTGGCCCAAAGAGTTGTCAACGCGAAAACATCCAAAACCAATGTTGCCGTGGTTGTATCGGCTTTAGGGGATACGACCGATGAACTGGAAGCCATGGCTTTTCAGATCATGAAAGAGCCTCCGGACCGTGAAATGGACATGCTGATGTCAACGGGTGAACAGATCTCCTGCGCGCTGCTGGCCATCGCCATCCGCGCACTCGGCCGTGAGGCGATCTCCCTGACAGGGGCCCAAGTCGGCATCAAGACGACCAAGTCGCACACCAAGGCCAGGATCGAGACCATCGACAACAAACGCATCCTCAAGGCCTTCGACGCCGGCCAGATCGTGATTGTCGCCGGCTTTCAGGGCGTGACCGAGGAAAACGACATCACGACCCTCGGGCGAGGCGGTTCTGACCTGACGGCCGTGGCATTGGCCAAAACCCTGAAGGCGCAGGTCTGCGAGATCTATACCGACGTGAACGGCATCTATACGACCGACCCGCGTATCGAAACAAACGCAAAAAAGATCAAAGCCATCACTTTTGATGAGATGCTTGAAATGGCCTCTCTGGGTGCACAGGTCATGCAAGCGCGTTCCATCGAGGTGGCCAAACGATTCAATATACCGATCCATGTTCGATCGAGCTTTTCTAAGGAGGAAGGGACCATGATCATCAAAGAAACCGACAAACTCGAAAACATTGCCGTCCGGGGCGTGACCTGCAATAAATCCGAAGCCAAGATCACGATCGATGCCGTTCCGGACAAACCCGGCGTGGCCGCAAAGATCTTTACAGAACTGGCAACAGCCGGTATTAGCGTCGATACGATCGTCCAGAATGTGTCACATACCAAGCACACGGACATTTCGTTCACTGTTTCCAAAAATGACCTGAGCAAGGCCATCGCGATCGCTGAAAAGGTCGCTAAAAAGATCCAGGCCGGAGCAGTCAGTTCAGACAAGAACATCGCTCGTGTTTCGATCGTTGGTTCCGGGATGCGCTCCCACCACGGCATCGCCGCGCAGATGTTCGAAACTCTGGCGAAAAACAAAGTTAATATCAACATGATTTCGACATCGGAGATCAGCATTTCCTGTATCATCGATCAGAAATCAACCGATAAGGCAGTCAAGGCCCTTCACAGCGCCTTTAAGCTGGATACCCTCTCATAAAACAGCCTTGTCACTTAAGGACGTTTTAGTCGCGACATGTCAGGGGAAAAGAAAGGACGTTTATCATGTCAAATCGAGTTACCATCTACGATACCACATTACGGGACGGATCCCAAACCGAAGGGATCTCCTTTACTGTGAATGACAAGCTCAAGATCGTTGAAAAGCTCGATCAGCTCGGCGTGCATTATATTGAATGCGGTTGGCCGGGATCCAACCCAAAAGACCGCGAGATCTTCAAACTGGTCCAGAACAAAAAACTAAAGACCGCCAAGATCGCGGCCTTTGGCTCAACGAGACGGGCCAGGATCAGACCGGAGGAGGATACGAACTTAAAGGAGCTCATCCGCTCCAAGGCTCCGACCGTGACGATCTTCGGAAAGACCTGGGATTTGCACGTGACAGACGTGATCAAAACGACCCTTGATGAGAACCTCAGCATGATCCGCGACTCTGTTGAATTCTTAAAAAAACGCAAGCGTGAGGTCTTTTACGACGCGGAACATTTTTTTGACGGGTATAAAAGCAATCCCGACTACGCTCTCCGGACGCTTTTATCAGCTCAAGAAGCCAAAGCCGACTGCATCATCCTCTGCGACACCAACGGAGGAACGCTGCCGCAGGATGTCCGCAGGATCGTGGCAGAGGTCAAAAAAAACATCTCTGTCCCCTTGGGGATCCACACTCATAACGATCTGGATATGGCGGTCGCCAACAGCATCGCGGCTGTTGAGGAAGGCTGTTCTCAGGTCCAGGGGACTTTTAACGGCCTGGGAGAACGCTGCGGTAACGCGGACTTAGGGACCATCATCGGGATCCTGCACACCAAAATGGGGCGCAAAGCGATCCCCGAGACACAGCTCAAGAACCTGACAGACATCTCATACTTTTTGAGTGAAATCAGCAATGTCAAGCTGGCGGACAATCACCCTTTTACCGGGCACTCAGCGTTCGCGCACAAGGGAGGGGTGCATATCGATGCCGTGATCAAGAACCCTCTGGCCTATGAACACATCCGGCCCGAGACCGTCGGCAATCACCGGCGTTTCATCACCTCGGAGCTGGCTGGAAAAATGCCGATCGTGATCAAGGCCCAGCAGATGAACATTGCCATGGATAAAAAATCCAAAGAGGCGAAAAAGCTCCTCAAGGACCTGCAACTCAAAGAGCACAGCGGCTACCAATTCGAAGCCGCCGACGCATCGTTCGAGCTGTTCATGAAGCGCAGCCTTAAACAATACCAGCCGTTCTTCAAACTGGAGGGCTTTAAAGTGTCGACGGAAAAGCGCTTTGATGGACGGATCTTTGCTGAAGCTTCGATCCGCCTTTCCATCCATGGAAAAGAAAAATTCAGCGCCGCGGAAGGGGATGGGCCTGTGGATGCTCTGGACCTCGCCCTGCGCCAGGCGCTCACCGAGGTCTATCCTGGCCTTAAAGACATGCACTTGACCGATTATAAAGTCCGCGTGCTGGATACGAACGAAGGAACGGCCGCGCGTGTCCGCGTGTTGATCGAATCCCAAGACCATCATGATTCCTGGACCACGGTCGGTGTCCATGAAAACATCATTGAGGCCAGCTGGGAGGCCCTGACGGACAGCATTGAATATAAACTTTTGAAGGATTCCAAAAAATAGCCATGGCTGAGATGTCGACAAGATTCAATTTTACGGATGTGGAAGAAAAATGGTGCCGTTTCTGGGAGGATAACCATATCTTTCACGCCCGGACCGATCCCGAAAAAACGGCTTACTCTGTTGTGATCCCACCGCCGAACGTCACGGGGATCCTGCACATGGGCCACGCTCTCAATAATACACTGCAGGACATCATCATCCGCCATAAAAGGATGGGCGGTCATGAGGCCTGCTGGATGCCCGGGACCGATCACGCGGGGATCGCCACACAGAATGTGGTCGAGAAACAGCTCGCCAAAGAAAAGAAGACACGGCATGATATCGGACGTGAGGCGCTTTTAGAGCGGCTTTGGGCCTGGAAAAAACAATACGGGGACACCATCATCAACCAGTTGAAAAAACTCGGTTCATCCTGTGACTGGGACCGGACCCGCTTTACCATGGATGAGGACTACAGCCAGGCCGTGCGGCACGTGTTCGTTTCACTTTACGAAAAGGGGCTCATCTATCAGGGGCAGTACATTATCAACTGGTGCCCACGCTGCCAGACCGCGTTATCCGACGAAGAGGCTGAGCACCAGGAACATCAAGGCGCGCTCTATTATATCCATTACCCGCTCAAAAAAGACCGGTCCAAATATCTAACAGTGGCGACAACACGCCCGGAAACCATGCTGGGTGACACGGCCGTTGCCGTCAATCCCAAGGATCCCCGATATCAAGATCTTATCGGAGAGACTCTGATCCTTCCGATCGTTGATCGAGAGATCCCGATCATCGCTGATGACTTCGTGAGCCCGGAATTCGGGACAGGCGCGGTCAAGGTCACCCCGGCGCATGACCCCAATGACTTTGCCATGGGCCAACGCCATAATCTTCCCAGCGTCAATGTCATGCATCCGGACGGCCGCATGAATGAGAACGCCGGAGAGTTCGCAGGGACCGACCGTTTTGAGGCGAGGGAGGCCATCGTTGAATTTTTGAATGAACTCAAAGCCCTTGAAAAGATCGAAAAACATTCCCATGCCGTCGGACACTGCTACCGCTGCCACACGGTCGTTGAACCATATCTTTCCAAACAGTGGTTCGTAAAAATGAAACCGCTGGCCGCTCCCGCCTTAAAGGTCGTTCAAGACGGGACCGTGCGCTTTTATCCGGAACGCTGGAGCAAGGTCTACACCGCCTGGCTTGAGAATATCCGCGACTGGTGTATCAGCCGCCAGATCTGGTGGGGGCACCGGATCCCGGTTTGGTATTGCCAGGAATGCGGGGAGGTGATCGTGGCCCTGGAAGACCCGTTCCGCTGCCCAAAATGTTCGAGCACCCTGCTCAAACAGGATGAAGATGTCTTAGACACCTGGTTTTCCTCGTGGCTATGGCCTTTCGCCACTTTTGGCTGGCCGCAAAACAATGAAGACACCCGTTATTTTTATCCGACACAATCTCTGTTCACCGCCTCCGAGATCATCTTTTTCTGGGTGGCACGCATGATCATGGCAGGCATTGAATTCATGGGGGATGTGCCGTTCCACAATGTCCTGATCCACGGGACCGTGCGGGACGCACAAGGTCGAAAAATGTCAAAATCTCTCGGCAATGCCATTGATCCCTTGGAGATCATCCAAGAATACGGCGCCGACGCCTTGCGTTTTAGCCTGATCATCAATTCCGGTCAGGACATTTATATTTCAAAAGATAAATTTGAGATCGGCCGCAACTTTGCCAATAAGATCTGGAATGCCAGCCGTCTTGTTTTGATGAACGTGCGTTTCACTGACCGCCCAGCATCGGCCCTGGAAAATATAAACCTGGCAAACGCTGATCTCCCGGCCCAATGGATCGTCTCGCGCCTTCAATCAACGATCGAAACTGTGGACACGGCGCTGGACCAATTCCGTTTTTCAGAAGCTGAGAACGCCATCTATGATTTTTTCTGGGGGGCGTTCTGCGACTGGTACCTGGAACTGGTCAAGCCCGACTTGAGCAGGGAGGACGTCCAACGGATAACATTTGCCGTTCTTGAACAGTCGATCCGCCTCATGCATCCGTTCATTCCTTTTGTTACAGAGGAGATCTGGCAGCATCTGGGGGTCTCCCAGGAATGCCTTTCCAGACAGGCCTGGCCAAAGGCCAACAAGCAGTTCAAAAACTCCGTCGCGGAAACACGCATGCGGCTTTTTATGGAATTGACAACAGCACTGCGGAACACGCGGGCACAATGGAACATCAGGCCAAACCAGAAAATCTCCTGCGTCATAACCGGCAGCCAAAACGACCTGGATCTTCTGACCACAATGCAGGATAAACTAAAGCTCATGGCCCAGATCGAAGACTTAAACTTCTCCGCCGAGACGCCATCGGCCAAGGATTCTGCCAGTGGAGTAGTCGGGCCTTTAAAATTTTTTGTGCCGCTAAGCGGCATCATTGATATCGACCAGGAAAAATCCCGCATGCGCAAAGAGCAGGATGAACTTGACCGCCTGTGCCAGACCATCACTAAGCGCCTGTCCAATGAGCAATTCCTGGCAAAGGCGCCGCAGGATGTTGTCGATAAAGAAAAAGCCAAGGTCGAACAACTCACGGAAAAGATGAACGCTTTAAAAACCGTTCTTTCCAACCTCGGCTGAAAAGGGACCCGTATGGAAAATGATATCAAACGCATCATCATCCGCGCCCTGAAAGAAGACCTGAGCCATAGGGATATCACAACCAATATCCTTTTTGACAAGGCGAAGCGGTCTGAAGCCTACATCATGACCCGCGAGGAGGCCATGATCTGCGGCAGCGAGATCGTCAAAAACGTCTTCCGCATGCTGGACCCTTCCATGAAAGTGTCCTGCCTGCACAAGGATGGCGATCTGGTCAGGAAGAACACCGTGATCATGCGTTTCAAAGGACGCACCCGGGCGCTTCTTTCCGGCGAGCGGACCGCGCTGAATTTCTTGTCCTATCTTTCCGGAATATCAACATTGACCAACCAATATGTCAAGGCCATCAAGGGATACCCGGCACATATTCTGGACACCCGCAAAACGACTCCGGGCCTGCGGACCCTTGAAAAAATGGCCGTGCGCGTCGGAGGAGGGAAGAACCACCGGTTCAATCTCAACGACATGGTCATGATCAAAGACAATCACAGGATCGCCCAAGCGCGCCAATCCTCCATCCAGGACGCCATAAAAAAAGTCCGGCAAAGGACCTCAAAACCGTTATGTGTTGAAGTCGATAATTTGGAAGAATACAAACAAGCGCTACAGGCCGACCCATGCATCATCCTGTTGGATAACATGTCCACCTCGCAGATGAAAAAGGCCGTTGAGATCCGCGCCTGTCTTAAAAAGAAATTCTTGCTGGAAGCGTCCGGGGGGATCACCTTAAAAAACATCCGGCAGGTCGCCAAAACCGGCATCGATAGGATCTCCATCGGGGCGATCACACATTCACCGCCAACAATCGATTTTACAATGGAATTTGAACAATGAACAATATCTTACACTCTTCACGCCCCTGCTTTATGTCTTTCTTCACATGCCTGCTGTTGGCATCTGTCTGGGGGGGGGCCTTCTGCAGTCCGCTGCTCGCGCAAAGCACCGTAACCTCAGGAGACACCAGCTCCGGCCAGACCCTTTCCGAAATAAACGGTGACGCGGCGCCCACGGCCAGCGAGGGCATCCAACCGTTCGATCCGGCCATGATCGATGAAAATTATTTCGATGATGGATTCCTTATGCAAGGGTTCGCGGACCGTTACATGGACGAGGACTTTGAAACGCTTCTGGCCATGGTCCAGGATGAAACGATCCCTGACATCAAGGCGGCGGCAGCTGTGCGCGCCTTCCGAGAAAAATACGCTTTGGATATCTTCAACCGGGACAAAGCCGCGGCGGAACGCGTTCTTTTAAAAACATACAACCGTTCAGGCTCCGCGTTTCTGCAGGTCGAACTTATGCACACGCTCGTCCTTATGGACCGCTATAAATATTACGCAACATTCGTTCCACGCCTTTTGTTAAAAATGGACCACTACAATGACGCGATCAATCAAGCGGCTTTTAAAGGAATGGAAGACATCATCAGCCACGGTAATAACCGTTCCCGTGAAGCGAGGATCGTTTTCAACACGCTCAGAAAAATGCTTTTCTTGAAAAAGAAGCGCCTTGCGAACGTCACCGAACCGGATGAACGCCTAAAACAGAAGATCGGCATTCTTAAATGGTCCATTAAGATCTTGGGCTCACAGGAACTTGACAGACTTCCAAAAGAGGTCTTAAATCTTTTATGAAAATGAATCGCTCAGCAAAAAGGAGGGGGGAGATGAAACATCTCACAACTTTACTTCTTATAACGGTCTTGTTCTGTACATCCTGCAGCATTTATCATATCAACAGCGACCAGCAGGTCTTTTTAGAGGACCGCAACGCGAACCGCGATCCCCAGGAGATCGAGGTCCTGGAAAGCGTCTCGCGAGCCCACAAAGTGCTCGGAACGATCGTCCTCAATACGGAGCGCAACGAGGACATGTATTCGATCCTCTGGCGCATGAAAAAAGAAGCCGTTGTCATGGGAGGGGACGCGATCACGAACCTGAAGGTCAACTCCACTGGATTCTGGGAAAAAGTGCCGTTCAAAAAATTGACTGCCAACGCCTACATCCGAGCAAATTTCACGGTGGATGTCGTGGCCTACGAATAAATCTGTCTTTTTGCTAGAAAGCGGTTTCGGTTTGTGTTTAAATACAACTACAGAAAGCCGTCAAAAAGGATTTAACGCACTGTGTGGCCATTTTATATTTTGATCCTGATCATTTTCACCGGGTTTGCCATCGTCATGAAACTCATCTGGGACGAACACCGAAAAGAACCCGGGGAAAAGGCGACCGGCAAAAAGGAACGCGTGATTAAACCGGCCGATGTCCTGGAGCGAAGCGGGCTTAAACCGGCAACAGCGGCCCCATCGAAAAAATCTATGGCCGTCTCCGCAGCGAGTTCGTTTGCGCTGTTTGAAAAACTCAAGGCGCGCATCCCGATCCCCGGAGGGAAAAAAAGCCCTTTCTCTGACGCACCGAAGTCGCTGCCAGACCCTGACACGACCACATCCGCCAACGACATTCCCAAAACAGGAACAGCGTCGATCCGATTGGACCCCAAAAGCGGAAAAACTTCCATTCAGCTCCAAAAACCTGAGGCAAACGAACCGCAACTGTCCGTCATTTCCCAGCAGTCACAAAAACCAGCCTCGATAAAGCCCGCGACCGAGAAAGCAAACCTCAGCATAGATCGAGAAGTCGAACTTTCAATCGCCAACGATGAACTTAAAAATCAACTGGTCCAGATCCAAGAACGCTATGACAAACTGGACAAATTGTTCCTTGAAAAGTCCGAGACCCTGGAAAAAACCCTGAAGGACCTCGAACACGAACAGAAAAACCGCAAAGAGTTCAATAAGGTCAAAGACCTGCTCGAAAAAGAGATCAAGGACTCCAAGACGATCGCCAAAAAGGCTGAAGCAGAACTCAACTCCATCAAGTCTGAATCCGGCAGCTATACCACGCGCATCACACAGCTGGAAGAAAAGATCAAAAAACTGGAGGGAGAGCTCTATTCCAAGGAAGATCTTTTAGAGGAACAACGTAAAAAAATATCCGAGTTTTCCTCTACAGCGACAGCAAAACCGCCTTTAGAGACCGCTGCGCCATCCATTCCGCAGGAAAATCCGGTTGATAAAGAGACTGCCACACCGGCGCTTATTCCTCCGGCCCAAGAAAACGAAGCCGCCATAACCGAGCCCCCGCAAGAAATCATGACTGCAGAAGAAAGCCCGCAGCCAGCCGAAGATTTAACCGCGCCTGTCGGAAAACAACACACGCCATCAACTGATATTGTCACGACCAAGGAGCCCAAAAAAACCGGCCCGATCGAAATTTCTGCCTCGCCAGAATACCTTTCACTGTTAGGCGATGCATCATTGACGGCAACGTCTTCCGCTGAAGAAGACGATCCTTCTTCCCAGGAAGAGAAATTGCCGCTTCAAGAGCAAGAGGAGGAGCAGCCGACAGCTGCAACCCCTCCAGCACAACTACAGAACGAGAATGATCCGCCCGAGGAGCCAGACCATTCCGCAGAACAACAACCATCTCCAACGGCCCCAGACGTTGGTCCCGAAGCCAAAGAACTGACGACATTATCTTCACTGGACGATCAGGAAGACATGCCACACGATGTGGAAAAACTTTTGCTTAAGCCAATATCCCCGACCACCGAAACACCGCCAGCAACCACAGATGATACCGGCGGACCTTCGGATCTACCTGAAATTCCGTTGCAGGAAGATTCCCAAAGCCCGGTCCTTCCTGAAACGCCGGACGACCTTCCTGCTGTCATAAAAGAAAATGGGGGAGAGGAATCACCGGCTGCCCTGGAAATAGAACAAATACCTGCTGCGGAAGAAGAGCAAATTGATGAGGAATACAACATCCAGCAACCACCCCCAGATAACGATCCAAGCCGGCCGCATTTAAATCCAGACATCTTTAAGGACATCCACGCAGAATTTGAAGAAGAAAACAATGAAAAATCTCAAACCGAAAATCATGACACCCCGGAAGATGAAAAAAAAGACGCTTAACCCGGTCCATAATCAAAGGAGAACCAGCCTATGACAAAAAATATTTTTTTTATAAGCGCCTTATTGATCTTTGTTGGATGTTTGTCGATCGCCGCATTGTTATTAACTCAAACCTGCTTCGCGCAATCTTCAGAGGGAGACACCATGCAAGAAATTATTGTTGTTCTTGAAACCAATCAAGGGATCATCAAGATCCGCATGTTGCCTAATGTAGCTCCAAAAACAGTCGAAAATTTTGTAACCCATGTCAAAAATGGCTATTATAACGGCTTGATCTTTCACCGTGTGATCAAAGATTTCATGATCCAGGGGGGAGACCCAACCGGAACGGGACGTGGCGGTGAGAGCATTTGGGGTCGCCCTTTTGAGGACGAAGTCAGCCCCAGCGTTAAATTCAGCAAAGCGGGCCTTTTGGCCATGGCCAACGCCGGCCCAGGCACCAATGGCAGCCAATTCTTCATTACAACCCAGCCAACGCCATGGTTGAACATGAAACACACGATCTTTGGGGAAGTGACCCAAGGAATGGATGTCCTTGAAATCATAGAAAACGCCCCTACCGGCCCGGGAGATAAACCCAAACAGGAACAAAAGATCTTACGAGCCTATATTGACGAAAACTGGTAATAGATTAGAAAACTATACGATATAAAACCCTAACCTCTTGCAAAATAAGCCTCCTCTCCGGGCATCTAAAAACCAGGGAGGAGGCTTTTAGTTTATAATCTGCTCGCAAATTCTGTGTTCTCGCAAAGCCCTCCATAGTATCAAATGACGCTAAGAGACATCACTTAAAAAGATCGATTTTAAAAGTGGAAAAATAGAAGAAGACGTTCCGCAAAAAGACAGAAATGGGCCATTTTTGAAGAAAAACCCCGCCCGATTGAGGTTAAAGCACTAAAATATTCCTGAAATAGTTTTGCGATAAGGCCTTTTAATTCAAACGCTTAAGAAATGTCCTTCCCGTTTATTCTAGTTAACATAACATATATTATAGGAAGTTATTAATTTGAAAAAGAACCATTCTCTTTTGGTAAAACTATCTCTTAGGGCCCATTTTAAATTTATGTTTAAAATCAAACGGCGGGCTCTGTTGCCTTCGTCCCATCTTTTCCTGCCGGCGGTTTCGCCGCAGTTGCCACCACTTCACGAAGCTTTTTAAGCGCTGGTTCAGACATTGAAACATGCCTTCCAACCCCAAGCGTCTTATCAAGGTCCAAACGCTGCTTGATCCCGATCAGCTTTCTATAAACATTTTGATCCATCGATCGGATCAGCTTCCCAAAATAACCAAGCGTCCGGTCCATCACGATTCGCACCCACAACCGGCCGTTTTTACGTTTTATCAAAATATTTTTTAACTCAGCAGACACCAGATCGATCGATTCCCGGCTCCAAACAACCCCGTCAGGAATTTGGCTGAGATCTATCCGATCAGCCCTGTTCAGGTTTTCACTCCACTCATCCCAAAAATATGTTTTATGGATCCACGGCTTTTGAGCGGTAACAAAATGCAGCACGATCCCATGGATCTCCGATGGCGGCACCAGCCAGCGGTTCTTTTCGCCATGAAACTGAATATTATAAACAACCGGCAACGGCTTCCATTGACGAAAATACAAATTGAACGTCAACTGGTCACCATATTCACTGACTGTCCCGTAATAAGCGAGCAACTGGCACAGCTCTTGAAATGTCCTATCCCCATCGATCACATCTTCGGAGCTGAACACAAAAAACCCGGCGCAAAACGGCCGGGCATTCAGGTCATAATCAGCGCGCATTTTTCTGATCCTCCGTCGGCATTCGCGGCGGTCAAGCGCCCGGCCCTGAATATTCTTCTTTCGGATCACCTGCTGCCAAAGGCGGGTCGTGGCATCTTCCACTGAATGAAATCCTTTAAGCCCGCGAAGCCCATCCAGCGAGGCACGAACGGTCGCGTCCGAATCCGAGTATATGACCGTCCGCCATTTCTTAAACTCCGGGGTGAATAAATAAAATTTACTTGCGACGGCCGACTTCATCCCGCCCAACTCCGGCAGATCGTCCCCGCCCCTGAACAATGGCGCGCAATGCTTGATCAAGATGCCTTTTTTACGAAACCAAACCAGGTCATCCTCGGGGACATCATGCGCAAGGAGCATATAATCCCCTTTCCAACCCGCATTAAAAAAAACACTGGCAAAGATCTGTTTGGCAGTTCGCAGATAATCGCGGTCCGCCAGGGTCACAAAAAGGTCTTTTTTTTCCACCCCTCGATCCATATCCTTCTAAAACCCCTTCTTCAATTTAAAAACGATTGCTATTTAACCGCTGGTCCTGCTTCCCTGCGGGAAAAAACATCTTCAGAATGAGACGCAGCGCTTCTGATGCTCCTTTGGATCTTCACGCTCCGGGATTGAAACTGCACAAGCTCATCTTGAAACGTCTCCAAAGAAAAATTCTTCTTCCTCACGCCGATCTGCGCATCCCCCATGCGGATCTTCATGATTTTACCATTGACTAAAGCATCCGCAACCCTTCTGCGGGCCTCACGCAAAATACGTCCGAAACTCGCCCTTGAAATATTCATGACCTGCGCCCCCTGGTCCTGGGAAAAACCTTGAAAATCAGCCAATTTAAGGGCCTCCAACTGGTCTAAAGCGATCTCGATCTCATCAGGACGGCCGGGTTTGCCCCTTGGGGAAAATGTCACCGTCCTAGGCATATGTTGAATATAACGAACTTTTTTGGGCCGGCCTTTCATCATGGCAAACTCCCCTCTCGCTGGTTACACAAAACAAATTACCCGATCCTTGTTGTGGCCATCCGCTCAAAACAACCCTGGGGTATTTTTGAGCATATACTCATAAATACTATAGGGTTTATTTGGGCATTTGTAAACAAAAAAGTGTTGCGTTTTCTCGACGGGGAAATATCGAAACACCTTCCGGCCTTCGATTAAGAAAAATCAAACATCCAGAACAGTTGAGACCAGACGTGAAAGATTTTGAAGATACGAGAAGTTTGAGGAAATAAGATTGTTGGAATCCGTCGCATTGATATTGAGGACCCCATGGACGCGGTTGCGGCCGGCAAGCGGGATGACAGCCGAATCCGAAAGATTGGAACGCTTCAAAAACGTACGGATCGTAGAATCACCATCCGTTCCCTTGATCATGAAAGCCCTGTTGTCGCGGACCGCCACACCGGAAACCCCTTCACCGATCCTGGTCACGGCCCGGCCGGCAAGGACCGTATCCAGACCGCGGGAAACCCTGACAGAAAGATTTTTTTGCTCCTCATCCACCATCATGATCGATCCGGAAGACGCGCCGGACAGGCGCAAGGCGATCTCCAGCACAGAGACCAGCAACTCATCAATAGATGCTGTTTCATAAAGCGCCTCGACCTCCTCCGCGATCCCTTCCGGAAAAACATCCCGCTGGAGCTTTCGTTTCTGCAGGATCTGATTTTCAGCCTGCATATCGACCAATTCCCGGCCAATCGTGGCCAAAAGGTCCAGAATGCCGTTCATCGCGATATGCGATACCACCCGAAGCTCGTTGACATGATTTAACACATCTTCGGGGCTAAACCCATATTCAGCAGCCTGCCGCCTGTAGACTTCATCGTCCAGCCGTTTATTGAGGATCACAGGCCCCACGACCATATAAGCAAACTCTAACCCATACCCTTTCAAGGGAATCATAAAAGCATGCAGGTCGCAGCACCCCTTAAATTCTTTATAATCACCAAAAGCCGCGAAAGACCGTAAGAAATTTTCCCCTTCCGCCCCTGAACAGCGCAACATTTCAGATAAAAGCCCGCCGCCGTAAGGAAAATTCCCTCCGTCCGAAAGCGGCGAAACGATCACTCGCCCCAAAGGATCCACAAGAAAAAGGTTGATCCGCAAGACGCTCATAAAGCGCTGCAGACAGTCCTTCCACTTGGCGACAACGATCAGCTCTTCAATCAATTTTTTCGAATGCACTGATGTCATTATTTTGGCTTTTTGAACTCAATATTATATTTTTTCATCTTGTTATACAAGGTCGTCCGATTGACCCCCAACGCGGATGCCGCTTTATTGCGGTTCCAAGCGTTTTGTTCCAGAGCCGCCAGAATAACATCCCGCTCAGGCTGCTCCATGACCTCCTTTAACGAACGGCCGATCTTCATGGCCGTCACGCGCTTCTTTGCCTCATCAAACTTGGAAGAATTGGGAACATCCCACTTTTGGATGGCGTCCGCTTTGGACATGATCACAGCGCCTTCAACAGCGTTTTCCAGTTCCCGGATATTTCCGGGCCATTTATAGTTCAAAAACATGGTCCGAACTTCATCCGATATACCAGCAATTTTCTTGCCATTTTTCTTAGCATATTTCTCAAGAAAATGTTTGATCAAAATATCCAGATCCTCTTTCCGCTCCCTCAAAGGCGGCATCACGATCGAAATCACATTAATACGGTAATACAAGTCTTCCCTAAACTCGCCATTTTCAACAAGTTCCGTCAAAGGGCGATTCGTCGCTACAATGATCCTGGCATCCGTCTTACGGGTCACGTTATCCCCCACCCGCTCAAAGACCCCATCCTGCAAAACCCGTAAAAGTTTGACCTGAAGCATGGGAGAAAATGCATCAATTTCATCCAAAAAAATCGTCCCCCCGCGGGCATACTCAAAGCGGCCCTCTTTATCACGAATAGCCCCCGTGAACGCCCCCTTAACATGCCCAAAAAGCTCACTTTCAAGCAGCGTTTCTGAAAGCGCCCCGCAGCTGACTTCCACAAAAGGCTTATCACAGCGGTTCTCATCCATCTGATGGATCGCCCGGGCGGCCAAACCCTTTCCCGTCCCGCTTTCCCCCGTGATGAGGATCGTGGCATTCGAAGTCGCCACAGACTCGATCACATGATAGACCTTTTGCATCTTGGCACTGGAACCGATCATCTGGCCGCAGGAAGTTGGATTGGACTTGGCCAGCATTTCGCGCAGCCGCAGGTTCTCAGCAACGATCTCTTTATGTTCAATGATCTTCTGAATACGGGATTTGATCTCTTCATCATTGATCGGCTTGCAAATATAATCATAGGCGCCCTTGCGGATCGCCTCAACGGCTGACTCGATCGAACCAAACCCCGTGATCAGAATGACTTCCGTATCCGGGGTGATCTTCTTGACCTCTTCCAAAAGTTCCAGGCCGCTCTTTTGCGGCAATTTCATGTCAGTAAGGACAATATCGACCTTTTGCTCCGCTAAAAAATTCAAGGCTTCTTCCGCACTCTGCGACATATGAGCGTGATACCCCTCGATCCGTAAGATCTCAAAAAGCGACTGGCGGATCAACGGTTCATCATCAACGATCAAAATATCATAGTTGCGCTTGTCAATCGACTTCATAGGTCCCTCGTTTCAATCGGAATAGTAACAATAAATGTCGCGCCCTCTCCGGGAGCGCTCTCAACCTGGATCTGCCCCTGATAGCTCTTAACGATCTCGGAAACAATGGTCAAACCCAGACCGCAACCCTTCTCCATATCCTTAGTCGTATAGAACGGCTCAAAAATTTTGCTCGGATCTTCCGAATCCGGAATGCCCGGTCCATTGTCCGCCACTTGAAAAACAACATGCCCGTTGTGCTCTAAATGAACCGCAGAGATCTTAACAAGCCCGCCTGGTTTAAGGGCATCGACAGCGTTGCGCAAAAGATTCACCAAAATGCTTTCCAATCCCAGGTCTTTCAAATCCGGCAAGCCGGGCCCGACTTCCTTCTCAATACGAACGTTTTTATGCTGCGCTTCGGACTGCACCGCCTGGATCGCCTGGTCGACCACCACATCCGGCCGAATCATCTGCAGGGGTTTTTCGGAGCGCCGGGAGCACGCCAGCAAATTCCGGACAATGGTCGTCATCCGGTTCAAACCGTTCTTGATCTCCAAAAGATAACTGCGGATCACCTCATCATCGCCGACCTGTTTTAAACACAGGTTGGTATACCTTAAAACACCATCCAGCGGATTGTTGAACTCATGGGCGATCCCGCCAGCCATTTTTCCCACGGTGGCAAGCCGCTCATGAGCGATGATCTGCCGGCGCAATTTCGTCGTTTCCTGACTGCTTTTGCCAAGCTCGTTTTTGAGCTCTTCTGAGCGTTTGAGGATCGACCGGAACCGTTCATACAGCTCAATACGCCGGTAATTCAAAGCGATCTGCATCGCCAAAAAATCCAGAAGCTGAAGATCCGCCCTTCCGAAACCCGCCCCGCTCAATTTATCGGTGATATTGATCACTCCAATCAGATGGTCCTTAATGAGCAGCGGCGCACAAATAAAAGACGGCGTTTGATAACTTTTGCGGGCTCGATAGTTCACAAAGCGTTCATCCGTCTCAATATTCTCAACCACGATCGGGATCTTCTGCTCGGCGACCCGACCCACCACGCCCTCACCGATGCGCTTCATCATCTGATTGACCTCGGTCTGCTGCAGGCCTTCAGCCGCTTTCAAAAGCAGGCATTTCGTGTTCTCATCCATGATGAACACAGACCCCCGACGGGCCCCAAACAATCTAAGCGTGCGTGATAAAGACACTTCCAGAAGCTGTTGAACATCGGTGACCGTATTGACCACAGCGCAGATATCACTGACCTGCTTGAACAGATCCGACTCGGTCAGTTGCTGAATATGATCCTGGCTCATCCCTTTATTCATTCCCGACGACCGCCGCCTTCTTTTCTTCCTGCTTCATCTGTTGAAGAGACGCTTTGATCTGCTCAAGATAGGCGTTCAGCGGATGGCCCGGATTCTGCTCCTTGAAAGTTTCCAGGGTCTTCATTACCCTGGGCATGTCATTCAGTTGCCCAGCCCCCACAACGCTCAAGGTCCGAACGATCCCTCCAGCAGCCTGCGGCCTCAAATGCTTGGACCTGGCGAAAGAAAACAACGTTCTCTCAAGAGTTTGATACGCCTCACCCCATTTTTGCTGCCCCAGCAAAGCGGTCGTTAAGGCCCGCAAAACCTCCAGTTGAGAGGCTGATCCATCTTCCGTCTCGGAAAGGATCGCCCGATAAAACGTTTCCGCCTCAGCAAGCGCCTGATTCTGCTTGACCGGGTCCCCTAAACGTCGATAAATACTGGCAATATAGATCGGCATCGAAAACCCGATCTGCGTCCGTGAAAATACCCGTCCGATCTCCCGGTAGATCGCGATCGCATCATTGATCTTTCCCTCCTGTTCGAAAGAAAGTCCAACCCGATACATCGCGTCTGAAACGATCGATGAATTATCCTTAAACGCCTCCGAAGCCTCCTTAAAGACCGCCCGCGCCCCGTCAAAATTCTTCCGCATCTCTTCAAGACGGCCGATCTGAAAATACATCTGAGGCGTCAGCCGTGCCTTAGGGTATTTCTGGATCAGCGCCCTGTATTTGGCGATCGCTTCTTTATACTGATTATCCGGCGCAGCTTTCGGGTCCTGCGCGATCGCCACAAAATCTTTCTGGATCCGCCAAAGCTTTTTCTCCAGCAGATATTCTGATTTGGTATCCACCAACGTCAGGACGACATAGACCGCAACCAACAGACCGACCAGAACGAGGAGTGTTTTTTTCATGATCTATCCTTTTTGAGATATACAATCGTTATTCCTGTATACTGCAGAGCGTCGATCAAAAGGATCAGCCCCGCGCCCAAGATCGTGATCATCTGCCAGCCTTCAGGCGTCATCATCGAACGGATCGCGATCTCATTCGTTTTCACCAGAAGGAACGGCACAAAGCACAATGCCGCGACCGTCAAAAAAGCCAGTAAGACAAAAAAATCGCCTTTAAGCAATTTGAAATTCCGAAAAACCGCCTTGAAGACATTGTCCCCTTCGATCGCGATGAGCGGGATCACATAAGCGAAGCACGCCGTGATAAAAGCCGAGACCATCAAATTGATATACGGCCCACCCAGGATCACGGCCTGCTTGATCAAAAAGTAAAGGCCCGACGTCGAACGGATCTGAACAGCCCTGCGGATCAAGAACGAATAGCCGTAATTGAACGCATACATCAGCCCGATAATGATCGCCGCCCCCACCACAAGATTCACATATTTTCCAAAAGCGACCTTCGGCATTGATTCCACCGCCTGACGCTGTTCGGTCTTTTGAACGATCAGAACAGCCTTGGCCACAAAAAGGATCTGCACAAAAACATAGAAGGGCACCTGCAGGGACTGGAACCAACTGTTCACCACTTCAAAATTAAAGG
The DNA here is from genome assembly GCA_022711395.1 of Candidatus Omnitrophota bacterium. Lineage (GTDB taxonomy): Bacteria > Omnitrophota > Gorgyraeia > Zapsychrales > JANLHA01 > JAKLFA01. Next base: position 79,090 of record JAKLFA010000002.1, on the reverse strand, counting down.
GGTAATGCAAGAAAAATGGCGACTTCTTAAGCGCCAGGATCATCGGCCCAAAGATCTGAATAAGCGGATACCGGGGCATGAAAAAAAGGATCTCAAGAATGAACAACTGAAGGATCCCTACGATCGCATATGGATACAGAATACCGGGATTTTGGATCAACGTCACTACAGAGGACCGCATCACAGAAAAACCGCGCTTTAAGATCATATCTCCCCCTCGTTTTAATAATATATAATTAGTATTATTATAATGTTAAATATATGGGTGTCAATCGGAAATACAGGATTTAATTTTTGTAACTGATTGGGCCGCAAAAAGTTACTTCAAAGATGAGACGCGGATCCGTAAGTTCTCAGCGGTTTGCTCATAATCATCCTCCGCGTCAAAAACCCGGAAAAGAAGCTCTTTTGAAGAGGTCATTTTACCAAAACGCAACGTGACGTTGCCAAACAATTTGGGAAACCGCTGCCCGCGTGGCCAGCATTCAAAAGCCCCGCTGATAAACGCCGGCAGGACCGGCACTCCCAACTCTTTAACAAGGACCCCCACCCCTTTGCGGAATTCCTTCACCTCCCCATCGATCGACCGCTGCCCTTCCGGAAAGTAACAAACGATTTTTTGATTCCGCAAGACATACGCGCAGACCTTTAACGCCTCCACCATGTTATGCGTGAATTCGATCGGAATAAATCTGGCGGCCCGGCCGAACGGACGAAGCACGGGATGGTTAAGGAACTTGCTGTCCCCCAAAAAGAACACCTGCAAAAATTTCCGGAACGGCAACGCGCTTAAAATAATCAACGCATCAAAATAGGTCGTGTGATTCGAACAGATCAAGAACGGACCCTCGGTGTTTGCGTTCTCAAGACCCTCCACCTTCAACCGGTAGAACAACTTAAAAAAGGCGCGGAAAAAACACCATCCCGCGACATTGAACAAACGGGCGGGCAGGCTGAAGTCCCCCGTGTTGATGCGCTTAAGTTTGTCAGCGTCGGGATCCTGTCTTAAGATATCCGACCACATGAACGCCTTTGCGCCGGAGCCCTCCTGCATCCGGGGCAATTCTTTTTTAAGGTTCTCAAGAAGTTCCGCGACCGTCGAAGCCATGAAAAATCCCACCGCCTGCTCATCCGACATGGTCAACCCCAGACGCTCCTGAAGGCTCAAAAGGACTTCCATCCGCCCCAGCGAATCAAGCCCCAGGTCCAGCTCCAAATGATCGGACTCCTGGATCGATTCACGGTTCAGGGCCTCTCGCAAAAAGGACTTCGCTCGCTCAGCCACCACCGCGAAATTCTCCCTGCCGGCCGAAAGTCCGCTCAGGATCTTGGCATCCTCATCCACCGCGATCCCGCTGGGCAGCGACGCTGAAAATTCCCTCAACTTATCCAAAAGATCTTCGACCGTCACGCAAACAAAGAACTGCATCGACTGTTCCTCTGTCAGGCTCAAACCCAGCTTTTCCTGAAGCCCCAGCAAAAGCTCCATGCGGCCCAACGAGTCCAGCCCGACGTCCAGTTCCAAATGCTCCTTAAGGCCCACGGGGCGGCCCACCGCGTCCTCGAGATAACCCAGCGCCTGATCAAACAGCTCAGAACGCCCCTCCACCGGCTCGACGATCTGCACCCTTTGTTTGACCTGCGACCGCTCACGAAGGCGGGCATAGATCTCGGGCAGCTCAAAACGCCGTAATTTCCCCAGCCTGGTGCGGGGCAGCTCTTCCTGCGAAACCTCAAATCCGGTCACCCTCTTATAACTGGGCATGTGCACGCACATGTTCTCAAGTTCCCATTTGATCCTGGCCTTGATATTCGTTTCCTTCTGGGCCAAAAAATGGTCCTGGTCAGCGACGATCAACGCCACAAGCTTTTCGGCCGTGACCCCCGAGGAACGCTCAGCCTTAAAAGAAAGGACCGCGATCTCCTTGATAAAGGGATTCTGGCCATAATAATTTTCCAGCTCCTCCGGATTGATGTTCTCCCCGTTCTCCAAGACCAAGATCTCTTTGCTGCGGCCGGTCAAAAAAAGAAATCCATCCCGGTCGATATATCCCAGGTCCCCCGTATGGAACCATCCGTCATAAAGGACCCGGTCCGTCTCGGCCTGGTTCCTGTAATAACCCATCATCACATTAGGGCCTTTGACCAGGACCTCACCGATACCGGCCGCGTCAGGGTCCTTGATATCCACCCCGACTCCCGGGATCACCCTTCCGACGGAACCGAACTTCGCCTGATTGGGCAGTGAAAAAGAAACGACCGGTGATGTCTCCGTAAGGCCATAACCCTCGATCAAAGAAAATCCCCAGCGATAAAAATCCCTGGAAATCTCCGGGTCCAGCTTCGCCCCGCCGGAGACCATCAGGCGCAACGACGGCCCGAATTGATGGTGGATCTGCGAAAAAAGAACCCGCCCGGGATTGGCCCCCAGGACCTTGCGGGAATTCATGCAAAGCTCTCCGGCGGCAAGCACCATCGAACGCTTCAGGGCCTTCATCCCTCCAATACGGTCGACCACGGCCTTATGCATATGCTTGAAGATCTGCGGCACTCCGACAAAGACCGTGGCGCACGTCTCCCTGATGCAGGACAAAAGGTCCACGGAAGCGATGCTCTTTGGATAACTGACCGTGGCCCCGATCAAAAGCGGATATAACAGTGTCGTCGTAAACGCGTAGGTGTGATGCAACGGCAGGACCGAAACGACCACGTCTTTGGAAGAAGCGATCTCAAGCTGATGGAACGCCCTCACATTCGAAAGGATATTCGCGTGGCTGAGCATGACCGCCTTGGGCTCTCCCGTCGTCCCTGACGTGTAGAACAACGCCGCCAGGTCAACCGCCGGAGAATGCTCCAACTCGACCGCCCGGGCGGACCCCGCAGCTTCGCGCAAATGATATTTCAGATCCGGGTCATCCACGGTCAGCCAAGGGCAGATCGAACGCAATTCCTCATGAAGATGGAAAAGCCGCTGCTGAGAGACCACCAGCCTGGCCTGAGAATGTTTCAAAAGCGTTTTGATCTCAAGGGTGGAATATTGGACGTCCAACGGGACCGCCACCGCCCCGCAAGCCCAGACCGCCATCACGGCACCGGCGAACTCCGGCCTGTTCTCAAGGACCAGCGCAACCTTGTCGCCGGGAGAGATCTGATGGTTATGCAGAACACGGGCAAAGGCGGCCGCCTGCCTCAGGAGGGCGATATAGCTGATCGACTCATAATGGGCCTTCTGCTTGTATAACAGCGCGTCCTTCTCACCCGCCTTTTGCGCCCCGTCGCGGAAAACCTCAAAGATCTGTTGAGATGAATGCAGCATGTGCTTTCTGAAATCAACGGTTAAGACGCCGTCACGGCCTTATCATGTGCAAGGGAATGATCCCGCTCAGATCATATTCGGGATATGCGTCCATGATATACCGGACCTCATCTTTACTGGCGTTTTCAAATGCGTTGACCTGGTCCACAAAAAAATATTTGATATCATCGATACCGAAACGGAACTTTTCATCAAAACGGCGGGGATCGGTCCTGCCGCTGAAGAACATTTTGTGCATATTATGCCGTTTGGACAGAGCGGATTCCTGCTCGATCGTTGAAAGGTTCAGGACCTTGGCGATCGCCGGAGCGCCGTTGACCTTCCCGTAATACTTGACCTGGTCATCCAGGTTCTTGAACAAAAGCGAATCATAGATCGCCGAGTGCTTCGGATTGACCGTGATACAGATATAATCCAGCGCTTCTTCCTGCACCGCGTAGTCAAAGACGTGCTTGAACAGGAAAAAGATCAGGAACATCTTTTTGGCGTTGAACATCAACGGGACCTTGTCACTGAGAAGATCGCTGCTGTGCGCGAGCATGGAAACCTCGCAAAGCCTCTCTCCTGAGTCGCGCAAACCGGCGAGTTCCTCCCGATAAAGCTCGTCCATCGGCAAGCCCAGCGGCGAATCCGGGATGACTGTCGCCGTCGCTACAACCGTTGAATCCACTTTGGCGATGAATGTCGTTGTTTCAGGAACCAGATTATGCAAAGACAGCCGCATTTTCGACGGATGTTCATGAATGTAGCCCTGTTTCAGATATTCTTCATAGACCAGATGAAAGGCCTGGGCCAATTCATCTCTGCTGCGCGCAACACGGTATTCGATCCCGCTGAATATCGAGCGCATGCCGGCATGTTCTAACATCATATTCATTTGTCCTTAAATGTCCTTTAGATCCCCTGACTCATCAAGGTATTTTCCCAGAATTTGATCGGACATGAACCCCATGAACCTGGCCTCAGTCTGCGGATCATATTTTTCAATATGGATCCCGTAAGAATATTCCCGGCAGCCGCAGCGCTTGGCAGACGGGTCCTCTTTCGCCCAGACCACCTTGCCGATAAAGACCGCCGGCAAGTCATCATCCGGCAGATACATCCGGATCAAAAGCTCCTCATTTTCCTGTATCAGGTCCTTGGAATTAAATCCGATCCCTTCCCCGCCGATATTATCCAGCAATACCGGCCCCTTCCAATCCAGTTGGCCTCCATGGCCAGGCTGGGACGCATACAGCATCTTCAACGGAAGCTCTATGCGTTCACAGCGGCGCTGATCGCTTGAAATGACCTGTCGTAATCGCTCTAAGTGCTGAGATCCCATGGCATCTCTCCCGGTTCACACCGTTTCAGAATGACTCATTATGGCGTTGATTTGAACTCTTGTCAAAGACATTAACGCCGCCCGTCGGCCCTTTAAAAGACTCCCTTCAAACTCACATAAATAATATCGCCCGTGTCATAGCGGCCGAACAGCGTGCTGGCGCTGCCCTCCTCAAAAATGAAACTTCCGACGGCAATATGAAGGCTGTCCCACGGCTTATAAAGCAGCTCAGGATTGAACATCCAATCCCCGTAAGAGGCGTTCCAGGTCCAGTCCAGGCCGGCATTGAACTTGCCGCGGGCGAAATCCCGGCTCACCGTCCCCGCGATAAAAAACGGCGCCTCCTCCTGCGCGTAAAGCTTATCATAGGCGAAAATATACTGCTGAACATACTGAAGGTCCGCGTAAACGCTGTTCTCGAAAGTATGGTCGACGCCTACACCGACCATGACCGTGTCCTTTTCGGTATAAGAATAATCCTCGTTCAAAAACGGCATCCCCATCATCACGGCCATCTCCCCCCGCACGCCATATTCACCCAGGACCGTTTCCCAGTCCGCGCCCACGGTCTGGACCCTCGGATGCGCGGCCGTAAGCGCCAGGTCCTCACTGGTGGGAGACGCTGAAACCAGCGTGTCCAGCGTTGCCAGGGTCGGGTCATACAAAAAAGCTTTTACGGTGTTTCCGACCGGCGATGATTCTCTCAGGACCGGAATGGAATTGCGCTGGTTCATATAATACAGCCCGTAATCCACGTCATTCAGATGGCCGCGATAACGCAGCGCGAGCTCGCCGTTCTCAAGGCTGTGCTCCGTAGCCCGGTCCTCGTCCCGGATCCCGATCCCCTGCACCGTCGACTTCTGGAGCGCGCTGTAGCCGCCTAAGTCCACCACTTCCTTCAAATGCCCGAAGGCGGCAAAATTCCGCCCGAAATAATCCACCTTAGAAGCCTCAAAATACGGCTTATAAACCGTTTCAAAGCCGTAACCGTCCCCGAAATATTCATGGCGCATCATCAGGACGGGGTCCTTTCTTTCCTGCTTATCATAGAGAACGAAATGACGGTAATCCTGAGGATTGACGCGGTCCAGGATCGTGATGTCATCCATTTTCCCCCAGGTCAGGATCTGGTCCCCGGCGGAAAAACGGTAATGCTCTTTGCGCAGTTCCCCGTAGACCTCGCGGAACGACGCTTCCCCATGGCTTTCATTCTCAAGCCCGCCGTTCCAGGCGTTATAACGCCACTGCCCGTCGGCCTTGATGAACAGGTCATGTTCTTCGATCCAGAATTCGTTGAACGCGCGGACCCAGCTGTCCGTGGCGGCAGCGTCCTCATAATCATTGTTTTCGACCGCTTCAACATAGTTCAGGGACCACACCTCCACCGAAGGGGTCCACTCCACTTCCACCAGGTCCGGCCAGACCGCCGCCTGAGCCAAAGCCGCGCACACGCTGAAGGCAAATGTCAAAACCAGCACCACGCCCGTCCTGTTTTTCATCCTTCTCGCCCCCTTCCCCATGTTCCATCCCCTTTAGCCTTCACGCCTATCGCTGTTCCAGCGCGCGCAGCTCAAATTTTGCGCCCTCGATCCCCTGGTCGTAACGGACTTCCGTCACGGTCATCAACGTCTGATGCGCCTCTTCAAGATCTTCCATCCGGCTCTTGATGACCGTCCAAAACCCATCCACCACTTTCATGGAAAGGACCTCAAAGACTTTGACCAAACGCCCCTTTTTATCATAAAAGTCCGTATGCAGCGCCACCAGGCTGAACTTGTCCACCCAGCTTACCCGGCGGCCATACTGTGAATTCGCGGAGACCGGAACACTTTCAAGCACGTAACACGGCCGGCCGTTATAAATTTCTTCACGGAGGATCTGGTGTTCATCCTCGGAAGGCTTGCGCCTTTGCATATCCTCATAGGTATAATCCGTGTTCACAAAACGCAGATTTTTCTGGCTGCTCACGATGCGTCTGGCCCTTCCCAGCGCCGGAAGGTAAAGATACTGGATATCATCACCCTGGGCCTGTTCCATGGAAAGGAATTTCGTGGCCTTGATATCCTCCGGCGTCAAAAACTCCAGATACGTTTTGGCCAGCGGACCCTCATCCCTGGCGAACAGCACCAGCGTGCGCGGCCGCTCATTACCCTTCTTGTCCACCAGGACCATGTCCACGTTCATGGAACGGTCCATCCCGTCGGGCCGGTCATAGATCATTTGCGCAAGCTCCGGCCCGCTCAAAGTCTGCGCCGAAACATCAGCGCACACCATCCATACCATTGCCAGCACGCACAGATATCGTTTATTCATGGCTTTCTCCGTGATGTCGGTGTTCCCTTTTCAGCATGCGCTTGACGATCGTCCGTTTCAAACGCTGAACAGGATTTTTATTCCCCAGCCAAAGATATCCGGACTTGTAGGCGGAAAGATACGGGTCCAGCTGCAGATAATGCGGCACGGGCCTTAATCCCGGACGGCGCAAAAGGATGCGAAGAACCTCTGTCATCACCAGCGCGCTGGCCAGCCCGCAGGATGAGACCAACGCCGGCCCGGTCTTCTTGGCGACATCGACCTTTTTCAGATTCATGTATTTCAAATGAACGGATGCCGGCGCGAGCCCCACGGCGAAGGCGATCATCCTCTCCTCATAGGACATCTCATCCCTGATATCAAAATACTCGTCAAAGCTCATCCCGCCGGGCATGAACACCAAAAGCGCACTGCCGAAACCGATCGGCCCGGCCGTCACCGCCGGGATCCCAAGTTCATAGGCCCTCATAAAAAGCTGGCGCCTCATGTCAATGCAAAAGAAATCAATGCCGTCAATGAACAGATCGACCCCTTCCAAAAACTCATCCACGGTCTCATCATACACCCCATCAATAAACGTCTTGACCTTCACATAAGGATTGACGGCCATCGCGCTCGCGCACAGCACCTCAGCCTTATTGCGGCCTATGGTGTCTAAATACGCGCCGCACTGGCGCTGAATGTTGACCACATCAAAGACGTCCATATCGGCAATGTTCAAATTCCCGACGCCCAGGCGCACCGCATTAAGGATATGCACCCCTCCCACGCCGCCGCAGCCCACGACGGCCACGCGCGCCTGACGCAGTTTCTCCTGCTCCGCCTCGGTCAGGATCCCGATATTGCGCTCAAACGCCTTCTTATAAAAAAGACCTTCGTTATGAAGATATTGCTGACGATCAGTCATTTTCTTTATCCCCTCCCTTCCAAAACGGGGGTTTGAACACGATCAAAAGGCTCGGCGTCAGCATCAGGTCCGCCAGCAGCGCTGTGAACATCAAAAGCGCCGTCAGGATCCCGAAATACGCCGTGAGCATGAATTTCGAAAATCCCACCACCCCGAACCCGAAGAACAGGACCACCGAAGTAAAAATGATCGGCCGGCCCCTCGTCTTAAGCGTCTCATGCATGGCCCTGGTATAATCCCCATGCCCACTTAAAAATTCACCGAACCCGTGCAGAAAGTGGATCGTGTCATCCACCACGATCCCGATGCCGATGGCCGCGATCATGGAGGTGGCTGAATCCAGGCGGATGTTAAAGATCCCCATGATCCCGAAATTTAAAAGGATCGGCAGGATATTAGGGACCATGCTCACGACCCCGACCGGCACGGACCGGAACACCAAGAACATCATCCCGAAGATCACCGCCATCGCCATTCCCAGGCTTTGGACCTGGCCCAAGGTCACGCTGTTATTCGTGTCCACTTCCAGGACCGTTTGGCCTAAAGTGTTCCGCTCCTCAAGGTCAGCAAAATTTTCTTGGACATATTCATCGATCTTTTTGATCACATGCTCAAGCTTCACGCTGCTGTGTTCCTTTAGACGCACACGCACCGTGGCCCACTGCCACTGTTCATCCACAAAATCCTCCAGGTCTTCCCTTCCGTAAAGAAGGACATACTGCGCCGCCATCTCTTTGGTGTCCGGCAATGCATAAAACACCGGATCCTCATTGTGGAACGATTGATTGATGTCCTTCAAATAATCGTTGACCGAGGAGACCTTGTCCACCTCCTCAATGCTGTATAGAAAGGCGCTCAAGGCTTCAATGCGCTTAAGCATTTCAGGATGCAAAAAGGCGTCGGGTGATTTCGCCTTCAGCGAAATATTCAAAGGATGAACACCGCTTAAATGGTCTTCCAGAAATTCTGTCGAACGGTAAATGTCGCTCTTTTTTTGGAACGCCTCAATAATGCTGGTCTCCGCCCGCAGCCGGCTGATCCCCCAAACGGACACGGCCACCAAGACCACGCTGCCCACAATGATCCAGCGGGCAAAACGTTCGTTAAAAATCGCCAACCCCTCAAGGAAACGGTCAAAGAGCCGGTCAAAACCCTTGATCTTTTTTTCGCCGGATTCCGGGCCGACCCCTTTAAAGGCCCGGGTCGCCACGGCCAGCGCCGGCATAAATGTGAACGTAAGAAGATACGCGAACGCCACCCCGATCCCCACGACCAGCCCCAGCTCTTTGACCGGCGGGATGCGGCTCATCGTCAAAGACCAAAACCCTACCGCGGTCGTGATGCTGGTCAAAAAACACGGAAACAGCAGATGACGGATGGTTTCTTCAAAAAACACGCTGTCGTTTTCTGAACCGTCCCTGATCGCGCGTTTGCGCGCGACCCCTTCGCCGATCACGTGGATGCTGTCGGCCACCATGATGGCCAAAAGAATCGGCGGGATGATCGTGGTCACATTATTGATCGAAAATTTGAAAAGGACCAGCAGCGACATGGTCATGACCAGGCTGGCCAGGATCGCCGACAGCGGCAGAATGACCAGCCGCCATTTCCGGAACGTTAAATAAACGATGAACGCCACCATCAAGAACATAAACGGCCCGAAGGATTTCAGGTCTTCCTGCATATATTTGGTGTAATAATATTCGATCGCCGTAAGCCCGCTGACATAATACCTCACATCCGAAGGGGCCGCAGCTTTAAGGATCTTTTGGACACCTTCCATCACCTTCTTTTTATGAGCACCGCCCTCAAGCCCGTATTCCAGCTCAAGGATCAGGGCGGCGACTTTCCCGTCTTTGGAAATGACGTTCTGGACATACAAGGGGTTTCCGAGCGCCTCCTGACGAAGGCTCGCCATCTCCTGCGGCGTTTGCGGAAGCCCTTCCATCAGGCGTTCCACAATAAAATCCTCTCCCATTCCAACAGCGTGATTGACCGTTGAAAGGCTGGTCACGTCCTCCACCGCTTCCAGGGATTCAAACTGTTCCGTAAGCGTTTTGATCAAATTTAAATTGTCAACAGTGAAGACCTCATCGGTCGCCAGGCCCACAATGACCAGCTCATCGCTTCCGAACTGTTCTTTCCAGGCCTCGAAATCAATGAAATGCCGGCTGTGTTTATCAAAAAAAACATCCAGGCTGTCATCAATGCGGATCTGCGGAAAAAGGGCCAACGACACGGCAAGAAAAATGAGCGTAACTGCAAGAGTGCGATACGGATGACGCAAAACGGAACTTATGAAACGGTGAAAAAAAGTCATAGAAATATATTAATAGAAATACTAATAAAGGGCAAGGAGAGAAAACAAAAAAGCATTCCCCCGAAGGGGAATGCTTTTTTGTGTATAAAGAATTTTGAGATAAAAATTATCCCAAAATTTTCTTACGAAGACCTGCACCGGCTAAGCCGAAAAGGCCTGTTCCGAACAAGACCATGCTTGTAGGCTCCGGAACAACACCGATCGTGACAGATCCATTATGATCTGAATAAATATACCGAGAAACAACCTGGCCGTCTCCGGCGCCAAAAGCAACACGATCCGTATTCGCATCAGCGATAGCGAATAATCTCTCACCCTGGCTCAAGTTAGCCAGAATGATCGGATTGCCATTAGCATCTAACCAGAAACCATTCTGTAACCAAGTGAATTCCCAGGTCAGATCCACAGTCCCGCCAAAACCATCAGGGCTTGAGTCTGGAACTAAAGCACCGGTACCATAAAGCAGCGACAATGTCGCAACTTTCGTACCAGTAAATCCAGAACCATCACCTGCAGCAACGGTCGGGCCAAATGCATATCCGGTATTGTTGACATACAGATCAAGCGTCCCTGACGTATAAACAAACGTTCCAGGAAGAGCGCCTTGATAACCGGAAAGATTTGACCAGCCGCCGACAAGATACCATGGCGTGGCTGCATCAGGCGTGTTTAACCCTCTTGTCACAACCGGGCCTGCCCCGATCAGTGACTGAACAGCTAGATCACCAACATCACCGAAAGAACCGCTAACATAATCGGTTGATGTGGTCTGGACGTAAATGCCAAGTTGGTCAAATACGCCCGTCTGGCCTGTGACACCAAGACCCGCGATAGAACCCGGATCCAGGATCATCGGCATAGCGTTCGCGCTGCCAGCTGCAAACAACACGATCGCTAATGTTACGAGGACCTTTTTCATTGTTTTTCTCCTTCCCAAAAATAATTTTTGGTTTAGTATTTGTTAAGGTCTATTTTTATCTATGTTAAACACCTTCGTGTTCGAATAAGGAACCTCAAACTACCTCTTAAATCTGCGCAAAGCCAACCCTGCCAGGCCGCCGGCCATCAGCGTCAAGCTCATCGGTTCCGGAACAGCATTCGGGGCCGTCTGTTTGGTATCAAAAAATCCATAACTTGGAACATCTTCATCCCCGACGTTCTTGACCGCGTAAGACAGCGTGTAGCTTCCGTCCTCCGGAGCTGTCCATGACCAATACAGCCAACCATCAGTGCTTTCACCAGCCACATAATACGGCTCTAAGGGATTCGCCCATCCGGCATGCTGGATCTGAACGATCGCTTCATCAAGATGAGGGGCCCCTTCATCTAAATAATCAAACTTGAACGCCCCATCGATCTTGGTCCCGGCCTCCAGGGTCGCGGTCTGCACGATCGCGATCCAGGTGTCAGCGTCACTCGCCTGGATCTTGGCGAAATACGTGCCGTATCCTGCCCCGGCGTCAGAACCGAACTCAACCGAACGGTCACTGGGAACGCCATACCCTGCGGGAATCGTCCATCCGGTAAAATCCCCGGTCTCAAACCCGATGTTGGTGAACAAAGCATGCGCCTGCAACGGGAACGCCGCAACGCCCAACATCACCAAAGCTGTCGTAATAAATTTTTTCATGTTATGCTTTTCTCCTTTTCAACCCTGCCAAACCGAACAACCCTCCCCCCAACAGAACCAAGCTCATCGGTTCCGGTGTGGCAGTTACGGCCGGGTCGCTTTCATATTCCACTATATAAGAGTCCATCTCATTATCGTCATCGCTGCGGTCATCCCATCCCTGATCATCATCCCCGCTCGATAAATAATCCTCTCCCTCATTCTCATTATCAGGCCTTCCGTCCTGCCAATTCCTGTAAGAAAAAGGCTCGCCGGTCACCCATTCCCAACCGCCGTTGGGTTCATCATAATCCAGAGATCCCACGTTCTGAAACCCTCCCAGCCACGCATTGCTGGGGAAAAAATTGTTGGAGATCCAATCCTGCTCTTCCTGGGATGTGATCGTGGCCAAATGCCCGGCCTTTCCTTCATAAACAGAGGCTTCAGCCGCCGCATTCGCGTTGATCCATGAGATCGTGTCCTGGCTGACCACAATGTCATAATAATGTCCGTTGTCGGAATTGAAGATCGGCAACGCGCTCGCCCCGGTCTGAATCAGCAGAAGCGCCGCTATCAGACCGATGACGGTCATGATCGCCGTTTTACGATTAGCCTTGAATTTGCGAAAATTTTTCATATCTTTCCTTAATTTATTGTTCCACCAAAATAACTTTCTCCGACCCCGGGTGACGCACATGGCCGACCACAAAATGTTTGTGGCAAAACACGTCCCATCATTCACACGCCCAAAGGAGATTAAAAGCGCGCGATGATTCTCCCCCGGGGCGTGCCGGAGAAATCTTTAAAGATCAATGCGCCCCTTCACCGGTCACAACGACCCGGAAGGTCCTGAAAAAGATCCTGAGGTCCGTCCAAAGACAAACCTTCTTAATATACATCAGGTCATATTTGACCTTTTTGCGAACATCCGCAAGCGTTTCATCATAACGGTGCCAAACCTGCGCCAAACCGGTCAGACCGGGCTTCACGCGCAGGCGCTTTTCATAATCCGGGATCTGCAGCGAAAGCTTCTTCACGAATTCCGGCCGTTCAGGGCGCGGGCCGATCAAAGACATATCGCCTTTTAAAATATTTAAAAATTGAGGGATTTCATCAATATGGGCCTTGCGTAAAAATCGTCCGACCGGAATGATACGGTCATCATTTTCTTTGGCCCAGACAGCACCGGTGCCCATTTCGGCATCCGTGCGCATCGTGCGGAATTTATACATTTTAAACGGGACGCCGTCTTTTCCCACCCGGACCTGGGTGTAAAAGATCGGCCCCTTGGACGTCAATTTAATAAGGACCGCGGTGAGCAAAAACAACGGAGAAAGAACGACCAACCCCAAAACACCGGCCGCGATATCCAGAATGCGCTTGGTCACATGATAGGTCTTACGGACAAATGAAACGATCATCCCCATCAGCCCGCTGGCGAACAGCGCCAGGGTCGAAGGTTCCGGGGCGCGGGATTTCACTCCATCTGAAGGGCCGGCAACGCCTCTGTCTTCCGAGTGATAGACACCGTTCTTTTCCTGATCAGCGGTCATGACCGTGACAGCAGCCCAGGCGGTTGTTGTAACAAACAGCCCCGCAATGATTAATATCAAAAGTGACGCAAAATTTTTAACTTTTTTTCTTGTTCTGAACATCGTTTTTTTCCTCTCTCAAAGCTGATGCCTCACGGCAAGTATTACAGTTATAGCAATAGGCGTGCCAAAAAAAGCGCTTTCAAGAAAGCGTTTCCAAAAAACAAAAAAGCAGCTTTTTTAAGTCGAAAAAAGCCTTAACACCTAACATATTTCAACAAAAATTACATGGATAAATCATGACAGACCTGGATATACTATGACAACATAGGACACAATTATTGTCATTGCTGGGAAACGTTGCGGATACGTGTTTAAGGTGATAAACAAAGTGTTGCGGGCTTAAAACAAGACACTAGGACACTATGACACTGAGACACTAAAAACCTTAAACCCTTAAAACCTAGTCACTAAGATACCAATGCCTTAGTGCCTTAGTGCCTTAGTGCCTTAGTGCCTTAGTGCCTTAGTGCCTTAGTGCCTTAGTGCCTTAGTGCCTTAGTGCCTTAGTGCCTTAGTGCCTTAGTGCCTTAGTGCCCGCTTTATGGAATGTATTGATTAAGAAGCGGCAGGATCTCCGCGGCAAACCCGCGGATGATATCAACAGCGCGCTGCTGGTCATCATCCTCAACCACTGAGGTCAAACGGATCAACGCGCTGCTGGACGACTGGCCGGTCATGTTTTTCCAGGCGATCATCGCCTGGCCGGCCCAGTAACTGGCCGTGTAACTATTGCCGACCTTGAACCAGTAATACATGATCTGCTGATAATTGGGATAATCAATGAGAAGCCGGTTAGCGGTGATGGAACCGTCCGTGACAGCGTCCGTCGCGATCTTTTCAGGGAATTTGCTCACAATGGTGGACCCTCCGCCGGTGTAGCAGATCTCCGGAGGATGCGCCACGCGGCGGTTGGTCTGGGAATAGATCACGTAAAGCATCACCTCTTCGCCGGTGGGCTTGCGGTAGATGCGGACAAAGGCGTTGCGCGTCTCAAGGACCGCGTAATCATTGTCCGAGATCGGGATGTTTTCAGATTCCCATTCTCCTATGACCATGGGAAAATCGAACACATCCACCGTGTCCTGCGCATCATGCGTCCGCAAAAACATCGACCAGGACACCGCGCCTGCGACAATAGTCAACGTAATAATGAGAATAAAAAAGAAATGTTTTTTCATGGAAAATCCTTACTGTAAAAGACACTAGGACACTAAGGCACTATGGCACTGAAAACCTAAAACAAGACACTATGACACTAAGGCACTATGGCACTGAAAACCTAAAACAAGACACTGTGACACTAAGACACTACGGCACTAAAAACACTAAAAACCGATTAAGACAAACTTTGTAATAACTTCCACAACAGCGAACTAACTTCCCTGCGAAGACCCTGCAATCGGATACTCGCCTTTTCATCCAAATACTTTAAACGACACGCAAAATCTAACAAATACTCAACCTCTGTCGCAGAACCCAATGCAATATTCACAAATTGCCGGAACTCTTTCCTGCCCTGCCGGCCCTGACCTTCTGCCAAATTTGTTGGAATCGATAAAGCCGCTCTCCTCAACTGTGATGTCAGACCAAACATTTCCTTCCTCGGAAAACCCTCGCTCGCACCATAAATCTCAAATGCAAATTGATCTGCCTTCTGCCATACAAAAAGTTTTTTATATCCTACCTGCTCACCCATTTCATCCTCCGTGTTATTTCTCTAGGGGATTACTTTTGGGATGATTTCTTTTAGTGCCTTAGTGTCTCAGTGCCTTAGTGCCTTAGTGCCTTAGTGTCATGGTTTTCATTCAATCATCTTCCCGAACGCCAACAGCATCAGAAACGCCAGGGCGAATACGCTAAACCCCGAAAGATCGTGCACAAAGCCGCTGGCCGCCTCATGCCCCCAGACTTCGGCGACAAAAGACAAAAGCACCACCCGGCAGACGTTTGTGGCCACCGCGATCGGAGCGGTCATGGCAAACACCAGCCAGCGCTTCCACATCGGGCCCTTGAACCAGTAGGCAAAAATACTTCCCAGCGCCGTCAGAGAGATCAGGCTGCGCAGGCCCGAACAGACATCATCCACCACCACAAAGGCATTGGGCATGCGGATCACGCTGCCCTCCCTGATCGCCAAAATACCCATGGCGTTAATGACCTTCTCCGCGATCCCGGCGGCGAACATCTTCATCCGGAACGAAACATTGACCACAATGAGTTCAGGCAACGGGATCATAAAAAGCAGAAACACCAGCGGAAACAGCACGGTCTTGAACATTTTCATCCCGTAAAAATGCAGGATCAGCCCGGCCAGGACCACCCACATGGAAAAGCCGGAAATGAACCCCACCCGCATCACGGAACTGAAGATATGGGCCAATAACCCTATCACGATTAACGGTAATCCTAAGGCACTAGGGCACTGTGACACTGTGACACTTGCAACATCTGGCGCCTCAGCGCCTTTGTTTTTTAGTGTCATCGTGTCTGAGTGTCGTGGCGTCTCCGTGTCTTTCAGTGTCTTAGTGTCACAGTGCCTTAGTGTCTCCAATATTTCCGGCCACTTCTGCCAGATCAGATACGCCACGACGAACGGAACAAGGACCCCGTGGCTGTAATACGAACTGGCCGAAAACCACCGGATCCGCATCCAGTCGAACGTCGGCACGTATGCCAGTAAAACCAGGAAAAATGAAAGAAAAAACGGATAATGCTTTTTCATAGGGTCTATCTTTCTTTTCTTGACGCAAAATTAAAATGATCAAAATATTTACGCCACAAGCTCTCGCTCGAAGCGAACTGGTTCTCCCCATAAAAATAATCGACCAATGCTTCTCTTAACCGGCACAATTCTCTGTATCGAACAAATGTCTGTTTTTGGTCAAGAGTCAGATCGAGCAGTTCCAGGGCCCGTCCAGAAGCCTTTTGAGCGTATTCAGAATTATTTTTACCGCGCCAATTTAAAGCCCGGCTGACCTCACTGCCGATATTGGCCAGCTGCTCCATCAGCGAAAAATTCTGCCACCGGCCTTCGCTCAAATTTTTATGCTGAATGATCATCCTGATATCCGTTTCATAACGATCTCAATGATATTTTTTTGAATGCCCCGATCATCCACCCCACGGCTCATATTCCCCTGTGAAGGCCGCATATTGATCATGGAATCAAATTCAATGAAATCCTCTCCTTCCATCGCAGGATAAAGATTGATCCCCCACAGATTTTTTTGCGCTGAACCATCCTCCAGCAGAAGGGCTTCCAGATCTGAATGCAATTCAGCGTTTAACGCAATGACCTGGCGTTCGACATCGACGACGGCTTTGACCAGATCACCGAACATGTCCTTTGCCATCAGATCCAGATCTTCGCGAGAAAGTTTTTTATCAACGATCTTCATCGTTTGCCTGCCCTTTACGCTTTACCCTTTATGCTGATATTCTTCTGCCACTCCCACGCGCTCTTCAATGAGTCGGACAAAGAGCGGTTTGCTTTCCAGCCCAGTAATTTTTCCGCTTTGGAAGCGTCCGCATAGATCGATTCAATGTCCCCGGGACGGCGCGGGCCGATCTTATATTTGAGCTTCACGCCGGTGGCCTTTTCAAATGTCGAGATCACTTCCATCACGCTGTTGCCTTTGCCGGTGCCGAGATTGAAGACATCATAACCAACTGAGGCACTGAGACACTCAGGCACTAAGGCACTCAAACCATCGGCACTATGACACTCAGACATCCCTCCGGGGACTAATTCTGAGGAATTCTGCGAATTCCGCAGAGCTATGGCACTCGTAACATCTGATTTTTTAGTGTCACAGTGTCTTAGTGCCTCAGCGTTTTTGTTTCTTAGTGCCTTAGTGTCATAGTGTCCTAGTGTCTTAGTTAAATATTTCAACGCCGCGACATGGGCCGCACTCAAATCAAGGACATGGATATAATCACGGATAGGAGTCCCGTCCGGTGTCGAATAATCATTGCCGTGCACGGTCAGCTCCGGCAACAGGCCGGCAGCGACCTGGGTGACATAGGGAACCAGGTTTTTGGGCACGCCGATCGGAAGTTCTCCGATCAGGGCGGTTTCGTGCGCGCCGATCGGATTGAAATACCTCAAAGAAACCGCCTTTAAGCCGTAACCGGCTGTGACCGCGTCCCGCACGATCTGCTCTCCCACCTGCTTGGTCACGCCATACGGGCATTCCGCAGGCTTAAGCGGAGTTTCTTCGGTGACCGGCAGCCGGTCCGCCGCGCCGTAAACAGTCGCCGATGAAGAAAACACGAACAGCTGTGCGCCATACTCCTTCATCACGTCCAGCAAGACGAGCAGCGAATCGATATTGTTACGGTAATACAAGAGCGGCTCTTTGACCGACTCCCCCACCGCCTTGAGCGCCGCGAAATGGATCGCTCCCTGAATATTTTTCTCTTTGGTAAAAACCTGTTCAAGAAACAAACGGTCACAGCAGTCGCCATCATAACAGGTGACTTCACGGGCGAGGATCTTTTTGAGGTTTTTAAGGACGCCGCGGCTGGAATTGCTGAAATTATCCACGATCACCGGCTCATAACCGGCATTGGCCAGTTCCACAACCGTGTGTGAACCGATAAAACCAGCGCCACCAGTGACCAGGATCTTTTTTAACATAGACTAAGATTAAATGAAAACCAGATGAAAAGCAAATGGAAAGGGAAAAATAGTGCTATAATTCAAAATGTTATGAACATTCATAACACGCCCCCCAATACCGCGCTGGCAAAAATGAAAGAACTGGCCCTTGTTTCGGTCCTGTTTCTGGCCCTCACACTCCTGATGACCTTCCCTCTGGCGGCACACTTTTCCACGCACTTGATCGGCAATAAAGGCGACAGCTGGCAGCATGCCTGGAACATGTGGTGGATGAATAAAACGCTGACTGAGCATGTCGGCAGCCCTTTCCAAACAGACTATCTGTTCTATCCGAAAGGCGTTACTCTGGCGTTTAACGATATGAGCTTTTTTAACAGCGGGCTTTCCATCCCTCTTCAGCGGATGTTCAATCTCTTTGCCGCGTATAACACCATGTTCCTGGTATCGTTTGTCCTGTCCGGCCTCGGCATGTATCTTCTGGCTCTCTATCTCACAAAAGATAAACCGGCCGCTTTCCTGGCGGGATGCATCTTCGTTTTCTGCCCTTACAGAATGGGCCACAGCCTGGGCCATCTGAGCCTGGTCAGCACGCAGTTCATTCCTTTTTTCGCGCTGTTCTTTTTAAAATCCATCAATGCTGAAAACAGATCGGACATGGTCTTCGCCGCGCTCTTTCTTATCCTGACCTCGTTCTGCAACTGGTACTACCTCGTTTTCTGCACCATTTTCGTTCTGTTATACCTTATTTTTATTTTGTTCACCGACAGATCACTGTTGGCGAAAGCCGCCCTGAAAACAGCCCTGATCTTCACCGGGACGCTGATCATACTTTCCCCGATCTTTTTCATTTTGTTGAGAGCGGCCCTCACAACACAATTTATCGGCGCTCACGACCCTCAAATATTTTCAGCCGATATCCTGAGCTATTTTATTCCCGGCGCCATCCAAAACCTGGGCCGCTTCAAGGCGTTTGCTGACATCACCTCCCAGTTTACGGGCAACACAGCCGAAAACAGCAACTACATCGGCTACAGCGTCCTCTTGCTGTCGGCCATCGCCTTTGTCCGCCTGCGGAAAAAAGACCGCCTGATCACGTTCCTTACGATCTGCAGCGCCGTTTTCTTGATCCTTTCTTTAGGGATCAACCCGCACCTCAAAGGCGGCGTTCACACCTCTATCACGCTCCCGTATAAGATCCTCTACGACAACCTTTTCTTTTTCAAGTTCACAGGGATGCCGGCGCGGTTCCTCATCATGCTCATGTTCTGCCTGTCCCTGCTCTCCGCCTTCGGGATAAAAGCCCTGCGCCTCTCCGTTCCGGCCGGCCACAAACAGAAAACTGTTTTTATCGCTCTTCTCTTTGCTGTCCTGGCTGAATACGCGTCCCTGCCTTATCTCATGACATCCTTTCCGGGTTCGCCTTTTTTTGAAACCATGCGGCAGGACACGGAAGATTATGGCGTGATCTATCTGCCCCATAACACACCCAGGGCCCTCTATTATCAGACGCTGCACAATAAAAAAATGATGGGCGGCTATCTTTCCAGGACGCCGTTTTCGGCGTATCACGACATTTTAAACCCCGCCCTTAAACATCTTTTCCTTTACTCGTATCCTTTCGAGGCCATCACAGATGCCTACAGTCATGAAAGAACCAGGGCATTAACAAAAACGGCCCTTCACGATCTCGAAATAAAATTCATCATCCTGGAGAACGACAGGGCGAACTACTTTCTTCAAAGCCTCCGCATTCCGATATTCTACACGGACGAGATCATCACCGTCTACAAACCATAGATAAAGGTGACAGACCCCTTTATAAAAACAAAAAAGAGGAGAGAAAACGGATATTTATTCCTCCGTCTCCCCTCCTCCATGATTTTTTGAGCAATCTTATAAAATGCGCCGTCTGACAAACGCCAACGCCGCGCCGCCCAGACCGAACAACGACATGGTCATAGGCTCCGGAACCGCATTGGTCGTCCCGCCGCCATTGGTGGCATCTGCCGTGACGATGCGCAAATACGCCGCATTGCCGCTTTCGGCAGAGGAAAAACTGAAACCCGCATAACCCGGGCTTGAAATGCTGAACGCAACCCAATTATAATCACTAGTCACGTCATTTTTTAAATAAGAGGTAATATCAAAAGAATTCCAACCCATGGCTGTTGAACCAGTAACAGATCCGACAAATTGATCGCCGCCCAACTTCTGTGATGCGTTGCCGTTAGCCGAACTTGAATTTGAGGCATGATAAATATTTCCCTTTGTATCACGATTATCCTGCCCGCCATCGATAAACCCAAGAACATTAAAATTAAATGAGGCTGATGAGATCTGCTCCGCCGTTCCGGTGAAATCACTGAGCTGGAACTGTAAATATGAAGCGCTTTCATTTCCATCGCCCGGCCAGTATGAATGCCGCGCCTCATTAGGATTTGCGTCTGCTGAAAACCCGCTACCACTTCCAAACCATCCCCAATACCTCCATGACGTCCCATCCCCTGCAGCCGTGACCGGGATGTTGATAACCGCCGCCGATGCGGAAACGGCCCCCGCCAGCACAAATACCGCGATCAAACCTAAAACTTTCTTCCCCATTCTACTGCTCCTTTCCAAGTTGCGCAGACACAGATGCCTCAAGCAGCCCGCGATCTGCAGATCGAATCCATACAAATGTGACAGGAATTAAAATTTAGAACAAAGTATATCCGTTGAAATTAAAAAAATCAATAAGACAACCATGGACAAGATGGGACAAGGCGGGACACACTTAGTAATAAAGGTGACAGACCCCTTTATTTAAGCCCGGGGGCCGGAGGCGGAACGCTTGCGCTCGTTGATGCCTTCCTCCAAATACCACCGCACCATGGCGCGCAAACCGCCTTCGATCGAAAACTTCTGCTTAAAGCCCAGCGCGCGGACTTTTTGTGAGCCATGCGTGGTCGGGGAGGCGAACTTTTTGATCCGGCTGGCCGTGATCGGGAAATTCACCTTCGCGGCCTTCGCCACCAGATCGATCGGAGACGCCAGCGCGGTGATGAGCCCCAGCGGCAGATGCGCCTTCAAAGGCTTCTTGCCCAGCTCAGAGCGGATGATGTTGGCGATCTCTCTAGATGTTTTATGCGGCTCATCCGAATAATTGACGACCTCGATCCCGGGGCGGAGCTTCTGCATCATAAAAAGAGTCGCGGCAACGAGATTTTCCACATAGCAGACGGACTTGATATTATCGCCTTTCCCGACGAGCAGAAACCGCCGGTGATAAATGCTGTCAATAAGCCTGAACATATTGGCAAAATTATGGGGCCCGAAAACAACCACAGGCCTCATGATCAAGACCTCCCGGCTCGCGTCTTTCACGGCCCACTGCTTGATCAGCGCCTCTCCGGCAAGCTTGGAGCGGCCGTAATCATTGACCGGATGCTCCCCCATCCCCTCATGGCTGAACTCCGTCACATCCCCGTAAACCGCGACCGAACTGTAAAAGACCAGCCGTTTGATCCCCAGCTCCGCCATCACATCCAGCATCACCTGGGTGCCGGTTTCATTGATCAGAAAAAATTCTTCGCGCGACACGCCGAAGTCATGGTGCTTGGCCGCGAGATTAACGACCATCTCCGCGCCACGGGCCGCCTTCATTAATTCCTCACGGGAAAGGATGCTTCCTTGATGGAACACATACCCCGACCTGCCCGCGTCCTCGGGAACCAGATCGAACCCCGCCACCTCATGTCCTGCAGCCTTTAGATCCCTGACCATGTAGCGGCCGATGAACCCTTCAGAACCGATGACTAGAATTTTCATAGAGAACCTTTCATTATTTAAGACACCATGACACTGCGGCGTTCTAAACACACCTGATCTTCGCACAGACTGCCTGAAAATACTCTTTACTCCAAAGGCTCAGCGGCGCCGGGTCTTTGAGAAAATTCTTCACATCCTGCCGGGCCAGATCAAAATCAACCTGCCCGATCTTCTCCAGAAGCATACGCTCTAAATCTGCTCCTGTCAAAAATACCCCGGCCTCTAAATCCCCGGACTGTCTCAGACGCTGCTCAAGATGTTCTAAATGGACCGGGATATCACGTGAGACATGCCACACCAGGTCATACCAATCCCTGCCCTTCACTCTGTTCTTCCAGGACCGGCATAAACACGCTTGGATCTTGCCGGCGAACAGATCGGCCGGAGCATAGGCATTAACGGAAAACGGCAGCGGCTGAAACAGAAACTTCGCCTCGACCGCAAATCCCGGCGGAGGATCCACATCGACCTCAAATTTGACCTTAAGCTCTTTGCGCTTATGGACCTGCCCCACAACCTCCCGCGGCGTGTCAATGACAAGCATGTTCTGAATCGTCCCGGCCTTAATGAACGCCGACTCGATACAAGTCTCCACCGACTTTATCTTCTTCTCAACAGTGACCGCAAAACCGAAACTCCGCAATTCATGCTCAACCGCTCCGGTATATTCCGCCAGAGAAAATCCCGTGTTTCTCTTCAATAAGGAAAAATCCAAGTCCTCTGAAAACCGGTCCAGCCCGTAGAGGATCCGCAAGGCTGAGCCGCCATAAAAGGCAGCCTTTTCAAAAAATTTCGACCGCCACAGCCCCAACAGAGCGATCTGCTGGATCATTTCCTTCAAGGCGTTCTCATAATCCTCCCAGCTCCGGCATTGATACCGATCAAGCATGACTTTCAGCGCGTCGTTCATTTCATTCCTTTCAGAAGCTGTTCAAACAGGCGCACGCGTCCTCCATAGACTGAAGCGATCGCCCGGGCGCGGCTCAGACTGAACTTTTTTACGGCAGCATCATCGATCCGCAGATTTTCAAAAAGATACATCCGCAACTGTTCCAGGCTCTGGGCCGGATCATAAAAATACAGCATATCGCACAATGCCTTCTCCGGGGTCGCGATGAGGATCGTATGATAACGGTCCAAAACCCGCAGTGTCGTGCCTACGCTGAAAAAATCAAGATGGATATAGCGGTAGGAAAAAATTCCGAGCGGCGTATGGAAAATTTTTTTCCGCTTATTGGTCACGCTGGTCAACGTCTCAACCCGCTCCGGTATCAGCCCGTAAAAAGAAAGCGCGTATTCAAGCGAAATATAGGACGGCCCATAGATCAGATTGGCCAGGGTTTCTTTGAAATACGGCTGGCGGGCCCAGCGGTTCCCAAAAACATACAGTCCCTTCTTGACCCGGATGATATCGCCCTTTTTGAGCAGATCATTGATCTTAACGCGGGGATTCTTGTATTCAGAAAGGGCGTGAAGAAGAAAATTATAATCAAATTCTTCTGTCACAGCCAATTGGCGCAGATTTTCCATCATTTTATTGCCTCCAGTATGTTAGTATAGCGCTAACTTACTGGTTTTGTCAATGGTGAACGAAAAAAACTTTATGGCATATGCGGTTATTTGCGGAAAAACCAGGGACAAATCAGAATGCCACACAAATGGATGGAAATCAAGAACAAGACACAGCTTAACAACTGCGTAGGTTGTAACCTACGCAGTTGGGAAGGCGCGCTTTACGCTGGTTTTAACGCGCGGTTTCCCACGTCGCCATGCGCTCGCCGCGCAAAAACCGGATAATACCCCACAGAATCGCCAGATTGCTCACGCAAAAATAATAAATGATATTCAGCCATCTGGGCCGCTTGTCCTGCCAGACGCTGGCCAGCGCCCCCAGCATATAAAACCCGATCTGCGCCACCAGAATCAAACGAAACATCCACCATTGCTCGACAATAAAAATATTGCTGATCAAGACCCCGACCAAAAAAACCGGCACCAGAGCGCGCAATAACTTATGCGAAATGATCAACACCGCATACCAGCCAAATTTGAACGGATCCATCATCCGCGGCATACTGAATAAGCCGCGCAGGTTCTGCACCGTGATCCGCGAACGCTTATTCACTTCCGCGGAATCCGCGTGGATCGCGTATTCACGGCAGACGGCCTCCTTTTCAAGCACCGCGCGCTTGCCGTGCAGAACACAATTCAAGACCACGATCAGATCATCAGCCAGGTCATTGGCCATTTCTAAAGGAAACAATTCTTTACGGACCCCGTAAAACGTCCCTGAAACAGACGTGAGCGAAAAGATCTTTTCTTCCCAATCCTTGATCCGGCCTTCATAGCTCCAATAGGTCTGTTCCCCTTTGGCAATGTCTGCCTTTTTAGGGTCGATATATACCAGCCGCCCGGCGACAACACCCACGTCAGGATCAGCAAACGGACGGAGCAGCTTTTTTAAACCGCCGGGTTCCATACGGCTGGTCGCATCCGAAAAAACCAGAATTTCGCCCGCAGCCTGCGCCACTGCCGCCTTGTAGCCGGCGATCTTGCCGCCGCGCTTTTCCATGCGGAGCAATCGCACACCGCGGGATTCAAACCCACGCACAATTTCATCCGTCCGGTCAACTGAACAATCCGAAACAACCATGACATCCAGCTTGTCTTTGGGATAATCAAACGCTAGGACCTCCTCGAGCTTCTGCGCGATCGCTTCTTCCTCGTTATAGGCAGGAATAATTATTGAAACCGAAAATGGAGAATGGATGATGGAGAATGGCTGCGAATTATCCTCTGCTTTGGATTTTCCCCTTTCCATCTTCCCTTTTCCATCTTCCCGAAAGAACTGCGAAACAAAAGCGATCAAGACCGGATAACCGATGTAGGTGTAGAAAATGAGAAATAAAAATAAATAGAAAAAGAAAGTCATAAAAATCCTTTTTGAAAGACACTGTGACACTAAGACACTATGGCACTAAAAACCCCAAAACCAAAATGTCTTTCCCCATTTTCACTTTTCACGTTTTCACGTTCTCAGTGCCTCAGTGTCTTTGTGCCTGAGTGTCATGATTAATTCCGCTAAACTTTTTTCAATAATCTCCCAATCATACTTCTCTTCCGCCAACCTGCGCCCATTCTCGGCAATACGCGCGCGCTCTTGAGGATCGTTCATTAATTTTAAAACCGTACTCGCAAAATCCTCCGGCATATCAGCGATCACAATATTTTCACCACTGGTGACATCCAGGCCTTCACACCCGATCGAGGTCGAGACAACGGGCTTACTCATGGCCATAGCTTCCAAAATCTTCAGCCGGGTCCCGCTTCCGATCCGCAAGGGCACGATCACGATATCCGCAGACTCCACCAACGGCTTCACGTCCGCGACCTCGCCGGTGACGGTGATCGACTCATCATTCTCAGCCAATTCTTTTACTTTTTGAGTAGGCCCTCTTCCAACTATAAACCACTCAATTGAGACACTATGACACTCAGACACTATGGCACTAGAACCATCGGAAGTTTTAGTGTCACAGTGTCTTAGTGCCCCAGTGCCTTGATTTTTTAGTGCCTTAGTGTCGCAGTGCCTTAGTGCCTTTTTTATTTCAGGCCAAATATTGTGCCCGAAGTAAAGCGCCGCATCTTCGTTAGGTTTCCAACCCATCAAACCGCTATAAACCAAACGGAACGGCTTATCTCCGCTTGGTGACACTAGACACTGAGACACTATGGCACTAGCAACACCTGATGTTTTAGTGTCACAGTGTCTTGGCGCCTCAGTGTCGGTATTTTTTAGTGCCTTAGTGTCATAGTGCCTTAGTGACTCGATAGTAACGCCGTTAGGCACAACATGCACATTCTTGTGCCCAGTCCGCTTCTCCACCTCATGTTTATCAACCGAAGAACAGACGTGGATCTCATCAAATTTTTTCCACATCCGGTTCTCAAAGGCGCGGAATTTCAGCCATTCTAAAAACGCGTACGTTTTTTTGACCGGATTGGATTCGGCTGCCGCATAACGGCCAACGAGCGTCGACTCAACATTATGTTCATCCAGGATCTTTCGGCAGTTCACATCCAGCGGGATGTTCAAGGCCTGATGGATACCGTCACAAGCGGCGACTTCACAGCTCGACTCAAGAATGATCCGGCGAATTTTCTCCTTCATTGCAGAAGACCTGCGGACCCAAACCGCGTACGGCAATGGTGAAAACAGGCCCACAAGCCGCGACAGAACCGGATAAAGGCGTCTGCCACCTTTATCTTCAAAGATCACATCCACGCCCATTTCCCTCAGCGTCTTGGCGCCTTCACGATTGTCCTCAAGCCTGCCAAAACATACCATGTGGACATAGCCCGCCCGGCTTAGGCCACGGACATAATGCCAGCTACGCATCCGCGCGCCGGAATTGATGGGATAAGGAAGTTCTTTGGTAAGAAATAGGATTTTCATGGCGTCCTTAATAGTTCCGTTATAAGGTCCGCCGCTGTTTTTCGCGTCACATCATAAAATTCATCCGGGATTTCTTTACGCTTATCCAACTCAACGGGAATATCTTTCCTCAACGCTTCTAAAAACTTTTCAGCACGCTCTATCGTCGCATCCGCATCCATCTTCCCTTTTCTCTCTTCCATCATCTTTTCAAGGATTTTAAGATACCGGTAATCATCGATCCCTTCCCGCGCCAGCTCAAACCACACCGTATTGATCGGGCCCGCAGGTGATGGATAAGATGCGCATGTATCTCCTTCCCTACCATCCAGGTCAAAATAAGGATCCACAGACGGCAATTGATAATGCCACTGCACCTTGCCCTTTGCCTTCGTCTTCCACAAATGCAAACCGAAGCTAAACCGGTCATGGCCCGTGTTATAAAACCAAAGATTCGCCCCTGATTTCTCCACCCTAGAAAGAAAATCCTGATCAATATGTATATCATTGCTTACCGTTACATCAGAAAAATAATCAAACACTTTGATATCTTTTGGATTGTTAAAAAATCCTGTCGCCCTTATACCCGCATTCTTTAATACCTCCGCTGCTGGAATAATTGAATCGATTCCAGCACCTCCCGTATTAGAAAGCTCATCCGCCAACCCTGCCACCATATCCACCCCAGCAATTTGCTGTGCGTGCCACTGGATCTGGCCGAACGCATTCTCCATGGCTTTTGCAAAAAGCTTCGGATTACCTTCGGTCTTTTGACGGATCTGATGAAAAACACTAATCAGCCCATAGCCTGAGACCGGCCTGTCGAAACCAAAATGCTTATACGCGTGCAGGAAGTCATCAAAAAAGGCAAAGTCCAACTCCGCATCACCGCTGTCATTAATAGCCTTAACACCCGGCATAATACTTAAAGCCAATGTGTTCATCCCATGGTCACGCATATCCTGAAGTTGCCTTTCAACCTCAGTCCACCGCTGGTTTTGTGTTTCCTCATACCAATTGAACTGCGGAGGCAGCGTGTAAAACAACCCGATCGCAATGTCGGGGTCATCAAGCCCAAATGGAAGAACTTTCAACTCCACGCTGATTCTCTTTACCTCGACGTTATTCTCACGAATAATGACAGACCCTTTATAATCTCCCGGACGAGCATCTTTAGAAACGTTCACCGTAAACCAAAAATACCTTGTCTGCCCCTTCTTTAAAACAACCTGGCTATTAGTTCGTAACATATCTCCGACCACACTATAAACTCTGCCACTATACATCCGTTTTAGACGGTACTGCACCCAACGGATCAAAATTGCATCGCTTGGAATCTTTACACCATCATTTAAAACCAAATCTGTTATGTCAACATGCAACTGCCCACCAGCCTGCAGCGGATAGATCCCAATCACAAAAGGCTCTTTTTCTCCCTGTGCCGCGAAGATCTGAATTCGATCAACCGCTTGACTCTTTTTCGGAGGTTCTGCAGGATATAACATCTGATCATAATTTTTGACAAACGGGATGAACCCGAGGCTTTGATATTGTTTCACCAGCTTTTCATCCAGAGAATCAAACTGCGGGACCTTTTCGACATACTGTCCATCAAAAAACTCTTTGCGCTGACGATCGAGAAGTTTCAAATATTGCTGAACTTTATCATCCTGCTCAAGAGGCGCGGTGATGATCGCGCTGATCGTGCAGGCATAAGCGGTATTCGGCTCGCATTTTAATGTCAATTGACGATCCGCAACATCGATGACAAAACGCTTCCAGACAAAACGCTTCTGCACATACTCCTCAAACACATCCTGTCCGGGAAAGTCCTCATGGTTCATGTGCCGATAATAATGATCGCTAAAAAATTGTTCGGGAGTCATCTTGTCTTCACCGACAAGAACATCTTCAGCATAAAACCGGCGCTCTTTAAAATTTTGATAATATTCCCACGCCCCAGGATCCTCCAGCATCACATACACCACATGCTGGCCGTTCTTGACATCCACTTTAAACGGCGTTGCCGTGCGGATCCAGTCCCGAAACAAAGCATCCGGATACTGCCCTCTGTCCTGAGCATCCGCCTGGCCTAAATACGACCAGCCGTAACCGGCCTCTTCACTATAATGTGTCTTGTCCGTGACCTGCAAAAAGCCCGGCCAGACTTCAGAACCCTGTGTGCCAAGATCAAAACGCTTCATCCCCTCGATCTCTGAACCCGCGGCATGTTCCAAACGGATGTTATCAAAATACAGAGTGACCGGTTCTTTTGGTTGAGACAAGAACACGATCAATTCCATGATCTGCGACAGGTCCATCTGGCGCTTGCCGTCATTGGTTTTGAGCCCTGTGATATTAAAAATAAACTTGTTTTTACCAGGTTTAAACGCAAACTGCTTGTCCAACCGGTTGGGATAGCTGTGGCCGCCGGGCTTGTCCTTAATAAGGATCCCGAAAGGAACAACCTCCTCGGAAGGATTAAAAACATCCATGACCAATATGCCGAAATTCGACCAGTCCGACGGCAGACGCTTAGCGCTAAGGCCTGGAAAATCCCCTTTGGGGTAGGTCACTTTTAAACATTTATTTGTACTGGAAGATGGAGAATGGACGATAGAAAAGGGATTTGAATGATTGTCGGTTTTGACTTTTCCATTTTCCATATTCCCTTTTCCATTTTCCAATTCCCCACATTCCCCGCCTTGCACTATCTCCGTAGAGACCCCACCCCACGACACCGGATCCGATCCTTCAAAATCACTAAACATCCCCTTCTTTGCATCATACGGTATTGCCTTTTTGGATTCAGACGCTTCTTCTTTAGGTTCTAGCTTGCTGCATCCCAAAAGGCAGACACAAGACACAAGACACAAAAACCAGACACACAGACACAAGACACAAGGCACAAGGGTTCTAACCTGTGTCCTGTGTCCTGTGTCCTGTGTCGTATACCGTGTGTCGTGTGTCATGTGTCGTGTGTCCGTTATAAATTTTTATATACGTTCAAATATTCCGCCGCCATACGCTGGGTTGAAAAATGCAACTCGACTGTTTCTCTGGCATTTGTCGTCAATTCCTTCAATTCTCTTGCCTCCCCCTGTGTCATGTGTCGTATGTCATGTGTCATATTTATTATTTTCTTAATCGCTTCTGTTAATTGCTCAACCTCCGCCGGATCAACAAGAAGCCCATTAAATCCGTCCTTGATCACATCCGGCACACCGCCAACACGTGTGGCCACAACCGGCAGCTCCATCGCCATGCCTTCCAACAATGTCATGGGCAGCCCTTCACTTAATGACGGCAGAACCAATACATCCATTTGGTCGTAGAACTTTTTGATATCTTTCTGCGCAGGTAAGAACCGAACCTTTCCGCGCAGGATCTTAGTCCGATGTACTAACTGCACCAACCTCTCATGCAACGGCCCATCACCTATGATCAAAAGCCGCAGGCTCTTAACTCCACCCTGTGTCGTGTGTCGTGTGTCATGTGTCATTCTTATTAATTTTTCAAACGCCTTCAGCAAATAGATGTGTCCCTTTTCAACACTCAACCTCCCAACCATTCCGATCGTAAAAATATTTTTTTCTTGATCTTGTGTCCTGTGTCCTGTGTCATGTGTCTGTCGCGAAAAGTTTGCGCAATTGATGCCGTTGAGAATTACCGCCAGCTTGTGTTTATTCTTTCTTAACAAAAACGGTCTGACGTCTTTATAAATCGTATCTGAGACCGCGATCACCTGATCAAACCAATTGCATAAGATCCCTTCCATCACCTCATAACAGCGCAATTTAAAATTCGCCTTGGTCCAAAGATGGTTGGTCACAACCCGCTTGATCGGTAAATTTTTACTCGCGAATAATCCAAACAGAGACGCCTTGTAATCATGGGTGTGGAGAATCCCGACTTTGTCTTTTTGCAGGCGCTCCCGGATATTCTGAATGGTCTGTTTATCAAATTTTCCCCGGCAGGGAAACAGACGGACAGGGATCCCCTCTTCCTTGCAACGTAGCGCCAACGGGCTATGCTCAACATCCTCCACATCCGAGCGAACAAGCACGCCAACACACACATCCACATTCTGACGCAACTGCTCCTTGGCGAGATTGACAATCACCGCCTCAGCACCGTAGAATCCCCCCGAACTTCGAAGATGCAGCACTCTAAGATTTTTTGAATCATTAGCCATAATAAATTTTCACAAAATTGTTTTTCTAAAAAGATTCCTCCACATATTATTTATGTGACGTATCCTCCAAACCGCCCAATCTATGGTAATTAAAGAATTGTTTGATTTTAGAAAAAAACCTGACCGGATCTTTCTGTAAAAGTCTAACCGCTTTTTTCAAAAACTGACGCGGCCCCCCATAAAAATGTTTTTTTATAATTCGTCCTGAATGTTCTTTAATTTTTTTTAGCGGCCAGGGTGGAACATCTGGAATCTTTGAGAGATCCATCTCATCAGCCCTATCAAAGTTCTCTTTCCATTCTGGATAAAAAATATTATCCTCATTCCAAGGGCCATCTCCCAAGGAAACCGTATGAATCACAATTCCATCAATTGAACTCGGATCAACAGTTGGATATTCACTTTTTTCAATAGTCCTATTGTAAACCGGAAGCAATGCTATCCATTTATTGTAAAAATAAAAATTCAGCACGGACTGATCACTATAATGCACAAAATTTAAATACTTCTTAAAAAGGCCTAACAAATCCTCAAACATCCCGTCACTAATAATCTTAGTATCAAATGACATTACTCCGGCGTTAAATGTATTTTTGTTAAAATCGAAATTCATTTTTAACTCCTGCAGGACATTCGAATCAATTTTGTCATAATTAATCAAGTTGTCTTTAAATACCTGCCCTAAACTCGGGCACGCCCCGAACCCCTTCAAATCCAATAACCCATCAAGCGGACCCTTAATAATTATGTCAGTATCTAAATAAATCACATGTTGCCACTGCTTAAAAAAATCGGTAAACATGTAAAATTTACTAGCCAAAATTGCATCTATTTTTTTACCGCTAGAAGCCGGATTCTCTTTACAGTGCATAACGAGGATCCCCTTATTTAAAAACCAAAACACATCATCTGGCGAAGCCTCATGTGCCAACAGCAGATAATCCCCCTTCCAGCCAGCCTTCCAATAGGCAGCAGAAAACAGTTGTTTTGCTTGATTAAAATAGTTTTTATCTGCCAACACAACCAAAACTGAACTTTTCATTTTGTCATTTTCCATTCCATTGTTTTAATATCGAGCGTACCAGCTGTATATAAAAATTATTCTTATATCGACACTGTCCGACAAAATGTAAGACTGTTGAGTTGGCATAGCAAACCTCTTTTCTATCAAAGTAAACAGCATATTTTGGAAAAGGCAAAATAACCTTGCTTTCCATATTGGCAAACAACAGTGACGATGTAATCTTTTCGGTTCCCCATTCAGCCCATCTCTTTCCGCAGCGATTAAACATTTTTTGTGAAATACCTTCAACTCTACCTCTATCAAATGCCCCTCTCGGATAGCCTATAAAACCACCACTACCATGAATATAAAAATGACACTCTTCGCACAAAACATCTAAATTCTGCTCAACAAAATCTTGAATATGCTCAGAACTCTTCCCCTTTGACTTATAAACTGCGTCATTCAAACTGATAATTTCAATATCCTCCTTATCAGTCAACATAAATCCCTGATTTTTATTAATAGCATGTATCACTTCCTCAATACTTTTAAGTGCAAGAATATCCGAGTCCAGCTCAAAAACATAATAGCTATTCAATAAATCTGCAATAAACAACAATCGTTCCCAACAAGCCCCTTTTGGGCAATAATCATTTTTAATATCCGAAATATGAGCAATAACAACATCTTTGATTTGCCTCTTTAGTTGCGCAATTTGCCAAGCCCTTAAAGATCCATCGTTAATTACAAATATCTTGCTTGTCTTTATAAACCTAACAACAGATTTCACCGCCACCAAATACATATAAAAATCTCTACTTGATATTAGACTTACCAGAGCAAGCCTTCCATCAAGACTCGTGATCGCAGGCGATTTAACAACCTTACACGCAAAATAGTCAAATTTCCATTTATTAAATCTACTCCTAGGCCCGTGCCTTAAAAAAGCCAACAGTCTTTTAAATTCCATTTTCCAATCCCTGTTTTTTAATAACTTCTTCTATCATCCCACAAAAATACTCAAAATATTTATTTGAAGAAAATCTACTCTGAAGAATTGCCAATCCCTCTCTGCCCATCCTTCTTGCCAATTCAGGATCAAGAAAAAGCTCCTCTAATTTTTGAGCCAAATCATTCTCATCCCCAGCCTCAAATAAAAATCCATTTCTTTTGTCCTCAATGACATCAGGAATGCCTCCCACTTTAGAACCAATCACCGCCTTACCAGCAGCCATAGCTTCAATCAAAACCCTTCCCATGCCCTCTGTTCTCGATGGCAAAACAAAACAATAACAATGCAAAAAATGTGTTTTTAGCTGATCGTAATAAAGCCCCGGATAAAAATCAATTTTTTCCAATTTCAAAAAATTTTTTCTTGCATCTTCTTCAATTTGATGTCCAATCAAACGTAAACGAACATCAGGGAACTTATCAGAAATCTTTTTAAATGCATTTATCAAAATATCCACACCTTTTAAATAAAATGGATAACCAACAAAAAGAATGTACCTTTCTTCTGTTTTGTCACCCTCATTGAAATATTGCGTTGGGACAAACCCATGAAAAACAAAAATTTCTTTATTCTTGAACCGATCAGGTAAATTCTCCTTAGCTTTCTCAGTTAAAACTTTAATCCCATCTGCAGCAAAAAGTGAAAAATTGCTTAAGCACATCAAAATCAGTGCTTTTAAATTCTGAAAAATCCCTCGCCCATAAAACGCATGTATTGCACCAGCATAATGCTCACTATTTACTTCAACAATGAGGGGAGAATGAAGAAACAACTTCAACAATGCACCAATCACACCAGTAAACATCGGCTCATAACAAACAATTACGTTAATTTTTTTTAATTTATTGAACCCAAGAGCCTCCTTCATAAAAAAAATCATCATTTTGATACGACCAAAAAAACCAGCAGGCACTTTCGATAAAGCCTTAAATTTAAAGGTTAGAAAAGAAATGTCTTCAAATTGAGCTTCCCATGTTCGGGTAAGAATGAGCCCGTCATACCAAGTTGATAAGCCGTCAAAACACTCTTGAAAATCAGGCAAATCAGGTCTATAAACCGGCCCAGGAAACAAAAATAAAATTGTCTTCTTTTCTAAGGCGATATTATTCATTTCGCTTCCTAACAGTCCTAGCCGGATAACCCACCGCCACAGAAAACGGCTCAATATCTTTTGTCACCACACTGCCCGCCCCTATCACAGAACCCTCACCCACATTCGCCATAATCACCGAACGGTTTCCCAGCCAGCAGTCCCGGCCGATGGTCACACGCTCGACTTTGCGCTCCTGAAGCCGCATGGGAACATCCAACCTTTCGAAAGAGTGCTGTTTGGTCCCATCCAGAATATCCACCCCGCTTCCAATCATCGTATCATCACCAATGGTTACGGTTGCGATCATACAATTCAGCCCGATATAGACGTTTTCGCCGATCTCAGCCCCGGGGTGCGAGATCACGGTTCCGAAACAGATACAGCAGGTGTCAGAACATTTTTTCAACGTAAATTTATAATATTCCTTCCTTATATAATTCCCTAGAGTCCCGGGAAAAAGACTGACAAACTGAGCGCAACCATAGTAAAATTTTTCACTTTGCGTGAATTGTTTTTGAATAAAATACACAATAAAGATCGGCAGCAAAAACAACCAAGCTAAAAAATTAAGTAATAACTTAACGAATCTTTTCATTTCTTTCTTCCCATTCTTTCCTGACAAAACTTTGAAATAGATCTTCGTAATTTTTTATCATGCTCTCAAAGGAGAACGGAGAACGGAGAACGGAAGACGGACCCTTTGAATCATCCGTGTTCCGCACTCCGCCCTCCATTATCTTTAAAATTGCTTCAGCCAGCATTTCAGGATCGTCTGGTTTCACAAGAATTCCAGTGCCCATTTCACGAACCACGTCCCTATTCCCATCCACATCCGTTGCCACGACCTGCTTTCCAGCGGCAAAAGCTTCGATCAGACTGATCGGCAAGCCTTCAAAATGTGACGGCAGGCAGTAAATATCGAGCATATTCATCAGCTCGGGAATGTCTTGGCGTGCGCCAAGACACAGGACACAGGACACAAGACACAGGTCCTGGATCATTTGTTCGATATTTTGTCGCTCAGGGCCATCCCCGGCAAACACAACCTTAATATTATTAATCCCTTTATCTCGCAGCAATTTCACCGCCTTGAGCAAAAGCCCATGATTCTTTTGTTTTCTGAAGTTCGCAAAAGTCCCAATAACTATATCATTCTCACCGATCCCGAGTTCTTGGCGCTTTTCCATCCTCCCTTTTCCATTGTCCATTATCCTGAAGTTATTAACGTCTACCCCATTCAATATCTTCATAATTTTGCGGTCCGGGATACCAAGTTCATTACGGAAATATGCACATACCCCTTCAGATATTCCTAATACCCTATCAACGCACCGCAAACAGAATTTTAAAAGCGCGATGTGCCTCGGCTTGATAAAGTCATAACAATCCAGCCGCGTGTGTTCGGTATGAATAATTCGAACCCGATTAAAAACCTTAAAAGACAACAACCCCTGGACTAAAGGACTTGTGTGATGAGTATTGACTATGTCTATCTTGTGGTCAGAAATGATTTTGTTCAAAAATTTGATGCTCCCGATCCTGGAGCGAATCTTTCCGCCCTCATGCACACAATAAAACGGGATCCCGAGCTCCTTAACCTTTGCTTCATACACACCCGAAAAAAAGACACAGATCACCGGACTGAAACGCTCGGGATTGAGATGGCTGGCTAGATCCACCACCAGCTTCTCGGATCCTCCCGTATCAAAATTCGGAAGAACGAAAAGAATATTTATCTTATTAGACATAACTAACAGCCTTCATTTGAAATACATTAAAACATTTGCAAATACGTTGAAATACATAGAAACACAATTGTTTTTCCATTGTATATCCATTGTATTTCTATGTGTTTCTCTACGCCTCTTTTTTCTTTCCCTTTTCTATTTTCCCTATTTCATTTTCTTGATTAGAAATATGTTCCAAGACAACTGAAAACGCGACCAAATAATACAGCACAAAGTTATACCCCTGCGACAAAAAGAACCCTGACGCGCAATATCCAACAAGGCTCACAAACGTGGCATCCGCCAATAGGACAATTTCTTTATTTCTCTCTATCTTCCATCCTCCATCCTCCGTCATCCCTCTTTTGGTTCTATTAAGTCCCTTAAAAGTCTCCCCGAGCATAAAAAGAAAGATTATGAGCCCGGGTAAACCAGTCTCCCCACCAACTTGTATAAACATATTATGGGAGGCCCTTCGTACACCCTGCACATCCACCGCATCCGAAGGCCTGTAGAGCACAAACCCTTCTCCAAAGTTGCCTCCCCCTACGCCAAACACACGGCTTTTCATCATATTCACTCCAGCCTTCCACGCATCCATACGGCTGATGGCGGCATTATCATCATCCGCTGCAGTCTGTATGCTCAAGATCCTGTCCCGGTATGATTGTGGAGCGATCTGCCAGCCGGCCGACAAAATAAGAATACCAAGGACAGCCACCAATACCTTACGCTTATTTTTTAACCAGAGAACAAAAAACATGACCATCAAACCGATGGTTCCCCCACGGGATTGGGTCAAAACAATCGACCAAAAAAACACCCCCATGATCCCAAGCTGTATGATCTTTCTCAAAATTCCTCTGCCCCGAAAGAGGTCAAAATATAAAAACGGGATCAGCATTGTAAAACCTAAAGCCATGTCATTGGGGTCGCCAAACAATGCCCCACTATAGGCCCCAAACATCCGCCCGTCTCCTCCACCAGAACCGTAATAACTCTTTATAGATGTCACTCCTATATACAACATCGAGAGGACCATTGCCCAAACAATCGCACGAAATCTTTTAAGAGCATCCAAAAGGTTAGTGATCAAAAAATAAGCGATATAAATCTTCAAAAAATTTCCTATAAAACCCACTGTGTTCGACTTCCAGATCGATGTAGCCAAAGACAGGCACATAACAACCCCAAAAGCCACTAACCATTTTGACTGAACATCATCAAAAAAGCGAAGGCCGCCATTTTTACGGCTATGAAAAAATAGGGCAAAAAATGTTAGCGCTCCCACCAAAAGCGTAACCCTCATAGACGCAAAAATGGCTCCAAAGATTGCAGGCTTGATATAAAGCATAACCGTAAATAGATAGAGTCCAAAAAAAGGCTTTTGGATAATAGCCGTGAGAACAATAACTCCCAACAAACCAGCAATTAAAAATTCCATCTTACCTTCCCTTGAAGAACTTTTTTTAAAAATTCCAACATTATATCTTCAACTTTTTTGCTTGGGGTTATAAAATTAGCTGTTTTATGACCCGCAACAATCACCTTATAGTCTCATCAAAAGCCTGGGCAATCATCTGTCAAAAAGTTCTGAATTCACAAATTTCACATTCTTTAGATTACATAAAGATCTCTCATAGAGTCCCAAAAGCTTATGATAGTTATTAGGATAGATGTAAACTCTTTTTCCTAACATGGCTACCGTAATAGCTACGTGTGCTCTATCTGTGTGAATTTCTTCATATCGATTAATATCCTTTATAAATCGATCACATCTTTGCCGTTCAACATGGCCTAAAATCTTCGATTTTATACGACAATTTAAATTCCTAATTAAGTAAAAAAATCGCCAATTATGATGCGGATACAACCAACTATCTATTGATATATCCCAATTATTCTTCGGGATATTCCGCCCCCCCAGCCCCTCTGGATCGGTTCGAAATGCATTTAAACGACCCCGCCCTTTCTTTTTTTGAATAACGCTCCAATTAAAGCAAAATGCGAGGTCCTGATCCAAGAAAATCCTATTAGATGGATAGATTTTAGAAACTGCTTCATAACTATATTTTTCTCGACAAAAAATGACAACTTTTTTCTGAACTTCTGTGTGTTTTAAAAAACTAGAAACTTCATTACACCTAGTATCAAAACTCGCTGGCAAAATAAAAATGAACTCGAATTTATGTAAATAAAATAAAACCCTAAAAACATTATCATGATGCTGCTTACAAAAACCACCTGCACCATTTATAAACAAATACTGCCCAGTTACATTATCTGGATGCCAAATTTCTGTTGTGTGGACACCATGTGCTGCAAATAAATATTTGGAGCCCTGATTAAGCAACGCATCCCCCCTATTCCCGGGATTGAGCATATGATATACGCTTTTCCCTGAAAATTCTGACAACAAATTATTCAAATTCATTTACGCCCTTCGAATTTTATTCTTTAAATAATAATACTTGGCCCTTAAAAAACGCTCCCATAAATTTAAAAACTGCAAACTGTCGGCAGGGAGATGAAAAAAAGCTTCCAGTCTTCTCGTTTTTGTCCTATTCAAAAATTTTTTATAAAATTTTAAATTATTATGACGCTCCTGATACTCATAATAAAAATCCCCTAAAAAATCAGATAATTTTTGCTCTATTAACAATCTTTCTTGATCAGAGAGGTCAAACTTTTTGTTTTTTACGTCCTCTAAAATTTCCACCCAGTAAGCCAAGGCCCCTGGCTTACACTTTTTCAACCTGCTCATACAGCTTAAAATATGATCCAATGAATAAGCATCCGAAGGAAAAGGAACTTGATTCGCTGGTATTCTTAGCAAAATCAGCGTTACCATTGTTCGCAAACATTTTTCACAAAAACCGCAATTATATTGTTTTGATTCCTGATAACAAACCCGACAAATCCCCAGGTAAGCAGGATAATGTGAAATTTTCTTAATCTTTTCAAGACGTGACAAATGAGTTCCATAATGCTCGACTGAAATATTTGAAGATGAAATATATTTATCGGTCAATGGAGAAGATCCCCACGCGTGATTCTCCGCAATATCTTGAAAATCAGTCGATGAAATTATAATTTTCTGAATCCGCGCCGAAAAAACTAAAGCCGGCCCAAGCAACGCGCATGCATGAAGAATTTGTCCCCAAGGAACATCGGTTATTCTTCGAATATTTGTGCTGTAAAAAAGTGTTTTTTTGTTTAGAACCATGTTCAAATCATCAATTCTTTTTTTGACTTCATTGAACTTATTAAAATCAAAAATATCAGCACCAAAACAAAAAAGCAGATATTCAATCTCTGATGACTTGTCAATATATGAAGCCAAAGAGTCAACACCCCCTGAAAAAAGCAACCCGCTTTTTAAACTTGGGGTTCGTCCAGATTCGAACAATCGTCCGCCCGCAATGTTTACTTCCCTTTTATAATCAAACAATTTGTTCCAGACTGCACAAATTTTGCCAACATTTTTCTGTAGAAAAGGACTCCTGGAAATTGCATCTCCGATCACAATATCAACATTTGTCCAAAAGGCAACAGGAAGCAACGAAAAAATTGCCGCATCACCATTTGCCTTAACATCATCAATATCATATTCAAATATTAACGTGTTTGAAGATAATCCAACCTGCTTAGGAACCTTTAGATCAAAAACAACCCTTGTCTTAAAGAATCCCTCCTCTTTCTCCACGCGCATACGTTGAATGATTATTGCTTTTTTCATATTGCTTTCATTCGTATTTGGCTCTCCTAGTAAACCCTAAAATCTCTCGTGCTTCTTGAGGGCTCGCCACTTCTCTGCCCAATTCAGAGGCTATCCGCACAACACGCTGTATAAGCATCTCATTCGTTGCCAGCACTCGTTTATCATTATCATAAAAAATGTTGTCTTCCAATCCGACCCTGACATGGCCTCCCATCAGGACCGATGCTATATTAATTTTTAACTGAAATTTCCCGATTCCCGTAGCAGCCCATGTGACATCCTGAGGCAGGCTCTGGACCATATGCCCCAGATCAGATACTGTGGCTGGAACAGAATACAATGACCCAAGCAATAAATTGGCATAAAAAGGCGCAGTGAGAATTCCATTTTTGATAAGCACCTTAACGGCATTGATCATCCCCAGCTCAAAAATTTCGATCTCAGGAATGATGCCCCTTTCTTTCATTTTCAAAGCAAGGCTTTGGATCATATCCGGGGTATTTACTGAGGCCTGCTTTGGAAAATTCAAAGAACCCATTGTTAAGCTGGCCATGTCCGGCTTTAGTTCCCCTTCCAGATCCAAAACATCGGATCTTTTCTCCAACGTATTATGCACCCTGCCGCTGGTGGTCGCGCAAATGATCAAATCAGGGCATTCCTGCCGGATGGCTTTAATCATCCGAGCATAGAGTTCTTTTTGATACGTCGGCTCCCCATTTTCATCCCTAGCGTGAAGATGAATAATCGAAGCCCCAGCCCGACAGCATTTAATAGAATCTTCAACAATCTCCTCAACAGTGATCGGAATATGCGGTGTGTCAGACTTTTTAGGAACCATACCCGTGATCGCAGCATTAATCATCAGCTTGGGGTATGGTGTGGCAGGATGCGGAATTCCCATATCATAGGTCTCGCTCATGTCTGGCCCCTTTCTTGAGTCTTTTGCCACTTATCCAGATCAACCTGCAATGTTGTCCATGTGTCAATATTGGGATCCCCAAATTCATGAAATTTTTTCAGCGCCCCCACCTCCTGGTATCCGAAATTCTTCTTATACCAAGCGATCGTTTCCGGCAGATCAGTATTGGTAGTAAGCGTCTTGATACCTCTGGCAAACATATCGCGCATGCGATACTCCTGAAGCCGATAGCCAATGCCAAGACCCCGGCAAACCGGATCAACCACCATTAACTCGGTCTTAGCCTCAGTTTTAGAAAGTATCTTATATCCGCAAAAACCAACGACTTTGCCGTCCACCTTGGCTACATAATAATTTTCATACGTCAGCTCGGGCATTTCAGGCGATGGAATATTATGCATATTAGCCATCTTAAGCAGCCTGAAAATATCAGCCTTGTCTTCTTCCCGTGCCTTTTCGATCACGATATCACTCATAAAAAACCTCTAATATATATCGACATTGTTTCTTCTAAATTCGATAAAGCCCTCATGACAGCTTTAAAATTTTCTTACCAATTCCTATCAGATATTTATGTTCTTCTTTAGAAAATCCAAGAATAAATACAATCAAACAAAAAATCAAGCTATACACAGTCCCAAGGATCACTATCCTTAAATATTCCGCCACAAGAAAACGGTTTAGTACAAGCAACATACTAAAAACAACCGCAAAAGACACAATCAAAATCCTTAAATTCTCTCTTATATAATCCCACAATGAAATCTTAAGAACACGCGATAAATATACCGGCTTAATAAAAACAGTAAAAATAAAGAGCGGAATCGCCGTGCCAAGTGCCACTCCTATGACACCGTAATAACGCACAAAAATCAGACTCAAAGTTAAATTGCACAACGCTTCAACCAGGCCGGCGATCGCCAAAAATTTATGTTTTGATATGCCATACAAAACCTGAGTCGATGGCGCCTGAATAAGTGACAGCAAAATCGGAGCTAAAAGAACCATTATAATATTATAGGCCGAAGAATATTCCGAGCCCACCCATCGCTCAATAAAGGCCCTGCCAAAAATTACAAGCAAAGACCCGATCAGGCAAGCGATATAACCACTGATTTTGGTCATAAAAAAGAGCTTCTCCCGGATCGCTTCATAATTATTCTGACCCTCATACTGGCTGAAGACCGGAGTCACGATCCCGACCGCATTATTCAAAAACTGCATATAATAGCCGATCAGCCGGGATGCCACCGAGTATAAAGTTACCGAACTAAGGCCCACAAATCCTGCTATCACAAAATTATCGATATTGAATTTTATGTTTCCTGACACCTGCAAAATAAATGAATAAATGCTGTATCCAAACAAATGCCTGATTTGACTGAACTGAATATAGTGTTTCCTGAACCGTATATACGGTGCAACTTTGAGTGAAACAAACGCATTGACCCCATAAACAGCCACGTCCGTCAAAAACATGATCACTGCAAATGTCAGCAGTCCACCTCCACGGCTTAAGAAAAAAACGATCAGCGCTGTGCGGACTGCCAGCTTAGCCAAATCAATATAAATGCTCAAGTCATAGCGCAAATGGCTGGAAAACAGTGCCCAGAATGACCGCATCGGAAAGCTAAGTGCCAGACCGAACCCCGTCATCATGATAATAATGCGAAACAGTCTCAGCTCAAAAGGATCTTTGAACCAGAGTGGGCCTAAAATCGCGATCCCCAAAGAGAGCACAATGGCGACCAATCCGATCAGGCTAAATACTATGAGCGAACTGTTAAAGACCCTGTTTGCCTCCTCATAGTCATCCTGCCCGATGGCACGCGACACATAGCGCTGAACAGCCGTCCCTAACCCTAAATCCAAAAGACCGTAAAAGCCAAAGTATGAACCGAAAAGCAGCCACAACCCATACATCCGATCACCCAAAATACGGATCAAAAACGGCATCATAAACAACGACACCAAGGTCGTGGCAAAAAAATTAATAATCCCCAAAAGGGACCCGGCTACTAACAATCTAGATTTTGTCATGCTCCACCAGTGTGAATATTTTTCTAAATCTCAATATAGACATTTCAAAGTTGAATCGCAATCTTACATTGTCCTGAGCATTTCTTCCTAAATACAAACGATATGATTCGTTAAATAAAAGACTTTCTAACGCCTCACATAGAGCCTCTGGATTTCCTGGTTCAATAAGCAATCCCGTCTTTCCATTTTGAATAATCTCAACTGGACCCCCACGGTTTGTCGCGATGACAGGGCGCCCTACCGACATGGCTTCAATCACAACCCGCCCGAAAGGCTCTGGATTAATAGATGTGTGCAATACAACATCCATAAACTTCATAACCGACAACACATTTTTAATATAACCCGAAAATTCTACGGATTCGGCCAACCCATTCTCACGCACCTTATTCTTTAAAAAATTCTCATATGAGTTGTCCCCACCAGGAGAATCACCAATAATATAAAATTTAACCGGTGATGAGCGGTTTCTGCTCATAAAAATATTAACAGCATCAATCAATACATCCTGTCCTTTCCATTTTAAAAGACAACCAAAAAGCCCCACCTTCAAACCATTAAAGTTAAATTTTTCTTTCACGTGATCGAAATCTTGAAAAACCATTTTATCCGCATCTTTGATGCTAACTCCGTTATAAATAACAACTATTTTCTCTTCTTTAACTCCTGCCTGAAGTAAATTTCGTTTAACATACTGTGAAATCGCCACAAATTGATCTACAAATCCAAAGGCCAAGCGTGTTATGCTTGAATTATAAAAATCTCTTTGCGCATGACATATAACTTTCGATTTTAAAAACCATGAGATAATCACTTCATCGATTGAAACTATGTTGTTGCAATATATAAAGTCCGGCTTTATTTTCAGCCCGAAGCGAATACTCTTAACATAAAATGGAATATTAAGAAAAATTTGTATTATGAGTTTAAATAAAATTAGAACCTTCTTCAGCCATGGCACCTTGGATTCAAAAATAAATTTATCGCCAAATTTAAAGTTAAAACCTCTCTTAACATAGTAGAAGTCCTTCGTAAAAGGCTGTAAAATTTCTTTAGATTTTTGATCGTCATGATCAATTAGTAAATAGGGCTCTACGTTTAATTCATCAGAAACTGTAAGTAGTTGTGATAAATTAACCACCGATCCCCCGAAACCAGGACCAAAATCTATATACAAAACTTTACTTTTTTTACTCATATACAGACCACCTCTTAACGCCATTTGAAACTTAAAATTGATATTTTAAGTTGTAAAGCAAATCAGTTCTGACTGCTTTCCCCCAATGATCATCTAGTTCAGCTTATTTTTTTAAACACGCCCATCCACCAATTTGCCTGCCCGATATATCCCTTACTCACAAAAAACAAAACATTCAGAACAAACTGAAAAGCCCGCTCAAAAATATTTTTAGACCTTAAAAGAAAACTTTTATACCAGGCGATCTGATACGGGGTCTTCCCAATATAAGGCAAGCCTTCCATGATCAGCTTATTTCTGCTGTAATATTGGACCTGTTCATTATTGATTCCAAACACGTATAACAAACCTCTCGGAGAGTATGATTTAACATGGTCAAAATCATAATAAAACCCGTGCCACATCAGCGGGGTCACGATGACAAGATGCCCGCTGGGCTTGAGCGCATCCAAATAAGAATCCATAAATGGTAAAAGGTCATCCGGCATAAAATGCTCGATAATATGCGACATAAGGATTGCATCATATTGTTTACTCTTATCAAAGTCTTCGGCATGAATACATTCAAGTCCCAATGACTTCACGCTATCAACAATGTGTTTGTTGATGTCTACACCAATCAGATTGCTGAATCCCGCTTTCTTGAGAGCCTGCAAATTGACCCCATACCCACAGCCAACCTCAAGAATCGAACTGCCCTTATTTTGAATGACCCTCCTAAACGTCTCAACGATCCGCTCGGTTTCTTTATAACGAAGTAACGTCGGAAACATTTCTCTTAATTTTTTAACCAAAACTTCCATATCCCCTCCTATCGCAGGCTTCCATACGAAACGATTTTTGCCAGCATATATCGGTTAAATTTATGCTTAAGCCGTTCATATCCGCCCCTGCGTTCGGGTGTCTCGCCGACAACAGGCTTGACATGGGTCACGGACTCCTGATCAACAATTCCCATATTCTTTAATTTACAAACAGACCTTACATATGAATCATATCCCATACCCCAATGATTATAACTTTCTTCTATCATTTCCCAGTACCTTTTCCAATAATCGCTGGGCATCACCGGCACCATCACTTCTACAAAATCAGTATACCGGCCGACTCGCTGATTCGGATTTTTCAATGTCAGCTGGAATGTAAAATATGATTCCGGCGTCAACGAGGGCTGTGCCAGCTGCAAATTATTCCGCTCAAATATGTCTAAAAAATTCTTACAATCAAATGTTCCGATATCAATATCGTCATCCCAGAAAAAAAGGTATCTGTATTGTTCAACCACATCCGGTGTAAGATACTTTTTGATAAACTTAAAATTCAAACCGCCCTCATAAATAATCCTGCAGCGCTTAAAAATGTCTTCTTCAAAGCGGGACCCATCCCAAACAACAATAATATAGTCAAAATCTTCATGCCCAAATTTCTCAATAACCTTTGCGACAAGATGTTTATGCTTAGCGCTGGCCTTTGTGAAATATAAATTTTTCTTCCGGCCCTGATGGGCAGTATCCGCCCCCTTACGGCATCGGACATTATAAACAAAGGTCTCCCATCTCAGCCAAGGAATATAAAACATCAGG
The DNA here is from genome assembly GCA_022711395.1 of Candidatus Omnitrophota bacterium. GTDB lineage: Bacteria > Omnitrophota > Gorgyraeia > Zapsychrales > JANLHA01 > JAKLFA01. Next base: position 34,349 of record JAKLFA010000002.1, on the reverse strand, counting down.
AAGATCGGCCGCAATAAGCGCTTGATAAACCACTTTACTTTTGTGAAACCGGAAACATTATTGATATCTTCAATATATTCTGTCATTTCAAAGAACCTTACTCCACTTTCACTGCAAGTCCTTTATCAATTAAAACTTGGTTTAATAATTTCCCCTTCTTCAAAATCACTTCCGGATCGGTCTCGCCCTTATGGAATTCCACCAATTTGGACTTTAAAAAACTCTAAATGCGACTCAACAGTTTTAGCGATCTTGCCAGCCCCATCCAATCCTGATGGTGTTCCCTTATCCATGAACTCAACTTTTTTTCGTACGTTTCATTCCCAAACAAAAACGAATTGGCCATCATATAACGAATCACGCCTGTTAACTTTTATCCTGGGCTAAATTTTTCAAAATCAAAAATGGACACCTCCCATTAACTGCTCAAAACAATCCCTTTAATGATTTTCATGATTCGTTCTTTTTATAAGTTGATAAACAGTCCAGCCATCTACCACACCGGCCACTCTATAATTTTTTATGACATAATCGTAAAACGGATTCAACATTTGGGACAACCGTTGCAAAGAGCCATCAACATCATTTTCCAAAAACCACTGATGTCTTTCAGTTGGATCAATTGGTGGTGTTTTATAATTGTGTGTGTCGATAATCAACACTGGAGCATGCTCCTTGATATCTTCAATAAATTCATTCGCCCTGGCACCATCTGAATACTTCTCAGTAAATAAAGCGTATTGAAAAAAATAGCGTGAAGGCGATTTTCTTTTACTTAAAAAATACGCAAAGCTTTCATTTCCCCACATTAACACATATTCGTCTTCTGAGGTTGTTTGCCGGATGTAATCAACAATTTGTTTCGAATTAGTTCCCAAATGCCTATATTTATAAAGCAACTCTTTTATAAGCACTGTCGACTTATCCAAACCAATCAACATCAATAGAATAATCACCACTGCTTGAAACTGATGAGAATCTTTGAACGGTCCGGTCGCATTTTTCTGTCGTGTCGCCTCCTCAGAAAATTTTATTAAAATAAAAGCTAAAAAACCTACCAAAATAGTGGTTACAGGTATCCACGCCATATAATAATGGCCATATCGTATCGGCTGTAGACTGCAGAAAAAAATTTCAATCGGAAAGCTGATTACGCCAACAAAAAGCAAAGCGACAGAATTGTTTAAAATTTCGATTTTTTTCGTCAAATAATAAATCCCCGCAATCCATCCAGCAAACACATATGGCATCCAGATATAATTAAAGCATCCAGCCATGGCGGTACGGATTTTTGTTATCGCTGAAGAAGAAGTGTAAAGAAAATTGTACATAAATGCCGTATCAAAAAAGCCTTTTATAGAAGCATTGATATAAAAATAAAAAAGGGTCAGCGCCAATATCGTCACAGAGCCTAATATCAAATTGACAACATCAAAAAACAAAAGGTTCCATCTTTTATAAATGATGTTTTTAACCATCAAATATATTCCAATGCCCAGACCAATGCCTATCAAATTCTGTCGAAGCAGAAAACAAAAACCAATAAACAAACCCATGCAGTATCCCCGCCATCCAACATATTGATCTTTTTTATGCTTTAAAAAAAGGTATAAAATAAAAAATTGAAAAAATAGGGCATATTCTTCAGTAAAATTTCCGCCTTCAAAATACGTTATATATTCAATTAAGAAAACAAATAAGCCACAAATGGCGGACAGCCTATTAAAACATTTTTTTAGAATATAAAAAACGAAATACAAAGAAGCAGATATCATCATGAACTCTAAGAACACAACGCCCTGAAGGCTCCCTCGACCTATTAGAAGGCCCAAAGCATTTATAAAGTAGACCATCGGAGGTTTATGATCCCAAAGATCGCGATATAAGACAGCGCCATCCAGAATCTGCTGCCCCATATATAAAAAAGTACCCGAATCAGGAGAGGGCGCGTTAAATATGCTTGGCAACAAAATAAAAAATAATAAAATGACAAAAAAAGACACTATCAAAAAATCATAATTCGTTCTTACGCGCCATTTCATCGCTTCCCTTTCTATTTAGAATGATTCCCAATCCAACTTCTTTATCCACAAAAAATAAACATCATCATAAGCCAAACGGTATATGGACTTAAGAATGCTTTTCAGCTTGAACCTTATTAAATAATGAAGAAGAATAAAATTTGTTGATAAAATAAAGCGGCCTGCGCTTGCTTTCGTTATAAGTTCTTCCCAAATATTCTCCGATCATTCCAATAAAAATCAATTGCACACCTCCAAGGAATAAAATCAGGATTGCAAGAGATGGATAACCTTTAACAGGGTCTCCAAATAATAGCGTCTTTACAAGAACAAATATCGCATACAAGAATGCCGCTAGCGCGATTAGAAAACCGATATATGTTGCTACTTTTAAAGGCGCAGAAGAATGAGACGTAATACCTTCCAATGAAAAATTCCAGAGCCTCCAATAATTAAACTTTGTATTTCCAGCATATCTGGCATCTCTCTCATACCCAATAGACTTCTGTGGAAATCCTATCCATGAAAATAGCCCCTTCATAAAGCGATGTTGCTCCCGTATCTCCTTTAATGCATTGACCGCTCTTCGGCTAAGCGCCCTAAAGTCTCCGGTGTCGGCAGGCAAAGTTGTTCTTCCTAACTTTTGAATAATTCGATAAAAAACCGCAGCGGTAAACTTCTTTAAAGACGTTTCTCCCGCCCTCGAATGTCTTTGTGCATAAACAACATCATACCCGGACTTTATTCCATTGATTAAATCTGGAATGAGTTCGGGCGGGTCTTGCAAGTCGGCATCAATAACAACAACTATATCTCCAGCAGCATAATCGAGACCCGCTGTCAGCGCTATTTCCTTACCAAAATTCCGGCTCAAATCAATAATAGCTACTCTTTGATCATTAGTCTTCAGCTGATTTAAAACATTTAATGATGAATCCCAGCTTCCATCATTTATAAAGAGAATCTCTGAATACATACTTATAGAATTCAATACATTTGAAATTCTTCGATAAAATTCAGGCAAGACGTCCTGCTCATTAAAAACCGGTATTACGATCGTTAATGTCTTATCATAAGACGTCTCAAAACATGTTTGAGTGTGTTGATTCATTCGCGCTCCTTTATCTAATCAACCAGATAGAAATACTGGGACTAATCTTTGCTCTGGCATTCCACAACATTATTCAAATAAACGCACATAAACATGACGTACATCATACAGACAACGGAAAAAGAAAAACCAAACCCTCATTCCACCTTTTGAGCATAACCCTTATCTAAAAGAACTTGATTAAGCATCTTCCCCTTCTTCAAAATCACTTCCGGATCGGTTTCGCTCCATGCTTCGCTAAATACTTATCGTGTTTAGCTACGCAGGACTTCGACAAATACTCACTCCACCTTTTGAGCATAACCCTTATCTAAAAGAACCTGATTTAACAGCTTTCCATTTTTTAAGATGGCCTCGCTGTTTGTCTCGCCTTTCAGATACCAAACATCAGCGAGAAAGCGGCCGTACTTTTCACTTTTGTACGATCTTATTACAATACCTGGACACTGAGACACTAAGGCACTAGGACACTGAACTTCCAAACCACTAGAATCCGAGGCACTGCTTAGTGACTCAGTGTCATAGTGACTTAGTGTCTTGCCAAGAAGTTCGTCTTCAACGAACTTCTTGGCAGCTTCGCCCTTCTTGGTTCCGCGCTCCGCGCAGTTGATGCCGCGCAGGCGAAGCTTGGTCTCATACCGCATCGAGAAGCCAACATCCACTTCCACGTTGAGCGTATCGCCGTCCACGACCTTTAAGACCTTCGCCGCGTAGGTATAGAGCTGCTGCTCCACTGCCGAAAGCGTCTGCCCATTGACGGATGAAGATGCCTGCGAGGCCTCGGCCGCGCTTTCGTAAAAATTGTTGCGCACCCGGCGGCGTATCTCATGCGTGCTCCATTCATTGAGGGCCGCTTCCTTAAGATACCAGTCCCGTTCCTTTTGATCGCGCACATACATGACCGCCATATAGTGTCCCCACATCAAAGGCTTTCCGCTGATCGACTCTTTATACCCTTTAGGATAGAACTGATAAAACCTCACAAACCTCTGCATGGTCGATTCCATGATCCCGCATTCGCGGCCGATCTCATTGATCGGCGTGCCGGTCTCCTTCTTGTACTGACAGGCGTCGCGGCCGATCTCCCAGGCGTACTGGAGTTTTTTGAGACGGATATCGTTGTCCTTGATCTCAGTCTCAAAGATCTCCAAACGGGAAATGATGTTTTTAAGGCGTTTGTCCATTTGGCCCTTAATATAGGAGTACGGATTACGGAAAAATCAAAACCTTAAAATCCGCTCTTCATGATTTGCATTCCTGCCATCCTAACCTCGGAGGTTGATTTCGGCTAACACTTACCCCTTCAGCATTATCAAAATCTGTTCTTTTGTAAAGACATCCATATCCCCGGAACGTTCCAAAAAAGGCGTGACATCTTTAGAAATAACCGCCCAATCCACCTGTTCAACAGCATCCGCAACATAATTCTTCCAATCCCGCGCTGTTGGAAGATCCCTTTCCCACCCTGTCTGTTTCAAAGCATTACACAGAAAAATCATATTAGGCGTCAAATCCTTGAATTTTGAAACATACCAACACACATCATAAAAATCCCTTCCCTTTGTATACGGACGGCTTAACAGGGCATGAATTTTTCCGGAAAACAACGATGGAATATCATAAGATAAAAATGAGATCGGCATATAGCGGTTGATCAGCTTTGTGACACAAGCGGCGCCGTCAGGAGGATGGGTATCGATCTCGATCTTAATCGACATTTTTTGATCTTTCAACGGTGAGATCCCCGTTTCGTAAAGCAAACCGGAAAACCTCACCATCGCTGATTGAACCGTTTTCTGAACGCGGCAAGACACCTCCACGTTGTATCCTGCAGCGTTTAATTCGTCTTTTAAAAACTTAAGGACATCCTCAAAATCCTTCTCAAAGGGCTTCTCCAACGAAAAATCCAGGTCCTCTGAGAAACGCGGAAGATCATACAAAAATCTCAATGCTGTCCCTCCGACAAACGCCCATGCCTGAAAAACCCCGCTCTTTTGCAGCAAGGACAACGCATACGATTGGATATATTCACGTAGAATATTGCGCTTTTGATCCATGCCTTGTTGCGAAACAGCTAATGAAACAGCATAATCCTTCATAAACGCCTTTCTCCCTGCTGGAGGCCTTTAAGATATTCGGCCAGCACATTCGCCCGTTTGACCATCACCGACTTACCAAAACGCCTGGCATCATCAGCCAGCTGCGCAGCGTTCAGGCTTTCGATATTCTGCAGACGTAATCCGTCAAAAAATTCCGAAGAAACATCCACCGCGTTAAGGTACATCAAATCCAGAACAGCCTTTTCGGGACGCGCCATCAGAACATTCTGACCTTCCAGCTTCACCGGCTGATATCCCCAAAACAAATCCGGATGAATATGCCGGTAATCAAATTCTCCGAGATCATTTTCAAAATGCCCCGCCCGTTTGCTCGTCACGGATGTAAAAACCCTGACCGCCTCCGGAATCAGACCATAAAATTCCAATGCCTTTTCGAGACTGATATAGGATGGCTTTTTCAAAATATTGGCCGCATAAAACGCATTGCCCGGCTTATCACAATAATGCGCAGGCAGCACATAGACACCGCGCCGCAATTGGATCAGTTTACCCGTAGCAACCCACCGGCTAAACTGAACCTTAAGCGCATCAGGATTTGGCTCAGTGGCAATAAAGAGCTCTGATTCAATAACCGGCAAATCACGCACATATTTAACGAATTCTTCATATTTCATAACGATAGTTTAACATATTTGATAAATTAATGCAATATTTGCTGACGATAGCGGTGACGTACACTTTTATGATAGAGAACAGATGACGGAAAGCGGAAAAATCAAAACCTTAAAATCCGTTATCTGTTCTCTGTTTCCCGTTCTCCTTGTATCTTCTCTCCGCTATCCGTTATCAATTATCCGTCCTCTATTCTCCATTCTCCGTTCTCCGTTCTCCGTCATCCATCGCAAGATTGATCCTCTTAAGCGCGGCGTCCAGGTCAAAATTTTTCCTTTCGCCGGCCGTTAAAACATCAAACAGCTCATTCTCAATGCGCGAGCGCATGTCATGGATCTCCCGCTCCGGGCGGCCGAGATTGAGCCGGTACTTTTCCGGATCAGGATCGCCCCCGTCCTCTTTGACCTTCGCGGCAAACAGTTTTAACACTTGCGGGTCCCCCAGATCAAAGCCCTGCCGTATCACAAAATCCAGATCATAAAAATCCCTCGGCGCGATCGGCTCCCTCAAGGCCGCGGCCCTGAGCTTTTCGCTCACAGCCTCCTTAAGAGACAGAGAGCGGACCGTTCCGCCGTCAAACAGCGGCTCCCCGGTAAACGGGTGCAAAAATTTATGCTTCACTTCCCCCACTTCAGCCGGAAGGATCGGGTTAAATCTCAAGCCGATCTCAACCTTGATCATCTGCCGGGAAGGGATCAGCGCCGAATCATACACAAAATAATAAACATATTGCCTGGATTCGTTGCGCCCGGCTTGATCCGCCCCTTCGATCCGCATATCAAAACTTTGAGCGAATGACTCGATCTTGTCTTTGACCGGCCCTATGCACTGACGGCGCTGGGTGCGCGTGGCCTCATACTGAGGCAGCACCATGCTGAAATCCAGGTCCTCGCTTAACCGGTAATACGAATAGTAGATCTTATTGAGGCACGTCCCTCCTTTAAACACCAGATCGTCTGAAAGCTCATGGACCCTTGAAAGGATCAGCGTCAAATAATAATCCTTTTCCATCAAAAGCGCATAAAACCCTGCCGCTGAGGCGGCACGATCGATCAATTCAGCAAATGCTTCTTTATCCCTGTGGAGCATGAATAATGACTTTCCATTTCGCGTTGATCGTTCCCCGGCGGGATTCAGACAATGAGATCACAGCGCTATCCTCGATGGTCCGCTCAAGGGGCTTCAGCAGCCTTTCGGAAACGCCCGCCTGCTCAAGGCTCAATCCAATGATCTTTCGGGTCTTGATCCCCGGAAACCGGAGGGCACATTCGATCAGCTTTTTGATGTCGCATTTTTTTTCAACAACAAAACGCTTTAAAATTTCAGCCGCGGATCGGATCCCTCCGACCGGACGGTTAAAATACACGAGATCAACCAGTGTCCTTTCCTTAGAACTCACAACGACATCCTTGTCCTTGATCCTGATCTTTTCCAGTCCATAAAACCGGTTCAACGGCGTTTTGACAAATTTGAACGTGACTCCGGCAATGACACGTTCCATGCAGCGGGTGGTATTCAAAACATACACGGCCTGAAACTGCTGCTCCGTGAAATGATAATAATTAAACATCGTGGAATACCCGATATAGTAATTATCCTCCGGGAAAAAAACAGGCGGGACCAAAAACTCGCTGACACGGCGCCCAGTCGCCAGAGACTCCAGGGGGACAAAGATATAAACACCCCTTTTAATGGGGCGCAACATTCCCTTCTTTTTCAGATCATAAACCAGCTGTTTCCGGTACTGAAAATCATCGGGCAAAAATGAGTCCAATTCCTGTGCCGTTACGATATCCTTTTTTTCATAGGACAGGCGGGCGGCAATTTCGGCCTCTTTTTGACTTAAAGCACTTATTGTATTTTTATTTGCCATAAGTAATATATTAAGGTACTAACGTATAACTTTTATACAGAAATAGCATACCACATTTTTATTGAAAAACAAGCTACTAAAACCTTAAAATCCATGATCCGCTCTCCGTTCTCGGTTGTCCGCTCTCTCCTTCACTACGTTCAGGACTCCCTCCGGTCGCGCTATCTGTTATCCGTCCTCCAGTATTTCTCCCCCATTTCCGGATGGTAGTATTGGGCGAAGTCCTTGATCATCTGGACCTTTTTGGCCATGGCCTCATCTTTAAGCGCCCAGCCTTCAATGATCTTACGGTGTTTCTCCTGCATCAGGCAGGCGAAGACCTCGGCCTGGTCTTCGGCCGCAGATTCCATGGCGTAATAGGAGACAAACCCCAGCTGGTTCGGGGCCGTGGTATTGTAGGGATTCACCTCTGTTAAGGGCTTGCTCTGTTTTCCGTAAACAAAACCGGGCGTGTTCAAAGCCGCCCACTGTTCATAAAAAAGCGGGTAGCCTTTTTTCTCCATCATCATATGAAAGATCTCATGATGGATGCTGTGCCTTTGCTGGGCCTTGTTGCGGCGAAACCGCGAAATATCAAAGAACATCACGCGCGCGCCGTGGTTATAAAGACCCTGGGCGGACTTGCCCTTAAAAAACAGCGCCCGCACAAACCCGATGCCGCGCACATCCTGGTCCTTAAAGAACCCGGCCGGGTATTTGCTGATCTCTTCCTCAAAGAGCGCCAGATATTCATCCAAAAGCCTGTATTCGCCGAAACCCAAAGGGGACAGTCCCCTCTGCCCCTCTTCAGCGGCAGAGATCTCTTTGAATTTCAAGATATCCGGCATCTTCGGAAAATCCGCGTATTTAAATGATATCTGATATCGCGCTTGAAGCCTCTCGATGCGCGCGCTGATCTGCGATGCCGGACCCTCCGCCGGGCCTTGCGCGAAGGCCGGCCCCGCCGCAAGAAAGCCTGTGAGAACAAGCAGGCAGCAGAAACCGGGCATCTTTTTCTCCTTACGCCTCATAGGCCATCTTCTCCAGCGCCGTGAGCATGTCCGAAAGCTTGTATTTGGACTCCACGAACCGGCGCCCTTTTTCGCCCATGTCCGGCCAAAGCTTCGGATGGCCGGCCAGATAGCACATCTTGCTGGCAAGCGCCGACACGTCCCGTTCCGCGACCAGAAAACCGCTCTCCCCGTCTAAAACACCCTCGGGGATCCCGTTGTGCCGCGTTGAGATGACCGGCAGCCCCATCGCCTGCGCCTCCTGCAAAACCAGGCACTGGCCTTCCATGTTCTGATCAGCGGCCGTGCGGCAGGCGATCACAAAGATATGGCATTCATCACAGATCCGGTGGGCCTTTTTTCTGGAAAGCGCCCCGTAAAAAAAGACCGCGTCCAGGACCCCCAGCTGCCGCGCCTCGCTTTCCAGGTCTTTCGCCAGCGGCCCGTCGCCCACCAGATGGAGCTCGGCAAAGGGGTATTGATCAAGGACCTGGTCAAAGGCCTTTAAAAGATCGCTGTGGCCTTTTTTTTCGACCAGGCGGCCCACGCAGACGAACTTGATCCTTCCGCCGGACGGCGCCGGACGGACCTTAAAAGGCGTCTGCGCCAGGTCAAACCCCAGCGGGATAAGCGAGACCTTTTCCGGCGGGCAGCCCAGCGCGATGAGCTTGTCTTTCGAAAAACGCGTGTTCACCACCGCCCTGTCCATCCGTAAAAACAGCCCCGCGTAAACACCGGCGCCATGCTCATGCGGGTATTTGTGGATATCATACCCCAAAAAGCTCACCACCAGTTTCATCGACGGGAACAGGTCCTTTAAAAACAGGACCGTGTTGGCGGCCGTGCCGAAATGGCAATGCATCAGGTCATAGCCGCCGCTTAAGACATGCTCAAGGATAAAGAGCCGCTCCCAGGCCCCGGGGCCGGGGATCGACACCGCTTTTAAAAGGAGCGGCCACTTATGAAAGAAACGGAAAATGATTTTTAAAAGAGCCGCTGTTTTTTTAAACTCCGTCTTGGGGCGCGTGACCCTAAAGACCCTGGCCAGGCTTTTGAGCGGATCCGGGACATCCTCCGGCGGCAGCGCGCCCTCGAGGATCAGAAGCGAAACATCAAAGCTGCTCCTTTGCGCGAAGCCAAGGACGTGGTCTTCAATAAAGGTCTCGGAAAGGACCGGAAATCGCTGAACAACGATCAGAAGTTTTTTCATCGCTATTTGCTTTGAATGCTCCCCGCCCAGGCGCGATTCGCCAAATACCATTCGACGGTGCGCCGGATGCCTTCTTCAAATTCCACCTTCGGCTCCCAATTCAGGAGCTTTTTAGCTTTGGAAATATCCGCCCAGGTCGAATCCACATCAGCCTTATGGGCGGGCAGATGCTTGACCCTGGCCTGTTTGCCGGTGTATTTTTCCATCAGCGCGATCATCGAGTTGATGGTCACGGGTTTTTTCCCGCCGCCGAGGTTGATGACCTCAAAGCCGACCCTTTTTAAGGCCTTGATGGTGCCGGATGCGATATCATCCACATAGGTAAAATCCCGCGACTGCTCCCCGTCGCCAAAAAGCTGAATGGCCTCCCCTTCGACGATCCAGCGCGTGAAACGGAACGGGCTCATGTCCGGCCGGCCCGCCGGGCCGTAAACGGTGAAATAACGTAAAATGCTTATGTCGGTCCCGTAAAGATAATGATAGGTGTAGGCCATGACCTCGGCGGCCTTTTTGCTGGCCGCGTAAGGAGAGATCGGTTCGTTGACCGGCAATGTTTCCTTAAAAGGCATTTTCTGGCCGGCGTATAACGAGGACGATGAGGCCAGGACAAATTTTTTGACCTTAAAATTCCGGCAAGCTTCCAAAAGGTTCAACGCGGCATGGATATTGGTGGTGCTGTAGATATAGGGATTCTCGATGCTGTAGCGCGCGCCGGCCCGGGCCGCCAGGTTAATGACCGCGTCAAAGGCGTATTTCTTGAACAGGCGCCCCACCGCAGCCTCGTCTTCGATGTCCATTTTATGGAAGGTGAATGAACCTGGAGCACGGAGTAAACCTAAACGGTGTTCTTTGAGGCGGACATCGTAATAGTCATTAAGATTATCAACGCCTATGACCGTGTGCCCTTTTTGAAGGAGCATTTCGGCCGTTTTGGCGCCGATGAACCCCGCGCAGCCTGTTACAAGATAGGTGGACATAAAAACCTTTCTTCAAGGCACGATCGCGCCTTAGCGCCTTGGCGTCCTGGTTTCTTTCGCTAACAAATTCTCCATATACTGCGGCAGCGGCGACTCGACGGTGATCCGCTCTTTGCTGAACGGATGCGTGAAGCTGATCGACTGAGCGTGCAGCGCCAGTCGCTTATGGCTGCTCTTTCGGCCGTATTTGGCGTCCCCCACGACCGGATGGCCGGCTTCAGCGAAGTGCACGCGGATCTGGTTCTTGCGGCCGGTCAATAGACGGATCTTCACCATCGAAAGATTGTTCGCTTCCCTGGCCACTTCATAGGCGGTCCGGGCGAGCTTCCCCTTTTTTGGGTCCTGGACGGAGGCGACCACATAATCCTCGTCTTCCGCCAGATAACTTGAGAACGTCCCTTTCTTTTCGGCCAGCCGGCCGTGCACCACGGCGTAATAGGTCTTTTCGGTATTTTTCCAGTCGCCCTTCAAAAATTCCTGGGCCTGCGGGCTCTTGGCGAAGATCAGGACACCCGAGGTGTGCTGGTCCAGCCGGTGGACGACAAAAACGCATTTGTGCGAGCGGGAGTTGCCCTTGCGCACATAGCGGTTCAAGGCCGCGTGGACGGTCTGCTCACGGTTCCATTTGGCCTTCACGGTCAAAACATTGAACTCCTTGCTGCCGACGATGACGTCCCGGTCTTCATACAGGATCTCAAAGCCCGGAGGCTGATGACGCTTGCTCTTAATGGATGTTTTATTGGGCATAATTAATAGACACTAAGACACTAGGACACTGAGACACTATAAACCTTAAACCAAGACACCATGACACTACGGCACTATGACACTAAAACCTTAAAACAAGACACTGTGACACTAAGACACTGTGACACTAAAACCTTAAAACAAGACACTGTGACACTAAGACACTGTGACACTAAAACCCTAAACCAAAACATCGTGCCACTAGATGTTGCTAGTGCCTGAGTGTCGTAGTGTCTTAGTGCCTGATTTTTTAGTGTCATAGTGCCTTAGTGCCTTAGTGCCTTAGTGACTTGGTGCCTTAGTGACTTGGTGCCTTAGTGCCGTTATAAGTACCTATATATATACTCCGGCACATGGTATTCGATGTTGGTCAGGACCCGTCCCAGCACTTTGGCGTGCGACTGATATAGAAGTTCTTCCGCCCGGTTGACCAGGCCCCGCTGGGTCTTGCCGGCGCGCACGACCATGAGGACCCCGTCGGCGATCGAGCCGACAATGCCGGCGTCGGTGACCGAAATGATCGGGGGCGTGTCGATGATCACCATATCGAACTGGGTGGCGGCGGTCTTCAAAAGGTCGCGCATAGCGGTCGAATCCACAAGCTCCACCGGGTGGTCCGGGACCGCGCCCGACGAAAGGACGGTCAGGTTCTCGATCGCCTCCACGTGATACAGCGCCTGCTCAAGTTCCGCCTCGCCCTTGAGGACTTCCGAAAGCCCCACCTCCGCTTTGACGCCCAGGTATTCGGCCGTGCGGCCGCGGCGCATATCCGCGTCGATCAAAAGCACCCGGGTCTTGCGGTTGGAATGCACCATCGCCACCGCCAGGTTCAGGCAGGTGATGGTCTTTCCCTCCCCTTGCGTGGAACTGGTCACGACCAGGGTCCGGGGCGGATTGCCTTTGTTCAAGGCCAAAATATTGGTCCGCAGGATCTTGTACTGCTCGCTGATGGCGGCCTTGGGGTCAAAAAAGGCGACGACCCGGGGGTCGATCTGCGACTCCATGGTGCGCTGGGCCACGAACAAACGCGTGGCGCGCACGCGGTTGAGCTTTTCAATATGGCCGACACGTTCCTCAGCGGCCTTCTTTAATGCGTCGGTGATCTTACCCATTTGATTTCCTTTGTTAACCGACACAGGACACATGGGACCCCTTGTGTCGTGTGTCTGGTGCCTGGTGTCCTATTTATTCTCCAATATCCTCACATCCACTTTTTTACCCGGTTCAGCCGGCCTCATCGCTTCCAGCTGGTCCGCCAGCTTTTTGTTTTCCGCCACCAGATTGTCGATCCGCTGCTGCAGCCGGAGGACGCCGTCCTTCTGGTCCTTCAGTTCTTTGGAAAGCTTTTCGATGTCAGAGGCGCGCGCAGCATCCTTAAGGGCGGCCAAAGCCTCGACGGCGCTTTGATCGGCCTTTTCAAGCGCGTCCATCCGCTCACGGTCCTTTTTGAAAGCCCGGCGGAATTCGTCCTCCACGGCGGAGGTGTGCTCCATCCAGCTGCCGGCCTCTTCCGAACGGTCATCGATCACGACCTGGACCTCATTGATGTCGCTCTGGGCCCTGGCCATGTCCAGCGCCAACTTAAACGAGAGCCCGAATGCCGCCACCGCCAAAACCAGCGCGACGATCACCAGCGCGCGCGAACGCCCCGCCGGCTTTAAAGGCGCGTCGGGCGCCTGGGGAAGGCCTCCGGCCACTGCCGCGTGGATCACGCTCTCCCCGTCCTTTTTCTTTTGCTGCGCGGCCTTCTCGTCCTGGGCCTTTTTCATGGTGTCAACATGCTTGTATTTTTGGAACATTTCGCTCATATTTTCCCCCAGTGCCTTATTTTAGCAAATTCCCCACCGTCATCGACGACAGGACAATGACCACTGACGCGATGATCGCCACCACATACACCCACCGCACAAATTCCTTCTGGTAAGAGATCTCCTCCTTGGTGGTGATGCGCGAGATCGCGCCCAAGAGCGGCGTCCCGAAGAACTCCTTGGCGTCTTCCACATCAATGAACGACTTGTCAAAAAACTCCATCAGAAAGACGATCCCCGCGCCCAGCAATAACCCCGCGGCCGCCGCCCCTCCGGCGAGCATCCCCTTGTTCGGCTTAAACGGCGCCAGCGGCACCCGCGGCGGGTCGACGATCGTGTAGCGCGTCCCCTCCTTGGAGGTCTGCAGGCTCTGGGTGATCTTGGCGGTCTCCAAACGCTGCAGAAGGACGTTATAGATGCTTTCATTGACCTCGGCGTCACGCGCGACCACGTCCCCGATCTTGTCGGCGAGCACGAACTTATAGAGGTCCTTGTTCTCGTCTTTGGCGACTTCGCCCTCAATGTTGCTCAAGGCCTTCTGGATGTTCTCGATGATCTTTTTGTTGGATTCCTTGACCAGGTCATCGGCCTTGGTGAACTCCAGTTTTTCTTTTTCAAGCTCTTTCATCTTAAGGTCGATGCGCTCCCTGAGCTGTTTGACCAGGGGGTGTTTGTCGGTCGAGTCGATCAAAAGCTCGTCCAGCTTGTCCTGAAGTTCGGCGATCTCGGCGGACTTGATCTTCCCCTTATAAACTTTCAGCTGTTCTTCGATGAACTTGATGGCGTCCTCCGTCTCCCGGTTCTGGATCTCCTTGTTGCGCGTGATGAAGATGTCGGTGATGTTCTCAACGACCGCCTGGGTCTCGCGCGGGTCTTTTCCGACGTAGGATAAATACAGCACGTTATGGCCTTTGAGCATGATCGAGATCCGGTCGCGGATCCCCAGGACCAGGCTTTCGAATTCCTGGGCGCTGCGGATGTCGGCGTGCAGGTTGAGGCGTTTGACGAGCTCCACCATGCTATACCAGCCGAGCATGGATTCCTTGATATTGGAGAGCCGGTCCTGGACGGTGGTCGAGACCGCGAGCTTGTCAAAGAGCGGGTTATCGCTCTTGCCCTCTTCGACCAGGATGACGGTCGAGGAGCGGTATTGCGGCGGCATGACATTGCCGGCGCACAGACCTAACGCCAGCCCCAAGATGGCACCGACGATCAAAAATTCTTTGCGCCGCAGGAACATGCGCACATAATTGAGGACCTGGACGTTGCTGTCGGTTGTTTCGGGCATATCGTTCCTTTCTTAAAAAAATATCGAGACACTAGGGCACTATGACACTAAGACACTAAAAACCTTAAACCCGGTAAAATAAAAATCTTTTTCATCTTCACTTTTGTCCTTGAGGTTTTTACTTTTCTCTCTTTCACGTTCGCAGTGCCGTAGTGTCCTAGTGCCTTAGTGCCTTGTATTCAATTTACGCCGCGATCCTCACCATCGGAGAATCGGCGATGACTTCCCTCATGATCTCCTCGTCGATCAAACGTTTGTCCCGCACGTAGCCGATCAGAAGCGCGCTGTCGCAGAGCTGGTTGATCAAACGCGGCACGCCTTTGGAAAATTCAACGATCAGCTTGAGCGCCTCGTCAGAAAAATACGGGTTGTCCGAATCACTGGCCACGCGCAGGCGGTGGCGGATATAGTTGAGCGCCTCCTCCGTGGTCAGCGGGTCCAGATGATAATAGACCGCGATGCGCTGGCGCAGCTGTTCCAGCCGCGGCAGGGCGAGCTTTTTACGCAGTTCAGGCTGGCCGAGGATGATGATCTGGATCAGCTTTTCCTGCTCGGTCTCGAGGTTCGAAAGCATGCGGATCTCTTCCAAGACCGACGGGGTCAGGTTCTGGGCCTCATCAATGATCAGGACCACGTTCTTGTCCTCTTTGAGCTTGCAGATCAAGTAGTGATTGAGCTGGCTCAAAAGGCGCGCCTTGGACCCGGGTTGATACTCAACGCCCAGGTCCTCCAGGATCGTGGCCAGAAGGTCCTTGCCGCTGATATGGGTATTGGTGATCAGGGCGCTTTCGACCGAGGTGTCCAGATGGTTTAAAAGCGTGCGGCAGACGGTCGTCTTGCCGGAACCGATCTCGCCGGTCATGACCACAAAGCCTTTGCGCTGATTGACGGCGTAGAGAAGCACCGAGAGCGCTTCCGTGTGCTTGTCGCTTTCAAAAAAGAAATGCGCGTTGGGCGTCAGATTGAACGGGACCTCTTTAAAGCCATAAAAATTGAGATACATTTGGGTTCCTCAAATTAAAGACACATGACACACGAAAATCTTAAAATAAAAACAAAGCATACGAAAAAATACAAATCAAAATCATTAAAATTATAAGGAACGAACTGCCAAATCCTGCTTCATGCTATTTTAAGCGTCCTCTCACCTCAGACGCGTATTAATCCCCGGTTTTTGTTTCTGTTTTCCCATGTGTCATGTGTCATGTGTCCTGTGTCCTGTGTCCTGTGTCATGTGTCATGTGTCCTGTGTCTTTTTTCTGTTTTTAAGGTTTTCGTGTGTCCTGTGTCATGTGTCATGTGTCCTGTGTCTTTTTTCTGTTTTTAAGGTTTTCGTGTGTCGTGTGTCATGTGTCATGTGTCCTGTGTCTTTTTTCTGTTTTTAAGGTTTTCGTGTGTCGTGTGTCATGTGTCCTGTGTCTTCTCTTTATTAATATCCCGTCCTCGTCGGGTTGCTGATGACATTGACGCCCGTTGTGGCCCCCGCGGCCTGCCCGATCGGAGCGGCCACCGGCGAGATCGTCCTCATGACCTTGGTCAGGAAGGTCGGGGGGATATACAGCACGTCCCCCGGATACATGGTGTCGTTCTCCCGCAGGTCGCCTTGATACAAAAGGGCGTAGACATCGATATATTTTTTCTTGGGCTTTCCGCTGTCGGAGGGGGTGATCAAGTGGCTCTTTTTCGTGATGCCGCCTAAACGCGGCAGCCCCGCCTGCATCAGCGCCTCGCGAACGGTGATGGTGTCCCCGCGCATGAAGATCTTGCCCGGAGCGGCCACCTCACCGACGACATAGACGATCTTGCTGTTATACTGGGCGATCTTGACCGTGACCTCTGGCGAGACAATATATTCGGACAGGTGTCTGGAGATCACCTCTTCGGCCTCTTCCTTGTTAAGGCCGCTGACGAGGATGTCCCCCACGAATTCATACTGGATCTTTCCTTCATTATTGATCGGGTATTCGCCGCTCACTTCCGGATGCCGCATGACAGTGATCGTAATGACGTCCGTCGGGCCAAGCGTGTAGCCGCTGGCCTCCGCGGCCGGGAGCGCCTGGGGCTGAGGGATCAGGCCGGTGCCCATCAAGGCCTGCAGTTCTTCGGGGCTCAAGCCTTTTAAGTCCTCTTCGCTGAAGGTCGCCGCGGCAGGAATTTGCGGCTGCTCTTTCAAAGAAGGCGCGCCCTGGGCGTCTTTAAGCGGCTCCGCACTGGAATCCAGTCCCGTTTTCAAAGCCGGCTGGGCCTGTTCTGACTGGACCGCCTGCTCCGGCGTCCAGTTGGCGAAGTTCTGCGCGTGCAACGGCTGAACGAAAATCAGAAAGACACCCGCGGCCAGTGCCGCCCGCACGATTCGCAGCGCCAACGCCGCCAGCGCAAACTCTCCTCTCCGCGCAACCCCTATTCTTTCTGCCGCCCGCTCCACTCCTGCCCCCCGCGCCGCCCGCACCGATCTTACCGTCGGAAATATTGTTTGGGTCTTCATAAAAACTCCCTTAGTTCAGATTTCAAACAACGTTTCGTGGAATTGCTGGATCGCGTTGACCTCTTCCGAGTTGTAAACCCTCCACCCGCGCCAATCCCTTTTCGCTTTGCGGATCTTGCCGGTCTTTTCCCAACGCGCCAGCGTTTTGGTCGTGACCCCGATAATGTCAGCCACTTCCGTAATGGTCATTCGCTGCTTTGAAGACATTCGCCTTCCTCCTTATTCTGAGTGTCAAGCCTGAATGAAATTGCTTCGCTGTTTAAAATGCTGCCCGCACTCAAGCATGTAAGGTAGTGAAAGCAAGACACGTGCCAAACACGTCTTTTCTTAAAAATCAGCGCGAATGGCCGGATTCTTTCAATAATCTCCTTGATTTGAACGGTCTTTAAAACTTCAGGGATGTTCAAGGTTTTTACCAATGTTTATTTGAATAAACATACCTGTCCAGGACTGTCCTAGTAAGATTTGCAAGTTATTATACCAAAAGAATTTATAAATGTGTTGTTAATTATCACCCCAATACATGTTCAAAAAATTGACAAAATTTTTTAAAAATCTTAAAATTTTTGCGGTGTTTTATTTGCAAAACATTCTTTCACTGTGATATACTTTTTTCACGTTAGCTTCCCTTGAATAAATGGCATACCAAAAATGAACTTAAAACAAACACAAATCCAAGTTCAAAAACAGATCCTGGCTCCCCTCATGCAGCAAAGCATCGAGGTCTTGCTTCTGCCGATGGCAGAACTGGAACAGACCATTGAACAGGAATTGGAAAAGAATCCCTTACTGGAGGCCGATCCCACGGAAACCGAGGACCTTAAAGACGCCAGGGCGGAATCTCCGCTTGAAGCAAGCCTTCAAAACGAGATCGACCAGCTCTTAGAATCCGGGGAATACCATTTTTTCAGCCAGAGCACGGAAGAGCAGACCGAGCGGCCGATCAAGTCCCACGAAAGCCTGGAAACCAAACTCCTGCAGCAGCTCCATTCCGATTTTTCCGACCCGCTGAAGATCAAGATCGGCGAATTGATCATCGGAGACCTGGATGACGACGGTTATCTGACCGTCAGCTGCGAAGAGATCGCGGAGATGCTGGGCCTTGCCGATATCGATCCGGTGCTGGAGGTCCTAAAGGTCATCCAGGGCTATGAACCCGTAGGCATCGCTTCGCGCGACCTGAAGGAATGCCTGATGACCCAGGCCAAATTCCATTTTAACGGACACGCGCAGCTTTCCTTAAAGATCATCGACCAGCATTTGGATGACCTGGGGCACAAGCGGTTCCAGGACATCGCCCGCTCGCTGGGCGTTTCCGTCGACTGCGTGCGCAGCAGCGCGCAGTTGATCACGGCCCTTGATCCCAGGCCGGCCCGCAACCACAGGCCCCTGCCAACCAACCATTACGTCCGCCCGGATATCGTCGTGCGCAAGGACCAGGAGGACAATGAACGGCTGATCGTGGAAGTCAACGAACGCGGCCTGCCGCGTCTGCGCATCAACTCGCTCTACCGGGAGCTGCTGAACCGCGAGAACTTAAGCGACAAGGAACGCGCTTTTATTAAAGAGAAACTGACCGAGGCCTTGCAATTCATCCGCAGCATCGAACAGCGCGGCAGCACGATCAAGCGCATCGCGGAGTTCATCCTGGAACAGCAGAAGGATTTCTTTGAACACGGGCACATGTCCCTCAAACCCATGACTCTGCGGGATGTGGCATCGGCCCTGGACCGCAATGAATCGACGATCTGCCGGGCCATCCACAATAAATACATGGACACTCCGCAAGGGGTGATCCCGTTAAAATATTTCTTTTCTCAAAGCGTGGGGCGCGTGGACGCCCACGGAGGGCAGGCGGTCTCCAACCGCAGCATCAAAGAGGAACTGCAGGATTTGATCGAGCACGAAGACAAAAGGCATCCCCTTTCCGACCAGGAGATCATCGACGAGCTCAAAAAGCGCGGCATCAAGGTCGCGCGCCGGACCATCACCAAATACCGAAAACAGCTTAACATCCTCCCCAGCCATTTGCGCAAGATCTAAACAAGGCGCGCAAACCTTAAAAACTATTTTCCTCTGTCATTCCCGCGCGTAATCATCCTGAATGCGCGTAATATCGTCTTCCCCTAAATACTCGCCGGTGGCGACCTCGATAAAAACCAGCGAATCCTGGCCGATATTGGCGATACGGTGCTCACTGCTGACCGGGATGTCCAAAATGGAACCCGGCCCCAGCATATAGCGGACATTGTCCACGATCGCTTCCCCACGACCGCGCACAACGACCCACTTTTCCGACCGCTTGTGATGCCTTTGAAGGCTCAGGCGTCCGCCGGCGGACACCTCCACCCGTTTGACCCACACGCCGGCCTCCTGATAAAGTTTGAAATAACGGCCCCACGGCCGCTCGACGAACGTATCATTTTCATACATACAAGATTCCTTTCTTATAAAAAACATAAACCAGACACTAAGACACTGTGACACTATAAACCTTTAAACCCCTCAAAACCCAAAACCAAAAATTTTTCCCCGCTTGCCATTTTCACGTTCCCAGCGCCTGAGCGTCCTGGCGTCATCATGACCCCTGCGCTATTGTAGTCAAAAATCCGATCAGCGCGTCTTTTAAACACCCGATCTGCTTTTTGGTGTGCGCGCTGCTGATCGAAAACACTCCTCCGGCCTCCGGGCCGCTGTAGATGCCGCGTTCAAACAAGAATTTTCGCAGCTCCTCATCTTGTCCGTGGGAAGGCGCCCCTTTTCGCGGCCGCGAAAAATGGACCTTGAACATGTGATAGATCCTTTCAACGCGGACCGCAGCACCAGCCTGCCCTCGGCAAACAGCCGCCAGCTCATCGGTCAAAGTTTTCACCCGGTCCTCAAGGGCCGCGTAAAGACCTTCATTGAGAAGTCGAAGATTCATCAATCCCGCCCGAAAGATCAGCGGAGCGATCCGTCCTTCCTCACATTGTTCAAAATGGTGAGCGATCCGCGCGTCAGAAAACAGCCCATACGCCCCAAGGTCAAATCCTCCTCCCAGAACCCCTCCGAAGCAGATCAGATCCGGTCCGATCGAAAGTTCCAGGGACGCTGATCCCAAGGCGGAATGCAAAGCGCTTTTGCGCTCATCGCAGATCAGAAGGCACTGATATTTTTTCCTGAGCTCAACGGCGGCCCGCGCAAAATCGGGCGAGATCAAACCCAGCGCGCCGTCCGTCTGAAGAGGCTCCAGCACAAGCGCGGCGATCCTTTTGCCGCTCCCAAAAAACGCCTTCTTGAGCGCGTCACGGTCGCCGGGGCTAACCACGGTCAATTCCCCGCCGGGCCAAAGCGCCCGCAGCTGGGCGGCTGTCCGTGCGCAGCCCGCAAGGACAACACGCGCGCGGCCAGTCGCGCGGCAGGCCAGGGCGCAGGCCCGTAAAAGCGCCTCCGTTTCGGACGGGGCAAAATGAATCTCCGCAAGCGAGCTGAATTTCTGCAGCAAAGCCGAACGCAGATAACCGGCCTCCCGGCCCTGGACCCCAAACCCGATACCGCGTTCCGCGTATTTTTTGACGGCCAAAACGACATTACGGTGAGCGTGGCCCAGGATAAGGCTTCCGCCATTGAGATAAAAATCAATATACCGCGCGCCCTTTCCGTCCAGGACACAGGCCCCGCCCGCTTCACGTATGGAGAACTGCTCTGAATTTTTTTCTATCATCCCGCCAATCTCGCCTCTGCTTGATTATTGAACGCTCACGCCTGCTGGATCAACGCGTGAATGCGCGGCAGGGCTCCCTCTGCCGCCTTCTCTCCCCGCTCCATCAGATCCTCGACTCGGTAAAGCTCATACCAGTTGATGCCCGCCAGGTCCGGATGGATCACGACATCCGCGAAGCGCGAAGCGCGTTCCGCCATTTCATATTCCGACGCCAAAAGGGTCCTCACCATAATATCCGAAATGGTGGGCTTGAACATCGTGCTGGCCCCGCGGGCCAGACGGTATTTCAAAAAATGGATCGGCTCTTTGTAAAAACGCGGCTGCTTCTGTTCCTGAAAGACCTGCCGGCGCAGCTCGATCCCGCGCACCACCTCATCCGGAGACTGCAGGACGTTGACCGCGATGATCTTCTGCACTCCCTCTTTTTTCAGGACATTGGTGGGAACAGGATTGAGGACCCCTCCGTCAATGATCACCCGTTCATCTTCAATGACCGGCTCAAGGATCCCGGGGATCGAGATGCTGCGGCGCACCGATTCCAGAAGCTCTCCCGAATCATAGATCAGCTCCTGGCGGGACATCAGGTCATAGGCCACGATCTTCAGCGGAAGCCAGGTATCATCAAAACATTTCTCACCCAGATAACGGTGCAGCCAGCGTTTAATGAGCCGGCCGCCGATCACCCCGGAAATGGGGACGACCGGATCAAAAAGCTTGAGCATGGATTTCTGGTCCTTGAATTCACGGGCGATCGCCGCGAGGCTTTGAGCGTCATACCCGCAGGCCCAGAGGCTGGCGACCAGCGCCCCCATGCTGGAACCGGCAAGGATATCAACGGGGATCCTCTCCCGCTCCAGCACTTTCAGGACCCCGATATGGGCGACCCCCAGGGCCGCGCCGCCCCCTAAGACCAGCCCGACGCGCACTCCACCCAGCTCGCGTGAGATCCGCGTCACTTCTTTCAGGAAAAAACTGGCCCGGGAAGGGAACTTGACCTGCACGGCCCGGTCGAACTGGCCTTCCTGGCTCAGTTCATTTTCTGCGATATGTGAAAGCCTTTGATAGACGTCATAGTCAATGATTTCCTTGATCCGCGCGCCCGGCATCCCGCGGCTGGCGGGTTCCCCGCTGATCAGGACCCGCACTTTCTGGGGGTCAAATTTTTCCTTCAAGGCTTCCTCAAGATCATCGATCACTTTACGGATCATGCGCAGTTCCTCTTCTCGATCCCGGCTGATCAAATGCACATAATCAGATTGCGTGAGCGTTTTTAAGACCAGCGTGTCCATTTGATTGGGCAGATCCACCACCACGAACTCATAATCCAGGACAAGGGTCGTGACAAAATCGCTGATCTGAGGCAGCAGGCTTTCATCGTCGGCATCCATCGCCACTTTCAGCAGGCCGATGCCCAGCGTGGATGTGATGATCGAACTCTTGAGCCTGACCGGGTCTTCCAAAGCCGATGAAAGGTCGACCCCGTCCACGATCCACTTGGGAGAGCTGTCCGTCTGAGCGGTGTGATCGGTCGCCTTTCCGGCGCGGGAGCTGACCGTCACCAAGAGCACGTCCTTACTTGTCTGCGCTTTGAGAGAGACCGCCAGATGAAAAGCGTAGGTGGAACTTCCCGCTCCCCGGGCAGCGCCATAGACCGAGATGATCGAACTCGCCCCTTCCACACGCTGGGATGAGCGGGCCTGCAACCGCTGCGACAGGCTCTGGCTGAAGGCCAGCGCGATCTGCGGGATGGTCTTTAAGATCGCGTGGAAATCATCATAAGGGATCCGCAGGATCGTGGAATCATTGAGCGTTTCAAATGTCATGGAATGCGGCTTTCCCGTCAGCGATGAGATGATGCCGAAATACATGCCCCGGCGGAAGAACTCCACGTCCTTTTTGTTCCCGTTAGCGTCCAGGATATAGGCCTGCACGCGCCCGGAGATCAGACAGTAAAACCCGTCGGCAGGGTCCCCCCGCTGATAGATGCATTCCCCTTTTGTGTAATTGATGAGCTTTGCCTTGGCGGAGATCCGTTGGATATCGAACCAGCTGAGCGCGCTGAAGATCGGGACGTCTTTGATCAGATTGTGCTTTTTGAACAGGATCGGTATGGGCGCCATACTCAGTAGTATACGTGGTTTGAAATGGCTTTGCAATTTCTGTTCTAAAAACCTTACTTTTCTTGTCAGGCGGAGGCGGGTGTCAGGACGGCCAGCGTTTCCAAATGGCGTGTCCGCGGAAAAAAATCGAAAGGGACCACGCTCGAAAGAACGTAACGCCCGGCCCCGAGGATGATCTTCAAGTCGCGCAGAAGTGAAGACGGATCGCACGAAAGATACAACAGCGTCTGAAACGGTTCCGCGGAAGCCAGATGTTTTGAGACGGATGCCGCCAGCCCTGCCCGCGGCGGATCGATCATGGCCACCGATTTTTTGGGGTCGACGCCCATAAAACATCGCTGAAAAACGTCCTCCATTTTTCCTTCGAAAAGCTCGATGTTCGTGACCCTGTTAAAATCCATATTATGACGCGCGCAGGCGATCGAATGGACATTCTCCTCGATCAGAACGATCCTTGAACACAAGTCCGCCAGGCCGATGCTAAATAACCCCACCCCTCCGTAAAGGTCTAAGAAGACAGGGGCGGACCCCTGAAAACAAGCCAGCCCGCGTATCGTTCGCATCAGGTCCGGCAGGATCGACAGGTTCGCCTGAAAGAACGTCTCCAGCGAATAGAAAATCCTCTTTCCAAAAAGTTCAGCCCAGAGATACTCCGCCGGTTGCATGCGCAACGACCTGCGGCCGATCCCTCCCCAAGCCACGCGTCCGTCAGCTCCGGTCTTGACGGTCAAATTGGCGTTGCGGTATTTCAACGGCATCTTCCGCATGGACTGGCGCCGCAGCTCCGGCAGAAAAGAAGATATCGCCTCCATCGCGATGGGGCATTTCTCCACTTCCACGACCCGATGGCCTTCGACGGGACTGAAGCCCATGAACATTTCCCCTGACTTTATCCTGAGCAGCTTCAGGTCCATGCGGCAGCGGTAATGATAGACCGACGGTGAAGCAACAACGGGGCGGACCATCCCGGCTTCGGCCAGGCCGGAATCCGTAAAAAGCCCGCGGATGTAGCGCTCTTTTACAGCAAGCTCATCTTCATAGGAAATGTCCTGAAATTGGCATCCCCCGCAAAGGCCGAACACAGGGCAGCGCGGCTCTTCCCGCTTCAGGCCAAGGCTGTCTTTCAATGTGATCAGTGTGTCATTCATAGAGAACAAGGATGGCTCGAACGTGTTTTGCTTTTCTAAAAAAGCCGGGCTGTTTATGGATTGCGTTTGCCGAACTTGATCGACCGGACCATGGCCTTCACCTGAGGAAGATAAAGATCGAACTGGCTCTCCTGCCCCGCGTAGGTGAACATATAGGCAAAATCCTTATAGAAGGCCCAGATGTGGAAATACTTCAGCGTGGAACCCGCTTCCGTTTCCATGCCTTTGGGAGGACGCATGCCCCAGATGAACCGGTATCCCGGCTTTCCGCCGAGGCGGTCCATCCTGGAGGATTCCACATAGATCCCGTCCTTGAACATCCCCATGGTCTGTTCAAGCGTGATCTTCGTGAACTGGTCCAGGGTCACGCCGGGTTTGCGCTTAAGGTCCGTGACGGTAACGCTGACATTTTCCTGGAAGGTGTCCAGCGCATCCCGCAAAGGGGTCGCGACCATCACAACGATCGCCGGGATCTCCCTGCTCTCGCTCATGGTCCAGCCTTGCGGGTATTTCATTGAGAACTCAAAGGTGTCGTTGTAATAATCGCTATAAACGGTTTTACTGGAAAGGAGAAGATAGCCGGCAAAAGAAAACAGCGCCAGCGCGAAGAAAACGATCAGGATTGTCAGAATGTAATCAGATGAACGTTCTTTCATGATTGATTAAAAGCTTACCGCTTTCTTTTCAACACCCGTTCAACGGCAGTCACAATATCGTCAGCTGTCAGATGGAAATGTTTCATCAACTGGTCGGGGCTTCCCGTCAGGCCGAACGCGTCCATGACCGCGACCATTTCCTGGGGAACCGGGTATTTTTGGGCCAGGACCTCGGCCACCGCGCTGCCCAACCCCCCAAAGACCTGATGCTCTTCGGCGGTCACGACCGCGCCCGTCTCGCGGGCCGCTTTCAGGATCGCGTCCTCATCAATGGGTTTGATCGTGTGCATATTGATCACCCGTGTCTTGATCCCCTTGCCCTCTAATGACTCCGACGCCTTCAGCGCCTCAGAGACCATGACCCCGCAGGCGATGATCGAAACATCATTTCCCGCTTTAAGCACCTTGGCCTTGCCGATCTCAAACGGATCGCTCTCTTTGGTCAGCACTGGAAGCGGAGCCCTGGACGTGCGCATATAAAAAGGCCCGTCGATCTTCACCATCTCTTCAGTGGCCTTGACCGCCTCATGCACATCCGCGGGACAAATGACCCTCATATTCGGCAGAACGCGCATGATCGCGAAATCCTCCAGGCATTGGGCCGACGCCCCATCCTCACCGACGGTAACGCCTCCGTGAGAGCAGACCACTTTGACGTTGGTCTGGTTATAACAGACATCCAGGCGGATCATGTCGTAGGCCCGGTTGGTCAAAAAGACCGCGAACGAACAGGCAAAGGGCACAAAGCCCATTTTCGCCATCCCCGCGGCCGTGGCGACCACATCCTGTTCCGTGATTCCCAAATTAAAAAATCGGTCCGGAAACTCGAACTTAAAATACTCGGCGCGCGTGGCGTCCTCCAGGTCCCCCGAAAGGACCACGATCCGTTTATCTTTTTTCCCAAGCTCTACGACCGCTTTGCCGAACCCATCCCGTGTTGGAACTTTTTCGCTCATCAGACCCTCTTTAAACGTCTCTAAACTATGTTATCCCTTATGCTCAAGTTCAGCCACCGCTTTCTTGAGTTCCTCAGCTTTAGGGGCCTTCCCATGCCAGCGGAAATTCCCCTCCATAAACGAAACCCCCTTGCCCTTGACCGTGTGGGCGATGATCACCGTCGGGCGTCCTTCCGTCTTTTCAAAGGCGTCCAGGGCGGCGATCAGGGCGCGAACATCATGGCCGTCCGCTTCGATCACATTCCATCCGAAACTTTCCCATTTCAGGGCCAACGGCTCCAGGTTCTTGATCTCATTGGTGGGCCCGTTCTCCTGCACTTTGTTGTAATCCACAATAGCGCAGACATGGTCCAGTTTGTGATGGGACGCGGACATGGCCGCTTCCCAGATCGAGCCCTCCTGGATCTCACCGTCACCCAGGATGCAAAAAACGTTCAGGTCCTTACCCAACAGGCGCGCGCCCAGGGCCATGCCATTAGCGACCGACAGCCCATGCCCGAGGGACCCGGTATTGAACTCGATCCCCGGGACCTTGGAATGCACATGCCCCTGCAGCATGCTTCCATACATCCGGTAACGCAAAAGTTCATCTTTCGGAAAATAGCCGTAATTGGCCAGGGCCACATAGGCCACCGGCGAGCAGTGCCCTTTAGAAATGATCAGCCGGTCGCGGTCTTCCCAATCGGGGTCCTGAGGGCGATGCCTCATTTTATACCCGTATAAAGAAACGAAGATCTCCACCGCTGACAATGATCCGCCGGGATGGCCGCATTGGGCGCGGTGCACGGCCTCCAGGATCTCTTTGCGCATCGTCAGCGCGATCTTTTCAAATTCAGCCACATCGATGTTGTGCTTAGTCACCCTTTACTCCTTAATAAGACCTGGACTTGCTTCATGGGGAGAAAAAATGGTGGGCCATGCTGGAATCGAACCAGCCACCCACTGATTAAGAGTCAGTTGCTCTACCAGATGAGCTAATGGCCCAGAAATATATAAGTGATTAGTTTTAGAATTCAAAAAATAAAGCGCACTTCAGGAAACCAAGTGCGTTTTAAGGCATCAGCCTTTTAAAACCACGCGCTTAGTTATATCAAACTTTACATAACCTGTAAAGCCTGAAAATTAAAAATTTCCCTTCTGCAAAAGCCCATCTTCATATTCTTTCATGCACCGGGCCTTCCGCGCGAAACCGCTGCAGAGATGTTCGCGTTCCAACTCCTCGCACCCGTCACAGGCGCTTGAATTCAGCCGTTTGTGAAACGGCGTGTAACCGATGCGCATGGCCAAAAGGACCAGTCCGAAAACCCCGGCCGCGACCGTTTCCCCGCGCACGAACAAGGCAACCGCAAAGGCCAGGCATCCTCCCAGCAGGAACCTCAAAAGATCCCGCAGGAGCCTGTTCAAACGAACGTTCCATAAAGGAAAAGACAACCCTGCCACGGCCAGCAGGATCCCGCTCATCGGCTGCCACCATTCGGCCAATACCCAGGGCGCCCTCCACAAAACCAGCCCAAAAACAAAAACTCCCGCATATAAAAAAACACAGCTCCGGCAAAAATAAAAACCCTTCAGCCGGATCACGTCATGTTCAAAACGTCCGCATAACGGCTTATGGGAAAAAGCCACCGGTAAAAAACATTTGGCCCATAACCACCGTTCTTTCAGGAATAGGATCGCGCTCATGACGGCGGAAGCTCTGAACGTTCAGGAAGGTCAAATGTCAATGGCAGCTGCTGGCGCACCTCGTAGCCCCGCGATCCGATCAGCTCATTCAGATGCCTGATGCGCTCCCCGATCAAAGGATGCGACGAAAAAAACTGCAGAAACGGGATTTTCTCCTGGGCGGCATATTCTTCCTGTAATTTTTCAAAGACGCACACGGCCCCGCCAGCATGCTGATAACGGGTGACCAGAAATTTCAATCCATATTCATCGGCCAGTCGTTCCTGTTTCCGGGAATATTTCAGATCAAACGTCCCGATGCTGTTGACCACATACTGCCCCAGCGGATTGCTGTTGGTTCCCGCTGACCAGACCGTCATGAGCCCCATAAAAACGATCATCCTCCCCAGGCCGCGCAGATGATCGTGCTGGCGGTAATGGGAAAGCTCGTGCCCCAGAATCATGGCCAGTTCGTTCTCGCTTTCCAGCGATTCCACAAGTTTGCTGGTAAGCACGATATTGCCGCCGGGAAAGGCCAGGGCGTTCATCTCATCATGGTCCAGGATATCGACCCGAAAATCATAAACAGGGCCATCGTAGCGTTCAAGCATGGAACTCAAGACGCCTTCTATCCGTTGGCGGTCCGTTTCCCATTCGGACGGAGTCTGAATATACGGAGAAAAGATCCCGGCCAGAGCGCGGTCCACCTTCTCCGGAACATAGGAGATCAGCGCGTCCACCATGACGATCAGGGCAAAATAAACAGCAAAAAAGACCGCACAGAGAATAAGGATGCCTCTGATAAAAGACTTCCCTTCCCCCCCGGGAGAAATATTGACGTTTTCCGTGAGTTCGCGCGCGACAAATCTCATTGCGCTTTCAGCCGGATGGCCGTCCCATACGTGAGCATCTCGAACATCCCCGTCGTCTGCTGGCTGGGATTGCCGCCATCGATCTTGGAGGTCTCAAAACGGACATTGACGACCATATGGGCCCCCTCCGAGGCGGCGGCTTCCTTCATACGCAAAAGAGCCTCCCGCCGGGAACGGTCCAGCAGGCTTTCATAAGCGCTGATACGGCCGCCAAAAAATTTGATGAGCCCTGCCAGCATCATTTTAAAATAATCCCCTGAAACGACCACGGTCCCGTGCACCAGCCAGGCCCTTTCGACATCGTCATCATTAAATACCTTCCGCCCGACCACTGCCGGCAGGTATAAAAGAGCCTGTTCCCGGGCTTCCAGACTGGCAAAATGTTTTTTCTGGATATGCTGGCCGATGAAAAAGACCGCGGTCACAAAAACGACAAAAAAAAGGAAATCCGCCATGGCTTAAGCCTCCTTGCAACGTTTATTCCAAACGGACCGCTGTCCCGTAAGCCAGGATCTCGGACGCCCCTTGCGTGATCATGGAAGTGCCGAAACGGACATTGACGATCGCGTTGGCCCCCAATTGCTGGGCCTGCTTTATCATGCGATCCATGGCCTCATTGCGGCTTTCCTCCAAAAGCTGGGAATACCCCTTCAGCTCACCGCCGAAGGTGTTCTGGCAGCCGGCCACACAATCCACCCCCACATGCTTGGCCCGCACTGTGCTTCCCTGGACGATCCCATAATGTTCCACGATCGTGCGCCCTGGAACCGTTTCGATGTTCGTGATGATCATTCGTTCCTCCTGTTTAATGGATCGCTTTTATTATAGGAAGCCCATTCATGCCCAGCAATGAGAAAGTGGCTTTTTTAGGCCTTGAAAAATCTTCACCTCAAACACCATCAAAGCGGCTGGCAATCCCAATGAACTCCTGTATAATAAATCCAGTCTAACTTAAAGTGGTGAGAGCGCTCATGCGAAACCCTTATTTTTTAATATCCCTTTTAACGGCCCTCATGTGGGGAGCTCTGTTCAATACGCCAGCCCGGGCCCAGCCGTTCAATATCCTGATGCAGATGATGGAAACCCAGCAAGCGATCGTCGAAGTGCACGCGATCAATACAGATGTCTTCGAACCGTCCCAGGCGGTCGCCGGGATCAATCCCGAAACCGGGCGGCTGGTCATCATCAACCGGAGGCCTGTGGCCCAGTATGAACGCGGCGGGTCAGGGGTCATCATCCATCCCAGCGGCATCATCGTGACCAACGCCCACACGGTCTACCGCGCCAATCGCGTTCAGGTCAACCTGGATGATGGACAGACCTTCCCGGCGAAAATCATTAAATTCGTCAACGCCATGGACCTGGCCCTTTTAAAGATCGACACGCCTGAACTTCTTCCCTTTGTGGACATCGCCAACTCTGATTCCATAAGGCTGGGGCAGGATGTGATCACCATCGGAAATTCCCCTCTCTTAAAAGAAACGGTCTCCGGAGGCAAGATCATCGGCCTCGGCATTGAAAGGACCGTTCAGCCTTCCGGGATCCGGCGCACGGGCCTGATCCAGACCACGGTCAATCTTTATCAAGGAGACAGCGGCGGGCCCCTCTTCAATGACCAGGGCGACCTGATCGGCCTGATGACCGCTGATGAAGGTTCCCGCGACCATTCAAGTTTCGCAATTCCTTCTAACAGGATCTATCAATATCTGCTAGAATACCTCCATGCTCAGGGTGAAAAATCAAATTGATAATGGCCTTCTATGAATTCTCGCACGATCGATATCTTGAAAAAAACCTTCGGCTGGACCATCGTTTTTTTGATCTCAGCCGTGATCGCGGTATGGTTCAGGACCTATTCGTTAAGGGCTTACGTCTCGGATGAATCCTACAATGCGGCGTCTATCCTGGTCCTTAATAAACTGATCGCAACGTTTGAAAAAGACCTGCGTTCCCGGTCAAGCGGGCTGGACCGCCAGGCGCAGCATCAGATCGCGGTCCGGCAGGCCAATGAATCCGTCGCCAGGGACAATAAAGCGGCCCGGCGGACCATCCACGAAGTCGCCCGGCAGCTCGATTCGCAAAATCCGAACGCCCAAAAATACCCTTTTCTGCTCGGGTCCGACCCGTTCCTTTATTATGACCTGACCCACAATATCCTGAAGAACGGGCGCGTGGCCGAGGTCCGCAAAGGAAGCAAGTATCTCAACCCCAAAATGAACTATCCTTTGGGGCATTGGGAACCGTTCACCCTGATCCCTTACGTCGGATATACCGTTCACCGCGCGATCACGCTGTTCTATCCGGACACCCCGTTGGCATATTCCGTCTCCTGGACCCCTGTTGTGATGTGCCTGCTGTCGTTGGTCGTGCTCCTGATGCTTTTCGCGAGGCTCGCGATCTCCTACTGGGCCGCCCTGGCAGGGGCTGTCCTGTTTCTCAATGCCCCCATGTTCATCAGACGAAGCATGTTCGGCTGGTATGACAACGACCCCTACAACATCTTTTTTCCATTAGCGCTGATCTCCATTCTCGTCTACTGGTTTACAGCCAGACGGCCCAGGCCACTCCTAAGCGCGGCCATGCTGGGTTTGGCCTTGTGCCTGTATTCCCTGTTCTGGCAGGGATGGATGTTCATCGCGGTGCTGATCGCCGGTTCGATCGCTCTTGTGGCCCTTGCTGAGCTGCTGCTCAAAGACCCCGCTTTCAAGAAGACGCTTTTGGTCCTCATCGGCATGCCGTTTGTCGCGCTCTTGGGGATCGGCCTTCTCTTCGGGCCGCAGGAATTTTTCCGCCTCTTCCAGGAAGGGTGGGTGGCTTTGAATGATTTTCTGACCACGCAAAAACTTCCCCTCTGGCCGGACCTTTATATCGCGGTCGGAGAATTAAAACGGCAAACGCCCTCCGAAACCATCCATGACATCGGAGGCATCCCCTTCATCGCTCTTGCGGTCTGGGGAATGCTGAGCGGCTCGTTCATATCTTTAAAAAGAAAGGCCCGGCCGATGCTCTATAGCATGATCACGGTCTCGGCATGGGCGGGCGTATCGTTCATCCTTTCATTGTTCGCCATGCGCTTCACGTTATTCTGTGTAACGCCGCTGGCGATCCTTTCCGCCGTGGGAGTCCACTCTTTTTTCATCCTGCTTAAAGACGTTTTGCAGCGATACCGGCCGGCCTGGAGGCCCCAACTCTGTTCCTTCCTGACGGTAGGAGCGCTGACCATCATCCTGGCCTTTTCCAGCACCCGCCATCAATACCGGAACATCCAGTCCATGGTCCACAAGATCTACAACTCGACATGGAATGAAGCCATGCTGGAATTAAAAAATAAGACCCCGGATTCCAGCGTGGTATATACCTGGTGGCCTCCGGGACACTTTATCAAGGGGATCGCTGAACGCGCGGTCACCTTCGATGGCGCAAGCATCAACGCGCGCCAGGCCTATTGGCTGGCCAACGTGTTTTTGCAGACCGACGAGCGCAGGGCCATCGGGATCCTGCGGATGATCCACACCAGCGCGAACCAGGCCAGTGAATATCTGCTCGATGAAGGGCTTCCTCTCTCTGAAGCCGCCCATATTCTGAAATCCATTGCGCCATTAGGCGACGACGGCGCGCGGCTCGTTCTGGATGGACGCGGTTTTTCAAAAGAAAAAACCGATAAGCTCTTGAGCCTCACCCGCGCTAACGACCCGGCCCCCGCATACCTGATGGTCTACGCCGAGCTCATCGAAAAGCACCTTTTATTGTCTTATACAGGAAACTGGGATTTTAAAAAAGTGGAGGAGATCCGCAGATCACCCGAGCTTCTGGCGGGCATCCCGCCTCCGGGACAGGAGAGTTATTACGAATTCCTGTGGCAGGTCTCCGGCGGGCGGCCATTGTGCAGCGATCTTCTGCGCCAGACTTCACGCCATGGGAACACGATCATATTGGGGCAGGATGTGGAGGTCAACCTCGCGACAAAGCAATGCCGCGTCAATTCCGCCCGATACGGCAAAGGAACACCCCAGTACTTTTATTTTCTGGAGAACGGCCAGATCGTCAAGAAAGCCCTGCCCAATCCAAATATGTCGACGGCCCTGGTCATCGGAGAGCGGCACGGGCAAATATATGGAATGCTCATGCCCCAATCCCTGGCGGAATCCCTGCTCATGAAATTGTTCTTTTTTGAAGGAGCGGGCCTCACCTACACGAAGCTTTTATCCCAGCAAAAAGACGCGACACTGCAGGCCCAGATCGATATTTTCGAAATTGACTGGAAACGCTTCGAGAACGACCTGTCTGCCAGACCATAAAATCAAAACATTTAATCCTGTGTCAAACCGCCCGGATGTTGTTCCGTGGACTGCCCTCCGCGCACGGGAGGCTGCTGGGGCTGGACCCGGCCCTGAATGCCCTGGATCTGGGGTACGATGACGGGGACCTTCCCTTGAATGTGGACCTGAGCGGTCGAAGGAAGCCCGGCTTCCGGAGACAGTTGGCCTTCAGCAACGGCCTGGGCCGCAGCAGCCTCTTGGGCCGCCTGCTGCTGCTTCATTTGCTCTTCGTTCATGCTCGTCAGCAACGAAAGAGGGACCAGCTTTTCCGGACCGGCCTTGCTGCGCAGCACCATTTCCAAATGGTTGGCGAACTCCTGCGCTCCCTGAGAACGGAGTTCCGTAATGATCTCGATCACCCTGGCATGGTCTCCTTTATCAATAAAAGCCATGCCCCGTCCGAAGGTGATGACCGGGCTTGACGCGACCGCCAGGACAGAATCAAAATACTGTAGCGCCTTGTCCGGATCTTTCTTGCCTGACAGATAGACCCATGCCAGCAAAAGTTTTGAACTGTACATTTTTTCATCCAGGCTCAGCGCCTTCAGGCAGGCCTCTTCCGCAAGATTGAACTGTTCTGTGTCATAATAAAAACGGCAGCTCCCTTCATAGGAGCTGGCATATTGAGGGTCGATCTGCTGAGCCCTTTGAAAATACCACAGGCAGCGGCTCCTCTCCTCCAAGGGCAGTTCGTCATAACAAACCTTGCCTAAAGCGTAATAGGCTGGCGCAAAATTCTCATATTGATCGATCACTTGTTCAAAAAATTTTTTAGCTTCAAAATAGTGGCCCTGTTCATAGGCCTGCCACCCGGCCTCGAAAAGCATGCGGATATTCTGGGCAAAACCGGGGGCAGGACGAAAAAAAAGGAAAAAAACAAAAAAAGCCGCCCCCGCCCTGAAACCCAAACAGGGCCCGGCTTCCCGACGATTGTCACGGGGATATTTTTCGTTCCCAGAGATTGCGGTCATCCCCGCCTCCTTCGTCATATTCCAGCTCCAACGGTTCTTGATCCTCAACAGGCTGAAGCTCCTCTTTTCCGGTCACCTTGTTCCACCATCGCGCGATCAAAGAATCCAAACTCTCGACCCTCGCGCGTCCACCTGATTTCAAGTCTTCCAGGCCTTTTTGATATTTATTCGTTGGTTCCTGTTTGACCTGGATCTTTTGATTGGCCGCCTCTTGCTTCAGCTTTTCCAGACGCCTCTTGGCAGCCGGGGACATCGGCTTTTCCGGTCTTTCTGTTTCCATATTGTCCCGGCCAAGAGAAAAATCATTTTCTTCAGACCGGCCTGCCCCTCCTTCAGATGAGCCTCCCATACCGCCGGCATTTCCTGAACCCCCTGCCCCTCCTCCGCCAAAACCAGAACCCCCGCGCCCGCTGCCTCCTCCGGATCCGGAGCCAGAACCGCCTGCTCCGGTAATATTTCCTCGAGCATTGCCCGCAGCACCACCGCCGTCTGATCCCGCGCCTCCGCCAGTTCCGGTTCCAGAACCGCCACCAGCCCCCCCAGCAGCTGTCCCACCGGCACCGCCAGCGACACCTGCTCCTCCAGCCCCAGAGCCGCCGCCAGAACCTCCCGCTCCACCCGATCCGCCAGCCCCAGAACCGCCTCCGGCACCGCCGCCACTGCCGCCTGCCCCTCCAGTCCCAGAACCGCCACCAGAACTT
>JAKLFA010000001.1 GCA_022711395.1 Candidatus Omnitrophota bacterium | reverse complement strand
AAAGGTCTCGGTGAAATTCTGACACGCCAGGCGGATAAGGGCCGCCGGATTATCTTCTTTAGCGATCATTTGATTGACATTCCGGATTCCCAAAAGCACCTGATTGATGTGCTCGAGCCTGCTTTCTGAATCGCGAAGTTTATGAATGATCCATTTAACATGGTGTTCAGCGCTGCCGGTAAGAAAAAAAAGCAGGCTTGCCAACCCCAAAATGATGATCATCACCAATATGATCTCGATCAGGACAGCGCTTTTTAGGTCTCCAAACGCGTCCGTCACTTCTTTGAGAACAAAAATATTAACATCTTCTTCCGTCGCAAAACCAAGCAAATGGATCCGCCCCGCCAAAAAGTATCGATCCTTTTCCTCAATGATCAAAACGTTCTCGCCACTATCGTCTGCGCCCCGATCCCCTTTGTTCAACACGTTCTTCAGTTTGGTGAACGGCGCGGCGGATGCCATGGAGCTCAAAATAACAAAATCCTCCTTGATCGCCTTCCGTTCATCACATGTTTGATCAGGACCTCCGGGGCCTCCCGCTTTGGCGCACTCCCCGCCACCTTTCTTCCGCAGAACAACAACCACCTCCCCCTGCAGCACTGTTGACAGTTTTTGCCTGACCGTTTCGAAATCCTTGCCAAAACTGATATAACCAAGAAGCCGGCCGTCCCTGTGAACGGAATGGACATACCGGATCATCAAACGGTCGGATTCCCCTTCTTTAAGCAGACCCCAAAAATCCTTTTCAAGCCGTTCAGCCTCCAGGAGGATCCGGTTATCAACTCTGTCTCCCGCCCTTTCCGGATCGCTCGCGCGGAACAAAACAATACGGTCCTTGCTGATCACCCGCGCGGAATCGACCGCGTATTTCTTTTGCGCCGTCCTAAAAAACACCTCTGTTTCACTTCGCAGAAGACTGTTATCAGAAGTCTCCCAAACATCCGCTTTTAACAAACGATCGGCAAAAGCCCTGATCTCTGTTTGCAACAATTCAACCTCATCCAGGATCATACTTTGCAATTGATGTTTCGACTGCTCAATAAAAAAAGAGGATGAATCCTTCACCTGAAGAAAATATCCATAAATATGAAACGATAAACTCAACAATAAGATCAGCGCGAAGGACCCGAAAACCGGCCATAGGATCCATTTTTTTAAACTCAAATACTGCCAATCCTTTGACTGCTTGATCGTGTAAGGAAACGCAAAAAGCAAAACGAAGAACAGAACGATCAGTAAAACACCCGGAAGCATAACCTGAACACGAACAGCATTAAGCTTCGCGAACCAATCCTTGACAAGAACATCCATCCCCACGGCCATAAGGACCTCCCCGGTGTCCGGGTCGATCACGGGAGCCAGGCCATAAATGAACGTTCCGTATTCATCCGTGTGGGGACCGCTGATAAACGCGCTCTTGGTGCTAAAAATCGCGATGTCTTGTTCAGACGGTTCCTGATATAACGTTCCGGGCGGGCTCGCCATGGGGTCATCGAGAGAATAATTTTCAGGGCCGAAATATAACTTTCCATCCCGCAGCGCATAACTGTAGATCCCTCTGCAGAAAAAATTCTTTCCATATTGCGTCATGATCCTGACAAGATGCTCAAATACCGCAGAGTCCCGATCCTTTGCCGTAAAGGTCAGCTCTTTTACAAGGGAAGGGTCCATTTCCCGTGCTAAGGCCATGACCTTGCTCAGAACGGACCTTCGCATCCGGAGGTCTTCGCTTTTCGCGCTCCACTCAGCGGCCATCCACAATCCTGAAATGAATAGAAGCGAAACAGCGAAAAACACGCACATCCGGATCATTTTCTTGTGTTCCACTGCCATGAATTCCCTCCCGAATTGAAGCCGATCGCCCGCCCCGACCGCTAGTTCTTTTCCAATTCCTGCCTTAAAGCGTTGATCTCTTTTTTCAGCTCAAGGATGCGCTCCTCCCTGCCCAAACTCGCCCTAAAGAACACTTCCAATTCATGCAAATGTTTCTGTTTCTCCTCCTCACCGCGCCGGATATCCGTAATATCGCGGATAATACCCACCAGGACCTTCTCCGACGTCCAGGGCAGCGTGAAAACGGATTTTTTGGTAACGATCGTATGCTCCAGTCCCGTGGCATCGGTGAATTTCTCCTCATTCACATCATCATTCCCGGATTCCAGCGCCAGGGAATCTTTTTGCCAGAAAATATCCGCCTGCTCCTTGGGGAAGAAATCATAGTCGCTCTTTCCGATCAGCACCTCCCGGGAGCGCCCCATGAACTCACAGAACGCATCATTCAAAAGGATCCACCGATGCTCTGAATCCTTGACAAAGACCGGGTCCGCGATCGTGTTAATGATCGCGTTCAGGAACATCCTGGCCTTCTCGGTCTCTTCCTCGATCCTCTTACGGTCTGAAATATCACTGAATACCGCGGCAAATTGGCCCGGCGCCGGACTGTAGGCCACGACCGAATACCACCGCTTTAACGCTGCCGAATAGCGCTCCACCGTCTGAGCCTTCCTTTCGATCGCGACCTGTCCATAGAAATGGATCCAATCGGCCGGATCGTTCTCAATGCCGGGAAGGACCTCCGTGACCCGTTTTCCGAGAATATGTTCTCTCTTGAGGCCCGTCTCCCGTTCAAAAGCGGGATTAGCCGCCAAGAAGATATAATCGACCGGTTCTCCCTTTTCGTTCGTTACGATCTTATGCAGGGCGAACCCCGTGCTCATATTTTCGAACAGCGTGCGGAACTGCCGTTCACTTTCTCTGAGAGCCGACATGATCTGAACGTATTCGGTCGTGTCCTGGACCGTAGAGATCATAAAGGGCTTACCCGGGATCGGGATGTTTCGCGCGCTGACAAAGAACGTTTTTTCTCCAGGACGATTGATCGGGACATCATTCCAAACCATACGCTCCGGATCTCCGCTGGCGCAGTCCTCAAAAACTTTCTTTCTGGTTTTTTCCCTCTCCGCCTCATTAGGATAAACAACCTCCCAAAAAACATCCGGAGACGCAAGTTCCTCCCGTGTCACCCGGTAATATTTGACAAAATTGTCATTCATGTACCTAAACACCGCCGGATCGATCGAATTGACCGCGATACCGATCGGCAGATGATCCATAACGGTCCGGGTAAACGCTTCCTGTTCTTTCAGCTTTTCTTCGGTCTCCTTGGCCTCAGCTTCCAGCTCTTGGATCCGGCCGCGCAAAAATTCTATTTCCTTCATCAATTCTTCGATCGTCTTTTGGTTCTCTGTCATGGCCTTATCCCTCCTGAAAAACAAAAACTCAAAGCCTCGTTGCAAACGAAACTTTGAGTTTATTATTAAATAAAATTAAAACTCATAGGACCGGACCTTTTGCCTGTGTAAAACCTTGCGCCGCCTAAGAGCGCTCCGACAAGAACATTTCCCCCAACGGCGATGTTCATAAATCAGACCTTACATTCTCAGCAAAAACCAGGCCCGGTCAAACAGCCGCCCTGTCATGAACCATGCGTTTTGACCTTTCCGCGGTCTTTGTCCATGATTTCCTGGACTTGACGCCGGACCGAAATAAAGACCTCACGAACCTGTGTTGTCAAAAGCTCTTCCTGGATACCGCCCTTCTGCGGATCTTTGGTAACGACCACTTCATGGTGCGGCGGAAATTTAACAGCGACACGGATATGATAAGAATGATGATGGTGTTTAGGGTTCTGCAGCTGTTCTACCAGGACATGGCAGGACGTCGCCTTAGGGCAAACCTGCTCGAGCTTCGCCAATTTCTCATCCACGACAGCCGACACCGCTCCGGTAGCGTCTTCAAAATTCTTCAGTTTTAATTCCAATGGGATCGACATAAAGAAGCCTCCAATTCATTATGTATTAATTATAGTATATTAATTGAGATGAATACCACTATTTTTAATATTTTGCGCGGTCGAGCGCCTTGACCATCGAATACAGCATCGCGTTATAAGGAACGCTGATCCCTTTTGCCTTTGCCAGCTCCAGGATCGTCCCGGTCAGGCCTTCGATCTCGATACGCCGGCCCTGCTCCAGACTTTGCAGAGTTGACGAACGGTGAGCCGCCGTCGCCGGGACAAGCTCCCCGTAAAACACCTCTTGATATTCTGCGGCCGTCGGCCAATGGGTCTCATATCCGTTTACCGTCATGACCTCAAAGATCTCACTGATCAGACGGTTCATGATCTCACGGGTATGGAGATTGTCCCCCAGTTCGCCGTATGACTTTTTTAGCACCGCGCCCAACGGATTGAGCGCGCAATTATAAAGCATCTTCGCCCAAAGGTCCTTTGCCACATCATCCGCGAGCTTGCAGGGCAGCCCTGCCGCGTCAATCGCCTCGGCGAGGTCCGTTAAATTTTGCGAAGGAACACCGTAGACGCTTCCAAGATGGACCGCGTCAGCGTGAACAGTGACATTCACGCGATTCGGTTCCGGGCGTTTGAAGCCCGTGATCACCCGGGCGTTGAACACGCGTTCCCTGGGTAAATACTTTAAAAAACGGTCCGAACTTCCCCAGCCGTTCTGGCAAATGATGATCTTAAAATCAGGGCCAAGCTCCTGTTGATGACGGGCAATATCTTCGACGGCATAATCCACGTCAAAGAGCTTTGTGCACAGCAAAAGATAGTCATAGCCCGCCCCCGGATTTTTAACTTCAGAGAGACTGGAAAAAACTTGGAATGATTTCGGCGAAAACTCAGCATCACCGAATAAGCCGGTGCGGAACAGGCCCTTTTCCCGCAATGCCTGCGCCGTTTCCGGCCGCGCGATAATATCCACAGAAACCCCGGATTTCAAAAGAAAACTCGCCAGGCCCAAACCAACCGCCCCGCCGCCATAAAGCAAGACCTTCATTTTTTGCCTCCCGATATTTGCGAACTAATGAAAAGAGCGGATCCGGCCCTGGGCCAAACCCGCTCTTTTCTAAGACGTGAACTACCGAACATTACGCCTTTCCGGCAGACGCAAGCACATTGAGGTTCTTGTGCTTATACATTTCGATCAAAGCCTGACGGGCCGGACCCAAGTATTTGCGCGGATCAAATTCAGCCGGGTTTTCAGCGAAATGCTTACGGATCGCCGCCGTCATCCACAAACGGCCATCAGAATCGATATTGACCTTGCAAACATTATAAGTCGTGGCCTTGCGCAGCTGCTCTTCGGGGATCCCGATCGAGTTTTTGAGGGCCCCGCCATGAGCATTGATGATCTTGACCGCTTCGATCGGCACGGACGATGATCCGTGAAGGACGATCGGAAAATCCGGGATCTTTTCCTGGATCTGCTCCAAAATATCGAAACGCAATTCCGGCGGGATATAAATGCCGTCCGCGTTCTTAGTGCATTGCTCGGGCTTGAATTTATTCGCGCCATGCGATGTGCCGATCGAGATGGCTAGCGAATCCACACCGGTCCTTCCGACGAAATCAATGACTTCTTCCGGCTTGGTGTAGGTCGACTTGGCAGCCACGACATCATCCTCAATACCGGCCAACACGCCCAGCTCGCCCTCAACGGTCACATCATATTTATGGGCGTACTCCACGACCTGTTTTGTAAGCTCAATGTTTTTTTCATAGGGATGATGCGAACCGTCGATCATAACGGAAGAAAATCCTGACTCGATACAGCTTTTGCAGAGTTCAAATGTGTCCCCGTGGTCCAAATGCAGGGCGATCGGGATCGGCTTTAAGCCTTTTTCTTTGGCCATATCCTTCATCATCTCCACGGCACCCTGGCCCATGTAGCGCAACAAGGTCTGATTCGCATATTTGCGGGCCCCGCTTGAAACCTGCAAGATCACCGGAGATTGGGTCTCCACACAGGCCGCAATAATCGCCTGGATTTGCTCCATATTGTTAAAGTTATACGCAGGAACAGCGTAGCCGCCCTTCATGGCTTTTGCGAACATGTCTCGCGTATTGACTAAACCGAGATCCTTGTAGGAAACCATCACCAACTCCTTCTTTTTATACTGTTAATAAAATTGAAGTAATCGCTTGTGTGGGTTACGTCTTAAGAGTTTTTATTATATGTCTTTAAGAAATAAAGTCCAGCATAAATTTTGGGATCAGCGGGGACTCCCTGCCCGGCCATTTGCTTGAGCCATTCTTCAACCTGCATAAGGGGAATTTCATAAACTGTGATCCGTTCACTGGCATCTCCTCCCCCATTTGCGACCTTTCGGATGCGGCGCGCCAGAAAAAAGGTCAGAATATCTGAAGACGCCCCAGCCCCGCCAGGGCCGGAAAATACCGGCACAACTTCTTCAGCTTCATATCCTGTTTCCTCCTGAAGCTCCCGCATGGCGGCCTGGGCGGTGGTTTCGGGACAACCGCCGTCATTGACAAGCCCGGCCGGAAATTCGATCACATCACAATTGACCGGAGCCCGGTATTGCCGGACAAAGATCACCTTTTGGTCTTCCGTCATGGCAATAATGATCACGATACCCGTGCAATTGGTCCTCTGCACGAATTCCCAATCACCGCGGCGCAAAAGGCGGATATATTTTCCCTCTTTCAAGATTTCAAGATGTTCATCCATGGAAGGTCCTAATATCGATTGGTTCCCTCAACACGGAACGAGCGCTTGCTGGGTATAATCGCCTGGATCGCTGAAAAACGGACCAGCCCTTCGTTCAGTTTGGAGGCGAAACTGTCTGAACGCACCAGAATAAAAGCTTCCCCCAGAATGTCGCGTTTCTCCAGGATCATGACATCCTTGATCACTGAAAGCCCTGAGTTCTGTTCATTCGAAAGATAGATATCATACGCGTTATTCGTATCCAACCCAAAGATATTCTGGTCAGCCCAAGCCAACGCCGCGCACAAGATCACACAAAGACAGACCAGCGCCATCGTCATCCGGAGATCTTTTTTCATCATTCCCTCCCGGTTAAAGTTCCAGCTCCCTGGCAATGTCATTGACCAGCGGACGGATTGTTTTTTCTGAAAAATCAAACTCGATCCCTGCCGTGGCAAAAAGTTCCGGAAGAGAGCAACTCCCCCCCAGACTCAGGGCTTTTTTGAAAGTATTCAACGCCCCGGGCAGGTCCTTACGTGAACGCTGCCATATCTGCAGGGCCCCCAGCTGCGCGATCCCGTATTCAATATAATAAAACGGCACCTCAAAAATATGCAACTGCCTGTGCCAAAGTGTTTCTTTATAAAGATCCAAACCCGTCCAGTCCACCAGCGTTCCGGCGAAGCGCTCATACAGCTCCACCCATTTACGGATCCGGTCCTGTCGTGTGTGGTCCGCATGTTCATACATCCAATGCTGAAACGAATCCACGTTAGCCACCCAGGCCAGAATATGGATAATGTTTTCCAGATGCGTGGTGCGGGAACGCTTGTGGTCCTCCGCTCCATAGAACTCATCCATATGATGGTCGGCCAAAAGCTCCATGCTCATGGAGGCGACCTCACAAAATTCGATCGGAGCCCGCCTGTAGGTATGCAAAAATTCAGTTGCGGAATACATGGCGTGAAAAGCATGCCCCGATTCATGAAGCAGCGTTCGCACGTCATCATCGATCCCCACGGCATTCATGAAAATGAACGGTTTACGCGCTTCAGAAAGAGTGTTCTGGTAGCCTCCGGGAGCCTTCCCCTTGCGGCTCTCCAGATCAAGAAGCCCAAGCTGGCGCATCTCATCGAACATGTCCCCGAATTCCGGATCAATGCGGCGAACGATCCGCGAAACCCCCTTGGTCAGCTGATCAGCAGTGGTGAAGGGTTTCAGCGGCGGCCGGCCAAAAGGATCAACGGACAAATCCCAGGGCCGCAGATGAGCGAGCTTCATCTGCTGGCGCCGGCGCTCCAAAATTTTATCCCAAAGCGGGACCACAACCCGCTCAATCGTTTCATGATAACGTTTGCAATGATCCGGTGAATAATCGAACCGGTGATAGCCGGCGAATTGGTAATCCCTGAAATTCCCGAAACCGGCGTTACGAGCGATCTTATGCCGGATCGAGAACAT
This sequence comes from Candidatus Omnitrophota bacterium, assembly GCA_022711395.1. Lineage (GTDB taxonomy): Bacteria > Omnitrophota > Gorgyraeia > Zapsychrales > JANLHA01 > JAKLFA01. Next base: position 572,533 of record JAKLFA010000001.1, on the reverse strand, counting down.
CCGTTCAAAGATCGATTCCAACCTGTCCTGGTCTTGATAACGCCTCTGGGCGGTCAAGCGCCATGCGCGCTCTCTTAAAGAACGGTCGATCTCTTCCTGGAATTTTGACATCTGCGGCAAGGTCATCTCCTGCCCGTCAAAATCCACGGTCATGCTGCCGAACACCGATTGATATTCCTGAGACAAAAGCTGAACATCCGTCTCGAGCGGAACATTTTCCGCCCAAAAAAGATCAACATCCGTCTGAACAGAGCGGTGAAAAATAAAATACCGCTTTGCATCCAAGGGAAACTGGTCATTCATCGCCAGATATTTCCGGTTCAGCTCGTCCCCCAACGGCTTGACCGCCGGAACAACATCTTTAATGAACTTTTGATAATTATAGGCATGTTCAGCATGGGACGTGTCGCAGGTCATCAGGATATACAGGATCGATCCATGCTGGTCGACCGCGGCTGCCAACTCCGAACAATCTTTTAGCCATTGCTCCAATTCCTTGGCGGAGCGTATGTCACGGTCCAAAAGCTGTGTGTAAAGCTCAACGGCCTCATCACGGTCGTTAAAATCGACCCCTTCCGGGACAAATGTCCTTTCCTGATAACGCGAGATACGGCTGAAATCATGTTCGGTCATTTTCGAAAATCCTTCATTTTATAGTCGCAACAGTTCATTGATTATAACAAAAATCTCTCAAGATACTATCGGTTTTCAAGAAATTCGGCATTTTATACCACTGGCCGGCTTCGTTTTTTAAAAATTCTTGACAATGCCCTGGATTTTGTTAGAATTTTATCTCATTTTAAAGATGAGGACCATTCAACACGAAAGTAAATCTTATGGCTAGAGCATGTAAAATTTGTGGCAAAGACGCAATGAGCGGAATGAAATATAAACGGCGCGGTATGGTGCGTCGCAAAGGCGGTGCCGGTTCCAAGATCGTTGGAAAAACGGCTCGCACCTTCGCCCCCAACCTGCAGACTGTGCGCGCAACGATCAACGGCGGGACGAAAAAAATTACCGTTTGTGTCAAATGCCTGAAAGCCGGCAAAGTCACCAAAGCTAAATAAAATTTTAAATAAAAGACCGCAGTATTGTTAAAATATTGCGGTCTTTTTCTTTTTTTTAAGATGACACAAGCCGGATATCTTTAAGACGCAACTGGGCGGTCGGCTCTTTGTTCCAATCATCGATCGCCAGCTCATAGGCCACATCAATGACCTGATTAAGCGCCAGATCATTCTTGAACTTGCCCATTCCAAAACCAACTACTGAAAGCGTGGTCTCCCCATCCGAAACCCAGAACTTAAGGGTCTCCTTGGCCAAACACATCGGATGGCTTTTTACGGTGAGATTCCGCGTACAAAAGACCGGCGGGCGGTTCCCTTCCCCGTAAGGCTCCAAAAGATCGATCCGATTGACCAGGTCGACCGTCAAGTCTCTTAACGGCACCTCAGCGTCGACTAAAAGCACAGGAGTAAGATCCTCGGGCTTTAAAAAACTCTGAGCGTAGTCATTGAGCCGGCGGCGAAGTTCGTCCGTATGTTCCTGCCTGAACGTTAATCCGGCGGCAAGACGGTGGCCCCCAAAATCCTCCAGCACATCCGAACAGGACGTAAGCGCCTCATGCAAGTGAAATCCGTCGATGGAACGGGCCGAACCGGTCGCCACACCGTTCTCAAGCGTAACAATGACCGCCGGACGATAAAACGTCTCGACGATCTTGGATGCCACGATCCCCAATACCCCCTTATGCCAACCCTCTTTAACCAGGACGATGACTTTCTCCTTATTGAAATTTACATCCCGCTCGACCATATTGAGCGCTTCCTGGATCATCGTCTTCTGCAATTGCTGCCGTTCCACATTGATGCTATCAAGCTTTCCTGCCAGATCCATCGCGGTCTGAAAATCATGGCTAAGCAAAAGTTCCAATGAATGCCTGGCCGAATCCATTCGCCCCGCGGCATTGATGCGCGGGCCCAAAATAAATCCCGCGTGGTAGGGCCTTAATTTTTTTCCTTTAATACGCGCCACATCCAGCAGGGCCTGAAGACCGAGATTATCCGTGTTCTCAATACAGGGAAGCCCGAACTTGACAAAGATCCTGTTCTCCCCCCTGAGCGGAACAACATCCGCGATCGTCCCCAGTGCCACCAGGTCCAGGATCTCATTGGGAACACCCCCAAAAAGGGCCTGAGTGAATTTAGCCGCGATCCCCACCGCAGCCAGATGTTTAAAAGGATACGGGCAATCCTTGCGTTTGGGGTCAACCACGGCGCAACATTGCGGAATTCCCTCCTCGGACGGCTCATGATGGTCCAGGATCACGATATCGATCCCCTGTTCCATAAGGCGTTGGACTTCCTTAAGCGCCGTGATCCCGCAATCAACAGCGATCACAAGTTTCGCCTGCTCCTGCCGGGCGAGTTCGGCCACATTGAAATTCAGGCCATACCCGTCATCCATTCGATCCGGGATATGATGGACCACATCCAGCCCATACTGGGTCAACGTCTTGTTCAAGACAACCGACGATGTGACACCATCCACATCATAATCCCCGAAAATTAGAACACGCTCTTGCCGTTCTTTCGCCAGGCGCACGCGCTCGACCGCCTTATCCATGTCCCTCATCAAAAAAGGATCATAAAGCTTTGCAAAATCAATATTCAAAAACGTTTCCGCCTCCAAAGGCGTGGTGATGCCGCGGTTGATCAGTAATTGGGCTAAGATGGGATGAACATGCAGGGTGTTGCTGATCTCAGCCTGCAGCTGAGGATTGGGAACAGGAAGGTCCCAGCGTTTTTGAGCAATTAAAGTCGGCATTAAAAACCTTACATCTTTTCCGGCGCTGAAACCCCTAAAAGACGCAGCCCGTTGCCCAGCACGATCCGTGCCGCCTCAATGAGAGAAAGGCGCTCCGATGACACCTCCGCGTTGTCCACATCCACCACGCGGTGTTTGTCATAAAAGCGGTGAAAACAGGTCGCTAATTCCTGTAAATAGATGACCAACGCAAAGACATCCATCTGCTGCTGGCAGATCAAAAGGGTCTCAATAAAACCGCCGATCTTTTTCAAAAGTTCGATTTCCTCGGGTTCCCGTAAAAGGTGGAACCCTTTTTGCCGGGCATACAAACCAGCTTCGCTGGCTTTGGCGACAATACTATAAACCCGCGCGTGAGCGTATTGAATATAATAGACAGGGTTTTCAGGGGTCTCTTTCTTGGCAAGCTCAAGATCAAAATCCAGATGAGCGCTGATCCCGCGCATTAAAAAGAAAAATCGCGCCGCGTCTCTCCCAACTTCTGTTAAAACTTCACGAAGGCTGATAAATTCACCCTTACGGGTCGACATGGAGACCGGCTGGCCGTTACGGTAGATCGTGGCCAACTGAACGATCAAAACCTCTAGCGCCTTTTCGTCATAGCCCAGCGCCTGGACAGCCGCCTTGATCCGCGGGATATACCCATGATGGTCCGGGCCCCAGAAATTGTAGACCTTTTTAAAACCACGCTCATATTTATTACGGTGATAAGCAATATCCGGAGCTAAATATGTATACTTCCCGTCGCTCTTACGGACCACCCGGTCCTTATCGTCTCCAAATCTGGTCGATAAAAACCACAGCGCCCCGTCTTCCTCTTTTATAAATCCTTTACCCTGCAAAATTTCCAGGACTTCCTGCACTTTAACCGGGTTCGCCACGATCGACTCACGGGTCCATTCATCAAAATGGACCCCAAAATCATCGAGCTCCTCTTTGATCACATCCAGAAGATAATCCGCGCTGAAGGTCATCAATCTTTTTTGCTTATCACTTAAATTCCTTATATCATCCGCGCAGCGGAACCCGTTTTGGTCAATAAAGATCTGGGCCATGTCCCGGATATAGTCTCCCTGATAGCATTCCTCAGGAAAATCGACCGTCTCTCCGAAGATCTCATAAGCCCTTAATTCGACCGAGCGGCCAAGTGTGGCAATTTGGTTTCCCCCGTCATTAATGTAATACTCACGCGTGACGGAAAATCCCAAAAAATCCAGGATATTGGCCAGCGAATCTCCGACCGCAGCCTGGCGGGCATGGGCGACGCTCAAGGGACCCGTTGGATTGGCAGAAACAAACTCCAACTGCACCTTCTCCCCGGCCCCTACCGTCTGACGCCCATAGCACTCTTTTTGAGTGAGGACATCCGTCAGGATCGAGATCGCGGTCATTTTGGAAAAACGGAAATTAATGAACCCTGGCGCCATGGCGCTCACCGATTCAATATAAGGGCCCAGATCTGACTGAGTGAGCTGCTTATCCAAATACCGGCAAAACTCCTCGGCTATCGCCAGTGGCGGGCGCCGGAAAATGCGGGCAGACTTAAGCGCGATATTCGTGGACAAGTCCCCATGCGCCTGCTCATTCGGCCGTTCGATCTCGATCGGAGGTATCTGTGCGTCTTTAAAGAACTCCGGCTGAAGCGCAGTCTGAAGAAATTCCCTGATTTGTTCTTTGAGCTTTAAGACCATTGTTAACGAAAAAGGCTTCGGGCGAATCAATCGCCCGAAGCTCTTTTAAACTTTCAATTTAAATTTTAATCCGCACAAATCTCGACTTTTTTCGCTTCCTGCCATAAATGATCTAATCCATAAAAAACCCGAGCGTCCTTCTCAAAAATATGGACCACAACATCCCCCATATCCAACAAGACCCAACGCCCTTCCTGATACCCATGTTTGAAGCGAACCTCGATATTGTACTTTGAAAGGCCTTCTTCGATCTCATCGGTAATCCCCTGCACCTGACGGCTCGAGGTCCCCGAACTTAGAATAAAATAATCGCAAAAATTCGCGACTTTACGCATATCAAATATGATTATGTCATAAGCTTTAGCATCAGCGGCAAACTTCGCGATGGCTTGCACCAAACGGCTTGCTTTAAGAGGTTTAACTCCTGTTGCTCGCTTACCTTGAACCATATCTTAACAGCGTCTCCTGACACCGAGATCGCCCGATTAACCTTTCAATTTTTTTGCCTGATCCTTGCTGAGGACTCTCCAGCATTCATGAGAACCGGCTTTGGACTTCGCAACGGCAAAAAAACGGCCGCCTTTTTCACGGACTTGATATTCTGTAGTAGAAAATTTTGCTTTTGTTTTGACATCATAAAATTGGATCTCTTCCATGAACTGGTCCTCCCTTTTGATGTTAAGTGATATTAGATATTACCCAATAAAGCCAACACTGTCAAATCAAAAAACATCCTGTATTTACGGCTAATAATTATTCTGCCCCGACCATTGATCTCAATGCGGCTTGTTGCTGATCCGTCAAGGGCCCCACGATCGCGAGATTGTAATTCCTTCCATCCAGGACCGTTCTGGCCACCATCTGGACGTCATCCAAACGGACCCGCTTGATCGATTGAATGACCTCGTCCGTCGTGCGGATATGATCACGCAACAAGGTCGATTCCCCTACCCAGAGCATATGCTCCATGGTGTCCTCAAGGGCCAAGACCAGTTGCCCGATGCAATATTCCTTGGCCCGCGTGAACTCCTCTTTAGAGATCCCCGCTGCCCTGACCTTCTTGAATTCGCTCAAAACCAAAGCCAACGACTTCTCCACCTTGGTATTCTCAACCCCAGCCCTCATCAAAAAAAGACCCGTATCACTGAAATTCTTGCTGGCTGTTCCGATCGAATACGCAAGGCCTCTTTTTTCACGGACCTCATTGAACAGGCGGCTGGACATATTACCACCCATCACAACGTTCAAGACCCCCAAAGCATACCGCATTTCATGGTTGATCGAAACCCCCTCCATGCCCAGGGCCACGTGCATCTGCTCGATCGGTTTAACGCAAAAAACGGCTCTCGGATGTTCCTGCTGGTGAGTCGCTGCCAAAGGCTCAAGCTTCTTGCCGAATGGCGTTTCTTCTGTCTTTTTACGGACCAGATCAACAAGGTCCTGATGTGCGATGTTCCCACAGGCCGCGATCACGATGTTATTCGGAATATAATGGGATTGATAGAACTGCTTGATCTGTTTCTGGGAGATCGCCTCGACTGACTCAAAGGTCCCGGCCAGGCTTTTTCCCAGGGGGTGCTGCGGCCAGACCAGATTTTCCAGAAGCTCCATCACGTAATACTGCGGCAGATCATGATACATCTTGATCTCTTCTAGAATCACCCCTCGCTCCCGTTCAACATCCTTGCGCGTGATCAGCGGAGCAAAGACCAGATCGGCCAGGACATCAAAGGTGCGGCTCAGGAACTTGGAAGGGATCTTCGCATAAAAGCAGGTTTGTTCTTCAGAAGTGAACGCGTTCAGCGTCCCGCCGACACCTTCAACGGTTTCCTTGATCGCGTCACAAGAGTATTTCTTTGTTCCCTTAAAAACAACATGTTCCAAATAATGAGCGGCCCCTTTCACGGAATCGTCTTCATGCCGCCCTCCCACTCCGACCAAAACACCCAAAGAAACACTGTCACGGTCCTTAATCTCATGCGTGACGATCCGCAATCCGTTTTTTAAGACTGACTTACGATACATACAACTTCACATCCTTATAAAACACCAGCCAGTCGTTTAACAAAGCTGGCTGTTCGTTGAACAAGATCTTTTTTTCCCAAATTCCTGGTGACTTCCCTGACGATGGCGCTTCCAACGATCACCCCGTCGCTTTTCTGCGAGAGCGACCGGACCTGCTCCGGGGTTGAAATGCCAAAACCCACACAGATCGGCTTATCCGTAAGCCCTCTCGCCTGCGCGAGCGGTCGGATCTGCCGCTGAGAAACTTGTTTACGCTCACCCGTGACCCCTGTGACTGAAACATAATAAATAAAACCTGTCGAACTGACGGCCACCTTTTTCATCCGCGCTTCGGTGGTAGTCGGTGAAATAAAAAAAATGCTCGCCACATCATTTTTCCGGCAGGAGGCGATCAGCCCCTTGGCCTCATCCGGCGGAAGATCAGGAACAATGACCCCATCCACGCCGACCTGAGCGGCTCGTGAGATAAACCGTTCATCCCCAAAATGAAAGACCGGATTGTAATACGTCATCAACGCGATCGGGATCTGGCTACGTTTGCGGATGCGGACGACCGTGTCAAAAATCCCGGCAAGGGTCGTGCCCCTTTTCAAAGATTCAAAAGACGACGCCTGGATCGTCGGCCCGTCCGCCAGGGGATCTGAGAACGGGATGCCGATCTCCAGAATATCCACCCCCGCGTCCTCAAAAGCCACGGCCAGGTCCTCCGTTGTTTTTAAAGAAGGATAACCAGCTGTAATGAACGCGATGAACGCCTTCTTTCGGCGCTCTTTCAAAATTTTGAATTTTCGCTCAATACGATTCATCAAATAAACTCTCTGAATGTTTCCATATCCTTATCGCCGCGTCCAGAAAGGCAGACGATCACGCTCTTTTTTCCCTTAACCCGTCTGGAAAGTTTTTCCAAATAAGCGATCGCATGTGATGTTTCCATGGCCGGAATGATCCCTTCCAATCGCGATAAAAGCTTAAGCCCTTCGATCGCCTCCCTGTCCGTCACCCCGACGTATTCAGCGCGCTCGATCTTTTGAAAATACGCATGCTCGGGCCCAACACCCGGATAATCGAGCCCCGCAGCGATCGAATGCGCGATCTTGACCTGCCCATCGGGAGTCTGAAGCAATCCGCTCTTTGTCCCGTGAAGAACACCAAACATCCGTGCCGAAAGCGGCGCGGCGTGTTTGCCCGTGTGAAGCCCCAGCCCGGCGGCTTCCACCCCGATCATCTTGACGCTTTTATCATTCAAGAATGGATGGAATAACCCCATGGCGTTGCTGCCTCCGCCTACACAGGCCAAAAGATAATCCGGCAGAGCGTTTTCTTTTTTCAAAAACTGACGGCGGGCCTCCTGACCGATAACCGATTGAAAATCCCTGACCATGACCGGATAGGGGTGCGGTCCGGCCACCGTTCCGATCAAATAAAATGTATCCTCCACGTTAGTGACCCAATCACGAATGGCCTCATTCATCGCGTCTTTTAATGTTTTGGAGCCGCTCTCGACAGGAATCACGCGCGCGCCCATCAACTTCATCCTCAGCACATTAAGCTGTTGGCGGTGGATATCCTCAACTCCCATATAAACATCACATTTCAATCCAAAAAGCGCAGCCGCCGTCGCAGTAGCGACCCCATGCTGTCCGGCCCCGGTCTCTGCAATAACACGAGCCTTACCCATCCGTTTGGCCACGAGGATCTGGCCAAGCGTATTATTGATCTTGTGCGCACCGGTATGCAAAGAATCTTCCCGTTTAAGATAGACCCTGAGATTGCCAAAATGTTTGCTTAAATGGGACGCGTAATAAAGATTGGTCGGCCGCCCAGCGTATTCATTCAGAAATGAACGGAATTCCTCCTTAAACGCCGCATCCTTTTTCAATTTCCGATAAACGGCTTCAAGTTCTTCCAACATTGCCATTAGGGTTTCCGGAACGTAGCGGCCCCCAAACGGCCCGAAATGTCCTCTTCGATCAGGTAGACTCATGTATCCCTTTTCTTTTAAAACCGCCCATGCCCAAATGAACACCCGCCATTAAAGCACAAACAACACCGTCTGTAAAGCCGCCCGTCTTAAAAATCCGGAGATGTAATTTTTTGTTCAAGCAGATTGATCAGGATCGCCCGATCGCTAAGGTCATGTTTCCAACTTGCCTCCTGAAAACGCGCGATCCGGTCCTTTTGTTCAAGATAATAAAAAATATCGGTGATCACCCTTGAACCGTCCCGAAAAAGCCCTCGCAAATACGACGCCGTTTCCACCGTAGCGGGAGAATCTTTATGCCTCGCGATCTCCGCAACCAAGCGTTTCAGCTCTTCTCCCCAGTCTTTCACATTGTTTTCAAGCTGAGTATAATATTGCGCGTCTCCAACGATCCAAAGCTTGATGAGCTCCATCTCCTCGTCGCTCAGATCTTTGCCGGATCGTAATTTATTGATGACCATCTTGATGTCCGCCCCGGTTTGAGCTTGGATATATTCCCTAAGATACTTACCAAGCTCTTCAAAGATCGTGGAAAGTTTGCTGTAGGCATCCCCAGTCCCACGGGCCACGGTTTGCTCATAATCCTCGTTCAGTTTCGCGATGATTTTGCCGAAAGTTTCCATACTGTTCTCCTTGGATTAAAGGCTAATTTTTCCAGTCCGGATACCGTTCCGCCCCAAAAAACTGATGCGGATAAAAAAGCCTGGCAATATTCACAGGCAGATATTTAAAGAACATTGCCCCTTTGACCTCGGCATCGATCTCCAGTTCAAGCTTTGTTCGATCAAATTTAAGCTTTTCTTTTTTTCGTGATTGAACGTCCATGACCGTCAAACGCTCCGCCCTCTGGGGCCCATACGAAGAACTGAAAAGTAAATACTTCCCATCCGGTGACCAGGCCGCAAAGCGATCCTGCCCCAGGCTCGTCGTAAGACGTTGCGGCTCAGCCTCTCCCAGCGTGAGCAGATACAATTCAAAATTTTCATGACCGTCCTGCCCCATTAATCCGGAGACAAAAACGATCTTTTTTCCATCGGGTGAGTAAACGGGCGTGCAATCCCGTCCCTGAAAACTGGTCAACTGCTCAAGCGATCCGGACTGGCAGTCGTATTGCCAAACATCAGGATTCCCTGCGCGTTTGGACGTGAAAACGATCTTCGTCCCATCCGGCGAAAACCTCGGATGATAGTCCATCGTTGTCTCTCGTGTGATCTGTTGAAGGCTGGAGCCATCAAGGTTCATCCGAAAAATATTGATGTTCTTGTCATAATTCGCGCTGAAAACAATGGATTGTCCATCCGGCGCCCACGACGGATAAGAATGCCACTTCCCGGGCTGGGTCAACGGACGCTGATTATTCCCATCGGCATCCATCAGCCAGACATCCTGTGTGCCGCTGCGATTCGAAATAAACAGGATTTTCGTTCCGTCCGGGGACCATTTCGCAAAATCATTCCAATAAGGGCCGGACGTCAACTGGGAGACCTGTCCGGTATCTAAGTCCAATGTGAAAATATCATAGTCCGCCTGTTTGCCGGATGAAAATACAATACTGCCGGTCAAATCCATAGGTCTCTCCTTTTCCAAAACTTTATTACGGAGCCGCCTGCTCCCCGGGCTGAGAACTGACGAATATCATCTGGGTCTTTGCAAATCCAACCGCCCCATCGATACGTAAAGGCGTCCGGCCGGGATCATCTCCGAACCAAACACGGTACTCGCTCGGCACGCTTTCCATAAAAAAAGCTGCCCGGTCTCCGGGTCCAACCTTAACCGATGTCTTCTCGACAACCTTGATCTCAACACTTTTAGTCGGAAGCTCCAAGGTCATGGTCTCGCCTTTCAAAAAGCGCCCTTGTGACCGGTAGCGGTAAATAAAACAATACAGATTATCGATCGGACCCTCTTTGGCCAGGACCTGCTCCTCGGCGTCTTTCCCTTTTTTAAATTTTATAACCCGAACCCGCGCAGCATCCTGCTCATAATATTCGACGATCTTTTCTTTTTTTCCGAAAATGTTAAGGTCCCTCTCCACCCGCACAGGCAGCAGGGTCTCAGGGTCGGCGTAGATCTTTTCTTCATCATAAAAATTGAACCCGTCCGCCGTAAAGACCAGCAGGACCAGTTCGCGCCCGCCGTCCTCAACAACCCCTTTGTATTCTAAAACGGCATCGCCCGCTTTAATGCCCATTTTTTTGATCTGATACCGGATCGTTTCACCAGGTGCATAAACCGCCTCGGCTGAAACAGAGCAAACGGGAATGAAAGCGCATCCCATAAAAAAACCACAGACAAAAATTTTAAAGGCTGAATCGAATTTCATGATCGTCCTTCCAAAAGATGCTTGTCAAAACGGACCAAAAAACGCTCCAGCAATCTCGCGCCCTTGATGATCACCGAACAACGGGCGTATTCATCCGTTGTGTGCGCCGTGCCGTGAGCCCCAAAGCCGGTTGCAAACGCCGGGATCCTGTGCTTCTGAAAAAAGGTCATGACGGTCGCCCCTTCGCTTCCTTTAAGGCCCGCCCGGATGCGCATCGCCTTCAGCTCATCCACATACGTTTTGACAAACAGATGTTTCGGGTCGATCTCATACGGCTGCTGAACATCATCGATCTCGATCTTAAAATGTTTGGCGTGCGCCGCGATGACCGCCTTGACTTTTTCCAGCAATTTCTGATGGGACGTGCCCGGCAAAAACCTCATGTCCACTGAGAATTCACAAAAATCAGCGACCATGTTGACCTTGTCTCCGCCGCGGATCGTTCCGATATTCAAGGTTGGAGCCCGCAATAAAGAATGTTTTTTATACTCAAACTTCATGGTTTTGAGCTTCGCGATCACAGCAGAAGCGATCTCAACCGCGTTGACCCCCAGCCAGTTATACGCGCCATGCGCCTTTTTACCAAAGATTTTCACCCTGAAGTGCATCAGCCCCTTTTGAGCAATGACCGCATGATATTCATCAGAATCCAGGATCAGGGCATAACCGGGCTTTAATATCCCCTCATTCAAAAGAGGCACGATCCCTTTTTGGCTGCCGGTCTCTTCGTCGACCGTTGCCGCCATGATCAGGTCGTGGTTCAATTGAACCCCGTCCTCAACTAACGAACGCATCACTTCCATGCAGACAGCCGTATTTCCCTTATCGTCCGACGCCCCCCGTCCATAGATCTTATCTCCGACAATATCCTTTCCCAGCGGGTCCCTCGTCCACCCCTTGCCGATGGGAACCGTATCGAAATGCGGCGTGATCAGAATGGAATGCTTTTGCGCCTGCTTCCTGGGCAACGCGCCTTTCAAGGTCGCGATCACGTTAGGACGGCCCTTTTCAAAGCTTTTGACCTTGACACTTAAACCCAAACCCCGCATATCCTCCTCAATGAACTGTGAAAGCTCAAATTCATTCCCGGGAGGATTCTCAGAGTTAAAACTTAAGATCTTTTGCGTTAAACGGATCAACCTTTTATCGGAAATCATTTCCAGAACTCCTCAGCCTTGATCTCTGCCAATGCCCGCTGATAATCCTCAAAATCGATCAAAATGACCTTGGTGTTCTCAGCATACATTTTATCCATTTTGGGAAGATGGTGCTTGACGTTACGGAAGGCAATGTATTTAAAATCGGTGCGGCATTCAGGACAAATCGGAACGCCGAATTTAATATCCAGGGCGTTACAGTGAGAACAGCTCGCGGACAGATCCCCATAGATCATGGTGTGCTCACGGATATCGGCAAAATCAAATTTCTGATAAACTCGAATGAATTTTTTATCCATAATAAGAATATTTCTATAATGTTAAATATTATAACAAGAGTTTTTCAGAACACAACAGGAATGAGACGGAAAACACACAAAGAAAAAGCGGCCCAAACCTTAAGGCCGCTGAAGAGTTCAAATAAGAGCCGACAAAGACGGCTATACAATTCCCTGCGCTTCGGCAACTCAGCCACCGTATTGCTCTACCAACCAGCATCGCATCTTTTCGTGCCCCGTTGGCCCAGGGGGCGCCAAGCCAACTGATCGGGCCTTCCCGGTTCTCGAACAACGTAGGTCTGAAGTTTTGTGTCCCCGGGTTTCCCCGGGTTTACCTTTATCGGCTCATCTCAAATATAGCATTTTTCAAGAAAGGCAAACAAGTTTTTCTGAAAAATAAAAAAAATAATCGCTCTTTCACAACTCTTTATTTTACAAGGCTTTAAAAATACCAACCAAGCCGCTTCCCATTCTCCCCAGCGGTTGGTGCTTGTATAACATGTTATGAATAAAATAGTTATAAAAAAACAGGCCTACGAAACACAAAGAAAACGCTCCCATTTGCGAAAAAGTTCCCGGGTAGAATGAACATCCCTTAAACAATATCTGGCAATGGACTCATATTCTCCTGCGGCAAACAGATCCGGGACCCGATGACCGTCAACGCCGTGCGCTTTGGGACTCTCAACTCCCAAGGCCTCACACCAAAGATGCAATGGAAATTTTCTTCGAAACGCATCGTAGAATGAAAGCTGATCCGCCAGATCAATGTGAAGACTGCTGCTATAACGATAGGGCAGCAGATTCCTGGCGCACGGAATCCCACGGACAGCTGAACGGATCATAAGAAAAGGACAATCAAACATCCTCCCGTTAAACGTAATGAACTGTTCAAACCGCTCCATCTGTTTCCAAAAGTGCTCAAGGATCTGCATCTCTGAACACGGAATATAGGCGAATCCACCTTCTTTGAAAGCTTTCGTATTCCCCCCATGCTGAAAATAGACCGCCCCGCGGTCATGATCTGTTTCCATCATGGCCAAAGCCACGATCTGCGCGGTCAGTGGATAGCAATTGAGCTGCTCCCTGACCTTCTGCACTCCTTCAACCGAATCACAGAACTGTAAAAAGTAGTCCCGTGACCGTTCATCCAGGTCCTCCAAAGCGCAGCCTACGGTCTCAATATCAAAGACGACTCGATTCATAACAATATCCTCTAGCGGGGATGTGTTGAAAAAGGGATGAGAGAAAAACAGGCTCTACAACAGGGACTGTTCGCAGAACATCCGGACAGATCGCTCATTCTTCACGCCCGGTTTGTCCTGTTCTTCAACGCCGCTTGAGACATCGACGGCATAAGGGCCGACCGTTTCGATGGCGTTCGCAACGTTGTTGTAATGCAGACCGCCGGAAAGGATCACCGGCAGTCCAAGGCTTTTAGCGCGCTTGGCCAAAGCCCAATTGAATGCTGTTCCGGTCCCTCCAGGCACGCCCTGCACATAAGCATCCAGAAGGACAGCATTGACATCATACGCCTTGATCTGTTCCGGGTCAAACGAATCCGCAACGCGGAAGGCCTTGATCACCGAAAAGCCTTTTTGACGAAGCCGTTTACAATAAACAGGCGTCTCCTCTCCATGGAGCTGAATGGTCCGGATCCCGCAGAAACGCGCGATGTCGAGGACCGCGCCCTCTTTCTGATCCACGAAGACACCAACAGGCGTGACAAATGGCGGCAAGCTCTGGACGATCTTTTTGGCCTTGAACGCGCTGATATAGCGCGGGCTCTTTTTGTAAAAAATAAAACCGATCGCCCACGCGCCGTATTTCACGGCGGTCAACGCGTCTTTTTCATTCGTGATCCCGCAAATTTTAACTCGAACCATAAAAGATCCTTGCGTTTCCCATTAAAAGAGCAGCTCCTCAGCCATAACCTCCCGCATTTTAGCTGGGACATCTGCCGCCTTTAAAAATGTTTCACCGATCAAGGCCGCATTCACTCCCAACGTTTTAAAACGGAGGATATCCTCATGCGTCTTCAAGCCGCTTTCAATGACCCTTACCGTTCCGTCAGGAATCTGCCGTAGAAGCCGCTCACCAGTAGTCAGATCCACTTCGAAGGTCGCCAGGTCACGGTTGTTGACACCGATCATATCAGCATTGAGCCTTACGGCCCTGTCCAATTCCTCCTGCGTATGGACCTCGACCAGACAATCCATATCCAGACGCTGCGCAACATCCTGAAAACGCCTGGCCTGTTCATCATCCAAGATGGCCAGGATCAAAAGAATCGCACTGGCATTAAAACTGAACGCTTCATAGATCTGCAGTTCATCAATAAAAAAATCTTTGGCTAAAACCGGCAATTCCAATTCCGCAGCCAAACGGACATAATCCGGACGACCAAGAAAAAAACTCTCCTCGGTCAGAACCGAAAGCGCGGAAGCCCCCGCCTCCTTGTAGACGCGGGCCAGATGCGACACTCCAAAATCCTCGCACAACAATCCCTTGGAAGGGGACGCTTTCTTGATCTCCGCGATCAGCGCGACCCTCCCCGGAAAACATATTTTTTCCTTAAAAAGACTGTATCGCGTCAACCGGCTCGACTCAACGTTCCGCTTGATATTTTCAAGGAAGACCTTTCGCTGAGCGATCTTCTTTCTTTTAGATCCCAAAATTTTGTCCAAATAATCCTGAGGACTCATACCGCTCACGTTATGCCCTCTCGCCTGTATTTGTAAAGCGGACCACTTCGTCCAATTTCTTGCGGGCGGCCCCTGAATCAAGCTGTGCCGCCGCCAATTCGATGCCGTCAGCGATCGTGTCGACTTTTTGGGCTGTATAGAACCCAACGGCAGCATTGAGCAGGACCGCGTCCCTCTTCGGCCCCGGCGCCCCATTTAAAATATCTTTCGCGATCGCGGCATTCTCATGAAGATCTCCTCCCATCAGGTCTTGGAGACCCGACAGTTCAATCCCATAATCCATGGGGTTGATCGTGTAAGTCCTGACCTCCTGGCCGTCCCATTCAGCGACCTGGGTCGTGGTGGTGGTGGTCACTTCATCCATGCCGTCATCCCCGTGGACGACCACTGCCCGCTTAAGGCCGAAATCTTTTAAAATATGAATGAACGGCTCCACCCAGCGGCGCTCATAAACTCCGAGC
This sequence comes from Candidatus Omnitrophota bacterium, assembly GCA_022711395.1. GTDB lineage: Bacteria > Omnitrophota > Gorgyraeia > Zapsychrales > JANLHA01 > JAKLFA01. The sequence continues at coordinate 557,086 of JAKLFA010000001.1, read as the reverse complement.
AACTGATGGGTCGGGGAAGCAGGATTGGTCAGGGGACCCAAAATATTAAAGATCGTCGGTTTTCCGATCGCCTTCCGTGCCGCGGCCACATGTTTCATGGCCGGATGAAGATCCCGCGCGAACAGAAAAGCGAACCCCACACGTTCAAGGCATACGCTCAGGGCCTCTGGCGACAACGACAGCTTCACCCCCAAAGCCTCCAGGACATCCGCTGTCCCGCAGCGGCTGGATGCGGAACGGTTGCCGTGCTTGGCGACAACAACCCCGGCAGAAGCGATTACGAGCGCTGATATCGTCGAAATATTGAACGTGTTTTTATGATCGCCGCCGGTCCCAACAAGATCAAAGACCGCATCAGCGTTCGATTCGACCGGAACGCAGAACCTCTTCATCACACGGGCGGCGCTGCGGATCTCATCGACCGTCGGGCCCTTTTCCTGCAGCAGAACAAGAAATTCGATCATCTCCTCCATGGCGGCCTGCCCGGACATGATCTGCTCCATCACGGCCTGCATCTGTTTTTCGTTCAGGTCTATGCCGCGTTTGAGTTGTGCGATCTGTTCAGATATCATTATTTTAATGCCAAAAAGTTTTCAAGCAAACGCTTACCGTCAATGGTAAGAATGGATTCGGGATGGAATTGCACGCCCCAGACCGGTAAACTGCGGTGACGGACGCCCATGATCTCAGCGTCCTCATCATCACTCCAGGCAATGACCTCAAGGCATTCAGGGCATGTCTCTTTTTCGATCACCAACGAATGATAACGCGTGGCCTCAAAAGGATTTTTCAGCCCCCTGAAAAGGTCAACCCCGGTGTGTTTGATCAACGAAGTCTTTCCGTGCATCAAGCGGCGCGCGTTAATGATACGCCCGCCGAACGCATGCCCGATCGCCTGATGTCCAAGACACACCCCCAGGACGGGGACAAGACCTGCGAACTGACGGACGACTTCCACGGAAATCCCGGCATTCACCGGAGAGCTGGGCCCCGGAGAAATAACAATCCGCTCAGGCTTTCTCTGCCGGATCTCTTCGATGGAGATCTCGTCATTCCGATAGACCTCCACCCGGGCCTTGAGTTCACCAAAATACTGCACAAGATTATACGTAAACGAATCATAGTTATCGATCATCAGGATCATCGTAAGGTCCTCACTCGTTTTCCCGCCTGATCTTGGCTCCCAGTGCGATCAGCTTCTGATCAAGGTTCTCGTAGCCACGGTCAATATGATAGGCCCGATGGATCTCGGTCACGCCCTCCGCCGCCAAACCGGCGATCACCAAAGCGGCTGATGCCCTCAGATCAGAGGCCATCACCGGCGCCCCGAAAAGTCGCGGGGTCCCCTCCACGATCGCGTTATTGCCTTCACGACGGATATTGGCCCCCATGCGGTTGAGCTCGGGAATGTGCATATAGCGGTCCGGAAAGACCTTATCTGTGATCACGCTCACACCCGGCGTTAAGGCCATGAGCGCCATGAACTGAGCCTGGATATCCGTTGGAAATCCAGGATAAGGATAGGTCGTCACGCTCACCGGCTTTCCTTTACGCGGAGTTTTAATGTCGATCGCCCCGTCCTTAACACGGATCTTGGCGCCATACTCTTCAAGCTTATCGACCAAAACCAGCAGTTGAGAATAATTGGCATTGGTTACCGTGATCGGACTTTTTGTGGCAGCCGCTAAAAGCACGAACGTCGCGGCTTCGATTCGGTCCGACGTGATCGAATAATTTGCGCCATGAAGCTCTTTCACTCCCTTGATGGTGATCTTGGGCGTTCCATGTCCTGTGATCTTGGCCCCCATACTGTTCAGAAAATTCCCAAGGTCCTCCACCTCCGGTTCACAAGCGGCCGATTCAATGATCGTCTCACCCTTGGCCAGCACAGCCGCCATCATGATGTTGTCCGTCGCAAGGACCGATGACCCAAAAACACCGCCGAGATAGATCTGCGCGCCCTTCAGGCCCTTGGTATGGGTCACAATATAACCGCCCTCGATCTCGATCTTCGCACCCAAAGCCCGCAGCCCCTTAAGATGCAGATCGACCGGACGCACGCCTATGACGCAACCGCCGGGAAGAGAGACTTTGGCATGGCCCAGTTTGGCCAAGAGCGGGCCCAAAACACAGAACGAGCCTCGCATGGTCGAGACCAGATCATAATCCGCGACTGGGTTTAATCCATTCTTGGATGAAATCTTTAACGTGTTACCGGAGAAGTCGACTGCTTTACCCAGGGACTTCAGGATCTTCGCCATCGTCAACGTGTCCCGCAAACGCGGCACATTTTCCAGGACACAGGGCCCATCCGTCAAGAGGGTCGCGGCCATGATCGGAAGCGCCGAATTCTTGGATCCGCTGATCTTGACTTCCCCGCTTAAAGGCCTTTTTCCCTCGATCACAATCTTTTCCATACACCCATTCCCCCCATCCCGTTTAGGTTCTTAACTCGTCTGTAATTGTGCGGCCAGAACCCGATTGACACAAGAAAAATCTTTCAAAAAGCGCACGTTCCATGTATGGTTGCGGTCATTCCGCAGCATGGCCTCAATCGCCGCATCCTGGCCGTCCCAAAATTCAAACAAAAGATGCCCTTGAAAAGTGAGCACCCGGCCAGCTTGCGCAATGATAGCACGATAAAAATCCAGCCCGTCCTGCCCGCCATCTAACGCCATCCCCGGCTCCTGCTGGACATCCGCGGGTAAAGCCGCCAACTGCCCGGAAGGAATATAAGGCGGATTGGAGATGATCATGGAACAGGTCTTATCAGGCAATGTTTTCAGCCATCGTGCCATGTCCGCATGAACAAATTCGATCTGCTCGGTCACAGCGTGAAACCTGGCGTTCTCACGCGCCAACGACAACGCATTCTCTGAAGCATCGACCGCTATGATCCTGCAACGCGAAAAGAATTTCGCCAAACTGATCGCGATATTGCCCGAACCGGTGCCCAAGTCCAGGACAGTCTGTCCTGAAGAGGAGATCGAGAACAAAATATGCATGGCCTCTTCCACTAAAAGCTCAGTTTCCGGACGAGGAATAAGTGCACGGCTGTCAATATTCAACGTCAACCCGCAAAAATCGACCTCGCCGAGCGCGTATTGCAACGGCATCCCCCTCTTCAGATACGAGGTGATCCGATCGACCCGCTCTTTTTGCTGGGATGTCAGGGCCTTCCGCTCCGTGTAAAGGTCGACCCGGCGGCATCCAAGCACATGCGTAAGGATTTGCTCAGTCTCGTTCATCGATCAGAATGTCCTCTTCAGCCTGAAGAAGGGCCTGGGTGATGTCATCCAGGTCCCCGTCCATCACCGCCGGCAATTTGTAAACGGTCAGGCCGATCCGGTGGTCCGTTACCCTGTGTTCCGGATAATTATAGGTGCGGATCTTTTCACTGCGGTCACCGCTGCCGATCTTCGCCTTGCGGTCCTTTGACTCACGGTCCAAGTTCTCCTGTTCTTTCTTCTCCTGCAACCTGGCCCGAAGAACACGCATGGCCTTGTTCTTGTTCTTCAATTGAGAGCGCTCGTCCTGGCAGGTCACGACGATCCCTGTCGGAAGATGCGTGATCCGGATCGCGGAATCGGTGGTGTTGACGCTCTGCCCACCGGGACCGGATGAACGGAACACATCGATCTTAAGGTCTCTGGGGTCGATCTGAATATCGACCTCCTCGGGTTCGTAGAGCACGGCCACCGTGGCGGCTGACGTGTGGATCCTGCCTTGCGCCTCCGTGACCGGAACCCGCTGGACACGATGGGCGCCGCTTTCCCACTTCAGAAACTTGGAAGCCCCAGGCCCCGAAACGCTGAAAATGATCTCTTTGAATCCCCCGGTATCCGACTCATGGGAACTCATCACCTCGACCCGCCACCCTTTTTGCTCGGCATATTTGCTGTACATCCGGAACAGGTCCGCGGCAAAAAGGCTGGCCTCCTGCCCGCCCGTGCCCGCCCGGATCTCGATGATCAGATTCTTGTTCTTCTCCTCAGCTTTAGGGAAGGCAAGATCGATCAGACGCGGCTCCAGGCCCTGCTGGCTTGCCGTCAGGTCATCAAGCTCGCTTTTGGCAAGTTCGGAAAAATCGTCATCCGCCCCTAAAGCGATCAACTCCTTCAGCTCCACGATCTGCCTCGCATGCTCGGAAAACTTGCGAAAAGTCTCCACGGGAGCCATCAGATCCGAAAATTCCTTGGTAAGCTTCTGATAACGCGTCTGATCCGTTATGACATCAGGATCGACCAAAAGATGCTCGAGTTCACGGTAACGATTTTCCATGTGCGCCAATTTTTCCAAGGCGCGGTTGAACTTGTCCGAGGGCATATGCACACGCTCTTCTGCTGAGAATTACTTTTTATAACGCTGTTTGAACTTCTCGATCCGTCCTGCAGAATCGACGAACTTCTTGTCACCCGTAAAGAACGGATGGCAGTTGGAGCAGATATCAACACGGATGCTCTTTTTCGTCGAGCGCGTATAAATGACCTGCCCGCAAGCACAGGTGATCATGGCTTCGCTGTACTCTGGATGAATGTCCTTTTTCATGTCTTCCTCCTTAACCGATTTAACTTATTTGTTCATATTATCCAAAAATTCTTGATTTGATTTGTACTTTGAGATCTTTTCGATCAAAAGCTGCATGGCCTCAGCTGAATTTAAATCACTGATCGCCTTACGCATTAACCAAATGCGCTGAAGCTGGTCCTCAGGGATCAGCAGCTCTTCATGGCGCGTGTTGGAACGCTTAATATCGATCGCCGGATAAATACGGCGCTGAAACAGATTGCGGTCCAGCTGCAACTCCATGTTGCCAGTTCCCTTAAACTCTTCAAAAATAACCTCGTCCATCCTGCTTCCCGTATCGATCAGGGACGTGGCAATGATCGTGAGGCTTCCTCCCTCTTCGATCGAACGCGCCGCCCCGAAGAAACGCTTCGGCTTATGCAATGCGTTGGAGTCCACACCGCCGGACAGGATCTTGCCGCTGTGCGGAACAACTGTGTTATAAGCGCGGGCCAAACGCGTGATGCTGTCCAAAAGGATGACGACATCGCGTTTATGCTCGACCAGGCGCTTCGCTTTCTCAAGAACGATCTCAGCGATCTGCACGTGGCGGTCAGCCGGCTCGTCAAACGTGGAGGCAATGACCTCGCCCTTCACGCTCCGCTGCATATCCGTGACCTCTTCCGGGCGCTCATCGATCAAAAGCACCATGAGCACGACGTCCGGAGTATTGGTCACGATCGCGTTGGCGATCTTTTGCATCAAAACGGTCTTCCCGCTATAAGGAGGCGCCACGATCAAGGCGCGCTGCCCTTTTCCAATGGGGGTCAGAAGATCGACCACCCTCGTGGATATTTCCTTGGAATCCGTCTCAAGCTTTAAACGCTGGTTCGGATAAAGCGGCGTCAGATTGTCAAAAAAGATCTTATCCTTCGCCTTTTCCGGATCCTCATAATTGACTGCCTCCACTTTCAAAAGGGCGAAATATTTTTCCCCTTCCTTGGGAGGACGAATATGACCGCCAACAATGTCCCCTGTCTTAAGATCGAACCTGCGGATCTGGGACGGTGATATATAAATATCATCCGGGCAGGGCAGATAATTATAGTTCGAACTCCTTAAAAATCCAAACCCTTCCGGCAGGATCTCTAAGACCCCTTCCCCGAACATCATCCCATCGACTTCGGCCCGCTTTTGCAGGATCTTGAAGATCAGGTCCTGTTTCTTGCTGCCGCTTAAACCTTCAATGTTCATATCACGGGCCATTTTTGTCAGCTCGGACACCTTCATATCCTTGAGCTGACTGATATTGACCTGATCTGATTGGACTGTTTTGCTGCCGTTGCGGTCAGAGTTTTTGGCTCCATTTTTGGTCGCCGTTTTTTCCATGGTAGGATCTCCTTCTTTGACTTTCTGATTTGTTGATTCTGATGAAATTTTTGGCATACGAATTCCTTTATAATCCCTATGTATGATGAACAAGCGCGCTGAAAATCCGGCGCACTTGCGCTCTGGTCGTCCCCTTGGATGACCGGTTATCAATAATAAAATCTGCCCTTTTGATCTTCTCTGCCTGCGGCATCTGCCGTCTAAGCCGGGCCATCGCCTGACGGGATGTCATTTGCTTTTTACGCAGGACGCGTTCGATCTGAAGTTTGCGGCTTGAACGCACCACCACTACCGCGTCCGCTAATTTTTCCATCTTCGCCTCAAACAACAATGGAATCTCCAGAACAACCGGCCGCCTGCACTTTCTTTGACGAATTCGACGAAGCTGCGCCTTGATCTCCTTTTCAACCAGCGGATGGATGATCCCTTCAAGGGCCTTCAACGCCCGCTCATCGTCAAACACCATTTCCGCAAGCCTCTTTGTTTGGATACGCCCATGCTCGAACATCTCACCGCCAAAAAGGGACTTGATCTTTCTACGGCACCCGCCATGTTTCTCCAGCAGCTGATGAACGATCGCATCAGCCTCGATCAGGACCGCGCCCAAGTCCGTGAACATGCGGGCGACGGTGGTCTTTCCGGACCCCAGATTTCCGGTGACAGCGATTACGGTCATGAATTCTTCCTCAATGAATCATACGCCCGCCTATAAAGCGCGGCGGATTCATCCCACGAAAAATGGCTTTCCATTCCCCGTTTTTGAACTTCCCCCAATTCCTTGGGACGGTGATACAACACAATGGCACGGTCGACGGCGTTCAAAAACCCCTGTTGGTCATAGTTCCGAAAAACGATCCCCGTGCCACTATCCCGCGAAATGTCCCGCACCGTGTCGACCAGCCCTCCGACCGCGGAGACAACCGGCAGCGTGCCATAGCGCAATGCGATAAGCTGTGTTAATCCGCACGGCTCAAAAACAGACGGCATCAAAAAGTAATCACTCGCCGCAAAAATCCGGTGGGCGAGCCCTTCATCAAATTTAAAATACGCGGCGACCTTGTCGGGATAACGCGAAACCAATCCGCGTATCGCCGATTCAGACCCCTCGTCCCCAACCCCCAAAAAAACCATTTGCATGTCCCGAGAACACAACGCATCTCCCGCCGACTTTAACAGGTCGATCCCTTTCTGGTGTGACAGCCTTCCCACAAATCCAAAAAGCGGCAATGCCCGGTCGTTTGCCAGGCCGCTCTCATTCTGCAGAGCTTCTTTATTTTTGGCCTTTAATTTCAAGTTCTGGAACGAATAACGCTGTTCGATCTGCGTGTCATGCTCGGGGTCCCAAAGCGAGTAATCGATGCCGTTTAAGATCCCCAAAAAACCTTTTCCCCGCATGCTCAGGACATCATCCATGCCGCAACCCAATTCTTTCGTGCGGATCTCACGGGCATATTGTGGGCTCACCGTTGTGACCAGGTCGCTGCAGACGATCCCGCTCCTAAGCAGGCTCATTTTTCCGTAAAAGTACAGCCCTCCGTCGTTCATCGCATCCTGGCCCAATTCCAGCTCGCCGAACATCTCCTTTGGAAAAAGCCCTTGATAGGCTAAATTGTGGATCGTGAACACACTTTTGGTCCTCTCAAAGAACCTGTCCCTGGCGTATTCAAATTTCAACAAAAGCGGGATCGCTCCGGTCTGCCAATCGTGACAATGGATCACCTCAATGGGCTCGCCTAACAATTTTAAAAGCTTAAAGACCTGTCTGTTAAAAAAAACGAACCGTTTGAGATTGTCCGGATAATCCCCATGACCGTCTCCATAAAACCCCGGCCGGTCAAAATATGCGTCATGCTCGACAAAATAAACATCGACCTTATCTTTAAGACGAGTCCGATAGAATCCTGCATCCGCGCTTTCCAAAAGAAGCCCGTTCTGACGCACGCACCGGTAAAGCGGCAACACGATCTTCACCTTTTCACCGGCCTTGGCCAATGCCAACGGCAACGCGCTGCACACATCAGCCAGCCCACCGGTCTTGGCGAACGGCAAAACCTCTGATGAACAAAACACAACGCTCATTCCATATCCTCTAGATCAAGCCAATTATTTCCTTTACGCACCGAAACCTTGATCGGGACGCTCAATTCTAACGCCTGTTCCATTTCGTTACGAACCAGGATGACCAGATCCTTTTCCTCATCAGGGACCATGTCAAAGACCAATTCGTCGTGCACCGTGATCAGCATTTTTGATGAAAACCCCTGGCATCGGAGGCCCTCATCGATGCGGATCATCGCGATCTTCATTAGATCCGCCGCTGAGCCTTGGACCGGCGTATTGATCGCCTGCCGTTGCGCGAACTGCCTGACCGCGATGTTCTGATTATGGATCTCAGGGATCATCCGACGGCGCTTTAACAGCGTTTCCGCATATCCGAGCTTCTCACAGGATTCAATGGCGCGGTCCATAAATGTTTTAACGTTCGGGTAACGCAAAAAATAGCGGTCAATAAAATCCTGGGCCTGTGCCTGCGAAACACCCAAATCCTTCGCCAGACCAAACGCGCTGATCCCGTAAATAATGCCGAAATTTACGCGCTTGGCAGCCGTGCGCATCTCCCGCGACACATCGTTCACACCAACATCGAACATCAAACCAGCGGTATACGCATGAATATCCTCATCATCCATAAATGCCTGCCGCAGATTCTCGTCCTCGGAAAGATGGGCCAGAATACGCAGCTCGATCTGCGAATAATCCGCCGACAGGATCAGATGGCCCTTTTGCAACGGAACGAACGCCTTACGGACCTGCCGTCCCAATTCTGTGCGCACCGGGATGTTCTGCAAATTCGGGTTGCTGGAACTCAATCGCCCCGTTTCCGTCCCCGTCTGATTGAACCACGCATGTAGCCGGCCGGTCCTTCCGCCCACCAGCTGCGGCAACGCGTCAATATAGGTCGACTTCAACTTTGCCAGCTGCCGGTATTCCAAGATCTTATCCGGCAACGGATGCTTCGATGCCAGTCTGGTCAAGACTTCTTCATCGGTCGAATAACCGGTCTTTGTTTTCTTTACCACCGGAAGTTTCAAAACCTCAAAAAGAACATGACCCAGCTGCTTGGGCGAATTCAGATTGAATTGCCCTCCGGCCAAAGCGTAAAGCTCCGTTTCAAGGGCCGTGATCTTTTTTTGGCATTCGTCCGACAACCCGTTCAAAAAATCCACATCCAGCCTGACACCTTCCTGCTCCATTCGCGCAAGAACGATACACAACGGCATTTCTAGATCAAAAAAGAGTTTCTCAAGGCCAAGCTTACGCAATTCACTTTCAAGCGGGCCGTAAAGATCAAAAACCGCCTTCAGTTGATCATCCCGGGTTGCCTCCTCGGAGAGCATCCGTTTACAATAATTCCATGTCAAAGAACCTAACCCGCTCATCGACCTCACCGGATCGATCACATATCCCGCCATCATGACATCAAAAACATTCCGGGCTTGCCATAACAGGCTATGCTCATCCCGCAGTTGCTTTTTAAAATCAAAAACGACCTTAACGACCGCCTCGTCCTGCAAAAGGCTCTCCAACTGTTGCCGCTCGGCCGGGCTCTCGCTCAGGGCCGCGATCACATCATCAACGCACACATGGCAAATGGTGACGCCATCCCCTTCCGACCCCCACGAGACCGCGCATATTTTTTTTTGCCGCGCCTTCGAATAAACACTAAACAGATCCTGATGCTGAAGACAGGCCGTTTTGCCGGACTCAACGGAACTGGGCTTAACGGAAACCTCTGCTGCCAGCCGATTAAACTCCAAATCCTGAAAAAGCGCGAACAGCCGCTCCTCATCAGGGCCAAGGAACTTCAAATCATCCAGATCCGCGTCAAGCGGAACATCGGTTGATAATGCTGCCAGTTCCTTGCTCAAAAGCGCCTCGTCCTTTTGCTCCGTCAGCTTCTTACGAAGGCTTGCTGACGCAAGATCATCCACGTGAGCCAAGATCTCTTCCAGTGATGCGTATTGCGACAAAAGTTTTCTGGCCGAAACCTCGCCGACCCCGGCCACCCCGGGAATATTATCCGATTTATCCCCTGCCAACCCGATAAAATCACAGACCTGAGAAGCCGCCACTCCCAAAATATCTCTGACCTGCCCCTCCTCAATCATCATTTCACGGCGAGGACTAAAAACCGAGATACCCGGCCTGACCAACTGGAACAGGTCCTTATCATCGCTGATCACAACAACGTCTGTATTGCGCCCGGCAAATTTTTTAGCAAGCGTCGCAATGACATCGTCGGCTTCATAACCTTCTTTTTCAAAGATCGGCAGCCTGTAGGCCGTCACAACATCTCGGATCACCGGGATCTGGCTTCGCAGCGCCTCGGGCATGCTTGGGCGCTGGATCTTGTACTTAGCGTATTTTTCGCTGCGGTGAGTCTTTTTTGAAACATCAAAACATACCGCGAAATATTCCGGCTCAAAATCATGAAGCATTTTTTTGATCGTCTTCGTGAACCCAAACACAGCGTTGGTCGGCCGTCCTTTACTATCGGTCAACTCGCGGACAGCGTAAAAAGCCCGATAACATAAGGCATGGGCATCCAACAAAAAAATTTTCCGTTTTGCCATGATCACAAACTCTTATTTCTTTCCTTACTGCACATTCGTCTCTATCATCGGAATCTGGACTAAGATCATTTGTCCGGAATAACGGCGAGTATGTTCTGATACTCCTGTCGCGCTGATTCTAGATCTCCTGCCTTGATCATCCCTAAGGCCTTTTGAGCCCGCTGATCAACGTCAACCGCCAATTGGGCGTTCGCCACTTTTTTAAGCAGTTCCAAAACTTGCGGGTTTTCAGGCGAGAGCCGCTCGGCGTTCTTCAACTCTTGCAGTGCCTCCTCAAAACGGCCTTCGCTCCAAAAGACCTCGGCTTGGTCCATATGCTTCTTAACGCGCCCTATTTCAAGTTCCAGCTGTTCTCTCTTTTCTTCCTCGATCTGCGTATGCATCTGATCCAACTGCTTGATGACCACCTTCTGCTTATAATTCGGGTCGATCTTTTGCAACTCCGCGATCAAACGGGGAAGCCACGGATCATCCTCAGAGGCCCGTTCAATGCGCTGCTGAAAATAATAAATCGCCTCTGATGTGCGCTCCAAAGACTTATATAAATAAGCCAAATTCGTGTATGGGGGCAAATACTTCTGATCCGCCTGAATAGCCTTTAAATAAAATTGTTCCGCAGGATCCGCCAACCCTAACTGCTCATAAACCACGCCAATATCATTAAACAAGACCGGGCTGCTAAAACCCAATTCCACGGCTTTAGAATAAAACGTTAAAGCCTCATCCATATTTCCCTTTTGCTGAGCCTGATACCCCAACACCCGGTATTTTTCTGCCTCAACGGAACGGTTTTCTTTTAAATTATCAGAAAATCCTGTGCAGGGAGTTATAGATATGATAAGAAAGGCAACACACGCTATTTGAAATGTCTTTAAAACACCTAATTTTAGATAAGAATAATACATAATTTGTTTTTTTTCAAGTGAAATTTCTTATCTTAAACCGTCCAAAATTCAAAATTTAGAACACGTCTTGCTTAGACAGTTCTTCTTTGCTGTTCAGATCGGCCGGAACATCCTCAACAGGCGTTTCTACGGCCGGACTATCCTGCCGGAAGACCTGACTATATTCCGCTAAAGCCTGTTCTGACAAGGAGATAGAAAAATCATCAACAGGCAGAACTGCTTTGCGGTCATCCACATCAACGGTCATCACGGAGTCGACCATCATGTTTTCGTCCAACGCCAGGATACAACCGGCATTTTCAGATATCATACGCCTATATTCAAATCCATTTTCACTGCTCCGCCCCCGGCCCCATATCGAAATATGATGCGACCCGATATCAAAAAGCGCATCACAAACACTCACCGGACCTTCGCCATCACGCTTTAAAAACCCTGCCATAAGTGCCCTGACCTGCCAGTTTAACAATGCTTCATCCTCTCCGGAAAATTCCGACGGATGCCCTGAAGGCCGCACCATTTGATCTAACGCAAAGACATCCGTCTCGGAAGCCTGCATCATTTCATTCACGCTGATAAAAGGATCGCAGCGCAGATCAAACCGTTCAAAAAAACGGCAGTCCGGCCCCACATCAGCGAATACGACCGCCTCGCATCCAATGACCTTGCCGATCGCCAAACGCACCGCACGCACATCATTCTCCCCTAACACTTCTGTGACCGAACACTGATAAAGGATCCTGATACCCATTTGCCGGAGCAGTTGATCCAGCCAACGCGACGCCTCTTCAGAAATGACGCCTGACAACAGGCGATCTCCGGAAACAGAAAGCACGACATCCTTTGTACGCAAGGCCAACGCCTGAGCGATCCGGACCCCTCTAAGCGTGTTGGTCTGGACCGCAACCGTGTCAAGCTGGCTTGACATTTTAAGAAACTCATCGAGCTGCTCAATGGTGCGCAGCGAAAAAACTCCGCGCTTGGTAAGCCCCTTAAGCTCCGGCCAGTCATCCTTTTCCCAATTGGCAATGATCAGGCGATCAAAATCCAACTTCGTGTTATCCTCAAAAGTTATGTATTTTCTTTTGAAATGGATCCGCCCAACCTTTTGATCGGTCACAAACTGGATCCTCAGATTACGATAAAAATCCTCGGAACGGTAATAGATCTCATGGCGTTCAATCCGCTTGGCAAGCACTTCAACAAAACGATTACGATCATATGGAAGCCCCGGCTCCTGGGCGCAAATGACAAGTTCCATCTCAGGAAACTCCGAGCGCAGCTGCTCAAGGGCCTTAACCGCGTAAATAGAATGTCCGATCACAACACAACGGCTCACGCATTATTCCTTTCTTACTTAAACTTCTCTTTGCAAACGGTATGCCAAAACGGCGTTTCTCATCAACATCATCACGGTCACAGGCCCGACTCCGCCCGGCACAGGACTGATCTTGGAAGCACGCCGGGACACGCTCTCATAATCGACATCTCCAACGATCTTATTGTCTTTCTTGTTGATCCCGACATCAATCACAACCGCCCCCTCTTTGACCATATCTCCGGTGATCAGATGGGGCCTTCCAACCGCGACGACCAAAACATCAGCCCTGGATACATGGTCCTTCAAACGCCCGGCTTCAGACGTGCCGATGTGACAAAGCGTCACCGTTGCGTAATGTTGAACGAACAAAAGCGCCAACGGCTTTCCAACGATCGCGCTCGCCCCCACCACCACGACCTCCTTGCCGCGAAGGTCAATGCCGGAGGCCCTTACATGTTCCATGACCGCAGCCGCCGTGCAGGGGATCAATTTTGATTTACCCAGAACAACATTGCCGATATTAGCGGCATTCAAGCCCTCAATATCCTTGTAAAGATCGAGCGAATTAGCGACTTTCTGCTCGCTGATTTGGGGTGGCAAGGGTTTATTGATAATGATCCCTGTAACCCTTTTATCCGCGTTTAACCGATGGACAAGTTCCAAAAATTTTTCTTCCGGCAGAGCGGGGTCCAGCTTGATCCGTTCATAGGAAATCCCCACATCTTCGGCGGCCTTAGCCTGGGACTTCGCGTAAAATTCAGAACCGGGGTCTCCTCCCAGAACGATGTTCACCACATGCGGGGCCGCTCCCGTCCGGCTTTGGAGTTCAGCGACCTCTTTTTTAAGATGTTCCCGGATCTGTTCGGCTAAAAGTCGCCCATCTAAAACTTCAGCAAACATCAAGCACAACCTCATTATTGATTTACGTTAACGTTGATCATGGCGGATTTATAGGCCGCGAACAACAATTCAACCGCCACTTCAACATCGCTTATGAGATATTTGTTTCCATGAGAGGCCAAGACCGGGGCCAACTCCAAAAGTTGGTAGGAAATACGGCTCACTTCCCGCGGGACCGAACGGGCCTCGCTCTTAGCCTTCTTCTTCAAAGCCGGGCTTTGCCCGCGGCTACGGACGACTTTCATATACGCCATCGCGTCCAGATCGACCAGTTCCAAAAGGCGTTCTCTCAAATTTTCCGTTCTGTCCAAAACCGTCTCAATCTTACGCTCAGTCCTTTTTATGGGAGTCTTCCCCAACGAATACCGGGCCACCATCGACATCAACCCCGCGGCCAACGCAGCGGCCAGCGCAGCGACAGATCCTCCACCGGGGATCGGCTCCTTTTTCGCCAAAACATCCAAATATTCCTTCAGCGTGTGATTCTTTAATTTTTTCACCTTGAAACCCTATAGGCTATTTCGACAGGATGGATTGCACTGAAAAACTGTTCAATGATGTAATCATCTTATATCAAATCATTTTGAATTTCAACGAATTGTATAAATATTAATATTAAATAATTATGTTTAAAAGGCATCTTCCAAATGCTCGATCACAAAATCAGAAGGCCCCCTTCCAATGACCGTGACCACATCAAATCGCACATCGACATCTTCCAAGCCCTTGAACTCCAGGAAGCATTCGGCCATCTTCCGGATCGTATTCTGCTTCTTCTCATGAACCGCTTCGAACGGATCACTGTAAAAATCGTTCTCCCGCGTCTTGACCTCAACAAAGCATACGCATCCGTCCCGGGCCGCCACAATGTCGATCTCCCCAAAAGACAATTTGAAATTCCTTTTCAGGATCCGGTAACCCTGCCGGCAAAGATGCTCAACGGCAGCGTCCTCCCCGGCAGTCCCCAGGCTCTTTCGATGATCACGCATGGATCTTTTTAAAGGGATGAGGGATTTTTTGCACTGTGCTGTAACTCCGACGATGAATAGGGGAAATCCCAAACCGCTCCAGCGCTTCGCGGTGAGATGCCGTCGGATAACCTTTGTGCTGAATAAAACCATATTGAGGAAAAATATGATCGTAGATCTTCAGAATACGGTCCCGCGTCACCTTGGCGATGATCGAAGCGCAAGAGATAGACAAACTTAACGAATCACCGTTGACGATCGTAACATAGGGATAAGCGAATTCCGGCTTGAACTGGTTGCCATCAATCAAAAGGCACACCCGCTTCGGCTCACGCGAAAAATCTTGCAGCTGATCCTGATAAAAATCGAACATCTGGCGGACGGCGCCGTTCATAGCAAGGAACGTCGCCTCCAGGATGTTCTTTTCATCGATCACCGCCTCGTTCATGATGCCGATGCCGACATAGGCCTTTTGAAAGATCTGTTCATAGGCCCGTTCCCGCTGACGCTCAGACATTTTCTTCGAATCACGGATAACCAGGTCAAAATGAGCGTCTTTCAATGCGACCGCCGCTGCCACAACCGGGCCGGCCAACGGTCCCCGTCCGGCCTCATCGATCCCGATGACCAGGTCATGCCCATTGGAACGGGCGGTCTTTTCATATTTTAAAGTGTCGATCATAAAAAAAAGAAAGCCGGGCTTTTTACCCGGCTTTAAGATCATTCTCTGATGAAAAACAACTATTACGCCTCGGTGAGCTGCTTCTTGACGCGCGCCTTCTTGCCGACCCTGCCCCGCAAATAATACAACCGGGCCCGGTGCGCCTGCCCCTTCGAGACAACCTGAATGCTTTCAATGATCGGTGAATGAGTCGGGAATGTGCGCTCCACGCCTTCCCCAAAAGAAATTTTCCGTATCGTGAACGTCGAACTCACACCGCCGCCGGTCTTTCGAATCACAGTGCCTTCATAAGGATGAACACGGACCTTGTCTGCCTCCTGGACACGGATTTTCATCTTAATGGTGTCCCCGACCGCAAGCTTAGGCAGATCAGAACGCAATTGCCTTCCGCATATCATGTTTAATTTGTCTGTTGAACTTCCCATACCAGCCTCCCGCCACACGAGTGTGTGGATATTATACATTTAATCTTAATAATGAAAACAAAGTTTAGCGTAAAATCAATATTCTGTCAAATGAAAAAACTTCATTTCCGCAATAAATCAGGCCGGACTTTCTGCGTTCGCCTCAAGGATTCCTCCTGCCGCCAGCCGTTGATCTGCCGGTGATTACCGGACAGCAGGACCTCCGGCACTTTCATCCCTTTGAAATCCGCCGGCCGTGTATACTGCGGATATTCCAAAAGGCCGTCTTCAAATGATTCCGATTCAATGGACTGCTGCTTTCCCAGAACACCGGGAAGCAAACGGCTTACGGCATCCACCACGATCATGGCGGGAAGCTCCCCTCCGGTCAGGACATAATCACCGACCGAAATGCTTTCATCCACCAACGCCTGCCGCACTCGCTCATCCACTCCTTCATAATGTCCGCAGATCAGGATGATATTCTTTTCCTTCGCCAATTGTTTAGCCACGGTCTGAGTGAACGGCTTGCCGGCAGCGCACATCAAAAGAACCTTCGCCTTACGCCGCCCCTTCACTGCTTTGACAGCTTTAAATAATGGCTCCGGCATCATGACCATGCCCGGCCCACCGCCAAAGGGGCGGTCATCGACCTGACGGTATTTTCCGGCGGCGAACTTACGCAGGTCATGGACCCGGATATCGACCTTACGTTGTTCTTGCGCCCGTTTCAAGATCGATTCATTGAGCACATTTGAAAACATTCCGGGAAATATCGTAATAATATCAAACCGGACCATCGCCTCACCTCTCAGCGCTTATGTCATTTGAGCATAGTATTCGTTCAAAAAATTCGTCATGAAATCCTTAAAACAATCCTCCGCCAGCGCATGGCGGATATCCTGCATCAGTTTAATATAAAAATAAACGTTATGATAGGACAAAAGGCGCAAACCCAGGATCTCACTGCTCCTCAGCAAATGGCGGATATAGGCCCTCGAATAACGTTTACAAACAAAACACCCACACCCCTCATCCACCGGTTTTTGATCTGCCGAATATTTCATATTGGTAATGATAAACCGCCCTTTGCGGCTGAAAGCGCTGCCGTGCCGGCCGTAACGCGTCGGGATACAGGTGTCGAACATATCGATCCCGCAGGAAACAGCTTTCACAATCTGGTCAGGCATGCCGATCCCCATGACATACCGGGGCTTTTTATCCGGCAAAAACGGTTCCACGCATTCAATGGCCTTAAACATTTCCTCAACAGGCTCACCAACGCTAACGCCTCCGATCGCATAAGCATCAAAACCGACCCCCGTGATCTCTTCAGCCGACCTCTTGCGCAGGTCATCATAGACCGATCCCTGGACGATCCCGAACAAAATCTGATGTTCCTGCTGGTTTTTGCGATAATACTCAAGTGTCCGCCGGGCCCAGGATGTTGTTTTTTCAACCGAACGCTCCGCCTCCTTGCGGCTGCAGGGATACGGCGCGCAGACATCCAGCGGCATCATCAGGTCAGAACCCAGAACTTTTTGAATATCCATGACTTTTTCCGGCGTGAATAAATGCGCCGACCCATCCAAATGTGAACGGAATCGCACCCCCTCATCCGTGATCTTGCGCAATTTGGCAAGACTGAAAACCTGATACCCACCACTGTCAGTGAGGATCGGCCTTTTCCAGTTCATGAAACCGTGCAATCCCCCTGACGCCTGGATCACGTCAAGACCAGGCCGTAGATACAGATGATAGGTGTTCGAAAGAACGATCTGGGAGCCGATCTGCTCAAGGTCATCTGAACACATCCCCTTGACGGTTGCATGCGTTCCCACTGGCATAAAGAAAGGCGTGGCGATCTCTCCATGGGCGGTCTTCAAAGAGCCCAGACGGGCCTTTGTGGTCGAGCATTTTTTTTGAATTTTAAAATGATGTTCTTTCAAAAAACCTCCCGATGCTTCACCGGATGATCATCGCATCCCCGTAACTGTAAAATCGGTATTCCTTTTGGATTGCTTCCTGATACGCCATCCTCATAAGATCGGTCCCTCCGAAAGCGTAGACCAGCATCAGCAGCGTGCTGCGAGGAAGATGAAAATTCGTGATCAAGATATCCGTCATTTCAAACCGGCAGCCCGGATAAAGAAAAAGATCCGTCGCGCTTTTTAAGTTTCCCGTGCGGGAGATGGCCTCAAGGGTCCGGCAGCTGGTCGTGCCTACAGCGACGATCTTTTTCCCGTCCAGCTTTGCCCTCTTGATCTGTTCATAAGTCCGTTGGGAAACCGAATATTCCTCTTGATGCATCTGATGGCGCGTCACATCCTCTTCCTCAACGGGCTTGAACGTCGCGTAATTCACATGCAGCATGAGCTCAAGAACACGGTGACCACTCGCCCTTAGCTGCTGCAGCAATGGTTTTGTAAAATGCAGCCCCGCGGTCGGCGCAGCGACCGACCCGAAGTGCTTCGCATACACCGTCTGATAAAACGTCCTGTCATCCGGCGTATCCGCGCGTTTGATATACGGCGGCAGCGGAATATGTCCGACCCGGGTCAAATACGTCAAAACATCTTTACGATCGAAGCGAACGACTCGCTTTTCTTTGTCGATGATCTCCGCTGTCAAGTCCGCGCCCTTAAATTCGATCACATCCCCCTGCTTGATCTTGCGCGTTGGCCTTAGCAGAGTTTCGAAGGTCTGAGGATCCTCACAGCGTTTCAGCAAAAAGATCTCAACCTGTCCGCCGGAGCGCTGTTTCTGACCTAATAAGCGGGCCGGTATGACCCGGCTGTTATTAAGGACCAGCACGCCACCGGGAGGAAGATGTTCCCGCAGGTTCTTGAACACATCATGCTGGACCGTCCCCGCTTTTCTGTCAACAACCAGCAAGCGCGCCTCATCCCTTTCATGCAAAGGCTCCTGGGCGATCAAGTGTTCAGGCAATGAATAATCAAAATCGGACAATTTCATCGTTTTAAAAAACCCGTAAGGATGCTCAACAGCAGGCTCAAAATAATACATGTCACGACCGGAACATAAATAACAAGGTCGTCCCGTTTTATGATCAGGTCTCCCGGCAAGCGCCCGAGCCATGGCAGCCTCGGAGATAGGGTAAAAAGGATACCAACCAAGACAAGAACCAAACCGATCACTATCAAGAGTTTTCCAACTTCAGGCATTCGGTCCTCATAAAAAACCGTATCTCATGAGCCCGTCAATTTTCCAACGCAGCCCATCGATACGGATATTAAAATAACTTTTGCTGCTTTTGATCACCGGAAAACTGGATATGCGCCGCTCCCGTTTTGGTCAATTCGCGCCCCCTCGAGGTGCGTTTCAAAAGTCCGGACTTCAGAAGGTAAGGCTCAACGACATCCACAAGGGTGTCGACTTCCTCGTTCAGGGTCGCGGCAAGAGCTTCGATCCCAACCGGCCCTCCGCCGTAATATTCCGCGACCACCTTCAGCAATCTGCGATCAGAATCATCAAGCCCCAAGTCATCGATCCCCAAGGACTCCATCGCCTGAAGGACAATCTCGACCCCGATGTTGCTGCTTTTTGTTTTGACCTGGGCAAAATCCCTCACGCGTCTCAGCAGACGATTGGCGACACGCGGGGTCCCACGGGCCCGACGAGCAATCATCTCAGATGCATCCGGCGCAATGTTGAGGCTAAGTTTCACCGCCGACCTTCTGATGATCTCAGCCAGGTCCCTTTCCTCATAAAAATCAAGATGGTGAAAAATACCGAACCGGTCACGAAGCGGTGAGGCCAAAAGACCGCTGCGGGTCGTGGCCCCAATGATCGTGAAGGGTTTTAAATTAAAATTGATCGTGCGGGCATACGGGCCCTTGTCGACAACAAAATCGATCTTGAAATTTTCCATCGCCGGATAAAGGAACTCTTCGACAACTTTCGAAAGACGATGGATCTCGTCAATGAACAAAACATCTCCCTGTTCCATATTGGTCAGGATCCCGATCAGGTCCCCCGCCCTTTCGATCGCCGGACCGGAGGTGATCGTGATACGCGCGCCCATCTCATGCGCAATAATATACGAAAGGGATGTCTTCCCCAGGCCTGGAGGACCGGAAAACAACATGTGTTCCAGAGGCTCCCCACGATGTTTTGCTGCCTGGATCGCGACCTTCAAATTCTCAACGAGATCCTTCTGACCGATGAACTCGTTCAAACTGGACGGACGCAGAGAAAGGCTTAAGACCTGATCTTCTTCCGTCTCGTTATTGAGGACAAGTTTTTTTCGCTCTTCTAAGCTCATGGCATAAAAATCGGGCGCTTACTGTTGTTCATGATCTTCTGGCGGAAGGACATTGTCCGTATTACGAACGATCTCGATCTCTGAAAACAAGCGTTTTTGAATGACCTTGATCTCCTTCAAACGGATCAACTCCAGCACGGCCATGAACGACACGATCACTTCCATCTTATTTTTTGATTCAATAAAAAGGTCCGTCAGAACGACATGCGGGCGTTTCAAAAGGGAATGCAGGATGTGGTGGATCTTATCTTCGACGGTATATTCCTCTTTCTGCACCTCATAGACGGAATCCTCTTTGAACCGTTCCAGGGCTTTAGAAAAGGCATTAATCAGATCGAAAAGGTTCGCCTCAAAAACGACTTCCTTCGCGTCATCCTTGAGCTCCTGAGCGAATTCCTGGTCAGCCTTACGCGGAAAGAGCTTCTGCCGTTCCTGTTCCTTCAATTTAAGCTGCTCAGCGATCTCTTTAAAGACCTTATATTCCTGCAAGCGACGGACAAGTTCATCACGGGGATCTTCCTGCTCCTGTTCCTCTTGCTGGCCGGGATCCGGAGGCAGAAGCATGCGGGACTTGATCTGAATCAAGGTCGCGGCCATCACCAAAAAATCGCCGACGATCTCAAGGTCCAGCATTTTCATCATTTCGATATATTCAAGGTATTGGTCAGTGACCTGAGCGATCGGAATGTCACAGATATCCAAGTCGTTCTTTTTGATCAAGTACAGCAAAAGGTCCAACGGACCTTCAAAGACATCCAATTTGAGTTTATAGCTCATGTTTGAACACTGCCTCCCTGACCTGCTGCATGGTCTCACTAGCGATCGCCTGGGCCTTTTGCTGCCCTTCTTTTAAAATGTCTTTGACCACATCCGGCTTGCTGGCATAGGCCTGCCGGCGTTCCTGGATCGGCCGCAAAACGGAGATCATACGGTCCGCCAGGATCCCCTTACACTCCGTGCAACCCTTGGCCGCCGCCGTGCACCATTCATGGACCGCGGAAGTCTGTTCCGAAGCAAAGATCTGATAATAACTATAAACATTGCATTGGTCAGGATGGCCCGGATCCTTCAAGCGGAGTCTCTTCGGGTCTGTGAACATCTTGCTGATCTTTTCGCGGACAATTTCTTCAGAATCCGAAAGGTTGATCGCGTTTTCGTAGCTCTTACTCATTTTCCGCCCATCCAACCCCAACAAACGGGGTGTAGGCGTAAGGATCGCATCACAATCCTGGAAAAGTTCTGTTTTGTAAAGAAAATTAAAACGCCGGGCGATCTCCCGGGCCAGTTCAATATGCGGAAGCTGATCTTCCCCCACCGGCACAGCTTGGGCCTTATAAAGCAGAATGTCCGCCGCTTGAAGGACGGGATACCCCAAGAAAGCATAGGTTTGAATATCCCGGGAAGTGATCTCACGAAGTTGCTCTTTATAGGTCGGATTGCGTTCCAGCCACCCTAACGGAGTCAAACAGCTGAAGATCATTTGCAATTCCAAATGCGCCGGGATCTGGGACTGGATGAAAATGATCGCGCGCTTTGGGTCGATCCCGCAGGCCAGCCAGTCCAAAACCATCTCAAAACTATACTCCGTCATGCGGGAGGCATTCTCATATTCCCCCATCAAGGCATGCCAATCCGCCACCGAGAAGATGCAATCATACTGATCCTGAAGTTTAGACCAGTTCGATAAGGCCCCGACGAGATGGCCCAGATGCAAACGACCCGTGGGCCGCATTCCGCTAAAAACCCTCTTTTTAGGATTCGGTTTCATCATGAAAGATTATAAAGTCCGAGCGATCTGTTCCAGATCATAAAGTTCCAGGATATCACCTTCCACCAACTTGTCGTAATTATTCAACGTCAAGCCGCATTCATACCCCTCAAGGACCTCGCGCACATCGTCCTTAAACCGTTTCAAGGTCCCGATCTCACCGGTATGGACAACCTCACCGTCACGGACCACATCGACTTTCATCTTGCGAGCCGCCCGTCCTTTGACCACAAAACAACCGGCGACCATTCCGGACTTGCTCAATTTGAACACTTGCCGGACTTCAATCCTTCCCAGAAAACGACGGTTGATCCTGGGAGCCAAAAGGCCCTCAAGGGACTTGCGCATATCATTGACCGCGTCATAAATGATGCGATACTGCCGGACGTCGACCGGGGTTTTCTCCAACTCCTGGGCCGCGCGCGGGTCAACACCGACATGAAACGCAATGATGATCGCGTTGGAGGCGACCGCCAGGATCACGTCCGATGTATTAACATCTCCCACTCCCATATGAATAAACTTGACTTTCACTTCTTCAGACGGGATTTTGGCCAAAGAATCACACAAAGCCTCAAGAGAACCCTGCACATCAGCCTTTAGGATCACGTTCAGTTCCCGGATCTGGCCGGCCTGGATCTGTGAATAAAGGTCCTCCAAAGTCACTCTTTTCTGCGCACTCAAACGGCTCCCTTTTAATTGTTCCTGCCGCCGTTGGGAAATATCCCTGGCTGTCCGCTCATCCTCAACAACATAAAACATCGACCCTGCATCCGGAACACCTTCAATACCCAAAACCTCAACGGGCGTAGAAGGTCCGGCTTCGGACAGGGAGCGGCCACGGCCATCGAACATCGCCTTGACCTTGCCCATGCAGGACCCAACCACCAAGAAATCATTCAGCCGAAGCGTCCCCGCCTGAACGATCATCGTCGCCACCGAACCACGTCCACCGCTCAAGTGGGCTTCCACAACGATCCCGGATGCTTTTTTATCCTTATTCGCTTTTAGCTCAAGCATCTCTGACTCAAGCAAAATCATTTCAAGAAGCTGTTCAACACCTTCTCCGGTCGACGCCGAAACGGGAACCGCGATGGTGTGCCCTCCCCAGTCTTCTGTCAAAAGGCCACGATCGCTCAACTGCTTTTTGACACGGTCAGGGTCCGCCCCTTCCCGGTCCATTTTATTAAGGGCCACAACGATCGGAACTTCGGCAGCCCGGGCATGCGCGATCGCTTCATCCGTCTGAGGCATGATCCCCTCATCAGCCGCCACGACCAGCACAACGATATCCGTGATATGCGCACCCCTGGCCCTCATGGCGGTGAATGCCTCATGGCCTGGCGTATCCAAAAACGTGATCGTCCCTCGAGGAACAATAACCGAATAAGCCCCGATATGTTGCGTGATCCCCCCATGCTCACTGTCAGCGACCTGGCTCTTGCGGATCCGGTCCAGCAACGACGTCTTTCCGTGGTCAACATGACCCATAAACGTGACCACGGGCGCTCTCGGCTGAAGCTGGCTCGGGTCATCCTCTTCCTCCCGATGCTCTTCCAAAAGCTGTTCCTCCTGGGTTTTGACCTTCACATATTCATAACCAAACGCCTTCGCCAATTCCGCGACAACATCTTCCCCAAGATTCTGATTGATATTGGCAAAAACATTCATCTGGATCAATTTCTGAAGGACAATACCCGTCTTTTGATTGATCGTGTTGGCGAAGTCTTTGACCGTTACCGGTATACGGACCTCAAGAGGCTTAAGCTGGTCCGGAGCAAAGTCTGACGTTTCTAAAACAGCCTGCCGCTCGGCGCTCGTCAAACCCGGCTGGGTCTTCGTTTCAAGAATTTCCACTCCCTTATGCTTTTTCTTCTTTTTATTGAAAGGTTTTAACGGAATGAACGGCTCAATCACCGCTTTCGCCTTGACAACCTTCTTGCCTTTCACAAATTTAGGACGGACACCCTCTTCTTCCTCAACCTCTTCTTTGTGCCCCTTTTCATGCTTGGCCTTTGTAGGAACACGCTGTTTCGATGCGTCCTTGGAGGCCTCGATCAAAGCGTCAGCTTCAGCAGCGGCTTTCATCGCATCTGAAATGCGTTTTTCTTCAGGAGAAAGCTCCTCCACCGCTTTAGATTGCTCACCCTCGCCCTTCACAGGGGACGGTCCGGCACCGGCAACAACCGCTTCAGGGGCTGCTTTTGTCATCTCATTTTCTGATGGAAGGGCCTCCCCGGATCCGGCCTCCCCGTCCGCAGCTTTCTGTTTGGCGTCTTTTTTGGATTCTTTCGGCTGCTCATCCTTCTCAACACCCTTGCCCTTCTTTTTGTCCTTATCAGGGAAGACCGTATCGAGATCTTTACCGCTCAAAACAATATCCGAAATCCGCCGGCGGCGAGGAGCACGCGCGGCCGATTCGGCCTTTTGGGCATTCTCTTTCAGGTCCTTGAGAAGCTCCGTCTTGAGAACAGTAACGACCGCCTTGCTCAGATCCTGATCGCCGTCTTTCGCCTTTAAATGCAAGGTCCTGAGCTTATCTAAAACCTTGTCGGTTGATGTCTTGAATTCTTTTGCAAGTTCTGAAACTTTCATGGGACTCTTTTCGTTAAAACGTCTAATTAAAAATAATCCATTACCGCAAGGAAGACCTATAGTTTTCCGTCCACCAAAGCCTTCGCCTGTGAAATAATGGATTCGGCCTTCATTTTACCCAAACCCTTAATAACTGTCAAATCGTCAACCGAAGCGGACGCCAGCTGTTCCAGGGTCGTAAACCCTGCTTCAGCCAATGCGGCAACGATCTTTTCTCCGACGCCGGACAAGCTGGTCAGGTCGGATCCATTTCCCGGGGCAGAAACCTCATCCGTCTGGTTGGAAACAGCGCCCTGCTCACTGTCCGAAGACTTGTTCTCCGTTTCTGCAGAGGCCTCTCCCCCCTCGACCTCCTGCTGATGCAACGCCCATTTTTCAGCAGTAAAGATGTTTAATTCCCATCCGACCAATTCGCTGGCCAGCCGGACATTCTGGCCCTTTTTCCCGATCGCCAAAGACAGCTGATCATCCGCCACGATCAGGTTCGCTTTCTTCTCCTCATAATTCAACTGGATCTGGGAGATCTCCGCGGGAGAAAGTGCGGCCTGAATATACTCCTTGATATCATCAGAATACCGGACAATATCGATCTTCTCGCCCTGCAGTTCGGAGACGATGTTCTTTACGCGGGCGCCCCTTAATCCGACACAGGCTCCGACACAATCCACTTTCTCGTCCTTGGAAGAAACCGCGATCTTGGAGCGGTCACCGACTGTCCGGGAGATCGATTTAATTTCAACGATCCCTTCGTAGATCTCCGGCACTTCCAGTTCGAACAAACGCTTCACCAACAAAGGCTCAGCCCGTGACAGAATGATCTGTGGCCCCCGCGTTTCGCGAGCCACCTCTTTGACCAGGACCTTGATCCTGTCCCCCTGTTTAAATTCCTCTTTCGGGGACTGCTCACTGCGGGGAATGAACCCTTCCGTCTTTCCCAGATCAATGATAAGATTGCCGCGTTCAAACCGGTAAACACTTCCGCTGACAATCTGGCCTTCCCGTGATTTATATTCATTGAAAACAACGTCTTTTTCCGCTTCACGGATCTTTTGAATAACGACCTGTTTGGCTGTTTGTGCCGCGATCCGGCCGAACTCGCTGGAACGGATCTCCTGATTATCCGCGTAAGCCGTCAGGCGTCCCGTCTTGCGGTCCAAAATGACACGGACTTCCTCTTCGTTCTCAACGGTCCAGACCTTACGGGCCGCAGAAGCCACCGCGGCCTCCACGGCTTGGATCAAAACCTCTTTATCAATACCCTTATCCCGCTCCAATTGATCGAGTATTGCAAGTAATTCTAAATTATCCATAATACAATCCTTCCTTAAATCAGTTGAACGCCTTTTTGTATATCCTGAATTTCTATCACCTGTTCATCATCTCCGATCATCATCACGATCCGGCCTTCATGAACATTCTTAAGCTGTCCTTCATATTGCAACGGCCCGTCAGAAGGGGCCTTCATATGAACCCTCACCATCCGCCCGATGACCCTCTTAAAATCCAACGCGTTGCGCATTGGATAGTCCAGGCCCGGCGATGAAACATTGACATCAAAATCCTTTAAATACTCATCCAAATCCATCTGTTGCGAAACCTTTCGGTTGAATTCCGCGCATTCATCCAAAGAAATCCCGCCTTGAGGCTTATCGACCAGCAGATCGATCCTCTTTGTGCTATGATGGACCGTCACCTTGCAGTCAAACAATTCCAATCCTGCATCGGCCAAAAAAGGCGCGATCTCAACGCGTATGGTTTTTATCAGATCCTCTGTTGCCATATTGTCAAACTCCCCTGCCCAGTTTCTTCAGACAAATATCCACGGCTTCATTGACCGGAAATTTTTCGGTGCTATTGGTCCTGCGGTCTTTTAGCTCTACGATCCCCTCCGCTGCGCCGCGCTTACCCACAACGATAGCGTAGGGAATACCGATCAGCTCCGCGTCGTTGAATTTCCGCCCGGCGCTTTCATCCCTGTCATCCAAAAGGGCGTCCAAACCACAGTTCCTTAGACCGTTGTAAAGTTTTTCAGCGAGATCCATAACAGCAACGTCCGTGACCTGCAACGCCAGAACCTCGACCTGAAACGGAGCGATCTCGACCGGCCAAACGATACCCTTTTCATCATGAAGGCATTCGATCACCGCTGCGATCAAACGGCTGACCCCGATCCCGTAACACCCCATGATCATCGGCTTTTGTTTGCCGTCCTCATCCAGAAAGACCGCGTTCAAAGAATTGCTGTATTTTGTCCCGAGCTGAAAGACATGCCCGATCTCAAGCGCCGATTTTTTAACAAGGGGTCCGTTACATTTTGGGCAAGCCGACCCCCCCTCGCTGAAATCCGTCGGAAGAGCCCCCCGATAACCGCAAGCCGGACACGCAGCGATGGCATCCTCACCGATCGGGCTTTCCACCATGAATTCATGCGAAATGCTTCCGCCCATCGCCCCAGAATCCGCCTCCACGATCACGATATCCAGCCCGCAGCGTTTAAAAATGCGCTGATAGGCCTGATACATCAGATCGTAGCTCTTTTTAAGGCCCTTTTCATCACGGTCAAAACTATAGGCATCTTTCATGATGAATTCCGCAGCCCTTACGATCCCGAACCGGGGACGCAATTCATCACGGAACTTTGTCTGGATCTGATATAAATTGACCGGCAACTGGCGATAGGAATGGATATACTGCTGCGCCAAATGCGTAATGATCTCTTCATGGGTCGGCCCCAGACAAAGCCTGCGGCCCCGCTGGTCCTCAAAACGGATCATAACATCTTTCATGCTCTCTACCCGGCCCGTTTTTTCCCAGATCTCGATGGGGTGCAAACACGGCAAAAAAACCTCATGGGCGCCGGCTTCGTTCATTTCCTGCCTGATCACTGATTCGATCCGGTTCAAAACTCTCAGGCCCAACGGCAAATAGGAATACACCCCGGCCGTCAGCATATTGACTAATCCTGCCCGCAGTGAAAGCTGGTGACTGACAGCTTCAGCCCCAGCAGGATTCTCTTTTAAAGTCGGAATAAAATATTTCGTCCAATACATTAACTTTTTCCCTTCTCAAAAAAACCATCCGGCAAACGGATGTCATGCCGGTCAAACTTGGTCATGAATGAAGGCATCCGCTTATCAAGGTCCCAATGGCCGATCACTTTTGAACCATCCTCCTCCTTGCCATCCTGCACAAAACGGAAAATATCCCGCAGCAGCGCATCCTTCTTTTCCAAATCATAATACACATCCGTGATATTGGTGATGCGCCGCACGCCATCCTTGAACAGCTCGATATGAACGACCAGATCGATCGCGCGTCCGATCTGTTTGCGGATCTCCGGCAGACTCAGCTTAAGCCCCGCCATCATGATCATGGTAACCATACGGTCAACGCAATCTTCCGGAGAGTCCGCGTGCACGACCGCTAAAGACCCCGAATGCCCGGAAGCGATCGACTGAATCAGGTCCATCATTTCATGGGAACGAACCTCACCGATAATGATCCGGTCCGGCCGCATTCTCAACGAATTGATGAACAAATCCTGGATCGTGATCTCACCACGTCCTTCAATGTTGGCCGGTTTTGTTTGAAGGGTCACGACATGCTCCTGCTTCAAACGCAACTCCGGTGTATCCTCGATCGTAATGATACGCTCTTCCTCTGAAATATGGCGTGAAAGGACATTGAGCGTTGTCGTCTTACCAGTACCGGTCGAACCACAAAAAACAATGTTTAATTTCGCCTGAATGCATGCGACAAGGAATGCCGCCATCTTCTGGTCAAGCATCTTAAGCCGGATCAAGTCGTCCAAAGAATTGATCTCTTTGGAAAATTTCCGGATCGTCAAGATCGGCCCTGATAAGGTACATGGAGGCATAATAACGTTCACGCGGGCGCCATCGGGCAAAGAAAAATCCGCATAAGGCGAAGATTCATCGACGCGTTGATTGGTCCCTGAAGCCGCCAGGATCTTCTGCACTGTGTGGATCACATGCTGAACACTGTCAAACTTCACATCCGAAAGCAGGATCTTACCATGACGCTGAATAAAAACCTTGTCCGGAGCATTCACCATGACCTCAGCGATCGTGTCATCCTCCATGAGAGGACGCAAAGGGCCCAGGCTGACGGTTGCCATCACGAATTCGCGCACCAGGGCGATCCGTTCCTCAGTCGCCAGATCGATATGCTCTTCGTAACACATCTCGCTGATGGCATGATCGACAAAAACCCGCAGCTCATCTTCCCTCATGCGGTCCTTCACCTTCAAAAAGTCCGTATGCTGGATCAAATGCCTGCTTACCCGACTTCGGATCTCTTCACTGACCATGCGCCCCTCCTTGAACTATGAATTAAGGCCTTTAAAAAAGCTCTTCACCTGATCGATCCATCCCATAGCCGCCACATCGTTATAGACAACAAAGACCATTAAACACATCAAAAGCGTGAACCCAACCTGATTGAAGCGCTCTTCGATCTTAAGAGGCAGCGGCTTCCCCCGCAAAACTTCCATCCCGATCAAGAACAAATGTCCTCCATCCAGGACCGGGATCGGGAATAAATTGAAAAGCGCCAAGCTCGCACTGATGATCGCCATCACAAGAACCAAGTAAGACAAGCCCATGGCCGCCGCATCAGCGATCACGTCAAAAATGCGGATCGGTCCGGCTAAAGCATCTTTCGCGGGCATCGCCCCTGTTACCACATGGAACAGCGCTGAGAGGGTCATTGAAATGACCTCCCAAAGCTTATCAGCCGCTTTTGCCAAAGCCTCGATCGGACCATACCGCAAAAAGGATATCTCCTCCCCCGGCTCGATACCGACGATCAAGCGCCGCTCTTCTTGACCAAAAATATTCTTCAGCGTTTCCTGCCGGGCGGCGACCGTCACGGACTGCTGCTTGTTTTCGCGCGTAATTTCAAAGACCAATTGCTGACTTTGCGACCCGGACACGATATCCTGCAGCTCTTCCCAAGACTTTATCAATGTCCCATTGATCGAAAGCACTTGGTCCCCGGCTCTTAATCCCGCTGCTTCAGCCGGAAAACCTTCCATGGTCTTTCCGATGACTGTGCCCAAGACCGGAAGCCCGGCGACGCATAACATATAAAAACACACATACGCGAACACAAAATTAATGATTGGCCCCATCGCCACGATCAACGCCCTGTGAAGAGGCCTGTGAGAAAAGAACTCGTTCTTTTTTCCCTTGCACTGGTTACGTTCATCACCGGCCATTTTCACATACCCTCCCAGCGGGATGGCTGAGACCATGAACTCCGTGCCCTTGGAGTGCCAGGAAAAAAGTTTTGGCCCAAACCCGATCGAAAAACGCTCCACCTCGACCCCCAGACAACGGGCCGCATAAAAATGTCCCCACTCGTGGACGATGATCAAGATACTCAAAACTGCCAAAAAAATCAATGTGCTCATGCACGCACCTTTATCATGTTCTTTTGATTAAACTTTTGCCTGCTGCTCAATGATCTCCACAGCACGCTCTCTCGCCCATTGATCGGCCCGCAAAACTTCTTCAACAGTCGAATACAAGACGCTTCGATGATCCGCAACGACCTCCGCCACAACATCATAGACCTGGGTAAAGCGGATCCTTCCATTTAAAAACGATTCCACAGCCACTTCATCCGCCGCATTCAAAACCGCCGGTAACGTCCCACCAGTCCTGGCGACGTCTAGCGCCAGGGCCAGGGAAGGAAACTTCTTTAAATCCGGCTTTTCAAAAGTCAGTTCTTTCAGCTCTACAAAATTCAATCCTTTAAGGCCCGATTCCAGTCGCTGAGGATATGTCAGCGCGAACTGGATCGGGATCCGCATGTCCGTGATCCCCAACTGGGCCAAGACCGATCCGTCACAAAACTCCACCATCGAATGGATAATCGCCTGCGGATGAACGACCACTTCAACCTGATCAGCACGCAGCCCGAACAGGCGCATGGCCTCAATCACCTCAAATCCCTTATTCATCAAGGTCGCTGAATCAACCGTGATCTTCCTTCCCATTTTCCAGCGCGGATGATCAAGGATCCTGGCAACGCTCAATCCATCGAAACGTTCAACATCCACATCCTTGAGCGCTCCGCCCGATGCTGTTAAAAAAACCTTCTTTAAAAAATCCCGGTCTTTCCCCTGCAGGCATTGAAAAATCGCGCTTTGTTCCGAATCAACCGGGATCACGGTCGCCCCGTTCTGCGCCGCTTCCTCCATGATCAGATCCCCGATCATGACCAGGGCTTCCTTGTTGGCTGGCGCAACGGTCTTGCCGCTGCGGACAGCCGTCAAAAACGGCTCCAGGGCAGCCCGCCCCGTAATAGCGATCAGAACAATATCCACGTCCGCTAACGCCGCCAGAAATTCCAGTTCTGTCTCAGCGTTAACGACCTTGATCCCCTTTCCAAAGAGCCTTGCCTCGACGTCCTTTACTTTCCCAGATGAAACACCAACAAATTTTGGATGGAAACGCTCCGCCTGCTTCAAAAGAACATCGTCCCTGTCAAAACCTGTTAATCCCAAAACTTCAAACCGCTCAGGAAACCGCGAGACCACCTCCAGCGCGTTCACACCGATCGAACCGGTGGATCCAAGGATCAAAATGTTTCGTTTGTGCATATCTAGCCTCTGAGAACAGACGACATATATAAATAGAACGCCGGCGCCGCGAACAATAAACTATCAATAATATCTAGAACTCCTCCCATGCCAGGAAGGAACTTCCCTGAATCTTTAATATTGCAATCGCGTTTGATCAGAGATTCGGAAAGGTCTCCCAACTGGCCCATCGCCCCAAAAAAAAGTCCCATCATGGCGACCTGCCACAGCGGGAATTCAGCTCCCGAGGGCAAGAAAGGAAAACAGGACATCGCAGCAACCATACTGAAGACCGCGCTTCCAACAGCGCCCTCCACTGATTTGTTCGGGCTGACCCGAGGCAATAGCGGATGTTTTCCAAGCCAGCTCCCGATCAATAACGCCCCGATATCTCCTGACTTGGTGACGATCAAGATAAAACCCAAGAGCTTGATACCATCCGTTCCGGGCAAAAGGAAACGGATCTTCACCAAGAAACTGAATAACCACGAAACATAAAACACCCCGAACATGGTCGTGGAAATCCCCACGATCGCGTTGGTGTTTTCCTTACGCGCGAACTGAAGAAGCAGGACCATCAAAAACATCAGAATGATAAAGAGCAGCTCCCAATTCTTGGTCAGCTCAAACTGATGATAGATCGTAAGCGGGATCATAACCCCTATGAAAATACCGATGTAGCTGTAGATCGGGATCCCTTTTTTCTTGATCATGTAAAAGAACTCATAGAGGCCTCCGATCGTAAGGCCGATGATCACCACCATAAAGACCCAATCAAAAAAGATCCCGGCCAGAATAATCGCGATGCTCACAACAGAACTTAAAAAGCGATCTCTAGACATCTTTTCCTCCGGCTTTCACTAAACACCTGCCACATCGCCAAAACGGCGTTCACGATGTTGATACTCCGCTATAGCTTTCCGGAATTCCTCTCCTGTAAAATCAGGCCAGCAAGATTCGGCAAAATAAAACTCCGCGTAAGACAACTGCCAAAGCAGGAAATTGCTGATCCTCTGTTCCCCTGAAGTCCGGATCAGAAGGTCCGGATCAGGCAATCCTTTCGTATACAATGAACGGCTAAAAGATTCCTCATCAAGGTCTTCAAGATCGAAGGCGCCCGCTTTAACATCTTCAACCACTTTACGGACCCCATCCAAGATCTCGGTTCGCGAACTATAATTAAACGCCAGGTTCAGGATCAACCCAGTGTTTTTTGAAGTCAACTTCGCCGTCCGTTCAAACTGCTTCAAGACGTGAGCCGGAACACCCTCCCGGCGACCGATAAACCGAAGCTGAATATTTAACCGCATTAACTCCCCGGATTTCAGATCCAGCGCTTTACAGATCGTTTGCATAAGCATCGAAACTTCAGCCTCAGGTCTCTTCCAATTCTCCTGAGAAAACGTGTAAAGCGTCAGAACCTTGATCCCCAGTTCCACAGCGACATCCACGATCTCCGCCACTCTCTTAACACCTTCAAGGTGTCCCTGAGTGCGGGGCATCTTTCGCCGTTCGGCCCAACGGCCATTGCCATCCATGATAATAGCAACATGCTGCGGTATTTTTTGCGTATCCATCGTTCTCAATCGTAATTAAAAAAAGAGGGGGATTATTCATCCCCCCGCGCCAAAAATCACAAAACTAGGCATCCTGGTGGCGGTCAAAAAAACATCTAATTTCCTGACGCTGCCGGTTGAGCTGCCTGAGCTTTGATCAATTCATCAACCTTGACCTTCAAGGTATCCCGTTCTTGTTGCAACTGCTCGATCTGAGAGGACATGTCCTTCGTCATGCTCTTGCCTTCGGTAAGGATACTTTCAATGCTCCCCAATTTATCCTTGGACGCTTTCAGGTCTGCATGAAGCTGAGCGATATAACCCTGAGCTTTCTGAAGTTCCTGTTCTGCGGTCAATCGCTTATACTGCTCAGTGTCATATAAATTCTTGAGCTTTGACGTTGTCACATTGGCGCTCACCGCGAGAACACAACCAAGAATCGCAACGAATACTGCTACTGGTAATGTCTTGTTTTTCATTCGAGCCTCCATGATTCAAGCCTGCCTTTATTTAAGATTTTCAGATACATCCTCTGAAACAGCATTTTGTTTTTCTGTGCGAGGCAGAATAACGATCTCGACACGGCGATTCTGCTGACGCCCTTCCTTTGCCTCATTCGATGCAACAGGACGATATTCACCATATCCGGTCGCCGACAAACGCTCTGGGGCTACCCCGTATTCATCCGCCAGATAATGCAAAACGCTCATGGCGCGGGCCGCAGAAAGCTCCCAATTGGATTTCCATCCGGAATACTTGATCGGAATATTATCGGTATGCCCTTCGATCCCGATATTCAAATCCTTGACAGTCGTATTCAAAACACGGGCGACTTTATCCAAAGTTGATAAGGCCTGTTCGCGCAAGACCGCTTTTCCAGAATCGAACAAGACTTCCGCCACGAACGTGATCACGAGCCCACGCTCCATCATCTGGACCTTAACGTTCTTATCGTCGATCTCACCTTTCAATCGGTCCTCAAGCTCACGACGAGCACGTTCGAGCTCACTCAATTCTGTCTGCAGCTGCGCATTCTGGCTCTGCAATTCAGAAATCCGCTCAATGTCCTTGCGGCGGCCTTTCTGAAAAACAAGCGTACAACCGCTGGTCATAAAGACCACAACCATTAAAAGTGCACAGACAGAAAATAGTGATGTTGCCTTGCGCATCACATCCTCCTTAGTTTTAGTTTTTTCAATCTTAACAAAGGCTCCATTTAAAGTCAAGCCCATTCTAACATATTAAAAATAAAAGATATAGAATATCTAAAAGCGAATGATCGTGTGGTCCCTCTTTGAGCCGGTGGAAACATAGCGGATCCTGACTTTCAGCAATTTTTCCAGTTTCTCAATATATTTTCTGGCGTTTGCTGGAAGCTGCCCATATTTCTGTATCCCAGCTGTCGGCTCCGACCAACCGTCCATTTCAATATAGACTGGCTTGGCCTTACTGATCACTTCAGAATCCATAGGGAACTCGTCGAATGTTTTCCCCCGATACGTATATCCCACACAGATCTTGATCTTTTCCAGCCCATCCAGAACGTCGAGTTTCATGATCGCAAGCTCTGATATCCCATTGATCATAGTCGAATAACGGACCAGGACCGCATCAAACCACCCGCAACGGCGCGGGCGGCCCGTCGTAGCCCCGAACTCTTTTCCTTTGGACTGGATCTTTTCAAGCATGCGCTTTTTGAATTCAGTAGGAAATGGTCCTTCCCCGACCCGTGTCGTATAGGCCTTAACGGCAGCGACCGCTTTGTCGATCTTCGTAGGAGAAACCCCTGTCCCCGTGCAAACACCGCCTACGATCGAATTGGATGACGTGACATACGGATATGTCCCGAAATCGATATCCAAAAACGTTCCCTGGGCCCCCTCAAAAAGAACGGATTTTCCCTTATCGATCTCCTGATTAAGATAAACGGCTGTGTTGGTCACATACGGAGCCAGGCGTTTCGCGTATCGTTGATATTCGTTATAAATCTCATCAAATTTATAATCCCTGTAGCCGAAAACTTTCGTGTACGTCTCATTTTTTTCGTTAAGATTGTCTTCAAGTTTTGCCTTGAACACCCGCGGATTCAAGAGATCGATGATACGGATCCCGCAACGGGTCACCTTATCCGCATAACAGGGGCCAATGCCACGTCCGGTCGTTCCGATTTTGTTCTGCCGCTTGGCCTCACGCAAACTGTCAAGAACTCGATGGTATGGCATGACCACATGGCACAATCCGGAAATCTTAAGCTGTCTGGGTGTTACGTGGATACCCTTGGCTGCCAGCTCATCGAATTCCGCGATCAAGGCCTGGGGGTCCACCACGACACCATTGCCGATAACACAAACTTTGTTCCGGTGTAAGATCGCCGACGGGATCAAATGAAATACATATTTTTCATCCCCAACAACGATCGTATGGCCGGCGTTGTTCCCGCCTTGATAACGCACGGTGATATCCGCATCCTTGGAGAGAAAATCGATCAGTTTCCCTTTCCCCTCATCTCCCCACTGCGCTCCCACAACAACACAATTCATATAAGGTCCTTTCCTCAATTAGCGTATAAATTCAACAACAAAACACTGCCGTAAGCGATCGGACAGGCCAAACATATCGCTGAAAACACGATCCTAAGCCGTGAAGGCCTTTGGGCCCAACAAGCCAAAATTTTACGCCCCCGAGCCGAACCAAAGAGCCATAATACTGCAGAAAAAGGTAGTGTCAAGACCATTTGATAAATTATTAACGATAAAATAAAAAACCGATTCGCGTACATCAAAGAATGATAGATCATGTTAAAAACTTCCTCGTTCGGCCGCACGGCTCCCACCGCAATCCCGAAAAGAATACCACCGATACAATAGATGAACGACCGCAGCAGAACAACAAACCCCCAGCGGAACGGCTGCTCGTCATTGGCGAAGGACCCCAAGTTTTCTAACCCAAAATACGATGTCCTTTTGCCCAAGATTGATTCGCTTATCCAGTCCTTGAACAGACAAAGTCCGCTCCAGAACATGCCAACGGCTATAAGGCCTTTTAGAACCTCCAGAAAAACCGTCAGATATTCGATCCGAAAAAAGAATTCATCGACCGCTCCGGCCAAAACCGATATGCTGGATAAAACATAAAAGACCAACAACAGCACCCCGTAAAGCTTCAGCTCAAAGGGCCGCCTTTGCAGCAAAAAGAGAGTAACGATGAATAAAAACAGAAACAACGGATAGACGGGACGCGCGAGATCGCTCAGACCGGCAGCGATCATCAGACCCGCAGGAATCTGATTAGCAGCAGCCCCCATGTATCAAAAACCCCAATCTTCCAGGTTAAAAATGCTAAACTTTTAGAAGCTTAACGAACAAGACATCCTTGGCTTTTTGGATCTTTTCGATCGTCGTGTGCGAGACTTCCGTATCGACGTTAACAACGGAAACCGCAAGCCCGCCGGGCACTTCCCGCCCGAAGGTGATCCCCGCGATATTCACACGGTCTTCCGCCAACACCGTTCCGACGGTGCCTACGACGCCGGGAACGTCATTGTTCTTGATAAAGACCAGGAAGCCCTCCGGCCGCGCCTCCACATAGACTTTATTGACGCGAACGATCCTCGGCTGTTTGTTACTGGACAGCGTCCCCCAAACCGTCAGCGGCTCCTGATCCGTAGCGATCTCGACACTGATCAAATTGACGAATTCTTCTTCCTTTTGGGATTGAACCGCCTCAATGCTGATCCCTCTCTCTTTAGCGACCGCCAAAGCGTTGATCGCATTGATGGTCTCCCCCATGATCGGTTTAAGGATCCCGTAAACCAATGACATCGTGACCGGTTCGATCTTGTGCTTGGTCATCTCTCCGCAATAAGAGATCTTGATCCCGCTCACATGACCGGAGATCAGCTGACCAGCAAAGATCCCCATCTTCTCCGCTAAATTAATATAAGGTTCAAGCACCGCAAAAGCCTCAGCGCTGACGGAAGGAAAATTCGCAGCGTTGATGATCCCCTTACCCAACAGAGCGTTCCGAACGGTCTCAGCTATTTCAATGGCAACATTGATCTGCGCTTCATCCGTCGATGCCCCCAAGTGCGGCGTGGTTACGCAATTATCAAAACTGAACAATGGATGTTTCGGATCCGGCGGCTCCTGTTCATAAACGTCCAGCGCGCAACCGGCGATGCGCTTTTCTTGCAGGGCCTTCACAAGGGCCTTCTCATCAATGATCCCTCCGCGGGCACAATTGATTAAACGAACACTCTTCTTCATCATGGCGATCTGCTTCTCGCCGATCATTCCCTTTGTCTCCGGAGTTTTCGGGACATGGATCGTAATATAATCTGAAGACTTATACAGCGTCTCCAAATCAACCATTTCAATGCCGCGCTGCTGAGCAACTTCCAAAGACAAGAACGGATCATAGCCGATGATCTTCATGCCAAAGCCCCTGGCCATGTTGGCAACCGTCGAACCGATACGGCCCAGCCCGATAACCCCTAAGGTCTTTCCGTAAAGCTCGACCCCCTTGAATTTTGATCGCTCCCACTGGCCGGCCTTGGTGGATGCCACAGCCTGCGGGATACTGCGGGAAAGGGACAGGATCAGACTCATCGTCTGTTCGGCCGTCGAGGTTGTATTGCCGGCCGGCGTGTTCATTGCGACAATTCCCTTTTTAGTAGCGGCCTTAAGATCCACATTATCCAAGCCGACACCGGCCCTGCCGATATACTTGAGGCGATCAGCCACCTCAACGATCTCCGACGTGACCTGAGTGCCGCTGCGGATGATCAAGGCGTCATAATCCTTGATGATCTTTTTCAGCTCTTCCACCTCGATCCCGAACTTGCAATCGACTTCAAAGCCCTTGACCGCCTTGAGAATATCAACACCTTCCTGGGCCATTTTATCCGTGATCAATATTTTCATGTCCCTGTCCTGTTGTTTACGCAGTTTGATTGAAATATTTCTGTGCCGCAGCCACGCCGGAACCAAGCTCGAATTTATACCCCAATTCCTTCAAGACCTTTTCAAGGCATGACAATCCCGTAAGAATATCATACTCATCCAATGCCCCCATATGAGCGATGCGGATGATCTTGCCCTTCACATCACCCTGACCGCCGGCCACGGAAATACCATACGTGTCGCGCATGATCTTGACGATCTTTCCTCCATCGATGCCATCCGGGACTTTGATCGCGGTCAGAACATTCGACAGAGCCGATTCATGGGTATAGAGCTCAAGGCCCAGGCCTTTGGCGCCCGCCCTCACCCCATTCGCTAAACGGGTAAAGTGAGCGAACAGCTTTTCTAGACCGACTTCCTTGATCATCCGGATGCTTTCGGTCAAAGCGATGACAATACCGATCGCCGGAGTAAAAGGAGTGTCCGGTTTGCTTGCGACCTTCGCATACTTGCGCAGGTCAAAATAAAATTTCGGCGCTGTCGAGGTTTCCATAAGCTTCTTCGCCTTTTCACTGACCGCCACAAACGCTAACCCCGGAGGCAGCATGAACCCTTTGTGGGAACCTGAAGCGACCACATCAATGCCCCACTCATCCATTTTCAGATCAACAACGGCCAGTCCGCTGACCGCATCCACCACTAAAACCGCGTTGCTTTTCTTAACGACAGCCCCAATAGACTTAAGGTCCGGCGCAGAACCGGTCGACGTCTCGCAGAGTGTGACATAAACCGCCTTGATCGACGGATCGGCCTTAAGCGCTTTTTCAACGTCCGCGGCCGTGACTGTTTTTCCCCATTCGATCGAAATGACGGTCGGAACCGCCTTAAAAGCCTTGCAAAGATTCGTCCATCGCTCACCGAATTTTCCGCTTTCGACCGTGATAACATGATCCCCCTCTGAAAGAAGGCTGCTGACGCTCGCCTCCATGGCCCCCGTACCGGATGCGGCCATCAGATAGACCTCTGCCTTGGTCTGAAGAATGAACTGCAAGCCCTCCATCGCCTCTTTCAAGTACGCCTGGAACTGCGGCGTGCGGTGATGGATGATCGGCTTGCCTAAAACGGCGCATAATTGGGGAGGCACATGCGTGGGCCCCGGAGTAAGAAGAAGATTCCTTTTCATAACTAAGCCTTTCTATTAAAATTCCAAAATCACATTTTCGTAGACCGGATCACCTCATCCACCAGACCATAATTTTTGGCCTCTTCGGCGGACATGAAATAATCTCGATCGGAGTCCTGCGTGACCTTTTCAAAAGACTGCTTCGTGTGTTGCGCCAAAATTCCGATCAAAGTATCCTTCATTCGCAAAATCTCTTTTGCCTGGATCGAAATATCGCTTGCCGTCCCTTGAGTCCCTCCCCAAGGCTGATGAATCATGATCCGGGAATATGGCAAGGAAAAACGCTTTCCCCTCGAACCGGCCGCCAGCAAAACAGCTCCCATGCTCGAAGCCTGACCGATGCAATATGTGCAGACAGCGGGCTTAATAAACTGCATCGTATCGTAGATCGCCAGACCGGCTGTCACTGATCCACCCGGCGAATTGATATAGACATGGATATCTTTGGTCGCATCCTCGCTCTGCAAGAACAGCAATTGAGCGATGATCAAATTGGCAACCGTATCATCGATGGCCGTGCCAATAAACACGATGCGGTCCTTGAGCAAACGGGAAAAAATGTCATACGCCCGCTCGCCATGACCACTCTTCTCCACCACCATCGGGACCAATGTTTGCGCCACCGGATCCATACGTTCCTCCTTAGTTTAAAATATCGCAACGAATGCTAAAACAACACCGACGACTTACTTCCCCTTACCTTCCTTCCACTCTGCTTCCTTCATCAAGAATTCCATGACCTTAACAGGCAGGCTCTCGCCTTCTTTGAATTCCATGCCTTCAAGCTCAGCGATCTTATCAAAGATCAAATACAATTTCACGTCTCGCTCGACCGCATCCTTCAGATCTTTGGTGATCTGCTGCTCTCGTTTCTGGATCTCCTCTTCAGCCAAACCCTGGGATTTCAGGCGCTCTTTCAATTCGTTCACCCTATGATCCATCTGTTTCTGGACCAATGACTGCGGGGCGGTGAGCTTTGCGGCCTTGATCAGGTGGTCCGTGATCTGCTTTTCCACGTCCAAACGGTTCTGACGGTCCTTATCGATCTCCATCTGACGGGCCAAAGACTCTTTGAACGCCTCAAGGCTCGGATATCCGAGGCCTTTCACAAAAGCGTCATCCAATTCCTGTTTATCGTCTTTGCCCTGCCCTTTTTTAAAATACTCCAGGGTTTTATTGATGTCCTCATCGGTCACCTTGGAACTTTTGCGCTCGACCGCGATGCCTTTATAATTGGCGATCTTGACTTCCGGCTTGATCTCAATGACGGCCTTAAAATTGATCTGTCCGTCCTTGAATTCCACATCACTGATCTGAGGGTAATCTAACGGAGCGAGCTTTTCCTGCTCGATCCCTTCCTGATAGACTTCAGGAATGACTTTTTTGATCGTCTCTTCCTTAATAAGCGCTCCGTACTCCGTTTCGATCACGTTGCGCGGGGCCTTGCCGGGTCGGAAACCACGGATCTTGGCAGATTTTGCCACTTCCTTAAAAATATCTTCCTGGTGCTTGGCAACACGTTCTTTAGCAACTTCAAAAGATAATTCCCTCTTTAATGTGTCGATTTTTTTTACCGCTAATTTCATTGTGTCACGTCCTCTAGTTACGAATTGATGATTACATTTGGAACTTTTCCCCTAAATAAATCTCTTTGGCCCTGCTGTCATTGATCAGGTCCTGCGCCGTCCCGGAGATCAGGACCTTGCCATCCGCGATCAAATACGCCCGGTCCGTGATCGATAGTGTCTCACGGACATTGTGGTCCGTCAACAGGATCCCCAATCCCCGTTCTTTTAAGGTCTTGATAATATCCTGCGCTTCAGCCACGACGATCGGGTCAATTCCTGAAAACGGTTCATCCAAAAGCAGGAATGACGGATTCGTCACCAGCGCCCGTGTGATCTCAAGCCTGCGGCGCTCGCCGCCGGAAAGAGTGTAAGCCTTGCTTTTCGCCAAATGAGCGATGTTCAGCTCTTCCAGCAAAGAATT
Source organism: Candidatus Omnitrophota bacterium (assembly GCA_022711395.1). Taxonomy (GTDB): domain Bacteria; phylum Omnitrophota; class Gorgyraeia; order Zapsychrales; family JANLHA01; genus JAKLFA01. Next base: position 516,493 of record JAKLFA010000001.1, on the reverse strand, counting down.
CAAACGGCGCCTGCGTTCACGGGGCCCCAAATTCAGGGTTTCCAGGACCGCCATGATATTCTCCTCGACCGTGAGCCTGCGAAAGATCGATGATTCCTGAGCCAAATACCCCATTCCCAAACGGCAACGGCTATGGATCGGAAGATGAGTGACATCTTCCTGGTCAAAATAGATATTGCCATTATCACAAGGGATGATCCCCACGATCATATAAAATGATGTGGTCTTACCGGCCCCGTTGGGCCCCAGGATCCCTACGATCTCAGAGCGGCCCACTGAAATACTTAAGCCATCTACGACCGTGCGGCCACCGTAAGTCTTGACCAAACCATGCGTTTCTAAAAGGCCGACTCCCATATCGCTTTCCCGCAACTCCTTTTAAGATGAACAATTATAATATAAATCCATGATTTTTGAAGAAAATTAAAAAAATAAATCCTGGAAATGCGGGAGATCAATCCCCGAACAATACCGGATCGCCCTTCGTGTTATCAGCCTCCAAAATAAGTTTGGGACGCCCCACAAAGATCACTTTCTGGTCGGCTGCACTGTAGATCGCCTTATCTGAATAAGATGTGTTCCCTCCACGGGTCACCGAAACATTGTCAGTACAAATGATCGTTGCGATCTTTTTCGTCTCGGGGTCAAAGTGCACTTCCGCATGGTCTGCCTTGAGGGTCTGGTCCCCGCGGACCGCAACCACATTGTCTTTCAGGACCGCGACATTATTCAACTGGTCGATCTCCATCGGTCCGTCGCAGCTGATATAGATCTTTTCTTTCTGGCCTTCCGTTGAAGCGGTCTCCACTTCAACTGTCACATTTTCGTTCAGCTGGGCCACCTTTCGGTCAGGCGAAGCTTTAAGCCCTTTGCCCTTGGCGAGCAGGCCATCATCTGTGATCACGGCATGCTCATCCGTAACGATCATGTTCGTCTGTTTATCCCAGTCCAGGGTGTCGGTCTTCAGTTGACCGCCATTATCCATGGTCACCACCACATCCTCTTTCAGACGAACATTACCGCTGGTCTTGTCATATTCTCCGGTCTTGGCCTTAATATTGACCGTGTTATCACCGTAGGCGTTGGCGTCCACATCAGAAATAAGAATGACATCATTTTGAACATCAGCGGTGGCCCCGTTCACCTGCCAAGACCTCTCGCCCGTCTTCGAAAAACCCTCCAGCGTAAAACCATCAACTTGCTGAGTAACCCCTTCCTGAGCGCCAGCGCTCAGACAAGGCGCCAAGAAGAAAATAAACACCATTAAACATATCCCGGGAACATAAAAGGATTTCTTTGCCATTGGACCTCACTTTGCGGGATCAACCATCTCATCCCATTTGTCCTGCGCCTTCAGGATCAGTTCGATCACCTCACGGACAGCGCCATCGCCTCCGTTATTCCGGCACACATAACCCGCCACGGCCTTAACTTCCGGAGCGGCGTTGGCCGGAGCGGCCCCCAGTCCGGAATGGCGGATCAGTTCCAAATCCGGCAGGTCATCTCCAATAAAACAGACCTCATCAGCGTTCACCTTGTATTGCGCCAGCATCTTTTCATAATATTGGATCTTCGGAAAAGCATCCTGATAAACAAGCCCGATCTTCAAGTCCTTGGCCCTGACTTCCACAGGTTTAGAAGAACGCGCGGTGATGATCGCGGTTTTGAGCCCCGCTTTATGCCAAAGGTGTATGGCAAACCCGTCCTTCACATCATAGAACTTCAATTCCTGCCCTTGAGAATCTATGACAATCTTTCCATCGGTGAGAACACCGTCCACATCCAGTGCGAGCACCTTGATCTTGCGTAAACAGGTCTTTGAACGCTTCACCATTAAAACAGCCCCGCCTTCAACAGGTCCTGGATATCCAGAAGCCCGACAGATTTTCCCTTTGCATCAACGACCGGAAGCTCATCGATATTACGTTCCTTCAAAAGATGGAACGCCTCGACCGCCAACTCTTCCTGCTTGATGCACACAGGATTTTTGGTCATCACAGCTGAAACTTTCTTGTTCAAGAATTCCTCGCCATGCTCGAGGTTCCTGCGGATATCACCATCGGTCAGGATCCCTAAAAGCTTCCCTGAAGCGTTGACCACGCAGGCCGAACCACAACGGGCCTTTGTGATGGCGATCAAAACTTTTTTAACAGGCATGCCCTGATCGACACAAGGATAGTGCTTGGCCCCTCTCATAAGGTCCGAAACCCTAAGATAGAGCTGCCGTCCCAGGGACCCGCCGGGATGATAGAAAGCGAAATCTTCTTTACGGAATTTTCTGCGCACGATCAGGCACGCGGCCAGGGCATCACCCATGACGAGCGTAGCTGTTGTTGAGGCCATCGGGGCCACCCCCAAAGGACAACCCTCCTTCTCAACACCGACATCGATCGCGACATCCGCGTGCTTGGCCAGACGGGATTTCAAATTACCGGTCATGGCGATAGTCTTCGCCCCGATCTTTTTTAAGAGCGGAATCAGCCGGGTCGTCTCTTCCGTTTCGCCGCTGGTCGAAATCACGATCACCACATCATCCGAAGTCACCTGCCCCAGGTCCCCATGCACCGCCTCAGCACTGTGCATAAAGATACTGGGGGTTCCTGTTGACGAAAGCGTTGCCGCGATCTTGCGCCCGACGATCCCGGTCTTTCCCATTCCGGAAACGATCACACGCCCTTTGCATTTCATGATCAGGTCCAGGGCGCGCTCAAAATTGCCATCCAATTTTTTAAGAAGCCCTCGAACAGCTTCAGCCTCGATCAGGATCAATTCTTTGGCTTTAGATAATGACATATCCATCCTTATCGTTTACGTTTGACGACCGCATCGATCGTGATCAAATCGACCAAAAGATCTTCCAGGCGGTCGACGGCGATCATGTTCGGCCCATCGGAAAGTGCTCGTTTCGGATCAGTGTGGACCTCCATAAAGACTCCATCGCATCCCGCGGCCACTCCGCAACGGGCCATCAACGGAATGAATTCACTTTTTCCGCCGGACACTTTACCAAGCCCGCCAGGCTGTTGAACGCTGTGCGTGGCATCCATGATCACCGGATACCCCAATTCTCGCATTTGCGCCAATGAGCGGAAATCCGTGACCAGCGTGTTATAGCCAAATGTCGTGCCGCGCTCGGTCAATAAGATATTGTTGTTGCCGCTTTCCGCAACCTTGGCAACAGCCTGCCCCATGTCCCAAGGCGCCAAAAACTGGCCTTTTTTGATATTGACGGCCTTTCGTGTTTTTGCCGCAGCCACTAATAGATCCGTCTGCCGGCATAAAAAAGCCGGGATCTGCAAAATGTCCAGGACTTCGGCGGCCTCCTTCGCATCTTCCGGGGTATGAATATCACTTAAGACCGGAACACACATCTGAGTCTTGACCTTGTTCAGGATTTTCAGACCTTTTTTCAGCCCGGGGCCGCGGAACGATCTTAACGACGTGCGGTTCGCCTTATCATAACTGGCCTTAAAAACGAACGGGACCTTCAACCTGTCTGTTATGTCCTTCAAATTCTCAGCGATCGTCATGACCGTCCGCTCATCTTCGATAACGCACGGGCCTGCGATCAGAACAAACGGTTTCTGCCCCCCAAAAACAACATCCCCGACCTTGATCTTTTTAACCATTGAGCTCTCCTGGAATCATTTGTATCACTTTTGTCAGATCTTCAGGTGTGTCCACGCCGACCGTTTCATAATCCGTTTCCACGATCTTAATACGGTAACCCGCCTCCAGGACCCGCAATTGCTCCAGCTTCTCCGTTTCCTCCAGCGACGATTTGGGGAGCTGGTCAAATTTCATCAAAAAATCACGGCGGTAGGCATAAAGCCCCAGATGTTGATAATAAACAGCATCCGAAAAATCTTTTTTTTCGCGATTAAAGGGAATGGAGAAACGTGAAAAATACAGCGCCTCTTTCTTACGGTTTATAACGACCTTAACAACATTGGGGTTGTCAAGGACTGCGGGGTTAGTGATCCTCCGGGCGACCGTTGCCATCGGAGCTTCCTCATCCTTAATGAGCGAATCAGCCAGCATATCAATCACATCCGGAGAGATCAACGGCTCATCACCCTGAATATTGACGATCACATCGACTTTCAACTCCCCTACCGCTTCAGCGATACGGTCCGTCCCGGATGGATGATCCATGGATGTCATGACGGCCTTTCCGCCAAAGCCTTTAACGACCCTCAGCACACGGTCATCATCGCAAGCCACGATAACATCATTTAAAAGCTTGGCCTTCTTGGCCTGCTGCCAGACATATTGGATCATGGGTTTGCCGTGTATCTCAGCAAGGACTTTTCCGGGAAACCGGGTCGATGCCCAACGGGCAGGGATCACGCCGATCGCTTTCATAACGCCCCTTTGATTGCGCCTGATAATTCTTCGGGAGACACCGCGACCGCTCCCATTTTACCGACCACCACACCGGCCGCATAATTAGCCAACTCGGCGGCTTTCTGTTTGTTCGCCCCGGCCGTCAGGGCCAGCGTAAAGACCGAAATGACCGCGTCCCCCGCCCCGGTCACATCATAGACTTCCTGCGCCCGGGTATCGATACCATAAGGCACTTTCCCCTTCTCGAAAAGGCACATCCCGCGCTCGCCTAGCGTGATCAGCAACGACTCCAGGTTGAGATATTTCAAAAGCCTATCTCCGGCGCGCTCCACATCCTTCATGGAATAAAGGCGGTCGCTGCTCAAACCCAGCTCTTGAGCGTCAGCCTCACGGATCTTAATATTGCGAATGGCATTCTCCGCTTCTTTTAAGTTCGGCGTAATACAGGTCACGTTCCGATAGCAGGCGAAATGTTCGACCTTCGGATCAACAGTGATCGGGATCTTGTATGCCAGCGCGCGGTCGCGCACTGCCTCAACCATTTTGGGAGTGATCAAACCCTTGCCATAGTCGGAAACGATCACCGCATCCGTTTTTTTAAGGCGCTCTTCGATAAAAGACGCGACCTTTTTATCCAACGCGGCATCCGGCCGTATGACGGGCTTTTCTCGATCGATACGAACGACCTGCTGATGCTGGGCGATGACGCGGGTCTTGGTGATCGTGGCCATTTTCCGGTCGGAGAAAATTCCGCTGATATCGATCCCCTTTCGCTTGAGGTCGCGTTTCAAAAGCTGTCCTTCAAAATCAAAGCCGGTCTTGCCGACCTGAGTGACCTTAGCGCCCAGCGCAGCCAGGTTATGCGCGACATTGGCCGCCCCACCCGGTTGATATGAGAACGATTCTTCCAGAACGACCGGTACCGGCGCTTCCGGAGAGATCCGTGAAACACTGCCCTGGATGTAACGGTCAAGGATCACATCACCTACGACCATGATCCTTTTGTTCTTAAATCTTGAAATGATCGTTTTATATGTCGACAAGATCTTCTCCTTTAAATATAGATATTAGAGGGTGTGATTTTAGCATAGTTAAAATATAGCGTCAACTGCCGTCATAACCTCTTGTGGCGTAATTTGATACAAATATTTTGGATCATCCGCCTTTCCATTGGCGAATGACACCGTCATATCCAATGCGGGCGCCACAAAGGCGGACCGTTTACCTAAAGGCCTCCAGCGTTCAGGATTGATCCCCGGCTGGTTCCGGGTAAAGATCGAAACCACTCTGGTATTTAACGCGGCCGCAATATGGACCGGTCCTGAATCATTGGATACCAGAAGGTCGCAACGCTCTAGAAGAGCGGCCAATTGGGCTAATGATATCTGTCCAGTCAGATCAAGAACGTTCTTCACTCCACACCTTTTCATCAATTCCAAGGCGGTCTCAACGTTATCCTTTCCTCCGAGCAGAACAAAACTCCCGTGATATTTCCGCTCAAGCATGCCCATCAATTCGGAAAAATACTCGACAGGCCATTTTTTGGTCGGGCAGCTTGACCCGCTATGAATGGCGATCAGCGGCTTGACATGATCCCACTGATGCTTGCGAAACTTCTCTTCGACCCACACCCGGCTTTGGTCCGAAACCGGAACATGCATCTCAATCCTTTCCCCGGCAATCCCCAAAGCGCCTAAAACATCCATACAATATTGGGCCTCATGTTTGGCACCCAACGGCCGTTCGTCAGGCAGCGGATCCGTTAAAAGAAAACCGAACTTTTCATTTTGATAACCGATCCTTTTAGGGATCCCGGCTAGAAAACACGCAAGATTGGTCCGCTTCTTGGTGTGAAAATTGATGGCCGCATCAAACCTCTTTTTTTTAAGCTCGCCCACAAGACGCCAAAATCCCCCGAGGCCCCGGTTCTTTCCTGCGCGGTCATCAATAAGGACCTCATCCAAATGCGGGTTTCCCCTCACCAGATCCGCTGTCGAAGCAGAAACCAACACGGCGATATAGATATCTGGAGCGTGCTTTCTCAACGCGGCGATCGCCGGTGTTGTCAAAACCACATCCCCGATACGGTCCGTGCGGACGATCAATATACGCTGTGCTTTTATGTTCATGACCATTTCAGATCGCACCTATTGACGTTAAGATCCCGCTGAGCTTTTCCTTGACCTGGTCAACCGTGATCGCCCGCATGCAGGTATGTTCATAATCGGGATCATCCAGCCGGCAGCCTTCGCATCCATCCTGTTGCCAAAGCCATGAACTGGCGTCCGACCACGGCCCGTAGATCAACGGATTGGACGGTCCAAAGAGGGCCAGGGTCGGGACATTCAAATAGCTGGCCAAATGCAACGGCGCGCTGTCGTTGAGCAACACGCAAACGCTTTGCTGAAGGACGATCCCGAATTGATGAAAGCTCAGTAGCCCAGACAGATTCAGGGCCGTCATTTTCATCTTGGACTGGATCCGTTCAATGATCAGGCTTTCATCCTGTGTTCCGGTAAAAATGATCCGAAAACCATATTCCTGCGTAAGCCAGTCGGCAACAGCGGCAAATCCCTCCTCCGCCCAGCGCTTGCGGTGATTGGCGGACCCGGGAGCAAAAACAATGAACCGTTCCCCGGGGTTCAGCCGTTCACTTAAAAGATTCTGGGTCTCTTCCTGCTCATGTTCCGTGGGCTGAAAACAAAACCGTTCAGCAACTTCCCCACAGGGATGGATCGTGTTTAAAATATCAAAATACCGGAACCGCACATGCTTGGAAGACTTTCCTAAACGGATCAGCGGCGTCCTGTAACGGGGCATTAAAAAAAGCGGGATCAATGTGTGTCGCAGATCCACAATAAGATCAAACCTTTCTTTGCGCAATTCCATCAGCCAGCGCAGCCGCTGACGCCAGAGATCCCGTTGAGGCAGAACGAACAGATGCTTGATATTCGAATTATTGATCAACAATCCCCGGCTTTTTTGCCCAAGTACAACGGAAAGATCAGCCGCCGGAAAATCACGCCGCAAAATATCGATGACAGGAAAAGTCAGGATCACATCACCCAGATTATTCAACGAGATCACCAGGATGCGGTTGACTTTGTCTTTCTCGATCATGCCTGCCCTTTCTTTGATCGCTCAAGAAGCCCGTTAACCGCGTCAAGAACCCTGGCTGCCGTAATGGCCATCATGCATCGATGGTCCGGACAATCCACCGCGTAACACTCCCCCTGACAGCAATCCACATTCTCACGCAGGATCACGTTTTCTCCCCAACCCCTTGGTCCGGAATCCTCAGGTCTTGTCGGACCAAAAAGGGCCACCACATTCGTTCCGACGCTGGAAGCGATATGCATCGGACCAGAGTCCGCGGAAACAAGCACATCCGCACGATAAAGCAACGCGATAAGCTCTTTTAAAGTCATCTCACCTGCCAGAGAATGCAGGCCGGGAACTTCACGCTGGATAAGATCAGCCGCCCCGCGGTCCTTTCCTCCTCCGGAAACAAGAACATGGACACCATCCACACCCCGGATCAACCGCGCCAGTTCCACAAAACGCTCTGCTGGCCATTTCTTGAATTCCCAATTCGCCCCGACATGAAAGACCACCAGTTTGTCGCTTTTCCGGATGCCGAAAGCCGATAACCGCCTCTCGATCGCCTCAAGCGCACGAAGCTCATGTTTCAACACAGTAACACGGCGGTCCTCCTCGATCCCTACGGCTTCAAGCACATGAAAATAGTAATCGGCCTTGTGAACAACAGGGCCTTGCAAAGGAGAGACTTTTTCAGTAAGCAAGATGCCAAGTTTTTTTGTGTCATATCCGATACGGCTTGGTATTCCGGAGAGAAAAACCAAGAAGGCCCGTGTTCTGGAACGGTGCAGCAGAAACGCCGTGTCAAACGCTCTGCGGCGTAATTCCCGGATCAGGGACCAATGTCCGAGGATCCCCTTATGGCGCCCGTTTTCATCATAATCAATGATCTCATCAACGTCGGGACAGCTTTCCAAAATACCACGAACCCGAGGCACAGCCAGACAGGCAATGTGCGCCTCAGGAAATTTTTTCTTGAGCGCCCTGAAGACCGGCGTTGTCATGACAACATCCCCAAGCCAGTTTGGATTCACCACGAGAATACGTTTCATCGATTTTCCTTCATGAACATTTTATAAACACCCAGGATCTTTTCGGCCATGATCCGGGCGGAACCTTCACGCTCAATGAATTCCCGCGCCCGGATCCCCAATGCGCGGGCGAATTCCTGACCGCTCAGGATCCGGAGCACCGCCTCTGCCAACTGTTTAGCATTGCCTGGTTCCACAAAAAGCCCTGTCTGCCCGTCGATAATAAGACCTGTTAACCCGCCCGCTCTAGAGGCCACAACCGCAAGGCCGCACGCCTGCGCTTCCATCAGCGCCAAACCCAATCCCTCTTGTAACGACGGCATGACAAAACAATCAAAACACGGATAAACTTTACCCGATTGAACGGCCACATCCAAAAAAAATACCGAGCCGGACAGCCCCATATCCTTCACCTGCTTGCGGATCTCTTCTTCTGAACGTCCGGTCCCGACAAGGATCAGCTTTGCATCCGGGATCTTTTCTATAATTGAAGCCATCGCTTCAACGGCGACATGCTGACCCTTCACATGACAAAACCGTCCGACCATACCGATCAGCGGCCCGTCAGGAAAATTCAGTTGGCGGCGGTATGCGCCTTTTTCATGGGCCGAGACCGGAACAAACTGCTCAATATCCACGCCGTTTCGGACCAAAAGAGCCCGCTCTTCCGAAAGGCGGTGATCATTGATCAAATGTTGCCGGACCATAGGGCTGATCGCGATAGCTGCGTATCCCCAGGAAGGAAAAAGACGCCGGCCAACCCCCCGACGATAAAATCCATGGCATGTCGAAACATAAACACCCGGCCAAACCACACGCAGCATTGCGGCCATCACCTGGGCCACCCGAGTATGGGCGTGGATCACATCAATCTGCTTTTCCTTCAAGATCTTCCGGATTTTGGGCAGCGCGAACAATAGCTTCGGAGACACATCGGATTTTGTTCGGACGTCCAGTGTGATATGCTCAATGCCCATTTCCTTCAGAGAATCGACCATCTGACCGCCTGAAGAGACAACGGTCACACTGCAGCCTAACCGCATCAAATACCTCGATAACGTCAAAATATAAGACGTGATCCCTCCGACGTTAAAATGGGTTGTAAGCATCAAGACATTCATGTGCCGCCTCCTGATGCCGGCTCCATCAGCCGGTCGACCGCAGCAAGTACTTCCTCAGCGGAAATATCCTTCATGCACACATGTGTAAAGATCTTGCATGTCCCGCTGTAGCAGGGCGCGCAGGAAAGTGAGCGCTCTAAGACGATATAGCGCCGGCTAGGCGGAAGATGTCTGCGGGATGAGGTCGGGCCGAACAACGCCACGAACGGCGTCCGGACAGAAGCCGCCAAATGCAACGGACAGGAATCCGGGCTCACGTAGACCTGGCAGCGTTTGATCACAGAAGCCAGCTCCATCAGGCTCGTTTTTCCGACCAGGATCGCGGGCTTACTGCGAGTCAATTTCAAAAGTTCCGTCACCAAAGGCCGATCCTTATCTGTGCCGGTGATGACCACTCGGATATTGCGCACGGCCAAAAGATCACAGAGCTTGGCAATGTGCTCCACCGGCCAGTTCTTGCTTTTCCATTTATCTGACGCGGCAATATTGATCCCGACCAGCGGCATGGAATCATTGATCCATTCCGAATCCAACAGGGCCTGCGCTTTTTTTCTGGCAGGGTCAGAAATATGCAGTTCGAGCAGAAGATTGGGATCATAGGCGATCCCCAAAAGTTTAAGGATCTGGAACTGATGTTCCACGGGCGGAAGGTCCGCATTCAGCCCATCGGCCGGATCGCTCACAAAAAATCCGAACTTTTTATTGCGAAAACCGTAAACATTTCGAGCAAAGCACAAAAAAGCAAGAAGATGGCTCCGACGATTGTTTTGAAAATCGACCACCTTGTCAAAACGGTATCGGGTCAATTTTCTCGAGAACTTCAAGAACGCCCAAAAATCCTTGTCCCGCTCTTTTACGTCCATCACAATCAGCTCATCGATATAAGGGCACTTCTGCAAGATCGCCTTACTGTCATCACCGACAAGGCAGCAGATCCTGGCCTGCGGAAATTTTTTCCTTAAAGCCTTCAAAGACGCCGTGATTAGAACAACGTCACCGATCGCGCTCAATTTGATCACCAGAATGTTCTGATGGGCTAAAAGCTCTTCATACACCGCAACGGTCTGGCTGGCCATATGCTCCAGCGTATAGCAATCCTCGATCTTTTTTCTGGCCGCGAACGAGATCTCCCGCGCCAATTTGCGGTCGTTCAACAGACGCAGGACCGCTTGAGCCATGCCATCCGTATCCCGCGGAAGGACCAAAAGCCCCGTCTTTTCATCATCAATGATCTCAACAACCCCTCCCACCTTGGTCGCCACGACCGGAACCCCGGTCGCCTGAGCCTCGAGAACAACACGGCCGAACGCCTCCGGGACCACAGAAGCCAAAACAAGCACATCACTGTCCGCCAGGATCTGCGGGACATCCCGCCGATTGCCTAAAAATTCCACGTGCTCTGAAAGCCCCAAATGGCGGGTCAAGACCACAAGTTCCTGTTTATAGCTTTCCTTACCGGGAGACGCGTCCCCAACGATGCGGATCTTTAAATACGGCATGGACCGGACAACTTTTGACATGGCCTTCAAAAAATACACATGCCCTTTGATCGGTGAAAGACGCCCGACGATCGTTACCACAAAATGAGCGCTGCCAGAGCGATCCTGCCGGTGCACTTGAAAGCGCTCCAGATCCACGCTGCGCGGGATATGCCGAACACTTTCCGGCGAAACATGGAACCGCTCGATCATATGCCGACCGATCACCTTGCTGGGAACAATGATCAGTTTCGGAAAGGCCATGACCTTGGAATAAAAGCTCACCGAATAATGCCCGTGGCACGTGGTGATCAATTGAGCAGGCGTTCTGCGGCATGCAAAATACGAGATCCACGCCGGGACCCGGGAACGGGCATGCACGATCTCGATCTTTTCGGTCAAAATGATATCCCGTAATTTTTCAATACACTTCCATGCTGTAAAGATGTTCTTCTTATGAACGGGGAGCTCATAATGTCGAATATCATAATCCAAAAGTTCTTTGACCAGCCCTCCGCCGTTTGAAACAACGATCGAGCCGTGCCCGTGGTCTTTCAGATACTTCGCGAAATCAACCGTTCCGGTCTCAACGCCGCCCACGTTCAATTCTGGCAATATTTGTAAAATACGCATGCGTCTTGCTCCACATTTAAATAAAGCGTTTGATCCCCTGCCGGATCAATTCACTGTCATCCAGGGTCTGCAAATGGATCTTGTTCTTCGCCAGATCATAAATGGATTTTCCGATCGTCCGGGGCCCGGAAGAAAGGATGAATCCGTCCTGCGTCAACAGGTCCATGAACTTATTATGTTTATGCTCGTCCCGAATCACCACCGATCGTCTCTGAACCGGAAAAACGACCAGCCGTTTTCCAGATGAAGCGGCCTCAGAAACCATGGAAATGCTGTCCCCTGAAACGACCAGAATATCCGAGAGTCCCAAGATCCCACCGACCGCCTCAGCGACATTTTCACGATTGGCGATGATCAACAGCTGGCATCGCGCGTCCTTCTTCAGCTCGCGCATCAGGATCTGTTCGACCTTGGCGGATGTGCGCCGCGATGTTGTCAAAAGAATATCTGCATCCAAAGCCTGCGCCGCGTCTTTGATCTGCGCGAGGACGATCCGCATCAATTGTTCGCTCAATTCATAGTCCCTCGTGTCACCCCCGATCAGGACCCCGATCTTCAATTTATTCCGCAACTTCAAATGAGAAAATCTCTTCAACAATCCTTCGACCTGGACCGAAAGATATTCCTTGTCGATCAGATTAGGAGCCCCTTTGGTCACAATCACCCGCTCATTCGGCCGCACGTCCCTAGGATGATCGTGCTGAGGCAAGATCACAACGGAGAACCGATTCGCCGGCAATACGCTCTGCTTTAAGATCCCGATATTCACGCATTGATGCTCTTTTGCCAAAAGCACGTTCACCGCGGCGGAATACGATCCGCATGAGACCACACAATCCGGTTTTTCCGACAACACACCCGCTAAAGCCTCCGCGCTAAGCCCCCGATGCAAAATTCGATTAATCATGCGCCGGGAAAGACAATGCGCACAAAATGCCGCTGCCAGCAAAACATATTTCCAGAACATGCTCCGGTAACCAACAGAGACTTCCTGGACACTGCTTTTCAGGCCCCGGCTATGAAGCTCCCTTTCAAACGCCCTTGCCACACTCTGCGACTGACGAAGATGTCCTATCCTTCCGTCGTGAAGGATCATCGTGCGCCTGTGATCATCAAATTTCCAGACCTTGTACATCCACATATATTCATGCGGCTTCTGCGATACGATCCTTTCAAATTCCGAAGCGATGGTCGCAAGCCCAGCTTCAATATCCCGCTGCTTGCTCCCAGTTTTTGGGCACTCGATGATCCTGGGCTCAATGACCACTTGATGCTTTCCTTCGTTCAGCCGGCGGATAACTCCAAAACAGATCGGCGCCCCAGTCGATAACGCCAGCCTCACGCCCCCGGCCGAGAACCGGGCCTTTTTTCCAAAAAAAGGAACATCCATTCCCTCTTTTCCGCCTTGATCAATGACCATTCCGATGATCTCATTTCTCTTGAGCGCAGCAACGAGCTGACGAGCCCCCGCCCCGCGTTCGAACATGCTAATACCTCCACAGGACGCGTAAGCCTTTTGCCTATATTGATAGATCAGCGCACTGAATGCCGGCATCCGTTCCTGCTCCTTATAGATCACTGTATATGGATATCCCAAAAGCCGGATCGCCAAGCTCGACAGCTCCCAACTTCCGGAATGAACGGTCATCAGGATCAGGCCCCTTCCCTTGGCAAGAGCCTGGTCCAAGACCTCTCCATTGACCACATTGACCGCCCGCTTCACATCTTCGGGGACCATATTCGGCATGCGCAGAAATTCAACAATATTCCGCCCAAAATTCGTGAAAAACAACCGCGTCCACCGATGGATCTGGGCACTTGAAGCTTTCATCCCGAAGGCAATTTTTAAATTCTGATAAACTTCCAAGCGATGACACCCATCGACCAGATAACAGATCATGCCCATCATAGCCCCAAAAGACAAAGCCATCCGATCGGGAAAAAACCGAACGATCCGCCCTGCCAGTTCAAGCAGAGCAAGCATGGCGGATTCTGGAAATAAGTTCTTCTTTGCCATCTTCGATCCCTACACGAATAAAAACAACACAGCACTCAATTTGTTTTTCCTGAAATTGCCGATGAAATACCCGGAGCTTGACCGCATCCTTATGCGTCATAAACAACCTTCTCACTCCCGACTTTTTCACCTCTGTACAGATATCGTCAACATCCTGATCGGAAAACACACAATGATCGGGATAATCATGAAAGCCCGCCACCTGAATGCGCTGGTCCAAAAGCTTACGCCTGAAACTTTCAGGGTCGCCAATGCTGCAAACCACAAACGCCGGCTGCCTGAGCTGTTCTTCTGAAAGTTGCAAATGCCGGCCTTGAAGATCTTGATATTCAAAAATGGAATAACCTGCGACAACCAACGGTATGTGAAAAAACTTTTCCTTTAAAAATTCTTTTGCTTTTTTACCGCGGTCCTCTGCCACATCCGCTTTGTTCAGGATGAAATAACCGGCCCGCCCCAACGCCGATAAAGGTTCCCGCAAAACCCCTCTTGGAAGCACTTCTCCGTTTCCAAATGGATTAGCCGAATTGATCACGACAATATCTAGATCGCGCTTTACACGCCAATGCTGAAATCCGTCGTCCATCACAAAAACATCGACCTCAAATTCCCGTATCGCCTTAGCCGCTCCCCGACGCCGATCCTTATCAACGATCACAGGAACACCTAACGATTCCGAAAGAAGCACCGCTTCATCGCTTAACACAGAACCGGCCGCGCTTTGAGACCGGGCCATATACCCACGGGTCAAAATGACCGGATTAAGGCCATCCGCTTTTAAAACAGAGACAACCCATTGAACAACCGGCGTCTTTCCAGTCCCCCCGACCGTAATGTTACCGATGCAGATCACAGGCCTGCCCAACTTATACGAAGGCAACACGCTCCTTTGATAAAGCCAGCGTATCAATATAACCGCGAGCTTATAAAAAATAGAACTCCCTTTTAATAAAAGGCCGACCACCCCTCCTTTCAAGCCGGGGGCCCTGTCGTTCATTACATCCCAGAGATAATCACGGATCGTGGATTTGCGCATAGCTTTAGGATAATATTGTAGCGCAAAGTTATATTAATTCTAGTATTTGTATAATTAATAAATAAGGTCAAAATCAGAGATTTTTCAAGATTGGGGCCATTTTCTCAAGCGTTCTCTCAGTCGCTCCCTGATGAGCCTGGATAGCGTTTTGAGCGCTCTGGCCGATCTTACGGGCAAAGGCAGGATCCCGTAAAAGCTTATCCATGGTGTTTCTCAATTCAATTTTCGAACGCACTTGCAAAATGGCCTTATTCTGCAGAAGGATGTCCATGATCCCTTTAAAATTCTGGGTATTCGGACCGACCACGACCGGCTTTCCTAAGGCCGCTGGCTCGATCATGTTCTGCCCGCCATAGCCGCAAAGGCTCTTGCCGATAAAAACAAAATCCGCGACGCAATACAGATGCTTAAGATGTCCGATGGTATCGACCAACACGATATCCGAATGAAGGTCTTCCCCCTCCAGGAGCTTAGAAAGCCGCTGGACCGACAATCCATGCTGTTTGAAAAGTGATCCGACCGCGTCAGCCCGATCGATATGGCGCGGCGCTAAAACAAGACGCAAATTGGAGAATGATATCCTCAGCGTCTTATAGACCTTGATAATAATGTCTTCTTCGCCGGGATGAGTGCTTCCGGCCACCCAGACCGGCCCTTTCCAGGTCCGAAAAACATTCCCGAAACCGAAACGCTCAGGATCATCCGCCTGGTCCAGTTTCATATTGCCGACCGCGTGGACTTTTTCCTCAGCAACACCAAGAGCAAGGATCCGTTCGCGGTCCAAGGGAGACTGCATGCAGAACATCCGGACGCATTTCAAGACCGGACGCAAAAGGAAGCGGACCGCAAAATATCGCCTGAACCCTTTATCGGAGATCCGCCCGTTGACCTGCACGATGGGAACTCCTTTTTTTGCTAACGCGCAAAATATATTAGGCCAGATCTCAGTCTCCGCAATGATGTAAAGGACCGGGCGAATATGATGGATAAAACGGTGAACGGCCGCGCTGAAATCCAGCGGAGCATAGATCACCAGGTCCTGTTCATCCATTTGGGTCCGCGCCAACGCATAACCCGTCGGGGTTACCGTTGAGACCACGATCCCGATGTGAGGAACCCTCTGCTTTAATTTTTTGACCAGGTTCATGACCGCCATGACTTCCCCGACAGAGACCGCGTGGACCCAGATATGAGGCTTCTGGGCCAAGGCCCGTTTGAGTTCAGCGGGCAAAAACCCAAAACGCATCCCGAATCCTTTATGCCATTTCCTCTTAAGGAACAAAAAAGGAGAATACAGGATGCAAAAGACAACAAAGATCAGGTCATAAACAATAACCAAAACAACCTCCTTTAAGCTCTCGGATGGGCCTGTTCATAAACTTTCTTTAAACGCTCCGTTGTCACATGCGTATAGATCTGGGTCGTCGACAAATTACTGTGCCCCAGGAGTTCCTGCACTGAACGCAGATCAGCGCCATGATTGAGCATGTGCGTCGCGAAAGAATGCCTCAGCATGTGCGGAGAAACATGCAGTTGCAAACTCGCATCCAAAATACGCTTATTTATGATATTGCGCACACTGCGGTCCGTCAAACGAGTTCCGTTTTTATTTAAAAAGAGGGCTCGGCCACCATGAGGACGGCAATCCAGATAGTCGCGGATCGCAGCGATCGCCTTATCTCCGATCGGCACGATACGTTCCTTCTTGCCCTTCCCTTCCACTTTCGCGATATTACCGAACATATCAACGCTGTCGACATTAAGCCCCACCAACTCCGAAACGCGCATGCCGCTGCTGTAAAGCGTCTCCAGGATCGCACGGTCACGTTTGCCCCTGGGGCTCTTAGCCTCGGGTATTTCCAAAAGGGACGTCACGTCCGGCTCATTCAAAAATTTGGGCAAGGTCTTATCCAGCTTCGGCGTCAAAAGCAGCAAAGCGGGGTTCTCATGGATCAAATTCTCTTTGTGAAGGAATTTAAAAAAACTACGGAGCGAGGAAAGCTTCCTGGCCAAAGTACGCGGCCTGTAATTATGCTGCCGCAGGCTTGCGAGGAACTTCCGGAAATCAAGGTATTGAATGCCTGCGATCTCCCTGTTGTCGCCGATAAAGGCAACAAATTCCATAAGGTCGATCTTATAGTTCAATAACGTATGGCGTGAATAGTTGCGTTCGATCTCCAGATAATCCAAGAATTTATCGATATACCGGCTAATGACCATCCGAAGGCATCTCCTTTGAAACCCCGTGATCTTGGATCATTTTAGCATGCCGAAAAATAAGGCAAAACAGATAACCGAAATTATTTCGGGTCCGGAAGACTGTTGGACGTGTAGGTGCACTGCGGATATTTCGTGCACCCATAGAAGAACCGTCCTCCGCGCGAAGACCTCTGCACGAGCTCCCCGCCGCAACCTTCCTGCGGGCAGACAACGCCGGTCGTGATCGGCTTGGCGAATTTGCATTTCGGGAATCCTGAACAGCTCAAGAACTTTCCCCGCCGTCCCCACTTGACCACCATCGGGCGTCCGCATTCGGTGCATTTCTGCTCAACAAAAGTTTGCGTGCGCTCCATATTGTCATGCGCGAACATCAGTTCTTTTTTGAACGATTCATAAAACTCCTTCAACAGCTTCACGTATTCAAGCGCGCCGTCCTCAACTTTATCGAGGTCCTCTTCCATGCTGGCCGTGAATTTGATATCCATGATCTTCTCGAAATAAGCGATTAGAAGATCGCAAACCTGGATGCCAAGGTCCGTCGCCCGGAAATACCCCTTATCACGCAGGACATAATTGCGGTTGACGAGCGTCTGAATGATCGAGGCATATGTGCTGGGTCGTCCGATCCCGTCCTCTTCAAGCGCCTTAACAAGGCTGGCGTCCGAATAGCGGGGCGGCGGTTTGGTGAAGTGCTGGGATGGTTTGACCTCAACCAGGGAAAGAGAATCACCCTTGTCATATTGAGAAAGGTCGATCGGGGCCTCATCATCCACTTTATCCTGGCTGGCACGCAAGAACCCTTCAAAAACAATAATAGAGCCCGTGGCCGCGAACTGGAACCTTCCCGCAGAGATCTCAAGCCTGCGGTTCTTGTAAATTGCCGGCGGCATCTGGGAACTGACGAACCTGCGCCAGATCAGTTCATACAATCGGAACTGGTCCCTCTCCAAAAACGCTTCCACATCAGCCGGCTTAAGAAGAACATCCGTCGGCCGTATCGCTTCATGGGCCTCCTGCGCGGATTTTTTGGAACGGTAAACATTGGGCTGCTCGGGTAGATATTCCGCGCCATATTCCTTGTCAATAAAGATGCGGAGCTTTCCTAAAGCTTCCTGCGCGATATTGACCGAATCGGTACGCATGTAGGTGATCAAACCGACGGTCTCACCGTTACCGATATCGACCCCTTCATAAAGTTGCTGGGCGACCCGCATCGTGCGGTCGGCATTGAACCCAAGCTTTGTGAAGGCCTCTTGCTGCATTGTGCTGGTAATAAAAGGTGCCAACGGTTTACGCTGGCGCTGGCGCTCGGTCATGCCCGAGACCACATACGACCCGGCCTTCAATTCATCAACGATCGCTTGGGATTCCGCCTGCGTTTTAAGTTCAAATTTTTCGCCGTTGATCCTTTCAAGCTGCGCCGTCAAAAGGCCATCGACCCCTTGTTTTTGCAGGTCCACGGCGATCTGCCAATATTCCTTCGGGATAAAATTCCGGATGTCTTTCTCCCGTTCGACCACAAGCCGCAACGCAACGCTCTGCACGCGCCCGGCGCTCAAGCGCGAACCCACTTTCTTCCAAAGCAAAGGGCTGATCTTATAGCCAACGATCCGGTCCAAGATCCGACGGGCCATCTGCGCGTTGATCAAATTCTCATTGAATTTGCGCGGCTTTTCAAAAGCGCGCAAGACCGCGTCTTTGGTGATCTCCTGGAATGTCACCCGGTAGATGTCTTTGCCTTCTCCCAAATGCTGCGCAAGGTTCCAGCCGATGGCCTCCCCTTCGCGGTCAGGGTCCGTCGCGAAATAGATCTCTTTTTTGGTGGCGGCCTCTTTTTTGAGTTGGCTTAAGATCTTCTGTTTTGAACGGACCACGATCATTTTTGGTTCAAAATCATGATCAACATCAACACCCAAAGAAGACTTCGGCAGATCGATCAAATGCCCCATGGATGAGGTGACCTTATAACTTTTGCCTAAAATCTTACTGATCGTCTTGATCTTTGTCGGGGACTCAACAATAACGAGCTTGTTTGCCATAAATCGGTTTCATTCACTTTCATTGGACAACGTTGTGCGATCGAACAAAAAAGTTCCCTTTGACCCTTCGGACCCAATGTCCGCACTCCAAAGATGAGATGACCCCCATGACTTCTGCCGCCGGCCTCTGCGCAAGCGCGGCAAGATGTTCAAAATGCACAGGATCATCGGACAAATGCTTAAAAACGTTATGTTCAGCTTCTGACAAGACCTCCTTCCTGGAGAGCATGGTTTCATTCTGACCCAAGCCAGCCCGGATGCGCGGGGCCAATTCTTCCAAAATATCTTCGACTCCACAAACAATTTTTGCGCCCTGCTTGATCAGCTGATGAACGCCGATACTTGTCCTGCGGTGAATCGGTCCGGGAACCGCGAAAACTTCCCTTCCCTGTTCAAGCGCGTAGCGCACCGTGATCAACGCCCCACTCCGCTCGGCAGCTTCCACGACCACCGTGCCCAGCGCCAAGCCGCTGATCACGCGGTTACGGCGGGGAAAATTTCCGGCATGAGGAGGTGTCGCCATGGAAAACTCTGAAACAAGAGCCCCCGAGGACGACGCGATCTCATCAGCCAAAGCCGCATTTTCAGGAGGATAAATCCTGGAAAGACCATTGCCCAAAACTGCCACCGTCGCCCCTCCGGCCTTCATCGCTCCCCGATGGGCAGCTGTATCGATCCCGCGCGCCAAACCGGAAACAACAGTGATCCCCAAAGACGCGCAACGGCCTGCAAGCTCTTCAGCCACAGATAATCCATAAACGCTGCATTGCCGTGAGCCAACGATCGAGACGGACAGGGATTGCAATACCCGCGCATCACCTTTAATATAAAGAATCTGTGGCGGGTCCGGGATCTCTTTCAAAAGAAACGGATAATCAGCGTCCCTCTTGATCAGCACCGCTACCCCGTGCTGTTCCAGCAAGGCCCGCTCCTCTTTAAGAAACCGTTCTACCGAGAACGTTTCCAATGCCTCCCTCGCCGGCCTTCGCAAAAACCGGCCCCAGGCTTCCCGACCTTGATTCAGATCAAAACCACCCTGTGCATTTTCAAAGAACTCCGTCAATTTGTTCATGGTCACCGAACCCAAACCCGGCACGGCGTTCAAGCACATCAACGCCTCACGCTCTGTCATAACACCCTCACCATTCTCCCGCAACCTTAAGCAGCCTAAGCCATTCCTAAAAACCCAGCGATCTCTTCAACAATTTCTTCAGGCGTTTTTCCGTCAGTCACAACACACCGATCCGCGGCCTTCTCATAAATCCCCTCTCGAACAGACATCAGCTCCGTGATCTTTTTTTTCGGGTCGCCCACATTCAACAACGGCCGATGCGTCTGGTCTTTGACCCTCTCATAGATCACGTCCGGATCAGCCTTAAGATACACGATCAGGCCTCCGTTCTTCAAACGCCGTACATTTTCCTCTTTCAATACCACACCGCCACCGCAATCAATGACAAGGCCCTTATCTTGGACCACCTCAGCGATCACGCGTGATTCAAGCTCGCGGAAATACGGCTCGCCGCTCTGTGAAAAAATATCGCCGATCTGTCTTCCGTCAGCCTCAATGATCAGGTCATCGATCGCCCTGCGTCGACGGCCGAGCCTTTGCGCAAGAAGATCGGAGACTACGGTCTTGCCCGCGCCCATAAATCCGATTAAAGCGATATTTTTTTCGTTCATCATGCCGCGATTGTAACACACGCCTCAAAGAAGTGTCAAATATCAACAGCGTATTTATTCGATCCTATCACAAGGACGGGTTATAGATGCCATACTGGCCCAGGACCCATGTGATGATCTGATCGCCCAAGAACATGCTGAGCAAACACCCCAAGACCAAAAAAGGCCCGTAAGCGATCGCGCTATCCTTGGTGCGGATCTTTTCTGCCACCCCGTAAACAGCGCCAAAAAACGGAGCGATAAAAAACGTCAAAAACGCGACCTTCCAGCCCAGAAAAGCACCCATAAGGGCCATCAACTTCACATCTCCCCCACCCATGGATTCTTTACGAAAGATCACATCGCCGATCAGCCCCATCGCATAGATCATTCCGCCACCGAACAAAAGACCGATCAATGACGCATCCGCGCTCCGGATATAAGGAAAGATCTTTTCCGCTGGATTGATCCGCGCCAGCAGAAACGCGCAACCCCACTGGAGAGCCAAAAGCATAATGATGATAAAGAATAATACCTTGTCTTCTTGGTCGGGTTTTCTTTTATGGGCCCAAAAATCAAGCAAATGGACCAGAAGACATGCCACAACAATAATTCGCATACTCAGTTGCCCCACGGCCAGGGCATTTTCCGAGATCTGATGGAGCCCCGGGATCAGACAGCTTAAAATAAATCCAACGCACATCCCTCCAACGCTGACCTCATCCGGAATGATCCGATGCTCAAAATCCACGAACGTTGCGATAATAAAACAAGACAGCATCACCCAATACGCCAACGTGACCGCCGTCAGGCCGTAATACCGAAAGAACCCCAAGAACACCATTCCCGTCAGAAATTCAACAAGAAAATACCGGAACGAGTATTTGGAGCGGCAAAAACGGCAACGACCACCCAAAATCAGATAAGAAAACAGCGGAATATTATCATGCCAGGGGATCGTTTTTTTGCAGACCGTGCAATGGGAGCGCGGCCGCACGATCGACTCGGATTTAGGCAAACGCACGATACAGACGTTGAGAAAGCTCCCGATGATCGTCCCAAAAAAGAAAACAGCGATATCTATTAAAACTTGTTCGCTCATATCACCTCCCCGCGTTCCAGGCTCATCCTCATTTGCTCACGGATGACCTCCGAAAGCTCGACATTGGCCCAGTGCTCAAAAGCCAGGATCCCTTGATAGAGAAGCATCCCCAAGCCGTTTGAAACGCGGCAGCCATGATCAGCCGCCATTTGCAAAAGCTTGGTCCGGGCCGGATTATAGATAAGATCATAAACAAAAAGATCTTTATGCAAAAGTTCCTGGCTGACCAAAAGAGGATCATCTTTTTTCAAACCAACGGGTGTCGCATTGATCAAAATGTCCGCAAATTCGATATTGAGGTCATCAATACTGTCCACCACTTTTACCACGGAGGTATCCATCCTTTGGCCCAGATCGCTCACCAAAAATCTTGCCTTTTCCTTTTCCATATCATAAAGGCGCACGGAATCAGGCCCATCAGCCTGCAGACAGAGCACGCTTATAATAGCCCGCGCCGCTCCTCCCGCGCCTAAAATCGAAACCCTCTTTCCCTGCAATGAGCAATTCAGCTCATTTAAGTGGGCAAGAAATCCTGGGCCATCCGTGTTATGCCCGATCAACTCGCGCTTTTCCGTGATCACGACCGTATTAACAGCCATGACCTTTTGGGCATAGGGAGACAACGCGTCCAGAAAAGGAATGACCTTTTCTTTATAAGGGACCGTGACATTGATCCCGAAGATCGGGCTTTCTGCAGCTTTGAGCCGACGAAAAAATGGCTCCACTTCCTCATCTTTTAAGGGGAATAATTTATAGACAGCATCCACATCAAGCGCGCGGAATGCCGTGTTGTGCATCAATGGCGACAGGCTATGGCCCAAGGGATAGCCGATCAGGCCATATGTTGTGATCTGCTCATCTTCCATGCTCAGATATTGGACCCATCTATGGATTTTTTGGGATGATCGTTCAATACTTTATTGAGCGCGTTAATATAAGCCTTGGCAGATGCCACAACAATATCCGTGCTGATGGCATGTGCAACAACCGTGTGCATATCCTTGAACTGGACTTTCACCGTGGCCTCTCCAAAAGCGTCCTTCCCCCGCGTCACAGAACGGATGGAATAATCCAGCAATTTGCCGGAAACAGAGGTCATGTTGTCGATCGCTTTGTAACAGGCATCAACCGGCCCGTCACCGGACGATGATTTGCGCAGGACTTTCCCTTCACGAGATTTCAGGACAACCTCTGCTTTGGGATTGATCTTGGCGCCGCTGGTGATGGTCAGGTCTTCCAGCTCCCAGACCGGTTCATAGGTCCTGGCCTCATCATCAACAATGGCCAGCAGGTCATCATCAAAAACCTCTTTTTTCTTGTCTGCTACGATCTTAAAACGCTCAAAAGCGCGCGTTAAATCTTCTTCGGAAAGATCAACGCCCAACGTCTTTAGACGTTCACGGAACGCGTGCCGTCCTGAATGCTTGCCCAAAACCAGACCGCTGGTGGAAACTCCCACGTCTTCAGGCTTCATGATCTCATACGTAGACCTGTTGCTTAAAACTCCGTGCTGATGGATGCCGGATTCGTGCGCGAAGGCGTTCGCCCCAACGATGGCCTTGTTCGGCGGAACCGGAAATCCGGTCAGCTTCGAAACAAGGCGCGATACTCTCAAGATCTCTTTCGTATTGATATTCGTCGCGACCCCGAAATAATCCTTGCGGGTCCTTAACGCCATCACGATCTCCTCCAGGGCGGCATTCCCGGCCCGCTCGCCAATGCCGTTGATCGTGCATTCCGCCTGCCTGGCCCCGGCCTTAATGGCCGCCAAAGAGTTCGCCACCCCCAGTCCCAGATCATCATGACAATGAACGGAGATCACGGCCTTATTGATGTTCGGCACATTGTTGCGGATATCCGTGATCAGCTCCGCGTACTCGACCGGGTTTGTATAACCGACCGTGTCCGGAATATTGACCGTCTTGGCGCCCGCCTTGATGACCGCTTCCAGAATTCGGAACAGGAAATCCCGTTCGCTGCGAGAAGCGTCCTCAGGTGAGAACTCGATATCCGACATCTTGGATTTGGCATACTTCACCGAATCTACTGCCATTTCCAGGACCTCATCTTTATTCTTTTTTAATTTATGCGTCAGATGGATCTTGGAAGTGGCGACAAAAACATGAATGCGTCCACTTTCTGCCACCTTCACCGCATCGTAGACGGCATCGATATCCTTCTTGATCGATCGAGCCAGACCGCAGATCGTCGAATGTTTAATAGCCTTGGCGATTTTTTGGACCGCCGCGAAATCTCCCGGAGAACTGATCGGAAATCCCGCCTCAATGATATCCACGCCCAAACGTTCCAAGGCATAAGCGATCTCGAGCTTCTCCTTCTCGTTCAAACTCGCTCCAGGAGCCTGTTCACCATCCCGTAAGGTTGTATCAAACATCAAAACTTTATTCTTGCTCATCTCTATTCTCCGACAGTCACAGACACTTCATCATCGCGTCTGTGTTCTGTAGCATGTATCCCGTTTACTTTTTCATCCAAGGCATCATGCTGCGCAGCTGTTGACCGACTTTTTCGATCTGGTGATTCTCACCGGCAGCGCGCATGGCATTGAAATTCTTCCTGCCTCGACGGTTTTCGCGGATCCATTCGCGGGCGAATTTCCCGGACTGGACCTCTTTCAAAATTTTCTTCATCTCCTTACGGGTACGGTCATTAATGATCCGTGGACCGCGTGAATAATCCCCGTATTCAGCCGTATCCGAAACGCGCTTGCGCATGCCCTGGATACCGACCTCATAAAAAAGGTCAACGATCAGCTTTAGCTCATGAAGGCATTCAAAATAAGCGATCTCAGGCTGATATCCCGCCTCGACCAGCGTCTCAAACCCGGCCTTAACAAGTTCACTGGCACCGCCGCAGAGAACAGCCTGTTCACCAAAAAGGTCTGTTTCTGTTTCTTCTTTAAAAGTCGTCTCAATGACCCCGGCTCTGGCACCACCGATCCCTTTGGCATAAGCCAAAGCGTCTTTCAAAGCATGGCCTGAAGCATTCTGATGGATCGCGACCAAACACGGAACACCTTTACCCTCCTCATACTGACGGCGAACCAAAGACCCTGGTCCTTTAGGAGCGATCATCCAGACATCGACATCAGCCGGAGGAACGATCTGTTTAAAGTGAATATTGAATCCGTGTGAAAAAACCAGCGATTTACCGGCCTTTAAATACCTTCGGATCGCCTTACGATACAACGCGGCCTGCACATGGTCTTGGGTCAGAATCTGGATCACATCCGCTTTCTTTGCGATAGTTTTGGCTTCGACCGGTTTAAACCCATCTTCAACCGCCTGCGCGTAATTCGGCGTATCTTTCACCTCACTGACCATCACTTTCAAACCTGAATCCCTGAGATTCAACGCCTGAGCACGGCCCTGGATCCCATAACCGATGACCCCAATGACCTTTCCCTGCAGAGCGTTCAAGTCTGCGTCATTATCATAATAAATCTTAGCCATTTTCGATCCTTCCTTTAAAAAACGTTAAATTTTGAATATTTTTTACACTTTTTTACCCTTAATTTGGAATTTCATTCTAACATATAATAATTATATGTAAATTAAAATTTTATATGTCAATATTCCAAGGCAAAAAAAACTCAATATATTCAAAATCATCCCACCACGGATACTCCTGAAACCGAGGATTACAACAATAATCCTCTTGAGAACCACGGATAAACCCATCTGTCGGATCTTCGTCGCTCATATCCCCCCTCCTTTCTCAATTATGAGTTATTGACAACAAAAAAGCCCTGCTAGCATCCTTGGCCAGCAGGGCTCCAAAAAATACGGTAAACCCTGACAGGCGGTGGACGCACGACGGCTAGAACAACGACCGCTACAGCCGCGCCTTTTCGAACATGAAAAATCGTGTAAGTTAAGATAATAATATGCATTTTTAATGTGCCTTTTTTCCAGACATCCAGCCCGCGGGTTCCGGCGAAAAGGCCCTCTCCCTGACATTCCATGCTCACCTGTGGGACATCAGGAACCCTCTTTTTAAAATGTTTTCCCCTGGAATGAATGTCCGTCCCGAACATGATGCGCTCTCCTGAAAATTCCAACCAAAAAAAACGCCCTGCTGGCGTCTCCACCGCAGGGCGTATCAAAATCTGCTTATGTCAAAGTGAAGACTACCCGACGCACTCCTTCCCGACGGCCGCTAGTACGAGAACGACGTTCATTGGAAAATGTTTTGTCGAATAGTTTCTTTGTTCCATCTCTTCACCTTGTTTAAAACTGATGAGCAAAGTATATCACAAAAGATCTCGTTGTCAATCCTGCAGATCGACTTAAATACAAAAAAGGCAGACGCAACGCCTGCCTTTTTTGTCCGAACACAGATCACATCCTTTTAATATCGATAATGCTCAGGCTTATACGGGCCCTCTGGAGGAACACCGATATACTGCGCCTGTTTAGGCGTCAACTTTGTTAATTGAACACCTAGCTTTGCCAAATGCAGCCTTGCCACCTCTTCATCCAGTTTTTTCGGCAGGCAATAAACCCCCACCTTGTATGACTTGGTCCACAGTTCGATCTGGGCCAAGGTCTGATTCGTGAATGAATTGCTCATGACAAAGGACGGATGCCCGGTCGCGCAACCTAGGTTCACCAAACGGCCCTCCGCCAAAAGGATAATAGAATGGCCATCGGGAAAATAATACTGATCGACCTGTGGCTTGATGTTCTCTCTTCGAATACCCGGCCAGGCCTCAAGTTTAGCGACCTGGATCTCATTATCAAAATGCCCGATATTACAGACGATCGCCTGGTCCTTCATACGGGCCATTTGATCCGCAGTGATGACCTCGCAGTTACCCGTCGCGGTCACATAAATATCCCCTTCGGATAACGAAGCCTCCACAGTTGTCACCTCAAAGCCCTCCATCGCGGCCTGCAAAGCGCAGATCGGATCGATCTCAGTGATCAGGACCCTGGCCCCGTAACTGCGCATGGAATGGGCACAACCTTTTCCGACATCGCCGTATCCGCAGACCACCACGACCTTACCGGCAACCATGATATCTGTTGCGCGTTTGATCCCGTCCGCCAACGATTCACGACAACCGTAAAGGTTATCGAACTTGGATTTGGTGACCGAATCATTCACATTGAAAGCTGGAAACAAAAGGATATTGTCCTTCATCATCTGATACAAACGGTGAACACCGGTCGTTGTTTCTTCCGAAACGCCGCGGATTTCCTTGACGATACGGCCCCATTGAGACGGATCCTCAACCAGACAAGCTTTTAAACAGATATTCAGCTCTTTCTCATCCTCAGTATCCGCAGGAAGATCCAGGACCTTGGAGTCTTTCTCTGCGGCCAGCCCTCTGTGGACCATGAGGGTGGCATCCCCGCCGTCATCCACGATCAGGGTCGGACCCTGGCCATTTGGAAATGACAAAGCCTGTTTTGTGCACCACCAATACTCCTTCAAAGTCTCGCCCTTCCAGGCAAAGACAGGAACTCCCAAATCCGCGATCGCGGCCGCCGCATGGTCCTGGGTGGAAAAAATGTTACAGCTGGCCCATCGGACATCCGCCCCCAGCGCCTTAAGGGTCTTAATTAAAACCGCGGTCTGAATGGTCATGTGAAGCGAACCCGTGATCCGCGCCCCTTTTAAAGGCTGTGAAGCCTTATATTTCTCCTGCAAGGCCATCAGGCCCGGCATTTCCTTTTCGGCCAACTCGATCTCCTTATGGCCGAAAGCGGCAAGGCTCATGTCCTTGACTTTATAATGACAATTTTGACTGACAGAACTTTTCATCATGCTCCTCATTAATTTTTAAGCGCGGGTTGCTTCCTTTTTTAGGACCGCGGCCTTGTCCGTTTTTTCCCAGCTGAACTCATCACGGCCAAAATGCCCATACGCTGCCGTCTTCTGATAGATCGGCTTTAACAGGTCCAGCTCCTTGATGATGCCCCTGGGGGTCAGATCAAAATGCTTACGCACCAGTTCAACGATCTTCTGCTCAGAAACATTTCCCGTGCCGAAAGTATCGATCATCACCGAGACCGGTTCGGCCTTGCCGATCGCATAGCCGACCTGAACCCAGCATTTTTTCGCAAGACCGGCAGCCACGACGTTCTTGGCCACATAACGCGCCATATATGTCGCAGAACGATCGACCTTGGTCGGATCTTTTCCGGAAAACGCCCCGCCACCATGAGAAACAACGCCTCCATAGGTATCGACGATGATCTTACGGCCCGTCATACCTGTATCAGATTGCGGACCACCGACCACGAACTTTCCGGTTTCATTTACATAAAACTTGGTCTGGGCGTCGATCATATCCCCCACGATCGGTTTAGCGACCGTGTCAATGATCTGCTGCTTTGCTTCTTTTGTAATGAATTTTCCGCTCGGGTCCAGGATCTCTTCCGTATGCTGACAAGCTAGAACAACAGCATCGATCCGTTTCGGGGCGCCACTGTCATATTCCACCGTGACCTGGCTCTTGCAATCAGGCCCCAAATAGGGCAGGATTTTCTTTGTGCGGACCTCTTCCACGCGGCGAACAAGCTTATGCGCAAGCATGATCGGCAAAGGCATCAATTCCGGTGTTTCATCACAGGCATATCCGATCATGATCCCCTGGTCTCCCGCCCCACCAGAATCAACCCCCTGGGCGATATCCGGAGACTGCCCATTGATCGCGTTTAAAATAGCACAGGTGTCACAGGAAAATCCGTACTTTTGATGAGTATACCCGATCTCAGCAAGAACACGGCGAACCAGCTTATGCACATCCACATAGGTCTTGGTCGTGATCTCGCCTCCCACAATGACCAGCCCCGCCGTAATAAAAGTTTCGCAAGCAACGCGGCCCTTGGGATCTTCTTTTAAAATAGAATCCAACACGGCATCAGAAATTTGATCACAGACTTTATCCGGATGTCCATTTCCTACCGATTCTGACGTAATAAAATACTGTCCTTTCACTCCCTGGTCCTTTCGTAAAAACATTGACTTTAAGGTTTAAATTTGCTTTGGGCCTCTTTAAGCGATTCAACGCTGCCAATATCATACCATGAGCCTTCAAATTGAAAACCGTAAACCTCTTTTTTAGAGACCAGCCAATGAATATAATCACCGGCTTTATCGGCCTTCTGGGTCTCATTGAGATATTCCCGCAGCAGACCCAGCGATGCCTGGGGAAAATAATATGAACACATGGCGATCAGAGTCGAACGCGGTTGAGCAGGTTTTTCTTCAAAAGACAAAACCTTACGGCTGTTCGGACACAACTCGACGACCCCGAAACGCGTGGCCTCTTTTTTCTCCTGAATATCATAAAGCCCGATCGAAACATTCGGCGATTGTGCTTGGGCAAAGACAACGAACTCATCCAGCCTATAATCGAACAAATTATCTCCCCCCAGCACAAAAAGGTCTTCTTGGATATTTTGATGCTTCAGCACAAATTCAATATCCCCGATAGAACCCAAACGGTCATCGGGGGTATTGGTGCCATCGTTAACTACTGTGACCTTCGCCTGAAGTCCGGAAAACCCCTTCGACCATTTGCAAAAATCAGCGTAAAATTTGTTATTTGTAACCACCAGGATCTCAGACAGGCCCCTAAAATCCTTGACCTTGTCAACCAGATAATCGATCAGCGGAGTCCCATGAATCTTCAGCAACGGTTTAGGCGTGTCTTTGACGATCGGATATAAACGGGTCCCATATCCCGCTGCCAGGATCAAGACTTTCATATGGCTTTTCCTTGATTGTTTTGAGATGATCTCGCGTCTACCCGAAAGACCTGCGGCGCCAATTCCCTCGCCCGCAGCTTGCAAAGGTCCTCGATCTCAGAACCCAGCCTGAGATCCAGGGCCTGAGTCGCCAAACTCTGAGCATCAGAAAAATTAACGGACCGGACCAACTGTTTGATCTGCAAAATGCTTAACGGCGTCATGCTTAATTCATCCAGGCCAAGCCCCAAGAGCAACAACGCCAAATTCGGCTCCCCGGACATCTCACCGCACAGCCCGACATGGATCCCTTCCGCATGAGCGGCATCCACGGTCCGCTTGATCAGACGGAGGACTGACGGATGGCACGGCTCATAAAAATCAGCCAGCTGTTCATTGGCCCGATCAACCGCCAAGGTGTATTGCACCAGATCATTGGTGCCGATACTAAAAAAAGCCGCTTCTTTAGCCAGCATATCAGCGGTCATCGCTGCCGATGGGACTTCAATCATGACACCCACAGCCAGATGCTCATTGAAAGGGATGTTGTGAACACGAAGTTCCGCTTTGACCTCCTCCAGGATCGCGTTGGCCTGGCGCAATTCGCTGGGCCCTGAGATCATCGGATACATCAAACGGATATTACCATGCACGGAAGCCCTTAAAATAGCCCTTAACTGGGTCTTGAAGATCTGCGGCTGCGCCAGGCAGAATTTGATCGCCCGCCATCCCAAAAATGGGTACATATCCCTGGGGATCTGAACGCTGGAGATGAATTTATCCCCTCCGATATCAACCGTCCGGATCGTCACCGGCTGATCCCCGAATTCGCAAGCCACCTTGCTGTAGGCTTCGTACTGTTCTTCTTCGCTGGGAAGGTCCCGGCGGTTCATATAAAAAAATTCGGTCCTGTAGAGGCCTATCCCTCCCGCGCCCTGACCTTTAGCAGTAGGGATCTCTTCAGGAATTTCAAGATTGGCCAGGATCTGAATCCTGTGACCATCCTTTGTCTCAGCGGGAAGCTCCCGCATATCATCAAAACGATGACTTAACGAATGGATCCTCTCCTGCTCCTTACGATAAATTTCAAGCGTGGAATCAGCAGGATTAATGATCACCAGGCCCATACGCCCGTCAATAATAAGCAGGTCCTGGTTCGTGATCCGCAGCGTGGCGTCCTTTAAAGCCACGACGGCCGGAACGCCCATGGATTTTGCCATGATCGCCGTATGCGAAGTCCGGCTTCCGATATCTGTCGCGAAACCCAAAATATTTTTCTTGAACATGCTGACCGTATCCGACGGGGAAAGATCATGGGCGATAATGACCAACTCCTCTTCGAGACGCTCAATTTCGTAGAGCTTATCCTCATCGATCAGATTCTTCAGGACGCGTCGGCCGATATCATTGATATCCGCAATGCGGTCGCGCAGGTATTCATCTTTCAGCTCTGCAAAGACCTTGGCGTATTTTTTCAGGACAGTTGAAAAGATGTATTCTGCGGATTGTTTGCGCTGACGGATCCCCTTGATGACATCCTCGATCAAGGTACGGTCTTCCAATGCCATAAGATGCGCATCAAAGATCTGGGCGTGCTGAGTGCCCATTTCATCGCCGATTTTGCGCTGCAGGTCCGCGACCTCTTCACGCGTTTTGATCAAAGCCTCATCAAAACGGGCGATCTCGATCGGGATTTCCTGCTCCAGGATATCCCGCGGAGGCACAACAATATCCTGTTTATCCAGAATGTACGCTGGACCGATCGCAATGCCGGCTGCGGCAGGGACACCTTTTAAAATGATCTCATTCATGACGCGTTAAGAATTCTTCAAGCTCCTTGATCATCGGCTCAGCGTCATCCCCTTCTGCTGATAAACGGATACTGCTGTTCTGCTGAGCCCCCAGCATCAAGATCCCCATAATGGATTTCCCATTAATCGTCTCACCATCTTTGGCAATCGTCAACTGGGCATCATATTTTGAAGCGATCTGCACAAAAAGGGCCGCGGGGCGGGCATGCAAGCCCTGCGGACTCCGTATCACGACGTCTTTTGAAATTTGAGGCATATCCACTCACCTCTTAATAACACGGTACCGTTCAATCAGTTTAATCAAGGCCTTTGTCAATTTTGTGGAATCATGACGCACATAACTACCGACTTCCAGCAAGTCCGTCCCAAACACCGCATATCCCATCGCTCGGATACGTTCTTCATCCGCCTTCACAGGAAATGAATCCTCCACACGATAGCGCTTTAACGCGTCATCGGAAGGCATCGCGTTATTGATCAAACAAGCATTGATAATCCCGGTGTTGGTGTGCTCTACCAACGCCTGAATGTGATCACTGGCCGTGTAATGGTCAGTCTCCCCCTGCTGGGTCATGACGTTACACACATAAATCCGGAACGCCCCGGATTTCGCAATAGCATCCGCAACCTCGTCCACGATCAGGTTAGGAATAATACTTGTATACAAACTCCCCGGGCCTAAAATGATCACATCCGCATCCTCGATCGCCTCCAACGCTTCCTGGGTCGGCACAGAATGCTCCGGATTCAAAAAGATCCTTTTGATGCGGCTTTTCGTATTAGGGATATCCGCTTCCCCTTGGGTGATCGAACCATCCTCATATTCCGCGACCAAATGGACATTGGTCACTGTCGAAGGAACTACTTTTCCCCGGATCGCCAAGACCCTTGAAGACTCCTTGACGGCTTTTTCAAAATCACCTGTCAGCTGCACCATGGCCGTCAAGAATAAGTTTCCAAAATTGTGGCCTTTAAGCTCAGAATCCTTGGAAAACCGGAATTGAAAAAGATCGCCCATTAATGCCGGCGCATCGGCCAAGGCCACTAAGCAGTTACGAATGTCCCCTGGTGCAACAATGTTGAATTCCTCACGCAAACGCCCAGAAGATCCCCCGCTGTCCGCCACGGTCACGATCGCCGTAAGATTCGATGTATATTCCTTCAAACCCAACAACAGATGCGAAAGACCATGCCCCCCACCGACGCAAACGATTTTAGGCCCACGCTCCAAATAACGGCGCTGATAAAGGATATTGACCAGCTCCCGTTCACCCTTTGGGAGAAAAAGCGTGATGAGCGAAACGACCATCTTGCCCATTCCCATAAGGACGAGCAAAACACCGCATAAAACGATGACAAAACCGAAAAATTTAACAAAAGAATATGGTGAGCTTAACGCTGTTGCCCCGCCCGCAACAACACAAATACCTGCGATCGAGGTAAACAACCAACGTTTGATCCTCATCCCAGGATATAACCACTTGATCAAATTCCCAGACATGCGCTATCGTTTATCAGGTTATTCCGGTTCTTGCTGTAACAAGGCTAAGATCCCTTTGGCGTCTTGAGCGCTTTGAAGGCTATCCCGGAAATATTTGTCCTTCAGTAGCCGCGAAATGCGGGCTAAAGCTTTTAGGTGAGGCCCCGCGGAATCGATCGGAGCGACAAGTAAGAAAAAAATATGTGCTGGTTCTCCGTCGAGAGAATCAAAATCGACCCCAGCTTTGCTGACGCCCAAGGCAGCCGTCAGTTCCGTCACATGCTCACATTTTCCATGAGGAATGGCAATTCCCTGACCGATCGCTGTGGACCCCAGCGCTTCCCTGGCGAGAAGGACTTCAATCAACTTTGAGCGTATCTTCTTCTCTACGGCCCCGGCTTTGACCAAAAGGTCAACAAGCTCCTGGATCACGTCTTTCTTTTCCGTAGATTTGAGATCCGCAGTCACGGCCTCTTCACACAAGAAATCCTTGATTTTCATGGAAAAATGTCCTCCTCACGACACGGCATCAGATATGCTCATAAGATGTTTAATCAATGTATTTAAAATAAAAGCGGCGGATGGGGTTCGAACCCACGACATCCACCTTGGCAAGGTGGCATTCTAGCCAACTGAATTACCGCCGCATTAAAGGAAAAACCAATGGCGTTTATTATATCACAAATCCTTTTGCCCACGAGCGTTTTTAAAACTGGTGGGCGGAAGAGGACTTGAACCTCCATGAGTTTCCCCACTAGTTCCTAAGACTAGCGCGTCTACCAATTCCGCCATCCGCCCAAGAACATGTTGCGCTCGTTAAGGTTCATAAAAGCTCGGCCCTGGGAAAGGGCCGAGCTTAAAATGGTGACCCACCCGCGACTCGAACGCGGCACACCTGCCTTAAAAGGGCAGTGCTCTACCGGATGAGCTAGTGGGTCTCAAATCCTCTTATTCCATCGCATTTCTTCAAAGAACAGAAAGAGCATTCATTAAAACACAAAACTTCTTAAATCTCAACTAATTCTTGAATCTTTTTTTCCAGAACACTGTCAATATCGCCAATGTAGCGGTCGGTCAATTTCTGGATCTCTTCCTGGGAACGGAAACTTTCGTCCTCAGAAATCGTCCCTTCGCTCTGCAACTTTTTAATCCTGTCATTGGCATCTCGCCGAATCGTTCTTAAAGACACCCGTCCCTGCTCAGCCATCTGCTTGGCGACCTTTTTCAACTCCTCACGGCGCTCAGCGGATAACTGCGGAACCTGCAGACGTAAAATTTTTCCATCTGTAGACGGAGTAATGCCTAATTTGGGGTTATTAACGATCGCCTTCTCGATCTCAGCGATCGCTGAAGGGTCCCACGGCTGAATCACGATGGTCCGCGGCTCCGGCACCGAAATCGATGCCATCTGTTTCAAGAGGGTCGGCGTCCCGTAATAGTCCACATGCAAACCTTCAATGAGGCCAGGATGTGCCCGTCCCGTACGGACCTCGGATAATTCCCGTTGAGTGGCTTCGAGCGCCTTTTGCATTTTAACTTCAATGTCCTTCTTCATATCCTTTAACATAGCGATCCCCCTTATCGAACAACGGTTCCAATAGGTTCACCAAAAACTGCTTTCTTAATGTTTCCAGGCTTCGTTAAATTAAAGACAACAATCGGCAGATTATTGGTCATACACATGCTGACAGCTGTTGAATCCATCACCCGAAGATCATTTTTGAGAACATCCATGAAGGCCAACTGTTCATACCGTTTCGCGCTCGGGTCCTTCATCGGATCCGCGGAATAAACTCCATCCACCTTTGTCGCCTTGAAAATAACGTCCGCTTCGATCTCAGCGGCCCGAAGACTTGCAGCCGTGTCGGTCGTAAAATACGGATTTCCCGTCCCCGCGACAAAAATGATCACGCGCCCTTTTTCAAGATGGCGCATTGCTCGACGACGAATATACGGCTCAGCAACAGCTGACATCGCGATGGCGGTCATAACACGGGTCTGAACGCCGACCTTTTCCAAGGCGTTCTGAAGCGCCAGACCGTTAATAACGGTGGCGAGCATGCCCATATAATCAGCGACCGAGCGATCCAAACCGAATGCCTTGGAGGCCACCTGCCCTCTAAAAATATTGCCTCCCCCCACCACAAGCGCGATCGTAACCCCAGCGTCAATGACCTCCTTGATCTCCTGGGCCAGGCGAGCGCACATTTCCGCATCAATACCGTGGTCCTGAGATCCCATTAAGGCCTCACCGCTGAGCTTTAACAGAATTCGCTTGTACGCCGGAGCTTTACTCACTTTGACCTACCTTATACCGGGCAAACCGGCCAACAAACATATTTTCGCCGATCTTGGCAACGATCTCATTAAGATAATCCTGGACAGTTTTGCTGGTGTCCTTAACGAACGCCTGGCTCATTAAACACTGCTCTTTGATGAACGTCTTCTTATCCTCCACGCCCTCCAAGACGCCGGCAGGAACATCTTCTTCTTTTATATATTTGGGGTTCATGGCAGCAATGTGCATGGCCACATCTTTGGCGAATCGCATGAAGTCCGTGTTGCGAGCGACAAAATCCGTTTCGCAATTGACCTCAACCATGACCGCCATTTTATTGCCGGGGTGGACATAAATCTCAACACGCCCTTCCTTGGCAGCCCGTCCGCTTTTCTTAGCGGCGACTTCCAATCCCCTCTGTTGCAAGATCTTTTTCGCTTTATCAAAATCGCCTTTCGCTTCTTCCAAGGCTTTTTTACATTCAATAACACCACAAGATGTCATCTCCCGTAATTCCTTGATGGCATCAACAGACGTCCCCATGATCATGTCCTTTCGTTAACAAAAACCGCTCTTGATTATTCAGAAACTTCCGCCTCAGTCGAGACCGCTTCCCCAGCCCCTTCCACAGGCGCAGACGGCTGCTCTGCGTCAACTGAATCCGCCTTCTTTCCTTCTTTACGGTTGCGGATCTTTTCAGTCTCGGCGAACTGTTTGGCCCCTTCGAGGATCCCTTCAGCGAGGATCGAAGCAATCAAGCGGATCGATTTCAGCGCATCATCATTTCCGGGGATCGGATAATTCACAAAATCCGGGTCGCAGTTGGTATCAATCAATCCAAAGATCGGGATGCCCAAACGGACCGCTTCGCGGACGGCGATCTCTTCCCGACGCGTATCAACAATAAAAACAGCTGCAGGAACTCCCGTCATATTACGGATACCGCCGAAATCCAACGTCAGACGTGATTTTTCCTTGCGGATGCGGGCAGCCTCCTTTTTGGTCAAATTCTCCAGGATCCCTTCTTCTTCCATTTTTTCGATCTTAAAAAGCTTATCGATCGATTTGCGGACCGTCGTAAAATTCGTTAACAGACCGCCCATCCAGCGGCTATTGATATACGGCATATCGCATCGCTTGGCCTCAGTTTCGATCACGTCCTGAGCCTGTTTCTTAGTTCCAATAAACAGGATCCTGCCTCCCTGTGCCGCGATGGCTTGCGCAGCTTCCTTGGCGGTTTTCAAGTGCTCTTCGGTCTTTTCCAGGTCAATAATGTAAATTCCGCTGCGCTCCCCGAAGATAAATCTTTTCATCTTTGGATTCCAGCGACGGGTTTGGTGCCCAAAATGCACTCCGCATTCGAGCAACTGCTTAAGAACTTCTGATGGCATATATCCTCCTTGATTCCTGCTTATTGGCCAAACCCATTCATTGAATCGGCCAAGTGAAATAAGCAGTGTTGCGAACATCTCATCTTTTATGATGGGATAAGATGAGTTGGGCCCATTGCCCTGCCGACCGGGTCTATTCACTTTGCACAAACCAGGTCAGCGTAAAAAGTGATTTATTTTAACAAAGATTTTTTGAAATTCAACTAAAAAATACTGGACCCATAGAAAATTATTCGACATCAAACTGAGTGCGATACAGCCGTTCATACAGCCCTTTTTTGGCCAAAAGCTCCTCATGCCTGCCGATCTCACGGATCTTCCCGTCTTCCAGAACAACAATGCGGTTGGCCTGAATGATCGTTGACAAACGGTGAGCGATCGCCACAACCGTTCTGCCCCGCATCAGATCATCAAGCGCCTCTTTAACATACTTTTCGGACTCAGAATCCAGAGCGCTGGTAGCCTCATCCATGATCAAGATCGCCGGATTCCGTAAAATGGCCCGGGCGATCGCGATCCGCTGCTTCTCGCCGCCTGACAAACGAAAGCCGCGTTCACCGATCACCGTGTCATATCCATGGGGCAGTTGAATAATAAATTGATGGGCATATGCCTGACGCGCCGCTTCCTCAATCTCTGCCGCTGAATGATTCCCACCGTAATTTATATTCGCGGCAATCGTATCGTTAAACAAAAACGTCTCCTGGGCCACGATCCCGATCTGCCGACGCAAAGAACGAAAGGTGAGATCCTTAAGATTTTTGCCATCCAAAAGGACCTCTCCGCGCAATGGATCGTAAAAACGCGGGATCAGATTGACCAGCGATGTCTTACCGGAGCCGGTGGGCCCAACGATCGCCACAAGTTCCCCGCGATGGATCGTTAAGTTAATGTCTTTCAGGACGATTTGAGATTCAGCATCATATTGAAAATCCACTCCTTTAAATTCAATACTGCCGGCGATCACAGGAGCATCGATCGCACCTTGTCTTTCCTTAATCGTCGGCTCCTCATTCAAGACCGCGTAAATGCGTTCATTAGCAGACAACGCCTGCTGCACAATCGCATTCACGTTACCGAGCTTCTTGATCGGGCGGACAATGGACAACGCTGATGCCAAAAATACCGCGAACACACCGAAAGAAAGGTCCCCCGCCATCACCTGACGCCCCAGCCAGAAAATAATCAGGATCCCGCACATCAGGCCAAAGACCTCTGTCACCGGCGCCAAAAGTTTCATCCGCTTGATCGTCTTCATCTTTAGCTTATAATATTGATAATTCTGATCATAAAACCGCTTGATCTCCTGCTGTTCCGTGCAAAAAGCCTTGATAACCTTTACTCCAGAGATCGTCTCCAAAAGCGTTGAATTGATGTCCGCCATCCTCTGCTGCTCACCCAAAGCGAGCTTTTTGATCTTTCGGCCGATCTTGCCCACCGGCCACACCACAAAGACCAAGATCAAAAGCGTCACGGCTGCTGCATAAAAATGAATGGTCAGGGCGATGCAAACATAGGTGATCAACAAAAACGTTTGCGTGAAAAGGTCCGTGACTGCATAGGAAACGGCATTTTCGATCAACGACACATCATTGGTGATACGGGAGATCAGCTCCCCCGTCCTCTTTTTGCTAAAATAATCCAAGGAAAAGCTTTGGATCTTTTCATATAAGTTCATCCGGACATCCCTCAGAACGCGCTGGGCAACATCATTCATCAAATATCCGTATAAAAATGTAAAAATGTTCTTCACAATGATTAAGATCAAGGCCACGAACGGCAGGCTCCAAAAGAGCGCTTCCGGGGTGATACTGTTAAGATAATTTACAACCTGCGTTAACGATTCTGGAACTTTATTAGGGAGCACGATCGGACGGTTGTTGAATATCCTATCTGTGATCGGAATCAAAAAAGAAAGCTGAAACCCTTCAAAGATGCTTGAAAAAAACATCGCCACGACCGATATGCCAAAAAGCCGTTTGTGACCTTTTAAAAATTTTAAAAGTTGAAGATAGCCCTGCATGAACCCCGTCCCCTTGCCTTAAAATACATAAATCTATTCAAATCAATATTTTATATTTATTTTATGAAGTCAGAATATTAGCACATCAATTGACTTTTGTCGAGTTCTTTGTTATTCTAGCGGAAGCTTTTGGAGTCATTTTTCATATTTATGAGATTTTACGAGTCTATGCCGAATTCCTCAAAACATATTATGGTCGTAGCGGGAGAAACCTCCGGGGATCTTCACGCCGCACGTTTAGTCCAGGAAATTCAACAGCTTGAGCCTTCCATAACCTTTTCCGGTCTTGGAGGACAACATTTGGCCGCCTGCGGGGTCAAATTGGACGCGGACCTGACAGAGTTTGCGGTTATCGGTTTTGTTGAAGTCCTAAAACATTTAGGGGAGTTTCGTAAGTTTTTTTACCAATTCTTGGAAAATGTGCGCATCCGAAAGCCTAGCGTGGTCCTCCTGGTCGATTATCCTGGATTCAATCTAAGGCTGGCCAAGGCGTTAAAAAAAATGGGCGTCAAAGTTGTTTATTACATCTCCCCTCAGGTCTGGGCCTGGAAAGCCGGACGGATCAAATTGATCGAGCGGGTCACGGACCATATGATGGTCCTCTTTAAGTTCGAAAAAAAATTCTATGAAGACCGCGGCGTTCATGTTGAGTTTGTTGGCCATCCCCTGGTCGATGAAGTCCACTCCTCCGTTTCAAAAGAGCATTTTCTTTCCCGCATCGGCCTGCGAGCAGACCATCCGGTCTTCGGCCTGGTCCCCGGCTCACGCACGCGCGAGATCGAAACCCTTCTTCCCCCAATGCTGGGAGCTGCGGAACTCATCGCCCAAAAGGTCCCCCACGCTCAATTCATTCTGACACAGGCGCCGAATATCACGACCGAACAGATCCATTCTCACATCAAAAATTCCTCGGTTCCTTTGAAAATCGTTTATGGGGATTTCTATAACGCGGTCAACGCCTGTGATATGTGCGTTGTCACATCCGGCACCGCCACTTTAGAGACCGCCCTTCTTGAAAAACCCATGGTGATCATTTATAAAACGGCCTTTCTCACATACATCCTGGGCCGCCTCATCATTAAGATCAAAAATATCGGCCTAGCCAACATTGTCTCCGGAGAAACAGTTGTTC
Organism: Candidatus Omnitrophota bacterium; assembly: GCA_022711395.1. GTDB lineage: Bacteria > Omnitrophota > Gorgyraeia > Zapsychrales > JANLHA01 > JAKLFA01. The sequence continues at coordinate 476,872 of JAKLFA010000001.1, read as the reverse complement.
CAGAATGTTTGCAACAGCAAGTTTCTCCTGAAAATATCTCCCACAAACTTTTGGAGATCTATCAGGACCCGGAAAAATTCCGTCAGACAAAAACAAAGCTCCAGAGAACCCGGCAGATCCTGGGGCAACCCGGCGCGAGCAGACGAGCCGCCGAGATCGTGCTGGCAGCCATCGCTTGAAACCAGCTGAGATTTTTTTCTTGCATTCTAATGATTTTTAAACAGAATATTGGTATGATCCAATGGACCTAAAAGGAGTTCCCCCTATGCCGCGCATACTCGTTGTCGAAGACGACGCATCAACATTGACCATGATCCGCACCGGCCTTTCAAAAGCAGGATATAATGTCCTTGAAGCGCATAATGGAAAAGATGCCCTGCTTAAGATCCGCCTGCAGATACCGGACCTGATCCTCTCCGATGTGTATATGCCGGATATGGACGGCGTGGATCTGTTGGTTGCCATCAGGGAAAATCCTGCCACAAAAAAAATACCGATCATCATCATGACGGCCAACCCACAAATGGAAGGCGGCTTTCGCAAGGTGGGCGTTTCCGACTTTATCCCTAAACCGATCCATCTTGACCAGCTGGATGAAAAAATCAAAAAGATCCTGTCCCCGTAAGGACCGTCAGAACGGTTACGGAACTTGAGGCGATGATTCAGCCTCCGTCATCTCACGTTCAAATTTTCTGCCCTGATAAACCCCGCCCTTTGGATGGCAATCCTCAGGACAATTACAACGGTTCTCAAAATTCGCGCAAACGCCGTCTCCGCAGGGAATGCAGATCGGAAGACTGTAGACCGAATATTCACCAAGCATGTCGCATGTGTGATCAAAAAATTCGATCCCGCATCGGCGAACAAAACCCTCACAGCACAAAACACCTTGGCCATCATACGCCAGCTTTCCGCACTGGGGTGGATCATAATGCTTATCCCCGCAGACCTTCTTTCCGCTGCAGTCCGTCATCACTTCACAGAACTCATTTAAACACTGTTCGACAGAAAAACTGGAACACGGTTTTGGCGCGCAGGCATCGGCAATGCAGCCTTCACCATCACATTTTGCGACTTCACAACTGTGCTGAGGACATTCTTTGGTCTCCTGAAACATCCTCTGGCAAAACTCGATCGCCGTTTCCTGAGCAAAGCTGCAACAGCACAAGGAACAAATAGCCCCCATCATCCCTATTACCCGAATGCCTTTCATAACATCCCCTTTCGCAAGCTTACTGATTGGTCTTACCCCGCCGAAGCCGTTCAAAATGGTCCGTGGTGATCCATCCTTCCTTCCCGTCAAAACGCGCGACCTTTCCCCATGAATCCTGGATTTTCAAAACCTCAACAGGATCCCCCTCGTAGACCTGAAAATGCGCCGTCGCCCCTTCTCTCGGCTCAAATAACACCGATGAATCCTTCAGCACGATCGCACGACGGGCAAAAAATCGCTCATGCAAAACCCAAAAAAAGCCGTGGAAAATCAACGCCAACAAACCCACCATGATCACGACCGTTTGAAGATTCCTCCTCCAATTGAAAGAAAGGCTCATCAAATGGACCCCGGCCAAAACACCCAGCAAAAACAAAGCGACCCACGCATATTCATTCCTTGCTAACAAAAGAGCTCCCCTTTTTGCAAAGCGCGCAAACACCGTCCCCCGCTCATCAAGGCCTCTCGTTATGGAACGGGCAAACGCATAATTCGCCTGAAGGTCCGCGTCCCTTGGAAAGAAATCCAGGGCCCGTTCATAATTCAGGATCGCCTTGCCGATCTGACCTTTCTTAAAATATGAATTCCCGAGATTATAATAAAGCGCACCGCTCTCCTGACCGGACTCCAGGATCTGTTCATAAAGACCGCCCGCCTCTTCATAACGTCCCTGCTGATATTCCGTGTTCGCCTTTGCGAAGACCGCGGATGGCTCCTCGGCAAACACCTTCCCGGCGAAGATCAAATAAAAAATCAAACTGATGACAATGGTCTTACTCATAGTATCCTCAAAATCTTAACCGGCATTTACGCTCGATCTGGTCGATCGCGCGCCTCAAATCCTGAAATGTCCGTTCCATACGGTCACGATTGAACTGCGCGGAGGCATACCGCGCCGCGTCACAATCAACAAGCAACCGCTCCAGGGAACTCACGACATCCTCCTGCACTCCAATCCCCTGAAAAGAGGACCGGATATTGGACGCAGAGATGCTGCCCAACGGCTTATGCAACCGGTTCCGGAAATACTGTTGAACGGTCGCGTGGATCGCGTCATAAAAGCCCCGAACGTCATTGGACGCCAAAAAACGCTCAGCATCCTTAAGGCCCCGCCGGGCATAATACGGCGCTTTAAGCCGCCCTGCAAAACGTTCATCTGTTTTTACCCGCACACTAAACCGATGCCAAACATATCCGAAACCCCACCCCATGAGGATCAGAGCCAGAACCGTTCCGAAAAAAATCGAACGCCAAGCTTGATAGCCGCGATCATAAAAACGTCCCGGACGGTCCTTAATAAAACTGATGTCTTTTCCAAGCACGTCCTCCTGGGTGTTGGAAAAGTTCAGCGTGCGGCTTGAAGAACCTACGATCTGCGGCAATTCCTTCACCTCAAGCGGGGCCACATTCAGCGCAAAAGGCCCCGCGGGTTGTTCCTCATAGCGCGCCGTTTCCGGATTGAAACTCCAGAACGAGACGGCCGGAACCGCCTTCACCCCGCTATGCTTAGGGATGATCACCTGCTCGGAGATCTTCACGTTCCCCTTAACGGTCACCTGCGGCTCATATGCTTTAAAATCGCCGTTTTCCTTAAAAATCGGGATCTCCGCCGTCCGCATATTCCCGTTTCCCGCGAGCGTCAAACGTGTCGTGATGGGGTCCCCGACTTTCAATTGAAGCGGAGAAGCCACCGCATCCAGCACGAATTTTCCGACTGCCCCGGAGAAATCGGCAGGCCTCCCCTCCAAAGGCAACGGACGAATGGTCAACTGCAACGTTTTAGATGATATTGTCAACGGGCGCAGAATATAATTCCGGCCAAAAAAATCATTGAAAAAATCATCCTCAAAAAAACCGCCGAACCCTTTCTGCCGGCCCTGGTCACCGCGGATCGCCAACTGGCACGTTTCCTCCGCAGGACCAAAATCAAAGGCCCCGGGCTGCAAAGCATAAGCGAATGTTTTAAATTCCACGACCTGATAACGCACGCCCTCAAGCACCTGCTCATACTGAGCCGGCTGTTGGAAATCCTCCAAAAAAAACTCCTGCGCTTTGATCTGCGGGTAACTGATATTACGGACGTCCATCCCATTAACAAACAGTTTTACCGTCACGTCAAATCGTTCGTTCACATACACATCATTACGGGAAGCCTCAAGGACTACGAAGATCCTCTCCGAGAGATTTTGCTGAACCATGCCCTGCTGAGCCCCGCCTTCAGATGTGGAACCGGATGCGACAGGAGCCTGCGAAGTCCCCACGGCTTCTATGGTTATTGGTTCACTTTGGACCGTCTGATTCTCAACGGTCAGCGTCAGAGACGGGATCTTAAACGTCCCGACCCTGAGCGGATAAAGAAAATAGACCAATGAATAGGAACTCGAATACTGTCCATTGATGATCGATACCCTGGTCTGGGGACCCAGCAGCCGGCTTTCAAGACCGTCGATCTGAGGCAATTCAATCGGCTGGTCCAGCCCATCAACACCGGTAACCGTAAGCGTCAGCCGCAAGTAAGAACCCAGCTCGACGATTGTCCGGTCGACATCCGCTTGAAAGGAGATCTCCTTCGCAGCGCCCGGAGAAATGCCCGTGCACATCATGAAAAAAAATACAAAAACAATAATTTTAAAAAATCGATGTGGGTTCATAGTAAAAGACACCTAAAAAATTACCAATCCTTTAAAACCGGCCTATCCGAAAAAGGCTCATTCAAATTCAAAAAACGCTTGCCCTCCTGGCTGCGTTCATATTCATCCAGCGACATCTGGGCTTTTATTGCCGAACGCTCCGTCCGCTCGTTCGATCCTTGTCCCAAGGCATTTTCTTCCTGGCCATTCTGTTGCGCGCCCTCAGAAACCCCTTGCGCTGGATCATCCCGCTTTTCCGGCTGGTCCTGCTTTTCAGCCTGATTGGCCTGAGCCTGTTGATCTCCTTGCGCCTGCGGCTGATCCCGCTGCGGACTTCCAGAATTCTGCTGCGGCTCTTCTCCCTGATCGTGTTTCTGCCGATCTTGCTGAGCCCGCTTCTGCTGCTCCTGGTTTTTGACCTGCTGACGCAATGCCTCTAAAAATTTTTTTACGAACTCATGATTATATTTCGCGTCATCGTCGGTCTGATCAATATTTAATGCCTGCTCATATTGCCTGAGCGACTGCTCCAATACGGGCAACGCGGATTGAGGGTTTTTTGAACTCAAGATTTCACCCTGACGAAAGATGGCGTTTCCCAAATTATAATGGGCCTTCTGCTTCAACGCATCCTCTTCTGAAAGCAACGCCTTCTGAAAATGATCGGCCGCCTCTTTATAGGAACCGGTTTTATAAAGAGCGCTTCCAAGATTAAAATTTATGATATCAGATTCCGGTTGCTTTTGTAAGGCTGCGTTATATTTTTCAATCGACCGGGCATACGATCCGGACCGATACAGCTCATTTCCCTGATGGATATCACCCCTTGCTCCTCCCTGAACAACGGTCGGCACCGCGCTCCAGACCACGCATATCAACAGGATCGCGTTCAGGCGCTTCATAATGGATTCCTTTTTCGCCGGGTTGATAGGCATGTTTCCCATATCAAAACAATGATCCCCAGGGCCAGCGGCCATTGAAAACGCTCAAAATACACCTTCTTCATCTGCGATTTAAAATCCCTTTCCTCAAAACGCGATAGCTCCTGTTCATAGATCCGGTCCAGCCCGAATTCCGCGCCGCTCGCTCTCACGTAAAGCCCGGATGCGGAAAGCGCGATCTTTTCAAGTAACGCCTCGTTTAATCGAGATTTCACAAAATTGCTCTGCGAATCCTTCAAAAATATTTTCTTTCCGGAAGCATCTTGAATTTGAATAAGTTCCCCTTCCGCTGTGCCGATCCCAACGGTATAGATCCTGATCCCCGCCTGTTTGGCCTTGACCGCCGCTTCAAGGGCGTCACCTTCCAGTTCTTCCCCATCTGTCAAGATGACCAGGGTCTTGTCCTTGGCGTCCGACTCCTTATAGACCGCAATGGCCTCCTCGATCGCCGAAGCGATGTTGGTCCCGCCGCGGGGAATGGTCGAGACATCAATCTCTTCAAGCGTCAAAAGCACTCCCCCGTAATCATTGCTCAAAGGGCAAACCGAGAACGCATCCCCAGCAAAGGCAATCAACCCGACGCGGTCACCTTTCAAAATTTTGATCAGGTCCCGAACAGCCAGTTTGACGCGCTCGATACGGTTCGGCCTCACATCAGCGGTCAGCATGCTTCTGGATGTATCAATAGCCAGAAGAATATCAATTCCCCGCTGTTTGACCTCCTGCAGACGAAACCCCCATTGTGGACGGGCCAACGAGACCATCAGCAAGGAGACCGCAATGACCAAAAGCCAGACTTTCAACCCTTCCCTTTTTTGATCCAGCGTGGCCAACTTCCATAAAAGATGCTCCTCCGCGAAAAGTCCGAGCAGTTTCCATCGACGGCGCGCAAACCACATCAAAAACGCCATCAGCGGAACCATCAGCCAAATAAAATATAAGACCTCAAAGTGCTCAAACCTCATAACCTCGATCCCATCTGTTCTAAGGCAGTTTCAAAAAAAATGTGTTCTTTAAAATAACCTCCAGTCCGATCAGGAACAGGGCCGCATAGACACAATAAACAAACAGCTCTTTGTACTGCCGATAGCCATATTGCTCCATTTCGACTTTCTCAAGAAGATCGATCTCCTGGTAGACCTTTCGCAGCGAATCCGTGTCCGTCGCCCGGAAATACCGTCCGCCGGTCTGATCGGCGATTCCCTGAAGAAGACCCTCGTCAAGATCGATCTGAACCTTCTGATAGACCTTGCGTCCCCACATATCCTGGACCGGAAACGGCACAAGGCCCCGGCTTCCCGCGCCGACCGTATAGATCTTGACCTCAAGGCCTTTTGCCACCTCAGCCGCCTGCCGGGGATCGATCTTTCCGGCATTGTTCATGCCATCCGTCAAAAGGACCACGACTTTACTTTTTGCCTCACTGTTGCGTAACCGCAAAAGCGCTGAACTTAAACCGGAACCGATCGCCGTCCCGTCTTCAATAAGCCCCAACCGCAACCGTTCCAGATTCTGCATCAGCCAATCATGATCCGTTGTCAATGGACTTACGGTATAGGCCTCTCTTGAGAACGCCACCAACCCAATACGGTCATTCGCCCGCTCTTTGATGAATTCCCCCACCACCCGTTTGACGATATCCAAACGGTTGACCCGCTTACCTTCCCAGGAAAAATCTTCCGCCGCCATGCTTCCCGAAATATCAAGGGCCAACACAATATCGATCCCTTCCGTGTTGTAAATTGCATGTTCGGAGACCGAGCGCGGACCGGCCATTGCCACACATAAAAGAGCCAATGCTAAAATCCTCATGTAACGAGGGACTTTTATCCATCTCACCTTGCCCTGTTTCAAATGTCCCTTGGGCAAAAGATCGACCGACGAGAAGCGCAATGCCGGTTCTTTTCGTTCCCGCAGCCAATAACCGACAGCAAATGGAAGAGCGACAGCCACGATCAAAAATATTGGCGTTTTAAAAACGATCATGCAGCCTCCACAGGTTGCGTTGAGCGGACAAAATCACGGACCAGAACAAACCCATCCTTCATCTCCGCAAGTGTTGTCCGGTGTTTCGCGAACTTCACGAGATCACACCCGCTCAAGAAACGCGACAGCCTCATTTTCTCATCGTCATTCAAGGCGGAAGACATTCTTAACGATCCCAGAAATTCTTCCGTGGTCATCTCAGGCGCGTTCAACGCAAAACGTTCTTCAATATACCGCCTTAGGATATCGGATAATTCCGTGTAATATTCTTTGATCATCCCCTTCTCAGGATACTGCTTGGCCTGCAGCATATCCAAACGGTCATTGGCCGCCTGCCACGGCGTTCGGTTCATGACCTTATCGGTTTTCCGGCCTCTTTGAAAGAGCGCTGCCAGCAGCATAAATCCTAAAAGAAAGAGGACTGCAGTCCCGACGATGATCAGCCAGGACAACAATGATACCGGCATCTCAACGGGAGGACGGATATCACGGATATCCTGTCCTTCCTGAGCGAAAAGATCCCCGGATATTAACAAAAAAATCGCTGCCCCCCGTAAGAGCACCCGCAGACCCGGAACGTTTTTATCCCTGCGCATCATCGCCCCTTACGCCTCCTGCGCTCTAAAAAGAACCTGACGATCTCATCATCATATTCACCATCCGTCCGAAGTCCCACAAAATCCAGCCCCACCGAACGAAAGAACCGTCTCAATTGTTCGATCCGCTTCAAAGATCGCTCTGCCATTTTTTCTCTCAGCGCGCGGCTGCCCGCATCATAAAGAACCGTCTCTCCCGTTTCCGCGTCCTCCAAAGTCAGGATCCCCTTTGCTTCAATGGAGCCCTCAGCCGGATCGGACAGCGCCAAAGCGATCAGGTCATGCCGTCGACCCGCAATGGTCACCGCCTTTTGGAACGAAGGCCTCTCTGCCATGACGGCCGGATTTTCCAAAAAATCGGAGATCAAAAAAGAAACGGTCTTTCGTGTTGTCACACGGTTCAAATATTCTACGGCTTGTGAAATATCCGTTGATGACCCCTTAGGAACGAACGAAAGGATCTCGCGCACCAGCCGAAGGACGTTCTGCCTCCCTTTGCGCGGCGGAATGAATTTTTCAACCTTGTCAGTAAAAAAGATCAGTCCGACCTTGTCTTTATTGCGGATCGCGGAGAACGCCAGGAGGGCGGCGGTTTCGGCAGCCAGCTGCCGTTTCATCATTTTCCGGGTGCCGAAAACGCAGGACATGGAAGCGTCGACCAAAAGCATGACGGTCAGTTCGCGTTCTTCCACGTATTTCTTAATATGCGGCCTTCCGGTCCGGGCGGTGACGTTCCAATCAATCGAGCGGACATCATCTCCGAACTGATATTCACGGACCTCATCAAATTCCATCCCCCGGCCTTTAAACACGCTGTGATACTGGCCGGCAAGGACATCCGTGACAAGGCGGTTTGTTGTGATCTCAATACGGCGTATCTTTTTAAGAAGGTCTTTGGTCTGCATAGTCCCGTCCCTTTATCTTTTTTAAGGAACTTCGACCTCTTGAAAGATCTTTTGTATCAAATCCTCAGACGTCATATCCTCTGCTTCAGCCTCATAGCTGGGGATCACGCGGTGCCGCAAAACATCCATGCCGATCGATTTGACATCCTGCGGCGTGACATAGCCTCTGCCCTGTAAAAAGGCATACGCCTTGGATGCCACCGCCAGATGAATCGTGGCCCGGGGAGAAGCCCCATACTGGATCAACGCTTTCATCTCATCCAGTTTGTAGCGCTGAGGATCGCGGGTCGCCTCTATCAGATCAACGATATACTGCTCGATCTTCTCATCCATATAGACCTCATCAACGACCTTGCGCGCCCTCAAAAGATCATCCGGAGAGACGATCGCCTGAAGATGGATCTTTTGGTCCGTAAATCCCATTCTCTTAAGGATCTGCAGCTCTTCGGCCCTGCTCGGGTAAGAAACCCGGACCTTCATCATGAAACGATCCACCTGAGCTTCCGGTAACGGATACGTCCCTTCCTGCTCAATAGGATTTTGCGTTGCGAGGACCAGGAACGGTTCCGGGAGTTTTAATGTCTCCTCACCAATGGTGACCTGCCGTTCCTGCATGGCTTCCAAAAGAGCGCTTTGCACTTTCGCGGGAGCCCGGTTGATCTCATCAGCCAAGATGATGTTGGCGAAGATCGGCCCCTTCTTGACGGTAAAACTGCTGGTGCGCTGATCATAGATCAACGTTCCGGTCAGATCAGCTGGAAGCATGTCAGGAGTGAACTGCAGCCGCTGAAAACTTGTCTGAATGACCGAGGAAACCGCCTTGACCGCCGTTGTCTTGGCCAGGCCCGGCACCCCTTCGATCAAAATGTGCCCATTCGCCAGAAGCCCAACAATGATCCGTTCCAGCATGTAGCGCTGACCGATGACCATCTTCTGCGTTTCAAACAAAAGCGCCTCAACAAAAGCGCTCTCCTTTTTGACCTTCTCGTTAATGGCCATGATTCCTTGTTCAGACATGACGCCCTCCTTGAAAATAGTCAATACGGAAAGATCTCTGACCTCTATTTGAAAAATTATTTTAAGACCATGATAAATCAGTGTCAAGACAGGTCCGGATAAAATCCAGGACCTGAAAGAAAGGAGCTTGACGCGTGGGCAACGTCCGTTTTTTAAACAAAATGAACGTCGATCCGGTCCGCCCCACCCTCACGAACACGCTGAGCGTGCGGGGCCGGTATGAACCCATCCGTAAAGACATGTTCCTGACCGTTTGATAGCGTCAAAACGATCCGCTCAACCTGATAATCTGAATCGGGCCGGATATCGAGCGACTTCGGATTATGATAGACGACCAGCGTTGAGGCCAGAAAATGGAACGCATACGTGTGCGCCGGCAGTTTGACGTCTTCCCACCGGCCCGCCCTGTTGATCCGGCCGAACGTTTGAGGACTGGAAATAAAAAGCGCCCTGGATAAAGTCGGGTCAAATTGAAGACAAAGCTGCTTCTGATGATTCACGACGAACGGGTTCTGGCCGATATTCATCCAAAGCCAGATATGCAGCATCTCCGCCGTGCTTCCGGAAAGCCTGGCCACAAATCCCTGACCATGCAAGGATTCGTCCTCATGAGCGCTGCTCACCAAAAACGAAGAGTTTTCCAGCGTGCTGCGCCCATAAACAGCGGGGTCAAGAAACGGCACCAGAACATCATCAAACGTCTCAACGAATTCCTGGTATAATCCGACCCGCAGAAGTTCCAGAATATATTTATACTCCATGTGCAGCCAAATGGATTCATTTTCAAGCCAGCCACGGGGAAAGACACGCGCCCTGCCGATGTCCTCATTCTGCGCCGACAGATCTTCATTGACCTTATACATTTTGAGCTTTTGATCGAACAGTCCGCTCTGCCTGACAGCATGATAGATCTTTTTAGCTTCATAAAGGTCACGAGTGACCTTCAGCATGTGCACGATCCCCTCTAAAAAGAGCGGCAGCGCGCTCGCCTTGAACAAAGTGGGCATCACGTTCTGTTTTCCGTCATGCGACTGCGGCAGATGCTCATAAGAAAGGACTTCAAACATATAATACGTCGCGACTAAACCATTCTTTTGCTTAGCCCGGTTTTCAGCCATATGCGTCCGGTCAATGACCCTCTGCAAAAATGTCCGTAAATTCCCGACCGATATCCCCTCTTCATCACCACGGATCCCTTTTCGAACGCTCAAACGGTATGATTCCTTGACATCATTGGCCGCTCGCCAATAGGCCAATGGCTCCTGCTCTTTTTCCAGGATCTCACTGAGCCTCTTGATGAATTCTCCGAGCTCATCGAACAGACTGACCTCATAATAATCATCCAGCCCCAGTTCATTAAAAGCATCCAGCAAAAATTGCGCATAACGCCTCAGTTCGAACATTTCAGAGGTCGATGAGCCCAACAGCCCCGGCAGGCCGTTTAATGCGTCATACCATCCGGGTTTGTCCGCTTCCATTTCAATGCCGATCCCCGCCGGATCGAAGGTCGCGGCTTTATTGGCGATCAAACACAGCATTTTGGCCGCAAGGCTCGTGTAATAAACATCCCCTTCTCCGTCAGAAACACGCAAAAGATGACGCCCCGCCTTTGCCGGAATGGATTTAGAACCGTCCATGACCGAATGGTATTGCCGAACGCCGCGCTCGGTTAAAATATAACGCTGATCGCGCGGCAGCACATAATGGTCATTATGATAAAAGCTCACTTCCTTTTTTTCCAAAAGGATCCGCTTCAAATGATCGGGGAATATCGCAAGATAACTTTCAATCAGGTCGATATTATAGGTCCAATGATCGACCCAGAACCCCTCGCCATGATCCGCCAGGGTCTGTTTGTGGCAGACGCTAAGGACCTGGCTCAAGAATTTTTCGTGCGAAACCTTCAGCTTCAGGCCTTCCTTATCCACGACAGCTAAAAGTTCTCCAGGCTGAAAACCTTTTTCCATAAGCGGATCAAGCGCGCTCAGATCCCCGGAAAGGGATTCATGCAAGATCTTTTTTAAACGGGCCGGGCTTTCTGGGAAAAACGACATCCCCTTGACCACCAGCGGATTATAACCATCGGCTTGAGATAAACTGAAAAACGTGAAGATGCTGGTATCGGAAACATCCGTGTTGAACCAAATATCATTACGGCGGTTTTGATTGACGTCACGATAATTACCATTTCCCTGGGAAAAATACGTGGGCGATAAAAGGAAATAATTATAATCCCGCTCCGGGTCCCCGTGCTTTCGGCTGAACACATTGAACGCGACCGGGCCGTCCTGGGTCTTCAAGGAGATCGGCAGCCCGCCGCGCAGCACATTGTCTAAAAAAGTCTGAGCGGCATACTGATCAAAAACAGGACGGGCACTGCTTGTCAACGCGTAATTCTTGACACCCGCCACGATGTCCCTGTTCTGAAGGCATTTTTTCTTGATGTAGCCTTTTTCCGTAACCCGTCCAACGATCGATTCCAAATGCTCAAGCGAATGGGCATGGCCCATCACAGAAATGATCGCTGCCGTCTTTTTGGAAGCGACCGTTCCTTTTTTAAAAACCATGGCACACGGAGTGCGGTTGCTGGTCTGCTGAACAGACGGGACCTTAAAAACATCCGTTTCAAGAAACCGTTTGGGTGTGACAAAATCCGTCGCCTGCCCAAAAACACACTCGGCCTGGGCGATCGCCGGCAAAAGCCCTTTGCGGCCTTCTTCAAACGCGAAATAAAAATTCCCCGCGCGAATATGGCGGACATCCGGAGTGTCGGACACCTCAACATTCAATTGATAATAGGGCGCCCGCTGTTCCAAATTGCGGACCTTGACCCACGCCTCGACCGTGCGGCACATATTTTTTGTCAGCCAATCGTTCATGCCATACGGTAAAAATACTGGCAACCCGTCCACGGCTTCCACCGCAAGATCGGTCTTAGAATCATTCTGCAATGTCACCACCCGGACCAGACTGGCAAAATTTTCTTCCGGGACCGTGAAATAATTCACCCGGCACCGAAGCCCGGAAGGCCCATGCCGGTCTTCGATCGTAAGGTCATAGGATGTCATAGACAAGACCTGCTCCGCGCTCGACTGCGCTGTTCCACCATTCTGGAACGGTTCCCAATAAAAGGTCTTGCCGGACTTTTTGATCTTAAGGAAAGTCCGAAAACCCTGCAGGGGCGTTTGACGATACGCCTTGTTCGCAGGCAAAAATTCCAGCATGGCCCTGTCTTTGCTCTCGATACCGAAACTTGAAATGCACTGGCCCCGGTTGACATAAAAGACCCACATCGGCGCTCCCCACAGGCCGGCTATCCCGGGAAAAAAATTACTGAAAGGTTTCGCGCGGTTGTATCCCTGCAGAACACAATGTCCCTGCTCATCAAGACGGTATTGAAACAGCTCTGACTTTCCCTTACGGGCCATATTTCATCCTTTCCTCACATCGTGGATAGAACGTTTTTGACCAATTCACTGACCGTTTTATTGTCAGCTTTTCCTGCGACTTTAGGCATCAAGGCCTTCATGACCGCGCCCATGTCCTTCATCCCCGAGGCCCCCACCTCCGCGACCGTTTGTTCCACGATCGGCCGCAGCTCCTCTGCGGACATCTCCTGAGGAAGATATTCCTTTAACAACCCCAGCTCAAATCGTTCTTTTGCCGCCAAGTCGGCCCGGCCGCCCTGCTCATATTGAGCGATCGAATCATGTCTCTGCTTAACCTGCTTTTTGATGACAGTGATCACATCCGCGTCATCCAAATCCGTCACCCGCTTATCGACCATGACATTTTTGATCTGGGCCCTTAGAAAATTCAAGGCCTGCGCCTTTTCCGTATTGCGGCTCTTCATCGCCTGAATATAATCCTCGGTGATCTTCTTCGATAACATTGCCCGGCTCCCTTCTATGCCCAATTATGAATCACTTATACTAACCGTTTTATGGCGGGATTTCAACCCTCTTATCAAATTTACCGCGGATTTCCGGACGTGGAACTTCTCTGCCAGGAATTCGATCAAAGCCTCATTCGCCTTCCCGTCAACAGCTGGCGCCGTCAAGTAGACCTTGATCCCAGAGGCCTCCTCTTTCCAAGTATTACGCTTGGCCCCGGGTATGACTTTTAAATGATACGTTTTCATAAAGGAAGATCTGGAGGATTCAGCATCAGGCCCCAAAGGTCACTCCATCAAAGACAGCAAATGGTCCAGTTTTTCTTTCAGCTGCCGGTAAGTGAACGGCTTTCCCAAAGCAGTATATGTCCGGCCGGCGACCATGATCTCAGCGCCGTCTTTGGAGTCCGGGTTTTCAGAAATAATACCGGAAAGGAATATTGCCGGAATAGCGACCGTGGCAGGATGATTATGCAGCTCCCGTACAACCTCAGCCCCATCCATATCAGGAAGAACAATATCTACAAGAATAAGATCCGGCAGATGAATGCGGGTCTGAATGATCGCGTCCCGACCGGAAGCCGTCGTTAACACATCAAATCCGTCCCGTTCCAGACGCTCTTTGAGCCTCTGAAGGATCTCGGGCTCATCATCCACAATTAGGATCTTCCTACGCTCCAACCGCTGCCTCCTTGATGATCAGATACATTTTAATACAGACGGGTTTCCGGCAAAAGACTTTTAATTGTTTTCTGAAAGATCCTCTTCATATTCGAGTTCGCCATCCGCGAAGACCTGCATCTTGACCTTTTTGCCGTGATCATAGAAATACTTTTGGGACAACACCCCCCGCTCATAGATCTCGAATTCCCCGTCAGGAATCTCATCCCAATATTGACCCTTTTCGACCAGGCGTCCGTTCTCATCGAATTTGCGGCTGGGACCGTTGCTTTCCAAATTTGTCGCGTACCACTCCCTCTTCAACTTTCCGTTAGGATAATATGTCCGGATAGTCCCATTTTGTTTATCATCAAAGACATCCATTTCGCGGGAAAGGGTTCCGGCCTCATAATATTCGCGGTATTTCCCTTGGGCTTTGCCATTGACATACATCTGCTCAAACTTTAAATTCCCATTAGGATGATACTCCTGGACCAGACCATCTAGGACATTTCCTTTATATATCTGCTGGCTTTCGATGTTTCCCCAGGCGTCATAGGTCTTCGCCGGGCCGCTCAAAAGTCCGTGTTGAAAGGACAGCTCCTTGAGGATCTTTCCGTATTCCCGGTATTCCACGACCGTTCCATGCAGGCGGCCCCATTGGTATTCAGCCTCCCGGCTTGTCTTGCCATTGGGATGGAACTCGATCGTCCTGCCGTGCAATTCGCCATCTAAAAAGCGCTCGATCGATTTCAGTTTTCCATTCTCGTAAAATGTGCGCAACTCTCCGTGCCAACTTCCATTTTTCAGTAAACCCTTTTTATGAATACGGCCATTGTCATACCTCTCACTAAAAGACTGGACCTTACCAACTTCGGTCAGCATGATCAAGATATTCGTCGCCTGCGGAAGCAAAAGCAGACCGCCGATAGCTACGGTTAAAAGAACGACACAGCACAGAACGATCAAGAATCTCCGCATAATGATCTCCCAGCTAAATTGATTCCGCTAAAATCTTGACTTCGTGAAGCATCTTCCGGCGCTCTTCAGCAGAACAACCCACAACATTACCGAAATATTTATGTTCCATAACGGTGAGGCCGCAAAATTGGCTTATGCATTCGTCACTCACCTGCCCCATGCTCTTGATCATGCCGGTCCGTTCATAGACCTGATATGGTGCTCCCATCGTGTTGATAATGACCATCTTTTTCCCGCCCAAAAGCCCCTTGGGCCCGGCCGGGCCCTCTTCATAAGCGAAACCAAGGCTGAACACCCTATCGATATATCCTCTTAAATTTGCCGTAAACCCGCCCCACCAGATCGGACAAATCAAGGTCATCACATCCGCCCAGCGAACGAGATCCTGCTCCGCTTTGATCTCTGGCGGGATCTTCCCATCGTGAAGCATCCGTAAATCATCCGCGCTCAGGACAGGATCAAAATCCATCGCGTAAAGGTCCCGCACCTGAATTGTATGACCGCGGCCCTGCAACGCCCCCTGGTATGTGTTCAAGATCGCCTTATTGAAGCTCTGCGGATTCGGATGGCTGTAAACAATTAAATGATTCATGGAGTCCTTCTTTTCTCTTGAGATATCTGTATTGGAATGGGCTTTATTTTATCAAAATTCGCCGCAAAATCAAACCTTATACCTCGCCTTGCTCAGGGCAGGACCATCTCCAACCGATGGTGCTTGAGCCAGTCCTCAGCGATGGTATAGTCAGGCAAAATACTTTCCACAAAAGACCAGAACTTTTTTGAATGATTAGGATGCTTTAAATGCGCCAGCTCATGCACAACGACATAATCAATGACGTCCATCGGGGCCATGATCAATTTCCAATTCAGGCTGATCCTTTTCTCTGTGTGATGGCACATTCCCCAGACCTGTTTCTGTGCACGGACACTGACCTTCCATGGTTCCATGCCCATCCGGCGAGCGAAAAAAAACACCCTGCCGCCAAAAACCTCAAGAGCCTGGCTGCGATACCAAGAGACAAGCTGATCTTTAATAACAGATTCTCCGCCTTTTATCTGTTCTTCCAAAGGGATCGTGATCAGCCATCCCGATTCATCAAAAAGCGCCTTTGCCCGTTTGATCTGCTGCCGCTCAACCGATAATGGATAATGGCGGCCCAAAAACAGGAATTCATGACCGGTCTGATACTTGCGGCTGTTGATGAACGCGTTGCGCTCATCGGCTTCTTTAAGCCTTTGCCGCACCCAGGCGGCCCTCTCAAGAACAAAAGACCTGATCCGCTCCTCAGAAACATAATTCGGCGCGACCGCTCTCAAACGCCCCCCCTCATAGAGGCTCAATTCCATCGTTCTTCTGCGTGGAGAACGGAACAGATCGTATTCTATGATCCCTGTCGGCGTTGTGACCTGGCGGGTTTGCGCCTGTTCTCTCTTATAAACCCTGCGTTCTTTCATCTGCCCCCTAGAAAAAACGGAAGGCTTTACTTTAAAGCCTTCCGTTTCATGAACTCTGCAAAGATCCGGTATTTATTTTACGAACTTCACATCAACTTTCACCTGTCCATCCTGCTTGACAGTAGCCTGCCCTTCAATGATCGTGACCGGCGCCAAAAGCTGCCCATCCTTGACCAGATATCCCTGATTACCGACCATGGATTCAAAATCATCCACCTCTTTCTGCTTTTTTTCCCTCAAATTCCAAATGCGCGCCTTGACATCACGAACAATCCCTCTCAGCTCCTTTAGGATGCGCTTTCCTTCTTCGACCGTGTCAAACTGCCAGGAGCCTTTATCACTCTTGGAAGAACTGGCGCCTTTCAGCTGCCCCATTTTCACGGCGAGTTGATCGTTCTCAGCCCGAAGGGTTTCGATCTGCGCTTCCAGATCTTTCAATTCCCCCATCAACTGGACCTGCTCTTTCAACTTTTTATTCTCATCTTTAAGGTCAACAACGAACGCCCTCGTTTGATCAAGGTTCTCCTGAGCCAATCCAAGCTCCCCGGCGTATTTTCGCGCCAAGGCAACATTGTCCTGAATAATAGCATCGACCATGCGCTGAGAGAGCGTGATATTGCGATAATTCTGCGCGAACAGGATCCACGCCCAGACCAAAAGGCTGAATATGATCGTCAGCATGATTATTCGAAGATACAAGCGTTTGCGGGCCTTTTTCATCATAAATTTTTCCTTTCGTTGAGCTTGAACAACTCAAAACGCTGATCCGCAAAAATCCAGCTTTGTTCAAAATCCCAATATAAAATATATGGATATTATATCATCGGATTTTCCATGCACAAGTGCTGAATGCTCAGGGCAAAAAAGACGAAAAATAACTAAAATCCTATTTAAAGATAGAATCAAAAATCGTGTCGACAATATCTTCCTGCGGAGATTTCGTTCCGGTGCCGGTCTCTTGCGGCGGCACGGAAGGTTCTTGCCCTTGGGAAGACGTTGTTTCCGATGCCCGCTCTTCTGGCGCCTTCAACACGCTCCCCAGGATCTTGTTTAATTCTTTCTTTCCCTGTTCAACCAAAAATTTTTGACCGATCTTCACAAGATCAGGCATCGGCATGAATTTTTGAGCGGCTCCCTGATAGCGCTGTAAGGGAATACTGATGGCGCCGGCTTCATTCTTCAGGCTGTCCAATTGCGGAATATCCGCGACCAGCTCTGCAGAAAGTTCCTTAGGGATCATCACGTTCCCTTCAAAAACCAGGGACTGATCAAACCCGACCTTGACACTTGAAAGCAATTCGAAAAGTTCTGACCCGATACGCAGTTGAGGAATGCTCAACGCCCCGTCGGAAACCTTTGACTCAAGGGCAATATTCTGAAAAATCGTCTCTTCACGGTCGAACTGGCTGGTATATTTTTCCGGCAAAGAAGACCGGACCATCGTATCCAGCCCGGGGATGGGAGATATCTGCCCCAAAACGAATTTCAGAAGATTAAACCCAGGAAGTTTCGCCTCCGTAATATCGAACTGGAGCTGGCCCTGCAGGGTCTTCAGCATCTGTTCGGGATCAAATCCCGATCCCTGGATCTTGGTCTTTCCATTCAAAAGAGCGACAGGATGGATCTGAGGATGAACATCCGGGACCAGGTCCGCCAACTGGATATCCTTAAAGTTCAGATCGAAATCAAATTTCTGTGATGCCAAAAGATCGTTGACCTTGCCTGCGATATCAACCCTGCCCTGACCAATGTTTAATGACGATCTGAAAATTTCTAAATTGTTGTTGGAGTACTCACTATGCAATTCAATGTTCGTGATCTCTTTTTTCAAAGAAGCCATCGCCACACTGCCGTTGATCAGATCGGCCATGACCGTTAAGATCGGCACTCCCTGCCCCGAAACGATCATCTGGTTGACCGTGACCGCTAATTCTCCACCGATCGCCGTCACGCCGCTTGCAGAGGCCTGGGGAAATGTTGCGCGGATATCATCCCAGGAAAGATCGGAGATGTTGCTCTTCAAAACAACATCGTCCAGGCGGGCCTGCATTTGCTGCAGGTCCAAACGGACATGGCCGTTAACATCCAAAGCATTTCGTGAACCCAAAGCAGCGCACCGCAGCGAAAAATCAAACGGTTCCTGGATCGAAAAATTGGCGATCTTGAAATCAAAATGGTCGATCAACACATCTCGGGCGAGGATCTCACCATCAGACTTGACCTGAATACGACCGTCCACAATCTCAAAGGACTGGATCAAAAGTTGAAATGTGCTCAGATCGAACGGCTCTTTATCTTCCGTTTTTTCCGCGCCAGCCCCTTGAGAAACGGATGCGGGACCATCAGCGGGACCATCAGAAGAGGGCTTTTCCCCGTCCGCAGACAAAACTTGCCCCAGGTCGATCCCCACCGTTGGTGTAACAAGGCGGATGCTTGAAAAGACGATCTTCTTTTCGCTCAAATATTCTTTTAGCAGGACCTTGAGCTCAATATTTTCGACCGTTGCCCACACTCCCGAAGGCGCCTCAACACTGTCTTTAACGCTCAGATCTTTTACCAGAAGGGCCACGCCTTTCGTGAACGAAAAAGAAAGGTCAAGGTGCCCCACTGCGACCTCACGGCCGATCTGCGCGCTCATCTGCCGGACGATCTGGTCCTTATAGCGGTTGAGATCGAACGTCTTAACAAAAATAAATGCCCCTAAAGCGCCCAACAGCACGATCACTAAAAGGACGATGAAAACAATTTTCACGATCTTCATTGATGCCCCCTTCACTCTTGAGCGCTTTGTTGATACTCATCAAGAACGCTTGAGATCTCCTGCTGGCGCTCATGCGCAAGTTCTTCTTCAACATAGATACGGATCGAATCCAGGACCCGACGCACGTCCTTATATCCCGGACTCAGGCGCTCGACCTCCGACAAAAGGTCCCAGGCCATACGGTAAGCCCGGTTTTTATAGAACTCCATACCGTCTCTGTATAATTCTTCGATCCGCAGATCGAATTCGGTCTGAAGGTCTTTACGGCGGACCATCATTTCAGAACGGTATTTCTTTAAAAAATTATCGATCTTTTGTTGCCGTTCTTCAGAAGCGAGCCGCTGGACCTGTAGCAGGCCATCCGCTTCTCCTTCGCGCGATTGGTCAGCGTATTTTCTCAGGTCCTCTTCAGCCTGTTTACGCTGCTTCAATGCTGTCTGACGGTCGTTTTCATGATCCCGCCGTGTTTCTGCGGTAGTTTTGGGAAGCGCTGTTTGCTGAACTTCTTCAGTTGCGAGCTTTTCTTTCGACGATATTTTCTGTTGCTTGGCTTTTTTCTCTTTTTTCTTTTTAGGCTCAGGCTGGGCAGGTTCAGATGCCGCCAACGAAACGGTCGGCGCCTGTCCGCTCTCCACCATGACTTCACCGGAAGCCGGCAACACTTCGGAGATCTTCCTTTGAGGGGACATGCGTTCGCGGATCGCAGGAAGCTCCTCATCGGTAATCTTATCGACTGGGATTTCCGTGATCAAACGGTCTTCTTTCCCGTAAACCCTCTCCAGAAAATTCTGCTGTTTCTTGCGCATTTTTTCAGCAAAGGCGACAGGTAATAATGGATCATCCAAAAGGTTGTCCAATTCTTGCGATAATTCTTCCGCGTGCTCGATCTGACGGGCCTTAAAAGAAGCGACCATCTCACGGTAGGTCGAACTCACATCCTGGACCAGTTGGCTTTGCTTGAGCCGCTGGGCCCTGTCCTGGACCTGTTTCTTTTGCGAACCGTAATCCGCCGCCGGAAGCTTGGGATCAAGAACAGAAGATTGCTCGGCCCGGACATGTCCCGCCGTGATAACCGCATGCGTGATAAAGGCCGCCACGCAAACCTGCAACATTCTTACCGAATATCTTTTAGCAAAGGCCATCACATTTCCGTTTTTTTGAGATCCATTCATAGACGCGGGGGCCGAAATATCCACTGCCTGGAAAAAAAACGAACGGCGCCAGCCACCACAACCGCTTTAACATCACGCTCAATCTGCGAAAAACAAAAAACCCAAAAAAGAAATCTGCCCCATCATAAAAACAAACGAACCTGGATATCTGGGCTCGATGATCATTAGGAACTATATTGTCCACAATTTCATCACGATAATCAACAAAGGAAATGGTTTTTTCTGAGTCAGCCCAACCGATGATCCCGGCGCACCAGCGACAAAACCCGCAGTGTTGATCATAGACCAGAACAGGCTTTTGATATTGCATGGGCTCCTCACTCATGGAACCTGATCGCCATCCTTCTCCGAAAATACCGTCGCTGTAAAAATATCGAGCTGTGTCGCTGGGTCTTTCCAAGCATTAGCTGGAAGCCCCGCTTTTTGCGCGCAAAGCTGCGAAAGAAACTCTTCCCGGCTCCAGCCGGTCTCCGTGGCCACCTGGGGCAGGAATACGCCCCGATGCATCCACCCGCGGCTGACGATCACGCCATGAACCCCCATTTGGATCTCATTGACGCTCTTGGCCCGCCAGGGCTTGGAAAGAACAGAGACCTCGACATGAAGGTCCGCAAGCTCTTCCTTCGAGACCGGAAGAAAACGCGGGTCACTGGAAGAGGCGGCGATCGCCATATCCCTCACGGTCAAATATAACGGCTGCTGACCAATGATGTTTCCGATGCAGCCCCGCAATTGTCCATGTTTGTGGATCGTAACAAAAGCCCCTTCGACCTCACTTAAACGTGGATCGTTCACATCCGGCTGAAAGGTTTTCCCCGTGCGCACGTAGTCTTCGATCGTCTTACGGGCGATCGTGAGAAGTTCTGCCTTTTGTGACGGGTTCAGGTCCAACGATGCCGCTGTCCGGTCCGGATCATCGGCCATCGCCTGGCCATCCCGGCTTGAAAAAAAGACCACTGATGTGTATCCGACGACCCTGTCCCGGTCCCCGGTCACATCACCGGAATTGGCATAATTTAAGACCTCCGCGCTCAACCCGCGCTTTTGCGCCAAAAGCATGGCTGTGGAGACAGGAACAAAGCCGCACATCTCAAGTTTTTGCTGGCTGCAATCGGCCCAAAATTCATCGGTCTTGAACGTTTTGATCAACTCAAGCGTCTGATAGTCAAGTTCCCTCGCCTTTTCATCTTTATGAAAATGGGACATGTCGGAAGACGCCACTACCAGCACGTCCGTCCTCTCACCGATCAAGCGGTCCAGCGTTTCCACAAGGCGCTGAACAGTCCGATAAGTGCATTGTCCCATAACGACCGGAACGACCTTGGCCTGGGGATGGACGACCTGAATAAAAGGAATCTCCACTTCCAGGGAATGTTCCTTTTCAAACGCCCTCGGCTCGTATACAAACAGCGGATCAGCATCGATCAATTGCCGGGCGAATTCTTCATCAACTTCTGACACGCCCAGCGGCGTCTGAAGCCCCCCTTCCGCCCAAACGGAAACTCCCGGAAATCCATAATGGTGGCTCGGAGCAAGAACGACCACGGTCTTGAATTTTTGATGCGCGGTTTCTTTATATCCAAAGGCCGCAACCTGTCCGGAATACATGTATCCGGCGTGCGGAGCGACAAGGATCTGGACATCCCGGGGCTGAGAAACCTGGACATGGTCTAGAAAGGATTGAATCTGCGAGCGCAAGCGTTCAGGGTTTGCCGTATAGAACTGTCCTGCCACGTTCGGCTTTTTAATGTGAGGATCTGCGAAAGCGTTCATGAGTGACCCGAATATAAACAGGCTAATGACAAGTAAGATCCGTTTCATGTTTAGAACAAAAGCCCTTCTTTCAATGCTTTCCTATTGTACACCAAAATAAAAAAGAGACCAAATTTTTGGTCTCTTTTTTATCGTTATAGCAACTGCGTTGCCACTTTGTCCCTGAACTCAGGGCCGCCATCAGATCTGAGGACCAGCCTGAACAAGCGCCTTGCCTTCATCGGTGTCCGTAAAGGCCACAAAATTCTTAACGAACATTCCGGCCAATTTTCGCAATGTCGCATCATAATCAGCCTTATCCTGCCATGAATTGCGCGGGTTCAAAATACTGTTTTCGACTTCCGGCAGCCTTTTGGGAATATTCAGATTAAAAACGGGCAAGACTTCAAATTCAGCCCGGTCAAGGCCCCCATCCAGAATATGGTCAATGATCTTGCGGGTCGCCTTGATGGGCATGCGTTTTCCGACCCCGAATTTCCCGCCGCTCCATCCTGTATTGACCAGATAGGCGGAAGAACCATGTTCTTTGATCTTTCGACCGAGAATATGCGCGTAGACTGTTGGGTGCAGCGGTAAGAACGGCCTTCCGAAACAGGACGAGAAGGTCGCCACAGGTTCCGTGATCCCCAGCTCGGTGCCGGCCACTTTCGCAGTATAGCCGCTTAAATAATGATACATAGCCTGCTCGATCGTCAACTTGGCTACTGGCGGCAAGACCCCAAAAGCGTCACACGCCAAAAAGATGATCTTCGACGGATGCCGGCCCCTGGAAACAGGCTTGACGATATTGTCGATATGATGGATCGGATACGATACGCGTGTGTTTTCGGTCTTTGCGGAAGAACTGAAATCCACCTTTCCCTTCGCGTCTACAACAATATTCTCTAACAGGGCGTCCCGCTTGATCGCGTGATAAATATCCGGTTCATTTTCTTCGGAGAGATTGATGCACTTGGCGTAGCATCCTCCCTCAAAATTAAAGACCCCTTCATTATCCCAGCCGTGCTCATCATCACCGATCAACGCGCGTTTTGGATCCGCCGAAAGGGTCGTTTTCCCCGTTCCGGAAAGCCCGAAAAAAAGCGCCGTGTCCCCGTCCTTGCCCATATTCGCGGAGCAATGAAACGCGCCAATGCCTTTCTTCGGGAGGAAATAATTCATGATCGTGAACACGCCCTTCTTGATCTCTCCCCCATACCAAGAGCCGCCGATGATCGCCATCCGCTCGTTCAAATTATTGGCGGCGAAAACCTCAGAGCGCATATTGTATTTTTCAAAATCCTTGCAACTCGTCTTACAAGCGCTCAAGATCACCCAGTCCGGTTTAAAACCATCCAATTCCTTCTCTTCGGGACGGATGAACATATTTTTAAAAAAATGCGCCATCCAGGCCACTTCAGTGACCAATCGCACTTTCAAGCGCGTCTCCGGGTTCGTCCCGCAAAAACCGTCCATCACATAGAGCTTTTTTCCATTGAGTTGCTTAAGAGCCAGTTCCTTTAGATGCGACCATGCTTCAGGGGAAAGAGGTTTATTATCTGAGGTGCCAACTTCTTTACCAGGCTTGCCCCACCAAAGTTCATTCTTGGTGGTTTCATCACAAACAAAATATTTATCCTTGGCTGAACGGCCGGTAAATCGCCCTGTATCCACTGCAACGGCGCCGAATTCCGTCAGAACACCTTTATCATATCCGTCCAATCCGGCATCCATTTCATGCTTGAAAAGGTCTTCATAAGACAAATTATAAAAAAGATCTTTCACCTGCGTGATGCCGAGCTCATCCAGACCGAGGTTTTCTAATAATTTCATTGCTTTCTCCCGAAACAACGGTTTCATTTAG
Organism: Candidatus Omnitrophota bacterium; assembly: GCA_022711395.1. GTDB lineage: Bacteria > Omnitrophota > Gorgyraeia > Zapsychrales > JANLHA01 > JAKLFA01. Next base: position 453,047 of record JAKLFA010000001.1, on the reverse strand, counting down.
GTTCGCCTTGAGGTCGCGTTATATTAACGATAATTCGGGTATTTTGCAAGAAAAAATCGGACAAATATAGATTATTTCTGCTGAAATTTCAGTTCCGCTCCATCAAACGGGCAATAGATCTTGTCTTCTGAAAACACCTTGCCGCATGTCGGACAAAATTTCTTTTGCTCCATTTTGTTTCCAACCACATAACCGCCAGCAGCACCGACAGCCCCGCCGATCAAAGCGCCCTTATCACGATTCCCGCTTTGATGCCCGATAATAGCTCCGAGCCCTGCCCCAGCGGCCGTTCCGATCGCTGTGCCTTTCTGAGTCGTTGTGCATCCGGCAACTAAAACGCTTAACACCAACATGGTCATTGTTCTTTTCATAGAATGCCTCCCTTTTCAAATTCTGTTCTATTTCATGGTCCAATGGGTCAAAAACCTTTGATCTCCCGGCATCACTGCTAAACTTCCGATCCGTTCACCTTCAACAAAAAACTCATATGTCCCGGCATCCAGGATGAGCCTGGCAACCCGTATCTCCGCTGGTAGAGTTTCCCAGGATCGAGTGTCTGCCTCCTCCGAAAATGCGACATACGCCATCCCGGCATAGCGGACAAGTTCGCCGGCCGTGTCGCCGGCTTTCTCATGTATTTTATCCTCAATTTTTTCAAAGACAAGCTGTTTTGCGACCGGCCTTACGACCGCTTTGGCCGCGATCCGGAGCCTGCGGTCCTCCAGATTCTTCTTGGCAATAACATTCAAATCTTCAGCCTGCTGGAACTCCGAACGAAAAACCTCCCCTTGGACATTTTTTGCTTCTAGGACCATTTCCTTGGAGGATTGAAATACGTTCCGGTATTTAGGAAATGAAATGCGTGTAAGATATCCGTCTATCCCAGGAAGAAATATCGTTGATTGCACCTTGTTTGCGATCATCCTGCGATAAAGGATAACATAAACCTGCGCAGAATCCCCGCGTTCAGCCATGCTTTTTACCGAAACGTCAGATAACACGCTTTGATATTGTTTTAGATCCGATGTTCCCATCCATTGGGACACTGAAAGAAGGTTCTCCTTTAGCAGCAGCGGCGCTTTCAGATCATAGAACGTTGCGTAATCCCCCTCATAGATCTCAAGGGCCGTTCGATATGAAACAAAGGCATCGTTCACATCGTAACTCCGCCCGGTCGACTCATAGAGGATCCCCATCAAAAAACGGACAAAGGCATCGTCTTTATACACATTCGCCTGCTCGCCATACTGCTGATTGAAACGCCTTAAAATCAGGTCGACATTTCGCGCCTCGACCAACGCCTCATCGATCTTTCCCAATGCCACAAAATTCATGGCCTGAAATAAATTAAGCATGGCGCGTTCAAAATCCTCCCCCCGGTAGGGCTGGGCATAATCATTCCAGATCCATGTCAGCGCCTTCTTGGAAATGGACTGAGTAAAGAGCGTTTCATAAAGTCCTTTGGCGTGCTCAAAATCCTGAATACTCTCCGTGTAGCGACCGGCATAATGATTCACCATGCCTCTGTCCAAAAAGAACAGGAGTTCATGATTCCGTCCATATCCACTAGAAGCCCTTTTAAAAACCAATACGGCCTGCTCCGCCTCCCCCTGGGCAACAAGGCGGCGCACACGGCCCTGCATAGCTGGGAGCGTGGAGCAAGAAGAACACAGGACAACAGATAATAGTGTGGTCAAAAAAAGAAGGATGTTTCGGGGCATGATAACGACCGGTTCAAAGACATGTCCTGCCGATCACAGGACATGTCTTTTTTTTGTGACCGTTTTCTTGATATTCGCCTGGCCAAACCAAACTTTCTCATTGGTGGTAATATCCACGATTTCCATATTCACCTGATAAAGAACGACCGACCGCGGCCCGTACTCATCCACCACGGAATTGATAGTCCCGATCAACATGAAATCAGCGCCGGTCTCCTGTCCTATCGGTTTGATCGTATCCGGCCGCGTCAGCCCTTCGGTGTTCTGATCCCTTCGCTCTTCGCGTATGCCGGCGCGCTCATCGCGTGAAGCCACGAACTTCATCTGGCCAGAATTCAAAAGGGCATGCTCGAACGCCTTCACGACAACAAGCGTGTCGATCTGCTCATGACTGCGGTTCAAAATATCGCCTACTATCACGACGGGTTTGCGTCCGTTACTGTCCCTGAACTGCTGATTCCACATGCTTTGAGCCGCATCAGCAATGACTTTTTCAGCCGCCACCCGCGCGTCTGTGTCATTCCAGCGCCCGCTGATATCGATCACGTCGGCGACATCGACCCGTTTAACCTTCGGTGTCGTGCTGCAGCCCAAAAAGGAAAAAGCGATAACTGTCAGGCACATACCAAAAACAAAATGTTTGCGGGTCAGCATCGGTGTTCTCCAGTGTTCTTATTTTAAAGATCGGACAAACGCATCGCTGTAGGAACTCTTGACTTTGGCCAAAGACGCGTCCGCTTCAGTTTTTGTCTTGAATCCTCCGACATAGATCCGGTACCATGTGCCTTTTTCGCCCAGGTCAACCGTCTGGAGATAGGCTGATTCAAAACCGTTCTTACGAACACGTTCCAAAGCTTTTTCTGAGGAAGATTTGTCTTTTGATGCCAAAACCTGTATCACGTACTTATCTCCTGCCGCGCTTGGCGCAGGCTGCGTGGAAGTTGCAACAGGGGCAGGCGACACGGCTGGTGCTGACGTTACCTGGGCTGTCGGGACAACCGGCTTCACCGCCGGCTGCGCAGGAACAGAAGCGGTTGTCGGCGCACCAACAGGCTCAACAGCAGTCTTCACCGCCGGGGCCAAAGGAACACCTTCCTCACCGATTGCGGTCTGAACAACGTTTTCCTCAGGCTTATAAACATAGTCGATCTTTTGAGTGGTCCCTTCTTCAAAAATTTCCCCCAAATGGACCGGTTCGGACTTTTTTTGATAATTCAAAGAAAAGACGATTACCAGCACGATCACGATCAGAAACAACCAGAATGGCCATTGATTTTTCATATCTCCCCCTGTTCAATCAATTTTTAATATTTTAATGGGCAATGCCCCTTGACTCAAGAAAAATTATGTCCGCGACAACTCCACATCACGAGCGCGGATAAACCGGGAACTTCCCCTCCAACGCGGCGGAAACCAGGTCCTTGATATCCTCGCTGAAGTTCGCGGAAAGGATCCATTCAAGATAACGAGGATCATTTTTAACGACTTCCTTTATGGTCATTTTGCCGGCGTATTTGCCGAACATCATATACAGCTCACCGTTCCACCAGCGAAACCTGCGACCGGCGTCATAATAATCACCGTGCGTTTTATAATCGAACGACCCCAAGGCCTCGATATCGTTGCGTCCTTTCCCATATTTAACGACCTGCGCCTGCAAGACCTCCAATGTCGCGCGCGTGTCAGCCAGCGCCGAATGCGCACCCTCCAGGTCCTTATGGCAATAAAAAGAATACGCCGCCGTCAGATCCCGTTTTTCATTGAGATGATAGACCTTCTGCGCGTCGTAGACCGTTCGTTCCTGCCAGTTAAAAGTAAGCCCCACGTCCGCAAACTCCCTCGCCAGCAAAGGCAGATCGAACCGTTCGACATTAAATCCGGCGATGTCCGCGCCGTCCAGAAAAGCCATGACCTGTTGAGCGATGTCCTTAAAACGGGGCGAGTCCTTGACATCCTGATCGGTTATACCTGTGATCTCCGATGCCTCCAAAGGGATCGGCATCCCCGGGTTGACCCGCTGTTCATATTCAGCGCGGTTTCCATCCGGAAGGCAACGGACCATGGCGATCTCAATGATCCGGTCCTTCTCGATCCACGTCCCGGTTGTTTCCAGATCCAGGATCACTAAAGGTTTCTTGATATCCATAACATCCCCTTAAATCGTGTTACCATTTAAAAAATAACTATACATCATTTCCATATTATTCCAAGATAAAAATATCAAAAGGTCGCATCAAAATAATCATCCGTCCATGCTCGTGTAGCTGCCGGCGCAAAAGAGGTCTGCTCGATATCAACATAATCCGTGAGGATGCGGCCTTCTCCGATGAACCTGGAGACCCGCGTATAAGGCGAAGAAAAAACATCCGCGTTCATCTGGACTGATGAGTTGCGCTGAGGCCGTAACAAATACAAGTTCTCTTTAGCCCGGGTGGTCGCCACATAAAACAAACGGCGCTCTTCCTCGATCGCGTCATGGCTGTTCAGCGCTTTGTAAGACGGCAAAAATCCTTCACACACATGAATGAGAAAAACCGTGTGCCACTCAAGCCCTTTGGCGGAATGGATCGTCGAAAGCGTTAAAACATCTCCTTTCTTCTGCGTCCGCTGTGCCTCCAGAACGCTTTTTTCCATCGGTTCCAGGGTCAGGTCGGATAAGAAAGCCTCCAGGCTCGAATAACGCTGAATGATCCTCTGCAAAGATTCCAGGTCATTGATCCGTTTGTCATAATCATCATATTGGTCCATGAAAAAAGGATGATACATATTCAAGACCGCGTCCAGGATCTCAGCCGGCTTTTGAGCGGCCGCATCGATCTTAGCCAGGGACTCGAACAGCCGTCTTAGGTCAGCGTTCTTCACGACAGAAGGCGCATCCATAGGAAGCTGCGCGGAGCTGACCACGCGTTGAGTAAGGTTCGCGGCGGATTTGGGACCGATCCCCCTGACCATCATCAGGACCCGCAGCCAGGCCAGCTCATGTGTCCGGTTATGGATGATATTCAAATACGCCAGCACATCTTTCACATGCGAAGCCTCAGTGAATTTTTGCCCTCCGTATTTCACGAACGGGATCCTCCAACTGGAAAGTTCGATCTCCAGATCATTGGAATGCCATCCCGAACGGAACAGCACCGCGATCTCTCCCAAAGGAACACCCTCCTGTCTGAGTTCTGCGATCCGTCTGGTAATATATTTTGACTGAGAATTTTCATGATAAACGTCGACATATTTCGGGCGCTGCTTTCCCGGCCTGCGGCTAAAAAGCACCTTGTCAAATTTCTCACGGGACGACTGAATGACCTCGTTGGTCAGATCAAGGATCGGCTGGGAGGAGCGGTAATTCTCCTCAAGCATGACCACCTTCGCGCCCGGGAAGGCGTTGGGAAAATCAATGATGTTCCGAAACTGCGCCCCCCGAAAAGCGTAAATGCTCTGAGAATCATCTCCGACGACCATAATATTGGCGTGGTCATCCGTCAACAAACGGATGATCTGCGCCTGAATATGGTTGGTGTCCTGGTATTCATCGACCATGATATAGCGGTATTGCCGGCTCAACGACCTGCGGATATCCTGATGCTGCTGCAAAAGATCCCTCAAAAAAATAAGCAGGTCATCATAATCCAGAACACCCATGTCCCGCTTAGCCAAGGCGTAATCATTTTTCAGAACAGCGGCCTGCTCAGCCCACTGGCAAAGCTGAGGATATTCATCATAAAAGACCTCTTCCACATCCATGCATTTATTGATACTTTTGGAGATCACGGAATAAAGCGTTGCTTTTTTCGGGAACCTCTTGTCCAATTTGTCAAAACCGCGTTTCTTGCGCAAAATACCAACCAGGCTTTCAGCGTCCTGCTCATCAAGAATAGAAAAACCGCGTGACAATCCGATCCGGTCCGCGAAACGGCGAAGGGTCAAATTTGCGAACGAATGAAACGTCCCCCCGGAGACGTTCTGGCAACGTTCATCCAGAATATGCGAAGCCCGTTCCAGCATTTGTGAAGCGGCCCGGCGCGTGAACGTCAAAAGAAGGATGCTGCGGGGATCCACCCCCTGCTCAACAAGATAGGCGGTGCGATAGACCAGGACCCGGGTCTTCCCGCTGCCGGCGCCCGCGATAACCAGATGAGGGCCCTCGATCGAAGCGACCGCTTCATACTGGGCCTGATTAAGTTCTTTTTTATAGTCAATTAGAGTTGGCATGGGCTGCATTATAACACCCACCGGGGTTGCCGTGAAGAAAGAAACACATTTAAAAATACTTTCTTAAAATCTTCGGACCACGCTGATGACTTTCCCAACAATGGCGACATCTTCATTGACCGGAATAGGCTCATAGCGCGGATTGGCGGGATCCAGGACATAACCGTTGGGGCGTTTGCGGAGATATTTCACGGTCGCTTCTTCAGTGCCTACCAGGGCGACCACGATTTCGCCGGTCTGCGCGATCGTTTGACGGCGGACTAAGACCAAGTCATCCGGAAGGATCCCGGCATTGATCATGCTGTCCCCCTTGACGCGCAGGGCAAAGGTGTCATTATCAGAAAAGACCAAACTGTCCAGATCAAGATACCCTTCGATCTCCTCAACGGCCAGCGTGGGAAGGCCAGCCTGGACTTTACCGAGGATCGGAAGGGAAAACAGACTCGATTTCATAAGCTCAATCGCCCGGGATTTGCCCTCTTCGATCTTGATATAACCCTTTTTGACCAAGGCCCGCAAATAATCACGGACCGTTCCCGTAGAAGAAAACCCGAATTCTTCCGCGATCTCACGGATCGTCGGCGGCAGGTTGACCTCTTTGACCCTGCGGTAAATATATTTCAGGACATCACGCTGTTTTTCGGTAAGTTTGTTATTTTCCATAGTGTTTTTAATATACCACCCATGCGTGTGGATGTCAATCTTTTTCTCTCATCCTTATGAAAAAGCCCTACTCAACTTCTTTTTCCAACCGATCCAAAAGCTTTCTTGCCTCCTCCAAAAGGTCCGCAGGAGCCATTTTTAGGGTTTCCATATCCCGACTGAAAATTTTGATCGCTGAAGCAAGCTTACGAATAGCAGCATCATTTCGTTCCTGACGCTCTTCATCCGGGTCGACCTCTTTACGTTCGCGCATGAGCGCCGTCAGGTCTTTGCGCAGAAGCGACGCATCCTTTCCGTCCTTAAAAACAGCTTTTTTTAATTGCTGATAATCATCCTTGGTCAATTCCTTTTTGGAACGGGCCAACCTCAAAACATTGATCTCATCGCAACCGGGGACATGCGCTGCCTCATTCTCCTGGACGAATTCTTCCTTTAAATAAGACGGCTCTGTCTGCTCCGTAAAAAAATAAACCTTCAAAAGCTTCAGCGCTGTTTCTTTCTTAAGCCCCAGTTCTTCCCGAGCGTAATGTTCAAACTTCTCAAAACCCCAGCCGTAATACAACTTATCTTTCCATGCCGGATAAAGCGCCTGTCCGAGATTTACCCAAGAGGTCTTAAAGCTCTTGCAATGCTCAACGATCTTCTTTCGGAGTTCCGTTACCCCTGCGTTATCCGGCCCGCCCGGTTTACGGTCTAAAATATCCATGTTTTTCATTGTTTGCCCCAGTGCTAAAAATTTTTATAAAATTCTTCCCTTTGAATTTGAACTCCCTTATCATATTTACGCCAAGTTGGAGAAGTTCATGAAATTCACACCTGTATTACTCGCGACCATCTTCCTTACGAGCCTTCCGCTGGGCCCTGTTCACGCTGAACTGCCGCTACTTTCACGCCAGGCAGAAACTCGAACAGTCCAAAAAAACGGCGTCCTCTCCTCCGGCCCGGACATCGTTGATAAAGAGCTCCTGTCTTTTCTGCGCAGCCGAGGCATCACTGATATCTCGGATTTCGCGAAATGGCTTTCGGAAAATACATCCTACATCAAAGATCCCGTGAAAGACACCTGGGCATCGCCGATCGAGACGCTCAAAAAACAAAGTGGAGATTGCGAGGATTTCGCCTTTCTCGCCTCACGCGTGGCCGTTCTTTTAGGCTATGATCCCCACATCCTGATCCTCTCCAACCGCGAAAGCTCACACGCGGTCTGCGTGTTCGAAATGGATGGATCGTTTGTCGTATTCAACAATAACCGCCTTCAAAAAACAGGGGCGAGATCTTTAAAAGAACTCGCCCTTGCTTTGACAACTCAAACCGAATATACGATCTGTAAACAGCTCCCTAACGAATCTCATCCCTGGCAGAAAAAAGCGCGCGTCCCGCCTCAAGGCGTTTTGATCGCTGGATAACGTCTCCGCTCTATCGGTTCAAGAACGCCTTTAATTCATTCCAGGTCTGATTCCCCATAAGGCCATCCGCCTTAAGGTTGTTATCTTTCTGAAACTGAACAATGGCGCTTTTTGTTCCTGACCCGACTTTTCCATCGATCGCTCCACTATAATATCCCGCATTCTTCAATGCTGTCTGAACGTCTTTAGGATCCACATCGATACGGATGATCGGCTCATCCTTACCAGGAAGGGCAACGGCACCAGAAGAACCAGACGTGCTGCGAGATGACGATCCCCCTCGGGCGCGTTTAAGTTCCTCTTGAAGACGGCCGACTTCATAGCTCAGGTCCTTGACATCATATTCCAGCTGTTTGATCTGCTGATCACGACCTTCGATCTGACGCTCCAGATCTCCAACCCGAAACTGAAGCTGGCTTGTCATCGTCTGGTTCTGAGAACGTGACGCTGTGGCACAGCCGCTTAACACAACCAGACACGCCGCCAAAAATAAAAGTTTTCTCCCCACCGACCCCTCCTTGTGTTTCAAATTTTTATGGATTTGTTATGGATTTAAAAGACAATTTTTTCGGAACTCTACGAGGATTTATTCTAACATAAAGACCAAGTTCGTATAGCATCTTTTAGAATTATTTTGAAATGGCCTTCGAAGGATGGATCACAAAAAAAACTGACGGAAGCGGCGAACCGCTTCCGTCAGGTGTGGCTGGTGATGTCACTCACTTAGCCTAAGTCAGAGTAACTGACTTTTTGGGGGAGAAAAACTTTATGTTTCCAATGCATCTGGATTTTCAGTGCATGGCTGAACTCAACCCGAACCACCTGGTCCCCATTGCTCATGCAAAAACTTCCATTCGTGCGAAAACAGAATTCCTCAAACTGCCGTTTCGTGTCGATCCGTTTCTGGATATGGATCTCCGGAGCCCGCTCCTCCAAACTCCCGTCTTCCACAACGCTAACCTGATAAAGAAAGCTCTTACGCACATGGGTCTTTGCATCTTTATCTTGAGAGAACTCATCAATTGAGACCATTTTTCGATGATGTTCTTGCGAAGTCCGGTTTCTGAAAATGACATGCTTCATCCCTATCCCCCTGTCCCTTTCAATGTTAGTCAAAGTATAACACCTGCGATCGGGGGAACAAGACGGATAAGGCGTTTTCAGGAAAGCGTTTTCCAAAAACACCAGAAATCAAATTTGTCGTCGGGAAAAAATAAAAAATCTGGTCCGCGCGGTTTTCTAAACCAAAAACAAATTTTTTATTTATGCCATGTCATTGAAAACGGACGGACTGGAAGGCGAAAATTAAAAATCATCCTGAAAAAAAGAAAAAGGGGTTAATTAAGGTAAAAATTGACAGAATTTGATTGTTTTTGTCCGGATTTTGCTGTCACTGAAACCTGCCCGGACCCTATGGCCGCCTTGGCGTCATGAGGGATCTCAAAAACAACAGACGTGGCGCTCCAGCTGACGACCCGCGGAAAAAGAGACCCAAAGGAGACATAACGATCCCCTCTTTTAGAGCCGTAGCCCGCAGCGAACAAAAAGAAATCCTGCACATCGATATCCGCATCCCCATCATAATCCGCCTTGGCAATATATCCATTCCCCGCGGACTGCCTTGTATTATAATGGGTCAAAAAACTCTGAAAGTCATATGTATCGACATCGCCATCCAGGTCAAAATCATAACCTGACTGATAAATAACGTTGACACTCCCTTCCATCAAAAACTCTCCAGACAGACTTACGATCGTCCTGGATCCCCCCGCTGAAGGCGAGATGGAAGTGATCGTCATGGCCGGCTGCTGCGTCAAAAGCTGCAACGTCATTCCGGGAAGGCTTTCCCCCGCCTCTGTTCGAACAATAATTTCTCCGGAGTCCGCCCCATGAGGGACCTCAAACCGGATCTCGTTTTCCCGCCAGCTGATCACGCGGGCGAAAACCCCCGGACGAAGCACAACAAAATCATCTTTTCCCCGACGAGCATAACTATCGGCGAACATAAAGAAATCCGCCGAATCGACTTTATCGTCAAAATTCAGGTCCGCGCTCCGGTTGAATCCCGCCTGCCCCGACCTTTTTCCATACGACGCAGAAAGGATCGAAAGATCCAGAGAATCCACAACTTTATCATGGTTGAAATCCGCCGCGGGGTTATATTTGGCATCCGCCTGATAAGAACCGAACCCGCCCCCCTGAAGAGCGATCAGGTCCCCGTAGACCGCCGTGCCGGGACTGACCGCGGTCACGTTCGGAGGAACAAGGGTCACAGAAAAGATCACCGGCATCTCGGTTAACCCGCCGTGCGTATCCGTCGCAGAAAAAACAATCCCCACAACCTGGCCCAAAAGACCCGGGGCAGGCGTCCAGGAAAACTCCGCTGTCCCGTTTCCCCGGTCCGAGATCTGCGCGCCAATAGTGGAAAGCGCTTCACCGTTTGCCAACCGGGCCGAGATCAAAACGTCATCCCCGTCGGGATCTTGCGCCCTCAATTCCAGGACCAACGGCCGCTCAACAGCGATCACGCGATCTTCGATCTCATCAAAAACAGGAAAATGATTGCCGGCCACAAGCTCTTCAAATTTTTGCTGAAGCAGCGTATAAGCGTATCGGGGAGTCATCACATCCGGCTCTCCAGTGGACAGGTTCCGCCGGGCGCCCATCAGGCCCCACCACTCTTCATTAAAAAAATGATCCTGCGTTGGCGGGAACCAGTCATTCTGTTCATCAATAGTCCCGTCGCAATTATCATCGGTCGGTCCGTAACCATACAGGTCATGTGTGTTATTAAAGACCCCGCAATTGCTGCCGCTCATCAAAAGCCAATACGGTTGCCACCACTGCCTCCATCCGGCATTCTCACAAAGCCAAGCATACGGCTTCCACCACTCATCCACATAGGACATCACGGTCCCTCCAACAGCTCCAAGAGCGCGCGCCTCCACGATCTCATCCCAAAGCTGTCCAGCCCAGACAGCCTGGGTTTGCTGATCTTCATATCCGCCTTCATCATCATAGCGGTCCCCATACCAAGCATCGATCCCGTATTCAGAGATCCACACCGGTTTATCAATGCCCATTGCGCGAATGTCCTGGAACAAACTGCCGAAGGTTTCCCCTCTATAAACATTAAGCCCCAGAATATCCACATTCGAAGCAACATCATTCATTAAATGGGAAAAATAATTGACCTCAACCGTTTGACCCGTTTCCTGGTCAACGATATCGACCGGGACAAAGATATCTCCGTTAACGAATGCGACCAGATGATTAGGGTCGATCGCATGCGCCATCTGAGCCATCTCATTGACCAAAGAATAAAATCTCTCTGCCAAGATCGCGTCTTTACCCAAATGATAATTATTCTCGTTTCCGATGACCCAAAAAAGGATCGCGGGATGGTCCTTGAACTCCCGCAGGAAAAGCTCCCAGCGTGCCAGGATGTTTGTCCTGATGTGAGGCCAAATATTTTTGTTGGTCAGGTCAAAAAATGACCCATCCCAAACAAATTCCCTCCCATTGAGCCCGCACTGCCAGTAGCCGTTGAACTCGAGCCAAAATCCAGGAACCACCTTCAAGCCATATTCCTCAGCCAAGTCCAGGGTCCTGGCCGTGATAAAGTTCGGGAATTCATTCTGGGCGTTATTCGTGTTATCTGCCTTCCAGATCCTTATGGTGTTGGCATGCATGTCCTTTAACAGCTGGAAATCACGCCTCAAAATCCGTTCATCATTGAAAATGTTGGTCGTCCCCCACTGATATCCGCTGCGGCCGATCGGGACTGGGCTGTAACCGACCCCACGGATAAAATACGGATCATAGACACCATTTCCATCGAAGTCGACTTGGATCTCCAGAGCGCCGGTCTCTTGAGAAGGCTCAACGGTAACCCATGGTTCCGCAAAGGCAGGAATTGCCAGGATCAGGCAGAAAAAAAGAATGGCTAAAAAAACCGACTTCATGTGGCCCCCTGAAAAAAATTTATAAATAATTATAACATTTATTTATGATGATAAACAAACAAGTGTTGTTTTTTTGAATTGGCACAACATGTTGTAAAAAAACAAGTTGCAAAAAAGACGAATGCAAAAAACCTTTGGCGTGCTCAAAAATTACTTCTTCCCGAACCGGACCCTGTTTTCCGTTCCGCACAAAAGGCGAGTAATGTTGGATTTATGCCTGATGATGACAAGAATACAGAGGATCGCGCTCAGGACCATCAGTTCGGACGACAAATGAAAGGCCAGAACAAAAACAGGAAGCCCCACAGCAGCGACCATGGATGCCAGCGAAACATAACCGCTCATAAAAAACACCACGCCCCATAAAAATAACGTTAACCCTAACGCCGGCCATAAAGCCGGAAAGGATATGGCAAGCCCGATCAAGACGCCGAGGCTTGTGGCGATTCCCTTCCCGCCTTTGAAATTCAGAAAGATCGTCCAATTATGCCCTGCCACAGCCGCCAGGCCAAGTCCTGCCCGCGCAAAAGCCCCGGAAATGTTCAAGATCATTGCCACCCCAACGACCGCCACGATCCCTTTTAAAATATCGCAGATCAAAACAAAGATCCCCGGCCCTTTTCCCAGAACACGGAACGTGTTGGTCGCGCCGATATTGCCCGAACCATGGCCCCGAATGTCGATGCCCCGGGTCCATTTCCCGTAAACATACGCCGTGGGGATGGACCCGATAAAATAGCTCAACGCTGCACCCAATAAAAATGCGACCATGGTCTTGTCCTTCGCTCGACTATTGAATGAACCTCATCCGGTTCACCGGCCAATAAATAAGCTCTGCTTTTCCGATCACGTTGTCTTCCGGAACAAATCCCCAGTAACGGCTGTCGTGACTGGACGCGCTGTTATCCCCCAGCACAAAAAGAGACCCCTCCGGCACTTTAATCGATTCGCCGGGCAAAGCGTTCGGGCCATAATTGTAATAATAAATGTTCCGTATCCTCGGATCCGTTATCAATTCCCCATTAATATAAACATCGCCGAACTTGATCTCAATGGTCTCCCCGCCAAAAGCGATCAGCCTCTTGATGAAATCTTTCTTGGGGTTTTCAGGATAAACAAAAACGATCACGTCTCCCCGCTTCAACTTGCCGTAGCCCGGCAGGCGGTAACGCGTAAATGGGAACTTTGGACCAACCAAGAGCTTGTTGACCATCAGCCGGTCCTCGATCTGAAGCGTCGGAAGCATAGAGCCGCTGGGGATCCTGAATGCTTGAATAAAAAATGTCCTGATGAACATCGCCAGAATAAAAGCGATGATGATCGACTCCGTCCACTCCCGCGCTGCTGATTTAGCGGCCATGGTTGTTCCTTTCTCAATTCAAATTAAATCTTTAACGCAGCCAAAAACGCCTCTTGAGGGATCTCCACATTCCCGACCTGCTTCAGGCGTTTTTTACCTTCTTTCTGTTTTTCCCATAACTTCCGCTTACGGGTGATGTCGCCCCCGTAACACTTCGCCGTCACGTTCTTTCCGGTCGCTTTGATCTTCGCGCTGGAAATAATACGCCCGTCGGCCGCGGCCTGAACGCGCACTTCATATAACTGCTGCGGGATCATGTCTTTGAGCTTTGTGACCAAAGCCAGTCCCTTCTCATAGGCACGGTCTTTGCTGACCAAAAACGAGAACGCGTCGCAGGGCTTCCCGTTGATCATGATCTCGAGGCGCGTCACATTGGCCGGCTGGAACCCTTTAAACTTATAATCGATCGAACCGTACCCGCGGGTCACCGATTTGATCATGTCGTTATAATCCACAATAACCTCAGACAGCGGAATATCAAAAATGATCCGCATCCGGTCCGAAACATACTCGCTGCGCTGGTACACTCCGCGTTTTGTCTTGGAAAGTTCCATCACTTTATCCATGTGCTCGACGGGGCACATGATCGAGACCTCCAAGAGGGGTTCTTCCACGCGTTCGATCATTCCTGCGTCCGGCAGATCACAAGGATTCTCTATATCAAGAAACTCGCCGTTCTTTTTCACCAAACGGTACTTGACGTTCGGAGTGGTCAGGATCAAATTCAGGTCATATTCGCGTTGCAGCCGTTCCTGAACGATCTCCATATGCAGAAGGCCCAAAAATCCACAGCGAAAACCGTTGCCGAACGACTGCGACGTTTCCGGTTCGTAGACAAAACTCGGATCGTTCAAACGCAATTTTTCTATCCCCTCACGCAGGGCCATGAAATCCTTTGGGCTGACCGGATACACCCCGCAAAAGACCAGCGGATTCAACTGGCGGTATCCCGGCAAGGCCTGATCCGTCGGCCTATCTTTAGCCGTGATCGTATCCCCCACACGCACCAGGCGCGGTTCATGGACGTTGCACGTAATATAGCCGACTTCACCCGCGGTCAACTTTTTCATCTGCTGGGCCTGCGGGACAAAGACCCCCACTTCTTCAACGCCGAACTCCTGTCCCATATTCATCATGCGGATGCGCATGCCCGGCTTGATCTCGCCCTCCATCAAACGGACATAAATGATCACGCCTTTATAAATATCGTATTCCATGTCGAAGATCAGCGCCTTCAGAGGCCCGTCATCAGATCCCGTCGGAGGGGGAACTTCCCTGACAATATATTCAAAAAGTTCCGGGATCCCCATCCCCTCTTTGGCCGAAACGAGAGCGATCTTGCCTTCGTCAACGTTAAAGATCTCCATCAGTTCCAATTTGACATGGTCCAGATCAATATTGACGATATCGATCTTGTTAATGACCGGAACGATCTTAAGCTGATTGTCCAATGCAAGATAATAATTGGCGACCGTCTGGGATTCCACGCCCTGGGACGCATCAACAACCAGAAGAGCCCCTTCACAGGCGCGCAGCGACTTTTCAACCTCATAGGAGAAGTCCACATGCCCGGGGGTGTCGATCAGGTTGAAAATATAGTCCTCGCCATTTTTGGCGTGGTATTCGATACGGACCGCTGAGGCTTTGATCGTGATCCCGCGTTCACGTTCCAAGTCCATATCATCTAACAGTTGATTGTGAAATTTGCGCTCATCAATAGCGCCGGTATGCAGCAAAAGGCGATCAGCAAGCGTGGACTTGCCATGGTCGATGTGGGCGATAATTGAAAAATTTCGAATATGCGATTTGTCCATAACACCTTACATCCATTGTTTGACGCTCGCGCCAAAAGGTTAGTTTTTTTGCTTCTCAACATGACGGGCCATCGCTTCAACGACCTCGTCAATGGACATTCGTGTTGAATCGATCACGACCGCGTCTTCCGCCTTTCGAAGAGGACCGACCGAACGGTTGAAATCTGTTTCATCCCGTTTACGGACATCTTCGATGACCTGCGCCAACGCGATCTCTTTTCCTTTTTCCCGGAACTCCTTAAAACGCCTCTCGGCTCGTTCCTCCACACTGGCGTCCAGATAGAACTTAAAACGGGCCTCAGGAAAAACAACCGTTCCGATATCCCTGCCTTCGATCACCACATCCGTCCCGGACCCGATCGCACGCTGCAACTCGACCATAACAGCTCGCACTTTCGGGGCGCGGGCGATATAAAACGTCTGATTGGTCACCTCAGGGGTTCGGATCTCGTCTGAAACATCCTCTCCATCCAGAAAAACCTTTAACCCGCTCTGCGGATTGCCCCGAAGATCAAGCCGCGTGTTTTTGGCCATATGCGCCAACGCGTCCTCATTATCCAAAGGAACTCCCTGCCGCATCGCTTTCAGCGTGACCGAACGGTACATCGCCCCGGTATCCAAATACGAAAAATTTAAACGCACAGCCAGCCGTTTGGCCACTGTGCTCTTGCCTGCCCCGGCAGGGCCATCAATCGCGACAACAGAAGCTCCCATAGCGTTCCTTTATTTCAACTGGTCCCTGCGCTCTTTTCCAACCCTAAAACATTCCAGCAGGGTCTTTTCATCCGTTTCACTGATCGCCTTACGAATCGTGGACAGAACCCCGGCAAGGTCATCAATGGCACCGATAATATTCTTGGCGTTGGCAGAACAAATATCAGCCCATACCTGCGGAGTCGACGAGGCAATGCGTGCCGTATCCCTCAACCCGCCGGCCCCATACTGCAAAATTTCAGGATTGATGACTCCCATTAATGCATACGCCAGCACATGCGGTAAATGGCTCACATAGGCAAGCGCTTTATCATGTTCTTCTGGAGTGAGGATCTTGACCTGGGATCCGACAGCGGTCCACATCTTTTTGACACGATCCACGGCTGAACGGTTCGTTTCATCCAAGGGCGTCATGATGCATGTCGAATCCTGAAACAAAGTCTCAGTTGAGAATTCTACGCCTTTCTTTTCTGAACCGGCCAGAGGATGCGACCCCACGAACATCGAAGGATTTTGCAGCGCCTGATGAGCCGCGGCGACAATCGAGACCTTTGTGCTCCCCACATCCGTGATGATACAGCTCTTTTTTAAATTCGGCGCTATGGCAGACAGCATGGCCGGAACAACGCTAACCGGCGTCGCTAAGACCACCAGATCAGCGTTAATGACCGCTTTCTTAACATCGTGGGTCCCATGGTCGATCGCCATATCCTTGACCGCGTGGGCCAGGGCTTCCTTCCGCCGGGAAGAGCCAACGATTTCCTTCGCCAAACCCTGCTTCTTCAAGGCCTTGCCAAGAGACCCCCCGACCAGTCCCACACCGATGATCGCGACCTTCCGGAATAACAATGAATTGCCGACTAACCCCATCATAAAAATCCCCTCCAACGTTTGCGCCTGCGTTTAAAATGTTTAGCCCGAGTCTAAAGCGTCCTGCCGACAGCCTCTGCGACCGCGCGAAGGTCTTTCATAAGCTGCGAAAAATTCTTCGGCAGCAGCGACTGGGCCCCATCTGAACGCGCCTCTTCCGGATTGGCATGGACCTCGATCATCAACCCGTCAGCCCCTGCGGCGACCGCGGCCCTGGCAATGCTTCCAACCAGGCCCCAGCGTCCCGTCCCATGGCTGGGATCAGCAATGATCGGAAGGTGGGTCTTGGATTTGATCACAGGAATTGCGTTGATATCAAATGTGTTCCGTGTCTCGGTCTCAAAGGTCCGGATCCCGCGTTCACAAAAAACAACGTTAGGATTTCCTTCAGAAAAAATATATTCCGCCGACATGAGCCATTCCTTCATCGTGGCGCTCATCCCCCTTTTTAAAAGGACCGGCTTTTTGGTCTTTCCCACCTCACGCAAAAGGGTGAAATTCTGCATGTTCCTGGCCCCGATCTGGAACATATCCACGTAACGGTCCAGAAGCTCGACATGGCGCACGTCCATAAGCTCTGTCACCGTCGCAAGGCCAGTCTCTTCGGCCACTTTCTTCATGATCCTCAATCCCTCTTCTCCAAGGCCTTGAAATTCATAAGGCGATGTCCTGGGCTTAAACGCCCCTCCCCGCAAGATCCGGGCCCCCGCCTTCTTGATCTCTTTGGCCACTTCAAGCAATGACTCATAGCTCTCGATCGAACAGGGGCCGGCCATGACCGCAAGCGCCTTCCCCCCGATCGCGACTCCGTCCTTGATCTGAATGACCGAATCCTCAGCTTGAAATTCCCTCGAAACAAATCGGTACGGCGAGAGGACTTCCATAACACTTTCAACCCCCGGAAAGACTTCCAATGGAGTGACGCGCAAAACATCTTCCGGACCGATAAATCCGATAATGCTGCGCTGCACCCCCCGTGAAATATGAGCCTTAAGGCCCAATGATTCAGCCTTGGTCACAATATGCTGGATCTGCTCCTCAGTGACTCCTGGTTTTAAAATGACGATCATATATTCACCTTTATTTCTTTAAAACGGTTTTGAACGTTTTCACGAAACGCTGGTTTTCAGCGTCTGTCCCAATGGTAACACGGATAAAATTCTTCAAGCCCCAGGCCGTCATATCCCGGACGATCACGCCCTTCTTCAGCAACTCCTGGGCAACAGGAGATGCTGCCCCCTGCAGATCGATCAGGACAAAATTCGTGACACCGGGGATGATCCGCACGCCTAATTTCACGCATTCATCCGCGAGCCACTGCCTCTGTTCCTTGAAATCTTTCGCACGCTTTCGGTAATACGCCTGATCTTTTAAGGCAGCCACCGCCGCAGCCTGCGCCAGGGAATTGACATTGAACGGTTCCCGGACGCGGTTGAGGATATCAGCGACCTCCTCGCTGGCGATCGCGTAGCCGACACGCAGGCCCGCAAGGGCGTAGATCTTTGAAAATGTCCGGGCCACGATCACGTTGGGATACTGCGAGATCCAGGACAAGGAGCACGGATAATCTTTTTGCAAGCAGGCATATTCATAATAGGCCTCATCCAAAAATACGACGACCCTCGATGGGATCTTTGTCAAAAAATCCCGCAGGGCTTGATCCGTGATATAAGTACCTGCCGGATTGCCGGGATTATCCAGAAAAATGATCTTCGTGTTTTCAGTCACTGCTGCCGCCAAAGCCTTAAGATCATGATGGAAATCTTTCATGGGAACAACTCGGACCTTGGCGCCCACGGCCTTCCCTCCGATGCTATAGACCATAAATGACGGGTCAGAGACCAGGATCTCATCGCCGGGGTTCACAAAAGAACGCAGCGCCAGGATGATCAGCTCATCGGAACCATTGCCGAAAACCAGCTGGCCTGCTTTCACGGACAACTGTTTGCTCACTTCCTGACGAAGATAGAAACATCCTCCGTCCGGATACCGATTGACATCAAGGGCCGCCTTTTCGATCGCCTTTAGAACCCTGGGAGAAGGCCCGAACGGGCTTTCATTGGAGGCCAGTTTGATCACGCTGCGAAGGCCCAATTCGCGTTTCACTTCATCGATCGGCCTTCCAGGCTGGTAAGGAGCCAGCGATAAAAGTCTTTGAACAGCTTGTTTTTTCATAGTCTTAAACTGGGTAGGATCCCAGAACCTTTAAATATTTGCACATTCCGTCGAGTTTCTGAAGAGCTTTTTTGACCTGAGCGTCTTCCCGGTGCCCGTAAAAATCAACAAAGAAATAATAATCCCACGCCTTTTTCTTGGATGGACGGGATTCGATCTTTGTCAGGTTGATCTTGTTCTCATGAAACGGCGTGAGCATGTCATGAAGCGCGCCCACCCGGTCCCTGATAGAGAACACGATCGATGTCCTGTCATTTCCGGTTTGCGGAACGTCAGAATTGGCGATCACTAAAAACCGGGTGATATTATGATGCGAATCCTCGATCCCCTGCTGGACAACTTTCAAATTGTATTCCTTCGCCGCCAAGATCGAGGCGATCGCCGCGGAATTCTTTTCCTTTGTCGCGATCTGTGACGCATGGGTCGTTGAAACCACATCGATCAAATTCGCTTGGGGCAAATTGTTCTGCAGCCAATATCGGCACTGTCCGAACACATGCGGATTGGAATACACGTTCTTGATCTTGCTTAATGTGGTTTTCGACAGCAAATTATGCGAGATCTCAAGCAAAAGCTGAGAACAGATCTTTAGGTCGCTGTCCACCAAAAGGTCAAAAGTATGTGTGACCGCCCCTTCAATAGAGTTTTCGATCGGCACAACACCGTGGTCACAGTCACCATCCGAGACACGCTTAAAGACCTCTGAGATGTTCAGGCAATCCACGTATTCCACTTGAGAACCGAATTTCTTCAAGGCCGCCTGGTGTGAGAACGAGGCTTTCGGCCCCATATACGCGATACGCAACGCCTTCTCCAATGACAGCGAGGCGGACATGATCTCTCTGTAGATCGCGTCCAGCGCCTCCCCGGTCATAGGGCCGGCGTTCATATCTTTGACCCTTTTAAGGACCTGCTGTTCCCGTTCAGCCGAATAAATGCTTCGTTTTTCTTTATTCTTCAGCTCTCCGATCTTCTGGCTCAGTTTCGCTCGCTCGTTAAGGGTCTTGACGATACGTTCGTCCAACTGATCGATTTTTGCTCGGTATTCTTTTAATGACATACTCACCTCACCTTTTAATCTTTTGAGGGTTCCGGCGCCTGTTCTTGCTGCATCTCTTCGTAAAAACTCTGCTCATACCCTTCAGGGCGCTGAGCATCCTGCTCGATCTCATGTTCACCGCGGCTAATCGCATCCATGGCTTTTTTCAGATCTCCCGCTTCTTCCGCAGGACCATCCAGGACATGTTCCTGCTGAGCGATATCACGCCGGGCCATCGCATCCGAGAATTCCTCAGGTGCTGGCTCACTGGACGAGAGGACCTCGTCCTCCGGGACAGATTCCCCCCCCGGGTCCTGCGTGGCAAACGACCGCTCCACATGGTCCTCCCCGACATCCTGGACCGCGTCCTCGACCGTTACCGGTTTATTGCTGGAAAAAAGATTCCCGGCGCCGCGCTCGTCTTCCATCGCCCCAACAGAATCCACAAAGTCCTCAAGCTTGGGCAGGTCTTTCAATGATTTAAGGCCAAAATATTCCAAAAAAAGTTTCGTAGTCCCATACAAATAAGGTCTGCCCGGAACATCTTTCCGCCCGACGATCTTGATCAAATTCTTATCCAGCAGATGGGCCACGGTCCCATCCGAATTAACCCCGCGGATCATCTCAATATCCCCGCGCGAGACCGGCTGGCGATACGCCGCGATCGCAAGGACCTCCAGGGCCGGACGGGACAATTTCTCCTTAACCCTCGTCTTAAAAAAATTACGGATATATTCCGCATACTGCGGATTGCTCAACATCTGAAACCCGCCAGCGATCTCCACCAGCGTGATGCCCGTCTGACGTTCTTCATAATCCTGCTGAAGCTCCTTTAATATGAAACGGATATCCTGGATCTCCACGGTCTCCAGGGCCTCCTTGAACTGCTCAAGGGCCACCGGCTTCTCGCTGATAAATAACAGCGCTTCAACGGCGCCTTTCATATAACGAAGAGATTCTTCATCCATGAGCTGCGATCCTTTGTTTATAAATTTCATTAAGCAACTGTTCGGCAGAAGAGACCGAGGCATTGCGTTCAAGCGCCTTTTCGATCATCTGCTGGGCCTCCGCTTTTTTATACTGCAACTGCAGCAGAACTTCCAACGCTTCTTCCTGCCAAGCTTCGACTTTTCCAATCTTGCTCGCCGCCTGAAAAGAACTTCCTGGCCCCTCATCCTGGATCAACCCGTATTTGCCCACCTTATTTTGAAGCTTGGCCACGATCTCCTTGGCCTTTTGCTTACCGATCCCCGGTAAAGCCGTCAAGAATTTTTCTTCGCCCTTGACGATCGCCTCGGCGATCGTGGAGATCGGCTGATTGAGAGCTTTAATCGCAGCCCGCGGGCCAATACCAGAGACCTTGATAAAATCAAGAAAGAAATCTTTCTCGATCTCATTTAAAAATCCGACCAAGACAGGGTTCCCTTTTGCCGGCCCGATCTGGATATAGTAATACGTGATCAGCTCCAAACAAGCATCGGGGCCCATGCGGTCTTCGATCCTTCCCATCACGGAATCCGAGACCAGGATCTCATAAAAGATCCCCCCCACCTCAAGGATCACCGCTTGATCGCGCCGTTCAATAAATTTTCCCCTGATCTTTGAGATCATATCCTTTTCATTCCTACAATCGTTGCATATAAGCATGGCCCAAGGCCAATGCCAAAGCATCGCTGGCGTCCAGTGTCAATTTTGAAGGATCAACGCTCAGGACCTTGGCAACAGCCAACTGCGTCTGTTGCTTGGTGGCACTTCCGTTGCCGACCAGCGCTTTGCGTATCCGCTTGACGCTGTATTCGGCCAGTTCGATCTGGCAATGAGCGCAGAGCAAACAGATCGCCCCGCGGACATGCCCCATAATAAAAGCGGTTGTTGGATGTTTATAATGCGCGAACAGTTTCTCAAGGACCATCAAATGAGGAGCATGCTGATGGATGATATCCTTTAAGTTCTTATAGACAGAATCAATACGCAGCGGCATGGAATCTCGCGACTTCGGGTTAATGGTCCCAGCCTCCAGAAGGCGGATACGGCGATCCGGCTGCCAAACAACCTCGATCACGCCATATCCGGTTGCCTTGAGCCCTGGATCAACTCCCAAGATCACCGTTTTACTCAGCAGAGATCTGCTCCATTTCTTCATCGGGGATATCAAAATTGGCATGAACCGCCTGAACGTCCTCATGCTCTTCCAGGACTTCCATCAATGCCAGCACCTGCTTGGCATCGTTTCCAACAACTCGCACGGTCGAACTCGGGATCTTTGTCAATTCAGCGGATTCCGTTACAATATTTTTTGCTTCCAAAGCAACTTTGACCTGATTGAAAGCTGCTGGCTCACAAGTGACCTCAAAAAGATCACCTTCTGTTCCGATGTCTTCAGCCCCGGCTTCAAGCGCGACTTCCATAAGCTGGTCTTCAGAAGCGTTATCCTTCTTGACCGTAATGACGCCTTTCGCCGTGAACATCCATGATGTTGAACCGGCACCGGCCATACTGCCATTCTTTTTGTTAAGGATATTGCGGATCTCCGCTGTCGTGCGATTTTTATTATCGGTCAGCCCTTCGATTAACAGAGCCACTCCGCCCGGAGCATACGCATCAAAAACAACCTCTTCATAAATGACACCGGGAAGCTCCCCTGTTCCCTTTTTAACAGCATTATCGATATTGGAACTGGGCATATTATAGGCCTTCGCGCGCAGGATCGCCGTACGCAAACGGATATTCGATTCCGTGTCCCCGCCACCGGCCTTCGCGGCCGCCGTGATCTCTTTTGTCAACTTTGTAAACAACGCACCGCGCTTGGCATCGGCAGCAGCCTTTTTATGCTTGATGGTTGCCCATTTTGAATGTCCTGACATGTTAAACCCTCCTCATTTAAAACAACCTATTTCATTTTCAATTTCATCTAAAATAAGAACAAGGGCAAACGGTAAGCCGAGTTCTGTGACCTCGCAGAAAAAAGCTTATGCGCTAACGAGGCGGTGTTTATTCAACTCACTTCACGGGTTGCCCCATGAACTCTTGCTGCCTACCCGAGGATCATACACGAAGCGGATCGCTTCGTCTCCGTTTCCGGATGTGTCCTCCTATTTGGCATTGCTCCATGCAGAGATTGCCCGTTTCACTTCCCTTTGCAGGGACATCGTCACTGTTGCTCTGATCCTCCGTGAACCATGCCGGGTCCACGGCAAACCTTGTAAAAGGCCCGCCGTACACCCCACGTGGTGCACAGGCCCTGGATTAGCAGGGTGCATTATCCTTCGGAGCTCGGACTTTCCTCCCCGGCCTGTTGTGCCGAGGCAAACACCTTCGCCTGCCCTTGTTTGAGTCCTTCTCTTGCCAGCCTATCGGCATCTCGATTCTCCGTCCGCGGAACATGCTTGATCCTAAACGAACGAAAACCTTTTACCAAATGCTGGATCTGATCAAAGAGCGGTTTGATATTCTCGTGCCTGACCTGATATTCACCCAATACCTGCCGGCACAAAAGCTCGCTATCGGCACGGATCTCAACATCCGAAGCCTTCAAGATCAAGGCTTCCTGCAGCGCATAAATAAGCGCCGTATATTCAGCGATATTATTGGTCGCCTGCCCGATAAAATGGGAAAATTCACCGACCACTTTTCCATTCTGACGGATGATATATCCGATCCCAGAAGGACCGGGATTTCCGCTGCACGCCCCATCAGTATAGATCTCTAAACTTTTCACAACCCCAGTTCTTCCTCAAGATAAAGAATACGGGCGCAAATCTCACAACTGATCATTTCCTCGTGTTTCTTGATCTCATTGATGACCTGCGCTGGAATGTTCATGAAACAGCCGCCACAGACCTGATTCTTGACCGGCACAACAGCCAGCCCCTCACGATTATGCAAAATGCGTTCATACCTTGCCAAGAGGGCCTTATCCAGGTCCGGAAGAAGCTTTTCCCGCTCAGCCTTCAAAAGGCCCACTCGGCCCTGTATGCCCTTGATCTCATCATCCAAGACTTTCTTTTTTGACTGAAAATCTTGCTCCTGCTCGGCGACAACTTTTTTCTCAGATTCAACCTGGACCCTCACTTCATCGGCTTTATCGTATGACATGAGGATCTTTTCTTCAATCATAGACTTTTCAGCCTTCAGACCCTCGATCTCTGTGATCTTGGCATGATATTCTTTGTTTGTCTTGAGCTGGGCCAATTGAGATTCGGCTTTTCTAATATTTTCTTCCTTGGCGGCCAAATCCCCTTCCAGAGTGTTACGCTCAACCTGAACACTCTTAAAGCGTGCTTCCAAATCCTTGAGCTTGCTTTTTTTAAGTTCAAACTCCTGCTTTAAGGTCTCTAATGCGACCGGCTTTTCCTCCAATTCTCGATTGAGCATGAAAATCTCATTATCAAACTTCTGCAACCCGACTAATTTTCGGAGCGTCTCCACTACATTGGATCCAGCCACAATGCCTTCTTTCAGTTCAATCGTTAAAAGATGGTGGGCACAGAAGGACTCGAACCTTCGACCTCTGCCATGTGAGGGCAGCGCTCTAACCAGCTGAGCTATGCGCCCGAAAGCAAAATCTAAAAGAACTCTCTACAAATCTGGGCCCACCTGGACTCGAACCAGGGACCAAGGGATTATGAGTCCCCTGCTCTAACCGACTGAGCTATAGGCCCGAAAATCCAAATATTTATATAATTAATACTAATATAAATCAAAAAGTGAACCTAATTATAATTGAATTTTAGAAACCTGTAAAGAGGTTTTCCAGAACTTCTTTGTTAAAATCGGTAGGAAAAGCCAACTTTGATAACCCCTTATATATTAACGCATTACTGCACTCGGAAAGGCTTTAAAAGCGCGTCCCCCCAGACAAGCGCGACCTATCGCAAACCATCTGCAATCTTAAACTCTCCGCTACTTCTTCGCCTCAACGATCGAGATTTCCTGAACACCAAATGGATTGACCCCATGAATGGCCATCCGATAAAAACACATCATGTGAATAGTCTGTGGTTGCTGAAAAACCCCGATCCGATAGCTCATCCGTTCTTCTTCTCCAGAATAAAGGATCTTCTGCACTTCATCCGGGGCCGCCTCAGTTGGTTTGGTTCCCCAGTACTGATCATCGATCAAAAAATACAATGTGTCCTTGTTCAACGGCCGGACATACATGTGGCGTTTAGAAACATTGCGCAGGACGACTTCCACGATCACGTCCTCATCCGTGGTGAACGAAGACTTTGTCGGCTCAATGATGATCTTAAGCGGCATGAGCTTTTGCTGTTCGTCCGCCAGGATCTGGCCGTATTTCTTGACGAGAGGATCGATATCGAACTGGGTACGGATCGGATGCTTTTTTTGATAACCCGAGATCTTCAGTTTCAGCAAAGGAAATCCATAATTGAACATCCCCTTGCGGGGCTCAAATGTCCACTGCTCCATGCCGTCGATAGTAACCGCCAGCTCATAGGGAAGGTCTTGCTGAGAAGCATCGCCACTTTGAGCGACCGGCTTATACTCATACTTGATCGCATAGATTCCCTGGGCGTTCTTAAATAAATTCTGATCGCTGAATTGGGCCAGCTCCTTGAACTTGGGCTGGGAGGTCTTGACCTCCGAAAAAATGTCCTGCATGATCCTGTTGGAAAGTTCAATGACCTGAGGGTCGATCGCCTGATCGTCTGCCGAAAAGACCGATCCCGTACACATGAAACCGATCAAAAATCCGATAATCAAAATCCAGCGCCGCATGGTGTCCCTCCTGAAAAGCTGAAATCATTGTAAGTATATCATGATTTAAAAAACTAAAAAACAGCTTTAAAACAAAAAAGGCCCCGGTTTCCCGAGGCCTTAAAAGGACATTTCATCGTTAAAAGATCACTTCCGCATCCTTCAGTGACACATCCAAAAACTGTTGGATCCGGCGTGAACGTGTCGGATGGCGGAGTTTCCTCAGGGCTTTCGATTCGATCTGACGGACACGCTCTCTGGTCACATTGAATTCAGAACCCACCTCTTCAAGCGTGCGGCTGGTCCCATCATGGATACCGAATCGCAGCTCCAGGATCTTGCGCTCGCGCTCATCTAAGGTCTCAAGCACAGAATGGATCTCTTCTTTGAGCATCGAATGCAAAGTCGCGTTGGCTGGCGAAACCGCCTTTTTATCCTCAATGAAATCACCGAAGTTCGTGTCCCCCTCATCCCCGATCGGTGTCTGCAAAGAAATCGGGACCTGAGAGATCTTCATGATCTCCTTGACCTTGATCACAGGAATGCGCATCTGCTTGGCGATCTCCTGAGGCGTGGGCTCACGGCCGAACTCCTGAACAAAGAGACGTGACACCCGGATGATCTTGTTGATCGTCTCGGTCATATGAACCGGAATACGGATCGTCCTGGCCTGATCGGCGATGGAACGCGTGATCGCCTGACGGATCCACCAAGTGGCGTAAGTCGAAAATTTATACCCTCGCTGATATTCGAATTTTTCAACCGCACGGATCAAACCCATATTGCCCTCTTGGATCAGATCAAGGAACGAAAGTCCGCGGTTAATATATTTTTTAGCGATGCTGACAACTAGACGGAGGTTCGCTTCGACCAACAACTTTTTTGCCTTATTGAAATTGGAACGGCGCATACGAATATCATTAAGCTGCTCTTTGATCACCTTTGCCGGCTGAACAAGATCCTTGCTCAACAGCGCGCGCTCTTTATAAAGTTCTTCATTCTCTTTTTTCTTGGATTTATTTTTAAGCAACCGGTCCAACTTTTCAAGGCGTCTTTTCTTCATGACGATCTCATCGATCACCTGCTCGTTAAAAGAAGCGGTCAGTTTAAACTCCGCTAACAGCTTCGCCGACTTCTCAGAGCCAACCCGGGTCTGCCGCACCTGGGCTAAAATACGCTTGAGATCTTTTATGAGTTTCGGCCGGCGTTCCAGCTCATCCTTGATCACATCTTCCACATTGATCTCTTCCGAAAGAACTTTCTTGATCACTTCAATGGCCCGCTTGCGTGCATAGGCGGTGCAGTAAAGCGCCTCGGCGAGTTTGTATTCGGTCTCCTCAATACGCTTGGCCAAAGCGATCTCTTCATCCCTGGTCAACAATGGGATCGACCCCATTTGTTTCAAATACATCTTGACCGGATCATCCAATGGAATAAATTTGTCAGAATAGATGTCATCCTTCGTCTGCTCGGCCCGGACACGACGGACTTGCTGTTCGCGGGACTCCTCCTCCAAGAACTCCTCATCCACTTCAACAGCTTCCAGGTCCTCAGACTCAATGACCTTGATGTTCTTTCCATCTAGAATATCGAAAACCTGATCGATATCCTCTGATGACTCGATCTTTTCGGACAAAGTCTCGTTCACTTCATCATAGGTCAGAAAACCTTTTTTCTTCCCCATTGAAACGAGTTTTTCCAAATCGGACTGCAAATCCTTTGTGTCCATGTATCTCACCTCTTTAATAATCGGTTAAATTCTTGTGCCAACTTGGCCAGCTGCTGCTCATCGCCTCTTGCCTTGGCATCTTCCATCGCGGCGAGAAGGCTTTTTCGAACCAGACGCATGTTATCATTCTTCATCTTATCAACACAATCACGGTACATCTTTTTCTTGTTACCAACGACCGAAGAGCCTGACGACACCAGCCCGGAAACAAAATTGATCATTTCCTGCCTCTCAAGCCGGGAGATCAAAAGCGTCAGTTCAAAACTTCCATGCTGAGAGAACAGTTCAAAAATACACCGGGCCACTTCCTTGACGCCCCCATGCTGAAAACCATCCAGGGTCACCTCTGATTGGACCGGTCCAATAAAATCAGCGTCAACAAGCATCAGCCGTAAAAGGTCCCGTTCCGCTGCAGGGACATCCTTAAATTGGTCGTCGGCCGGCTCTTCAGCCTTAACACGACCTGCCTGCCTGTCCGGCTGACGAGCGATCCTTGAGAGCTCCGTGATCAAAGCCTGCTGAGTCATCATTGAGCTTTGAATAACCGACAACCGGCCCGCCAATTTGCGGATCGCTTCCACTTTCAGGTTCTCATCCTGAAACCGGTTGATCGTCAAAAGCATTTCAGAGGCGATCTTAGAACGTCCTTCAGAAGTTGACGGATCGATCTTTTCAAACAAAAAATCCATCTTGAAATCATCGGCCTCTTTAGCCTCTGACACCCGTTTTAGGAACGCCTCCACCCCGAATTTTCTCACAAACGAATCCGGATCCTCGCCTTGTTCAAGGCCGGCGACTCTCGCGTGCATTCCTTCTTCAATGAGCAGATCAAGACTGCGGATCATGGCAGCCTGTCCTGCCGGATCCGCATCATAAAGCATAACAATATTGTGTGTATAACGACGGATCAACCGTATCTGTTGCTGTGTTAGCGCCGTTCCCAACGACGCGACAATATTATCCACTCCTGCCGAGAACGGTATCGCAAAATCCATATACCCTTCAACAACGATCACCTGATCCTTTTGAGCGATCGCCTGTTTTGACAACTGTAACCCGTAAAGATGGGCCCCTTTACTGTAAACTGGAGTTTCGGGTGAATTAATATATTTCGCATCCTGACCGCTGTCTAAAGCCCGACCGCCAAACGCCACACATCTGCCTCGAACATCAAAAATCGGAAACATAATCCGGTTCCGAAAACGGTCATAATGCCCTTCTTTTCCCTGGCGTGCAATGACCAACCCGGCCTTTTCCAATAATTCGGCCTTTGCCTTTTTTTCCAGCAAAAATCGAGCCAGAGCATCCCAATCTTCTAAAGCCAGCCCTAACTGAAATTTTCGTGCGTTTTCCAGGCTAATTCCACGTTTTTTCAAGTATTCCCGGGCAAAAACCGCGTTCTT
Source organism: Candidatus Omnitrophota bacterium (assembly GCA_022711395.1). GTDB lineage: Bacteria > Omnitrophota > Gorgyraeia > Zapsychrales > JANLHA01 > JAKLFA01. The sequence goes on along the minus strand of JAKLFA010000001.1, from coordinate 424,261 downwards.
TTCTCGCGACATCAACAAATTACGGTGATAAAATTCAACGGCCCATTCATTAATCTGACGTAACACATCGTCACGATCATCTTTTTTGGAAATCCCCGAAACAGCTTGCGGGATCGCAACCCCGCAGCGATCAGCCAAAAGCCTCACAGCTTCCGGAAAAGTCAACCGTTCCATATGCATAATGAAACTAATGACATTTCCACCCATCCCGCTGCTGAAACAATGGAATATCTGTTTATCCGGACTGACAATGAACGATGGTGTTTTTTCATGCCGAAAAGGAGACAACGCCTTAAAATTCCGCCCCGCCTTCTTTAATGGAACATAGGACGAAACCACTTCAACAATATCGCATCGGTCTAAAACCTGCTGTATAACCTCTTCGGGAATGAATCCCATTCCAAGTTCCCCACTGCCATCCAGCCATCATCACCAAGACCTTCTTATGGCATTTTTTTATGAAGATATTTGACGTCCTCAAACCTTCGGAATAATTTCGAATTGATCTGCTCGTTCGGGAACAGCTTCTCGATCACGTTATTGTGAATCCCTTTATAAATAGTTGGCGATACATGGAACAATATTTTTCCGCTAAAAGACGCCTGACTGGCCCGCAGCGTCGGAGTATGATCCAAGATCACAACCGCCGTAAAGATCAATCCTGACACCAGAACCGCCCGCACACTGCCTAGCATCGCGCCCCACATGCGGCTTCGTGAAGAGATCTCCGCCCCCTCTTCCGGCACCTTTCGAAAAAGGTCCATCGCATCACGCATGACTTTAAAGCTCATGATAATAAATATCCCTAAAAAGGCATATGAAAAAAACTCTAGATAACGCGGTGCGATCGGAATGAACTTTCGAAAAAATTGCGCGCACATCGGGAAGAAGTGCAGCGCAAAGACCGTTGTAAAAAAACATCCGAGGAGTCGAAATATTTCTGAGAAAAGTCCCTGCTTTACGCCAGCTGCGATACACCAGGCAAACACACAGAATATCACTAAGTCCATCCAGCTCAATCTTTTCCCCCAAAATCGCCGAACATATTGAAAAACCAGTACTTAAGCTTGTGCAAGTATAACACAGCCCCCCGAGAGTGTCAAGAAAGCGGTTTCAACCAAGCCATTTCTAAATTAACACAAATATTTGTAAATAAAATAGTTACAAATTAGGGCGCTCATGAGGCCCAAAAATATGCTTCTTGACAAAGATTGTAGAAAGTGTTATCTTTCACAAAATCAGTTGAACGCAACACGGATGTGGACTTATGGTGCCTTCACAAACAGACCCAACAGAACGCAATTTACGGATCCTTTATGAGATCAGCTGCGCGATGCGCACAACGCTCGAACTGAAGCATGTTCTCTATATTATTCTGACAGGCGTCACTTCGCATTTTGGGCTTGAGTATAACCGCGCTATCCTTTTCCTCTTCAACCCAAAGAACCAAACCCTCAAATGCGAAATGGCCATCGGCCCGGAATCCGGAGAAGAGGCCAACAAGATCTGGAAATACATTGACCAATCCGAGCAGCGAATGGAAGACCTGATCCATGAAGAACGCCTCGAGCAGACCTATCATGAATCCAATCTTTACCTTTCCTTAAAAGACATGACGTTCTCCGTTAAGGATATGCCCGACTGCCTGTTGTGCCAGGCTTATCACAGAGGGCACGCCTGGCATTTACCTCCGGAAGAGGTGGAAAAATTCAAAGATGACCCGTTTTTAAAAAAGTTCCAAAGCCATGAGCTCCTGATCATGCCGCTCAAAGCGCAGGACCAGATCAACGGGCTCATCGTCGCTGATAACATTTTCACAAAGAAACCCATCTCGGATGCCGATATCCGTTTTTTCCGCATGCTGGCCAATCAGGCAGGGCTCGCGATCGAGAACTCACGCCTTTATGAGATGGTCGTCGCCCAAAGCCAGACCGACTCTTTGACTGGCCTCTGGAACCACGGTTATTTTCAAAAGAACCTGGTCAATGAGATCGAAGCGAGCAAAAGAAGCGGCGAACCTTTTACGTTGGCGATGATCGATATCGATGATTTCAAAAAGCTCAATGACACGTGCGGCCATCAGCACGGGGACCAGATCCTCAAAGATATTTCACGTCTCCTGACCGAGTCCCTGCGACCCGGAGACTATGTTTGCCGTTACGGCGGTGAAGAATTCGCCATGATCCTGAAAAACAGCAATGGACAGAATTCCTTTGAGATTGCTGAACACCTGCGCACAAAAATCGCTGAACATAACTTCCCCTCCCCCTCCGGGGTCGGATACATGCGATTCACGGTCTGTATCGGACTGGCATCCTACCCAACGGATGTCTCTTCCAAGGACGCCCTGATCCGCCTGGCTGACCAAGCCATGTATCAGGCTAAATCCTCCGGCAAAAACAAGACATGTTCAGCCGCAAGCATTGACCCCCAAAAACCTTTTCATTGATTCGGAATAAGAACCTTACATCATGATCTGCGGGCCCAAATCCAGCACAGAGCCGTTCGCCAGGACCGTTGCCGCAGCCCCCAAGGCGATGAATGGTGAGAACGCGATCGTGTCATAAATATAGATATCAAGAAAATTTTTCCGCAACAAATATTCTTTAAGGGCCTCTGCCTGCTGAACAGTAAGCCCATCAGCCCTCAAGGCCCCGATCCCCTTGAAGAATTCACGATCGCATTTCACCCGCTTGATCGTATCTATCGAGAGATTCATGCCGGGTTGAAGGGTTTCCGCCTTGATCATCCGGCGTCCTGAGGTCTTAACAAAAGCACTGAATACCATCCGCACTCCCAGAAAGAACAAAAAAAACACTGAGAACGCCTGGAACTGAAAACTCCGCTTTGTAAAAAACACGAACGCCACGGCGATCAGCGACACCTGAAAAACAGCCTTGAACATGACCCGGTAAGCCAGTTTCTTCCAAAATCCCGCAGTTCCGAGAACGGCCAGGGATCGTTTGCATCTCATCTTCAGAAATCGCAAAAAACCCTTTCTTAAAAACACCCGGCTTTTGAAAAATGCAACGATGTTTTGACCTGCCCAGATCGCAAATTTATACCCCATAAAAACCAAATAGATCAAGAACATGTTCATCAAAAAACTAAACGCCGGAAAATAGAAAAACTGCTTTGAATAATACTGTAAAGGGATCAAAAAGGAACAGGCCATGAAAAATTTCGCGTCCCCGGCAGGCCATAAGTTCAGTTTCCAGATCAGGAATCCAGCGGCAAAAGCCGTAAGCGTGTTCAGCCCTGCTTGAAGAACATACGTCACGCTCATCGCGCCAGCTATAAGGCCCGCTCCATACACCAACACCCCCGCCAAAAGCGCCCTTGCGATCACCCGGTTCGAGATGCGTTTTGTCCGCATATCCTGATCTGCAATATACAAACTGAACCCAAAAAGCATAGCAAGCAAAAGGTTATTGAATATCATGGAATTCCTTTGATCTTCTCAATGATCCCGGCAGGATCAATAAAAACCGGATACAACTCCCCTTCATCATATCCTTTTCCCAGGGCATACAGCCCGGCGCAGATCTTATTCAGCCTGCAGGGCCTACAAGCAGCCCCTTTTTTATAATACCAATCTTCCTGCTCCACCTCTCCCCGGTCATCCAAAAAATAGATCGCTCTCTGTTCATTCAGGACGATCTTGCGCGTTTCCGTGGAAATGTGCTCGAAATCCGTCAAATAGCACAGCGGGACACGCTCAACACGGAATGTTTTTCCATGAGCAGCCAAGAACTGCAACGCCCGGTGAAGCTCCAGCTCAAAATCATTGAGCCGCGGGACCACATCCGGATGCTCCGCCACGCGGTTCATGCACGGATCCAGATTGTTGAAAACACAATGTTGAACAAAACCATAATGTTCAATCATCCACGAAACCGTCTCCAACAAATGACCGGCATTATATTTATTGATCACGATATTGACATCCACGGTCATTCCGCCAAGCCGCACGATATTCATAAGGCTTTTTTCAATGTTGGCAAAGGCCTGCGCGTTGCCGGTGAGCTTCGCCTGAACCGCGGGCCGGCAAGAATAGATCGACAGATGCAAATGCTGCAGACCGGATTCTTTTAAAAGGCGAAGATACTGTTCATCACAGGTCTTCTGCCCGTTGGTGATGATCCGTGGAAACAGCCCCCGGGCTTTGCAATATCGGATCAATTCCGGAAGTTGCGGATACAACGTAGGCTCCCCGCCGCTTAAAATAACACCTGCGCACCGCTTTTCGACCAGCCAGTCCGCTTCCTTCTTGGCCTGGTCAAGCGGCAAATAATAACCCGTCGGAGGATTAGAACAGATCATACAATTCTGATTGCACTCGCGGGTGACTTGTATATAGCCTAGGCTCGCCATTGCTCTTATTTTTTAAACGGGACCAGGGCCTTAAAACCCTTTGTCCGTATTTCCTCGATGTGCGCTCCGTCGCACTGACGGTTGAAGCGACACTGCCCGCACCGCAGGCTTTTCACATAATACCGATGTTCAATAAAAAAATCCAGGAACCGGTAAAGGCTCATGCCCTTTCGAAAGCGGTAAACGGCCGGCTTCAACTGCTGTTTCTTTTTTAAACATGGCGGCGGCTGTCTGGCAGAAAGAAACTTATCCTTTCGTAATCGCATCAGATCCTGACAAAAGGCCTCCATAAAACAATATCCGCATCGTTCTCCCGAACAGATCATCGGGCGCCCCGTCTCCAAAACGTTCTTAAGTTCCTGCTCCATCCCCGCCACTTCATCAAAAAGTTTACGCGGACTCTGGATCAAGTCTTCATAACCCTCGAGGTACATCGCCGGCAGACGGTTGGTCCAAAGATAGACCTGTTCTTTCCTGGAAAGTTCGAAAGCCTCATCCAGATATTTTTTCGCTTTTTGGATAGGGTAATAAACGTCCCTCCTGTTCTGCCAGGCATCCCCGAACGGGATCAAATGCAAAAGATCGAACTCATAGACCCCTAACCCGATAAAGAATTTCATGGTCCGTGCGAGGCTCTTGTAATTCAGCTTATTAATGACAATATCCACGCTCACAATAAAATCGTTCTCAAGAACGGCAAGCAGCCCCTTCATCGCCTGACGGAAACTGCCCTTTGCTCGCGTGATCTGCTCGAACGGCCCCTCCAAATGACTATGCAATGAAAGGGTCACTTCATCCAAACCAGCCGTCTTCAAGGCCTTTACAAAATCCTTATAAAAGAGCATCCGCCCATTGCTCACCATCTGCACATGTGAATACCCCAGGCGCCTGGCCTCGGAAATGACCCTGGCCAATTCAGGATGCAGCGTCGGTTCACCTCCTGACAGCACCACCCGCCGGCAACCCCGCCTGCGCCCTTTTTGAAGATCGCGGACAATCTCCTCAAACGGCACGACCCCTCCCTGCTGATTCCGACGATCGTGGCAGAACACGCACCGCTGGTTGCAGGTATTCGTCAAACGCACCCAATGACGTTTCTCCTCAGCCGCCTTATTTTTAATTTGGACCTTATTTGCGCTCATCGTTCCCTGCTCACCGGCACGAATTCATCCCATCCGAAGGCTTGGGGATATTCTTTCCACGATCCTTCACATGCCTCGTAATAAGCGCATTGCGGACAATCCGGGCCTTTCAGCTTGCCCTCGGTCAACCTGGATTCCGTGAAGTTGGCCACAACATGATCATGTTCAAAGATCTTCATGATAGGCATGACCTGCTCGGAAACATGCCCTTCATAACCTTTAAGAAAACAATACGGAATAGCCTCCGTGACGATCTGCCTGTCAAAATGACGGGCGATCACGATACTTCGGATGACATAGGGCATCACCAGCGTCAGTCGCGGGACCATGCTTTCAAAATTCAATGCGGCCGAACCCAGCGCGTGCACAAAGGCCAGCTGCATCTGGTCAACATCCAGGCTGATCAGCAATTTTGTAATATCCGGCAGGTGGCGGTAATTTGGTTTGGTCACCACCGTGTTCACAAGAACACGCTGGCCGAGTTTTTTTAAATTCCGAATGCCGCGGATCGTCTGTTTAAAGCCGGCGCTTTGGGTCAGATAATCATGAAGTTCCGGCGTATGGCCGTGAAGCGCCAGGGCGAACTCATTGGCCCCGGCGGAGATCACGTCCGCGCAAAAACGCTCGTCCATAAACACACGGCCGTTGGATTGGATCTGTATTGTGTGAAAAGGGAATTGCCGGGCATACGCGACAAGCTCAAGAATATCCTCCCGCACGCACACTTCCCCTCCGGTAAAGACCAGGATCCCGCAGTCGCGGCTGGCCTCCTTGATGATCTCTTTAAGCTCAGCAGCCGATTTATTGCCAAGGGCCTTTTTGAGGTCACCCTGAACGCAGAAACGGCAGTTGGAATTGCATAAAAACCCGGTTTTGATATCCGCTTTTTTCATCGGCTTTTAGGGAAAAAACTCTTTTCTCGACTTAAAGAGGGCCTTTTTCATTATTCAGACTTATAGTAAATATAATGCCTTTAGAATGGACTTGCAATGGTTTTTCTTGATCTAAAGCATGCCCCAGATACTTTGGATCAGGATCTGTCACTTTAAGTCTTGACCTCAAATTTTGACACACATATAATACCTATGCATTGGATGTGATACTGTCATGTCTACTACCACTTAACCGATCGGAAAAAGAATGAAGACCCTCCGAATCTTTTTGATCAGCGCGCTTCTTACCCTTGTTTCCCAAACGATCCATGCTCAGACCGTCCTGGACATGACCCTGGATAATTTCAAAGGGCAGAAGTTCTCTGACGTTCAGAAAAAATCCCAAAGCTATATTGATGAGTGCACATCTTTGGCCACGCGCGGCCAACTGCCCAAATTCGGCAACTCCTACCAGGACCAGGAATATCAAGTGATCCTCCATCAAGCCAAGACCGGCACCTGTGACAACAAAACATGGAGTGATGATATTAAGCGTCTTTGTCTGCAATCGATCATGTTCCACCTTAAGACGGAAAAAGACCTCCAAAAATTCCTTGAGGACGCCCAAAAACTGAACTTAAGGTCAAAAAGCGTCCGCATGGCCCACGTGATCTTTTACAAGGACCCTTCTCTCTGCGATTCGTTCCTGAAAAACCAAATCTTCGATGACAGCACCGAGGAAGATAAACGGGTTTCCTATTCGATCTGCCTGGCCGTCACGACACCGGCCGGGATCAATGCCTGCCTGGACAATTTTGAAGAAGGGTCTGACGGGCGAAAATACTGCGTGGAAGGCTTCACGCTTTACCGGGCGTTCAAAACAAAAGATATCAATGAGTGCAGCAAGATCAGCATCCGGGATGACATGCTGCGCCTCCAGTGCGAAACTTTGGTCGATCCAAGCAGTGTTGAAAAAAAGATCATCCGCCATTACACTGAAAATCAGTGCTATAAGGCATACGCGATCCCCTTGGCTGTCGTTGGGACCCTTGACCCCAATGGCCCGGATGACCCCGTGTCCTACTGTTACAAGATCAGGGATTTTCATGAGGTCGACTTCAACAAATGCCGGGAACTGGTCTATCAGGCAAGGGAGTTCGTCAAACAGCAGAAGGGCAACGCTCCACCGAGAACCAATATCACCCCTTCTCCTTAAAGACCAAAAAAAAGATCAAGCCCTCCACGGCCGGCATAAAATACGGGATAAAAAGCCTTCTTCTAATACGCATGGGACAATACGAGCAAAACAACATCTTCGAAGATTTTATTAAAGATCCCAGCCCTCTTTCCCGGAGCGTTGTGGAGCTGGCCATATCCCAAAAGCAGAAATACGATTCCCTCTTCCCGCCCCGGGGTTTCTTTAACCAGGTCAAGCTGCGGCTCCGGTATCAGGAGGAGTATCTGAGGATCCACGCCTTCACCCGCGGATATGACCGCGCTCTCCCCGCTGAAAGGGACACCATCCAAAGGATCGACCGCGCCTGGGAGCGGCTGACCGTCCTGTTCGATTTTATCGCGCTCAACAACACGTTCTTGATATACGCCTTCTTTGCCGAAAAACATAAAACCAACCCCATCATCACGAAAGAGGATGAGAGACTTCTTGCGTTCAAGCGCCTGTTCCACGGGGAGATCACCCGTCAATCATTCAATGAAAGCTTCGGCCATTACGCCTTCAACGCCTATGAACTTTCCGCCAGACGTTTCAGCGAATACCCGGAGCAGGAGCTCCTTGAGATCGCCAGGTTCCTCAGTGACTTCAAAACGCAGAAAGCGACCTCTCTTTATGATTTTATCGACTCTAAAAGCAAGAACCTGTTCGCGGCCTATTCGTCATTGCGGGAAGAGCTGAAATATCTTTCGCTCCTGGTCATCCGCGACCTGCGTTTTTCTTTTCTTGAGCTAGCCGCAGAAAAAAACATTCAAAATATATTTGAGATGAGCTATGATGACATTAAAAGGAATAACGATCACCGGTCATTTCACCGCTGAGGACATGATCGACTATCAGACAATGGGAAATATTTCAGAATTCGCCGGCAGCCCCTGCGTGATCGTCCGCTCATTGGACCCGGATTTTTCGATCATCTTGCACAAGGTCAAACTGATCATTACCGAACAGGGCTCTCCCCTGGCGCATCTGGCGTTGATCGCGCTGGAATACGGCAAAACGATCATACGTTTGAACCAAACGCTGGGGCCGGTCCCCCCGCGTGGAAAACTGGCCATAACAGGTGACGCCAAACATGTCGAGATCAAGATCCTTTAAAACCCTTTTGTCCTTCTGTATCATTCTCTGTCTTTCAACGGACGCTTTTGCCTTTATTTCCCCTCATACCATCCAGGTGATCGCGTCAGCCATGGGCATGGGACTGATCTATATCCTGGTCGTCTTCTGCGCCGGGACCATCTCCTTCCTGAAGCTCATAAAAAACAAAGCCTCCCAGCAGCGCCTCCGTTTCTGGGCTGCGATCTTCACGCTCTTCCTGGCAGCTTTCATCAGTTTGAAATATTATGATATCCGTTTCAAAACGTATCTATCCTACAAATGCTGCCATGAAGCATCCTGCGATGTCGATTACTGCGGCGAGCTGATCGCCTCCCCGGGCGTTTCCCTACCCTATCAGGAATTCAAGGCGCAGCGTTACGTTGACCTGAACACGATCGACCCGCAAACCTACGGATCGTTCCAGGTCCTGGGGATCGACGATTTTTATCCTATCCGCCTTTTGAATGACGATTCCCCTTCAGCAAAAAAATTTTATATGAACCCCCAGGAAATGGAAAAAGCCTTGCGGAAATTCGATAAGAACAAAAAGATCCTGATCTATTTCACATATTATGACTATTCCAGCCTCTTGGCCTACACCGCGTTCAGTCTCGGTTATGACGCCTACTACACTGCTCTGGCCGGATTACGAAGTGACGCCCTCTTGAAATATGACATGCCCAAAGAAGAACTCCTGCGCATCCTTCCCAACATCCATGCCGGTCCTTAAAAGGCAGCAACGAGGCCGGGGCTAGACGCTGCCCGGCGCAAGAAACGGAATAAAATATTTGCGAAAACAGTCATTCCTGTTATACTTTACCTAGATTCTTTTAGTTCTCTATCAATCCCACAATATACGAGCGAAAAATGAATAATTTCGAAAAATCCAGCAAAACACGGATTAACACGAAGGATTCAGAGATTGTCTTCTCCGTTCATCCTAAAATCTATCCCAAAGAGGTCCTTTTAAAGGCTTGCTACATCATCGTAGACAAAGTCTATGTTTATATCGACGCCCCGAAAAAAGATGAGTTCACCGTCTTGTTGAAAACAAAGACACGATCAACCAAAAAGCAGCTCGAAGCGCTCCGCAATGAATTCTTGAATGAACTTCTCAATGCATCCGTCCGCAAAGAGATCGCCCAAAAAAATAAAACGATCATTGAATATATCGTTGGAGGGGCCATTAACGCCGCCCTTCCCTCCTCATCCAAAGGGCCGCAAGAACCTTCACGCGCCAACAGTGATGAGGATGACATCAAAAAGATCGAACAGGAGATCGAAGCTCTCAAGAAAGAACTGGAGCAGGAAGATTTTTCTGCGGGAACCTACGAAGAAGATCCGTTGAACATAAAAAGACCTTTGCAGTAAAATGCTGACAATCCCTTTTCATAAAAATTTATACTCACAAGCGCACATTGAAGCCGCCTTTGAACAATTCAAGGATTTCGGCAAGTTTGAGATCCGCTCAAAGGGGCAGTATTTCCATGTCTCCGTTGATGACGACGGACAATTGGACGACGCAGAAATCTTTATCAGTGAGTTCAAAAACTATGTCCTCTATCTCGAGATCGCCCATGCGCAACCCTAAAAAAGCAGCCACCTGTTCTCACCTGGGCAATATCCGTTTCCGCAGGGTCAACAACGATTACATCGTTACCAATGACTGCGGCGATTGGGCCTGCCTGGACCAGGTGGATTTCAAGCGTTTGCTTGAAAATTCCATTACAAAAGATGAACCGCTCTATCAAGAGCTACGGGACAAACAGTTCATTGACATCGACCGGACCGACCGAAACAAACTGGCTGAGCAGGCCTCAAAGTACCTCCGCCTTCACAACTCCGCTTACCGGGGCCCCTCGCTTTTCCTGATCATCCTGACCTTGCGTTGCAACCAACGCTGCCTTTACTGCCAATCCACTCCGGAAACCTGCGACACGCATGGTTATGACATGGATGAGGCGACCGCCAAAAAGGCGCTGGACCTTATTTTTCAAGGGCCTTCACAAAATGTCCATATCGAATTCCAGGGAGGAGAGCCGTTATTGAATTGGCCGGTCCTGCAATATATGGTCGGATATTCTCAAAACATGGCCGAGATCCATAAAAAACGGCTTAAGCTCACGGTGATCTCCAACCTCATCCTGATGGATGATGAAAAGCTCAAGTTCCTGCTCGATCATAACGTGAGCATCGTCACCTCGCTGGATGGACCAGCTGAAGTGCACGACAAAAACCGGCCATTTCTCGGTTCCGGTAAAAGCCATGCCATCGTTGTCAAGCAGATCAAAAAGATCAATGCGGCCATCCGGCAAAAGCGTAAAGGTTCCCCTTCTCAATTCATTGACCAGCTCAACGCCATCACGACCATCACAAAATTCTCGCTTCCCTACGCCAAAGAGATCATTGATGAATATATTTCCCTGGGATTCAATAACATTTTCCTGCGCCCGCTCAATCCGTTCGGCCTGGAGCGCAAAACACACAAACTCATCAGCTATAAATCCGAAAAGTTCATCACCTTTTACAAGCGCGCGCTGGATTATATCCTGGAGTTGAATTCGAAGGGCACGTTCATACTGGAACGTAACGCTTTTTTTGCTTTGTCCAAGATCCTCAAGAACGATGACCCCTGTTTTTATGATATGCGCAATCCTTGCGGCGCCAGCATCGGCCAAATGGCCTTCAACTACGACGGCGCGATCTATTCCTGCGATGAAGGGCGGATGTCCAGCCGTATGGGTTACGGGAATTTTCAGATCGGACATGTCAATACCAGCCGGTTTAGCGACCTGATCGACAACGAAGTCACGAAGACGCTATGCATCTCATCTTGCCTTGATAACCAGGCCAGCTGCTCAGACTGTGCTTACAAACCATACTGCGGCGTCTGCCCGCTGGTCAATTTCGTGGAATACGGCAATCTCTTCCCCCAGATCCCGGCGACAGACAGCTGCAAGATCAAAATGGCGATCTTTGATCATCTGTTCAAAAAGCTCAAGAACAAAAAAATACGGGCCGTCTTCGACGACTGGTTCCGGCGGATGGCCGCTCATCTCTATGAGAGATCCGAATAACCCCATAATCCCCCACGACTCGCCGTCCACGCTGAATTTCTTTTTCACCGGCCAATGCAACCTCGACTGTAAATACTGCTTCCTAAAAAAGACGGATTTCAAGCATTCTCCGGATGATGAAGAATCCTTGAAACGATCGATCGACCTGCTCTTCAGCTATCCCGGAAAACACAAGACCTTAAGTTTTAACGGCAGCGAGCCGACCCTTGAGATCGGACTTTTAAGAGCGCTCTGCGACTACGCCCGAAAAAAAGCCCAGGAAAACAAGACCCGCTTAGATGTGGCGATCATCAGCAACGGCACCCTCCTGGATAAGGACATCCTCCGCTCGATCGCCAAAGAAGACACCATCATCAAGATCAGCATCGATGGCGACAAACTGACCCATGATGAGAACCGCCCATTCCGCAACAACCCTGACCGGTCCAGCTTTGATGCGATCATGCGGAACATGGAGCGCCTCGGCACCACCTTCAGACTTTCCGCCGCGATGGTGTTCACCCCACAAAACGTGAGCCGTCTTCTGGACAATATCCGCTTTTTAAGCGCCAAGGATTTTTATTCGATCGAATTCTATCCTGACCAATACGCCCACTGGAACACGAACGACCTGCGGTCCATGGAAAGATCCTTTGAAGATTTTGAACGCTATTATATCGAGCTGTTTCAACGTAACGCCCCGGTCTTTAAGAACGCATTTCTTGACACGCTCGTCAACGGGATCGAGGTCGATAAAATGGAACGCTGCGGAAAGCTCTCTTTCGGGAACGATCAGCAATTCTATGTCTGCGACAAAGTCTTCTCTCTTGACCCCGCCATGCGAAAAGACTACGCCATCGGAAACGCCTGCGAAGGGATCGATGACGATAAACGCCTGCGTTTACTGAAAAAATTGCGCGATGAATTCACCGCCGAATCCGGGCTCGAGTGCTCAGAGTGCTCCATCTATAAATATTGTTTCTGCCCGATCGGACATCTCCTCTACACAAAGACATTCGAGACCGAACGCGCCGTCCAAAGCCGGCGTCTTTACACGGCTTTCTGCTGTATCTCCAAAATCTATGTCCGAACTTTCTTAAAGATCAAGTCCGCGTTAAAATATGATCCGCGGTTCATCCAACTTTATCAATATTGACCTTATCAGCCATGGACAGCTCCCAAGCAAAACGTTTCATCACAGACCTGACAAAACACTGGAACATCCCGCCGCTGGATTTCAGCTCCCTGTTTAAGCTGCTGGAAAAACCCGGCACTGCGCTTTCTTCCCAATCGGGCATCTTTGAATTCTCGCTGAGCTCAAAAACGGATGACCTTCGGCTCCTCCACTTGCGCTTCTTTGACGCGGACCGACCTTTTGAATTCCAACAGGCCCTCTGCAAAGAGCGTTTTTTTGAGATCTACCGCGCCCTGCATATTCTTTCAAAGCAGGAACCAACATTAACGCAACAACAGGTCCATATCCTTGAAGGAGCCTTCAAATCCATTTCAAAAACCAACTGGCCGATGCAGTTTGGCTTCACTCTTAATAAGGACGGCCGCCTTTTGCTAAAAACATACATCAGCCTGATCAACACCTGTCATAAAGCGGACGACTCTCTCCTTTCGATCGCTGAAGATCTGCGGATCAATCGGGCCGCGTTAAAGACGCTTATTTCAGGAATAACGCTGGACGCCATCGGAATAGACTTCGGACCGAGCGGCAATTGTTCTTTAAAGATCTACCCGTATTCATCCGCCCCGTTTCATGATGCGTTCTATGACGAGATCATCCATCAATGCTCAAGGGACGGATCTGCGTTCCTCACCCCATTTTTACTCTGGGTCAAACAAATGCCTTTGCGCCACATCGGATATCTGCACCGCATCACACCGGAGGCCTCGGTCTCTTCAACCAAGATCTGGGCCCGTTTGGAAACGGCGCTGCCAGCCCCTGAACTTCCAGTCTTTAATTTTAAAGACGAGCATCTTTTGACGTGGTGGGACAGCTCTAAGCAATATTTAAAGCAATGCGGCGGAGCCGTTTCTTACCTGACCTGGGAAGGCGATTCATTAGGGATCTACTTCCGTTAAAATAATAGGACGAAGGATCTTCAAATGACAATGTTCTTACGCTCCATAGCCGAAACTCTTTCCGCCGCCATCCCGGCATGCGCCCTGTTCTCATGGATCATCTTTTTATTTCTGCTCGCTCAGAACCGTAAAAATCTCTCGGAGTTCGCGTCAAAGGCCGGCGGCGCTGCTTATGGATGGCTTGCCGTCATTGTTCTCTTTTCTCTCGCCTTGCGCCTTTTGGTCCCGCCGATCCAGCATGTGATGTATTTGGATGAACCATGGTATATGGAGGCAGCCAAACACATCCTGCAAACAGGCCACTCGGGGGATTATCCCAAATCGATCGGCTGGCCTTTTCTCTTAAGCTCATTTTTTTTCGTGTTCGGAACCAACAACTGGGTCGCGCTTTACGGGATGATCGTTATCGGGGCTCTTTCAGCCGCTGCAGTGTTTTTTCTGACCTTTGCCATCACGAATAAAAAAACAACAGCCATCTTTGCCGCTCTGCTGATAGGCCTTCAGCCGATCCATATCCGCTGGTCGGCCACAGCCGAAACCAATGTCGTTTCACTCTTCATGGTCTGCCTGGCCGTAACGGCATGTTCTCTTTATTTTCAAAAAAAGACCCGCGCCTTTTTTTGGCTCTCCCTGTCTGCGATATGCCTTGCGGCACAATTCAGGCCGGAAAATTATATCCTTTTTCTTTTGTTCCCGGCGGGAAACTGGATCCTGGGAGAAAAAAACAACGTAACGCCTCCTGTATCATACGTCTTCGCCTGGCTGCTGTTTATTGCCTTAAGCCTGCCCAATCTCGCGCAAGTCCTTCATTATTATTCCTCCCTGAACTTCAGCGAGGTCGCAGAATATACCGGCATCCGCGGAGCCAACTGGAGCCTCCAAAATTTGTTTTACAACACACGGCATTACGGCATCTCCATTTTTAACGGATCCATGCAGCCGCTTCTTTTCTCTTTTCTTTCGCTTATCGGGGCTATCCTGCTCCTCATCAAGGACCGAAAAATATTTTCATTCCTGTGCCTGTGGCTCGTCTTTTGGTGGGCCGCCTATTTCTCCTCTTGGATAAAGACCCTGGGCGGCGAAGACGCCCTGCTGGGAAAGGGGCGGATCGTTCTCAGTTTTTACCCTGTCCTGGGCATTTTTGCCGCATCGGCGCTCTCTGAGGGCTTGGTCTTTTTTACGCAAAAAATCAAACGGCCTTCCGCGCAAACGGCCATGCGCATTCTCATCGTGGGCCTTTTAATAAGCTCCTGCCTCCCTTACGTTGACCCGGTGTCAAAGATGTTCGGCGGTGACGGACACCGGCTGGAGACCCGCGTCCCGGAGCTGGCGGAAAAAGACATCCCTTCCGGCTGCCTGATCATTGCCAACCACCCAACGATCCTGCGGTCCACCACTGAACTCAACGTGGTCGATCTCAGCTTTTTCCTGGAAAACCATGCGGAGCGAGGAAACATCTTGCGTTCAACGGACTGCGTTCTCTTTTTCGATGATCTGATCTGCCAAATGTCGGCCGCTGAAGGGGAATTGTGCGGGATCATGAAAAGCAGTTACAGGATGGAAGAATACCGTTCATACGATCAAGGCAAGGCCCGTTACACATTCTACAAGATCCTGCCTTAAAGACATAAAAGCCCTCTTTACCACGTCCCTTTTTTATAGATCATGGCGGCCTTTTCTTTCTGCCACTGCTGAGGTGAACAGAGAACCGCATGCGCTGCCTGAACGGACCGGGGCGCGATCGGATATCCGCTGAAATCAATGATCCGTTTGATCTTTGAAATGATCTCAGGATGCGCCACCGCATAACCGGCCTTATATTGAGGAATAAAATAATTTTTAGAAAATGACTGGGTCACGATCACGCGGTCTTTAGACATATCACAATGCGAAAGGACCGAAAACGGGTCAGGAGAAAGGCGGTTACCGATCTCATCGACGAGCAAAAACGTTCCCCGCTGATTGCAAAAAGAGATGAGCTTCCTGATTTCCTTTTCAGACAACCGCTGGCGCACGGAAGGCAGCTGAGGGTTGTTGACGATCACCAGCCGCAGCTCATCCGAACCGACATTCTCCAGTTCATCGTAAGAAGAAACCTCAACGACCCGGCCCCCGGTCTGATCAAGACCATAGCGATAGCCGTCCCACATGCCCTCTTTAAGAACGGCCAGGTCGCCCGGCCTTATGTGCGCAAGGAACGCGGCATACAACGCCGGACGGGAACCGGCGGTCAAAAGGACATTTTCCTCACTGACCTTCGCCTTAAAATCTTTCCTCAACTGCTGACACACAGCCCTGGATAAATCTTCACAGGACACTGTTCTGTTTTGACGAAGCGCTTTTTCAACAAACTCCGGCGTAAATTGAAAATCATTCCAGATGTCGATCAGCTTTCCTGTGCTTTTAATCGCGCACAATGGGATATTGACATCTTTGCAGATCTGCTCCCAGCCCCCCTCTTCCCTCTCAAAGTTCAGCACTGGATTGTTGAACTCATCAAAGGTCAGCGATCGTTTCACGCTCTTTAACGCTCCCATATTCAGCCCGGCAAAAAAATATTTCAGCTCATCCTGCTGAAATCCTCCCAGCCGCAGGCCATCAAATCCGAAAACAGCCACGTATTGTTTACTGAATCCCGGGCAATCCGCAGAAAGCGGACAGCTTTCACAGACCGCATGCTTGCAGTAATCATCCGGATCAAAGACCCCTTTTTCATAATGATGAAGCTCGTGATACTGGGGAAATACGCATTTCGGGCATTTATCGATCCGGAACGGAAGGTTATGGCCAGAAAGATAGTCCAGCGCCCTTTGCAAACAGGGACGGGCGTCATTGAACGAAACGGCGAGGCGCTTAAAATTTTCCCTCTCCGCCGGAGAGATCAAAAACGAAAAGAACGCCTCCTGCACGCCAAAGAATTTGTGAAGATAACAGGCCGTCTTATACAATTGACGCACGTTCCGGCGGGTGATCACGGTGTAACTGTCCAGCCTGACATGGGGAAAGGCTTTTTTAAAATTCAGGATGCCCTTGACGGTCTTGCGGAATCCGCCCGGATTGCGCGTCAACTCATCATGCACCGATTCCTCATAAGTATGAAAAGAAAACTGGCATGAATCCAGGTCGAATTCTTTCAATCGCCTCAAAAAGTCCGTCTCTGCGAACATCTGGCCGTTGGTTTCCAGCCGGGCCTTTAAACCGAATTTTTTGGCGACCTTGAGCAGATCAAAAAAATACGGCTCGACCGTGCATTCCCCCCCGAAAAAAGCGACCTTTTTATACCCTGCCCCGGCGGCTTGTTCGATCTGCCGGAGCATCTCATCAAAGCTCAATTGAGGACGGATATTCTGCCCGCCCTTGTTATAACAGAACAGGCACGCGTTATTACAATGATAGGCTGCTGAAATGACATAGGGGGCGTCCTTTTTTCGGACCGCGCCCGCAGAATTATTTTTGGATTTTGCGACTGGCATCTTGAACGTCCGCTTATGAAATCAGACTTTTGTTTTTAGTTTTTCCATTGCATCAAAGATCATCTTATGGTCCAAAAAAAACAGCGCGTAAAAGAACCTCTCCTCCGGCTTCTTCCTCTCAAAAATAACGAACGCGTCAGTCAGGCTCACAACGCCCAATGCTGAAAGCCGCTCGAGTTCAACCGTAAAGTCAGCCGTAATATCTGATCCGAACATCCCCCGGTATTGGGTTTTCGAAATACGGTTCCATGTGGCGATCTCCCCCAGAATGAACAACACTCTTTGCTCTTTAGGCCCATATTTCAAACAGCCTCGGTATCTGCCGTTTTGCTCAAAGGTCCCGCCCTGCGCGGACGGCGTAAAGCTCTGGTTCTTGTAAAAAGCGTGATCCGTGATCGTCGAGACCGCGCCTGTTCCAAGGCCCAGGCAATCGATCGGGAATTCCGCGGTCACATATTTATAGATGCGCCCGGTATGATAATTCTTTCGCAGGGTGAACATCCATGCGTCAAAGTTCGCCCTAATTTCCTTTAGGGGCGTAAAAACATAATCAAATTCTTCTGTGATCGGCGCGACCAGGCGTTCAAAGTCCCTTAATTTTTCCGATAGGGCCTCATCATAGAGGTCCTGCCGTCCTCGATAATATTTTTTAATATAATGCAGCGGCGGCTTAAGAGCATAAAGCGAGATCGATCCTGTGCCAAGTTGCGCAAGTTTAAGAAAACTGTCACACACCGTTTTCGGGCTGTCATTATGCAGCCCGATCAACAGATCCGCATTGATCTTATGAAAAGCCGGGAATCTCTGCGCATCCCTGATGGCTGAGGCGACCATCTCCTCACTCTGATGAGCGCGATGAGTGCATCCCAGAACATCCTGAGAATAGCTCTGCACCCCGAACGAAACACGGTTGATCCCATGGCCCGCGAAAACAGATAGTTTTTCCATGGAGGACTCATTGGGATTGCATTCAAATGTCTTCTCCGCGTGATCATCAAATCTAAAATTTAGGTCGATCTCTGACAAAAGACGATCGATCTGCTCCGGGCTTAAAATGTTCGCCGTCCCGCCGCCGACATAAAGGCTTTTGAACATAACACCAGAAAATATCTCTTTGAACGCCCGGATCTCAAAGACCAGCGAATCAAGATAAAGCCGCAGCTGGTTCTCACTGCTGCAGGTCCATTCATAATGCCGGCAAAATGAACATCGCTTCCGGCAGAACGGGATGTGCACATAAAGAGAAAAATAATGCCGGCAGACTTCCGCTTTGGACAAATGCCCTCTCCAAAGGTCCTGCACTTCGGATAAGGTGTAAACTCCATGGCTCTTAAAAAAGGCGCTCAGGTCAAGCAGATAGACCTCTTTTTCGTATCCTTTTTTGATCAAAAGATCCGCGAACAATCTTCTCAATCTCATCTCTTGCTCAGATGATGCCAGGCCCTGCATGATCGCTCCTTAAAATTAAAATATGACCGTAGACTGCACCACGGTCATATTCCGATCTTTAGAATATTTCATTACAGACTTGATTGGGTTGATCATGGATTCTTTTCTTAGACTAAGATGTCGCTCTGGAAGATAAAACATTTGAAGGCCCGGCGGACATACGCCAGAACCTAACACCAGCCCCCGGTCGAATGACTTCCGTGGCTTCCGTGGCTTCCGTGGCTTCCGTGCGAGGCATGCTGACAATGGCCCGTGGTCACGCTATGGGCATCATCCACAGGAGCCACTAAGCTGCCCAAAAAGACGCCCGCCGCCACAATCGCAGTGCCGAGCTTCACGGCGTCCTTTTCAACGATCTTTCCTTCTTCACTTTCCAGGAAGCATTTAAGATCTTTTTGGATCTTCGGAAATGTCTTTGATCTCTTTTTATCCATTGGGTCTCCTTCTACCGTCTTAAAAATTTTTTAAAACGCTTGCGCCTGATATATTATGGCGCAACGCAGGATGTTCCGTTATAGGTCCTGCAGGTCACATCGCGATACCCTTCAAAGGTCGGAGGATTGCTTAAAACATCCACGCACGTTTTTCGGACCGTATTGGGGCAATCATATTCAGCTGAACGAACATTGTTGCATGTATCAGCCCCGAGCGCCTTGCATGTGATGCTTCGCGTGGAATACTTCGCGTAATTCACATTCGCCGCCGCCGCACAAACCACATCCGTGCAGGTCCTTACCTCTGCCGAACCGCATGTATAGGCGCCGGCCTTATCGGAATTGCACGTATCCGTTAAAGGAGTTTCACCGCACGTTCCCTGTGTGCAGCCTACTGGCTCATCAACGCATTTACCGTATTCAAGACAAACATCAGTTTCCGGATGCCTCCTTAAACAGCCTTCGTTAACACATGTCCCACAGGTTCCAGTCAAGACAACAGGCGCTGTAGCGTTAACATAAGTATCTCCCTCCCCTTCAGGAGCGGGAGTAGTCGTACAAGAATAAATATCCGTATACGTTCCCTCATCTAATAATTGACACGTATACTGTGCTGATTTGTTCGGGGAAGGCGTGGTATCCGCCTCAGCGTTATCAGCGCATGTTCCCGTAACCGTAATAGGATTGGACGGATTCACCGTGATCGTATCCGCCCCGGAAGCTGTGTCAGTGCAGACAACATCCGTGCAAGTCCCTCTAAAACCAGAAACGCACGCATAAGCCGCCATTTTATTTCCATTGCAGGTATCTGTCAGCGCACTCGCACATGTATACGTGCCGCCTACCACATCAAAAGGCCCCTCCGTGGATGTGATCGTATCATTGTCCGGGCCAAAACCATCACTACAGCTTGTAACATCCACGCATGTTTTTGTTTCGGTAGCGCCGCATGTATACGCCGCTGTTTTCACTCCGTCACATGTATCTGTCACGTTCGCGGCACATGTTCCCGAAACAACATTTGAACCCGCACCCGTAGAGCTTTTAACACCAGCCGCGCAAGTCACATTATCATATGCGTATGTTGCCTCTGGCGCTGGATCCACGCAACTAAAATAATTTACCATATAACTAGCCCGTGGCCGTGTGCAAGCTAACGTCCGCTTTGAATATGTGGTTGTAGGCGGCGGGTTCACGCAGGTCACAGTCCTGGTGTAATAGGAAACGCTTGAATGATATAGAGAGACGCAGGTTGAATCCGCGCAGGTCTTTGCTGTATCAGCCGGACAATTGTATGCATCCACCTGATTTGAATCACATGTATCCGTTGGGATGGCTGAACTGGAACAGCTGGCAGTAGAAAGCGCTGATGACCATGCCGTATAAATATCCACTTCAGGTTTTTTCCATGGGCCATAAACATCACACGCCGCGTCCCGGTCTGTGGTATGAATAAAACCGGAAGGACAATCACATTTTTTGGTGCCGGCATTATACACCGTATTCGCGACCGCACAATCACAATCTGTTCCGCCATCAACCGCCACCAATTCACCGTCACAGGATGCCTGGCAGATAGTGTTCATGCCGCAATTCGCCGGCGCATCCACATAGTTCCAATGATCACCGATCGTATAACTTGATGGGACCGTCAGCGGGCAGATCGTGGAATATGGATCCCGGTTCTTACACTGGTTCCCGCAATCCGGGCCGGCCGTACAGCGCCCTTCCGTGAATGTCTTACTGGGATTCGTCCCCCACCGGCAGGTGTGCTCCTGATATTTTGTCCCGTTTTTAAAACAATGTGCCTCCTCTGTAGGATTAGGAAGCGATGCTGTGTCATTGGTACCGCAGCCAACATCTGTCCATGAAGTGGGGCACCTGTAACATTTACTAACGTCAACTTGGCAGGTGTTGCTGCAACCCAAAGACCCTCCTGTAAAAGCGACGATCGGCGCGACAGGCGTATTCCGGCCGATGCATGACGTATTGGTCACGTATGCCGGATTAAAGACCGGCCGGCCGTTAACCATATCGCACCGCTCAGCCGACTGCAGACGGTTATCACCGCAGACAGGAGCGATCGCGGGGTTTTCCACTTCCACGCAAGTGTCAATGATCCGGCACTGGTTGCATTGAACGCTGCCCGACCATGTGTTCCGAGCCGGGTCTGTGAGAGTATGCCTGGTGCTACACGTCTGTGTAAATCCCGCGCTCGAGTCGCATTGCTCACCATAAGCCGCGTCCACTCTAGCGTTACCGCAGCATGGCCCATTCCCGCAACTTCCAAGAGCGTTCGGTTTATAGCCCAAAAGATCGATACAGAAAAAATCATCAACTTTGGCGCCCGTTCCATTCTGAATGCACCGATACGTGCAGCTCACAAAGACCTCAGCCGCCCCAGGATACACACAATCCCTCTGACCAGTACAATCGCAGTTAACTTTAACCCAATAATAGGCCGTTGAAGGAAGGGGATCCCCTTTTTTGATGAGGTTAATGGTCCGGTTGATCGAATCTTCCACCCTCCAGCGGATCATTCCATTGGGACCGGAAACAGCCAAAAAAACCACCATAACACTGGCGATCAACAGGAGATATTCAACGATTTGCTGTGCTTTGCGATTCATGGCGCCCCTTGATGAAGCAATTTAGCTTGAAATGGTAATAAAAGTATAACGTATCTATATAATAAATGCAAACCTTAAACAGCCGCTGGAACCTCTGCCTCTTCAGATTGTTCTTGCTTCTGATCACTGAATTTGACGGACACGAGCTTCGAAACCCCGGTCTGCTGCATCGTAATCCCATACATCACGTCCGCGCTGGCAATGGTCTTTTTATTATGGGTGATAATAATGAATTGCGCGATCTTGGCAAAATCCTTCAAAAGATAGCTGTATCGTCCGACATTGGACTCATCCAGCGCCGCGTCGATCTCATCCAGAACGCAGAACGGACTGGGGTTGACCTTAAAGACCCCGAAGATCAGGGCAATGGCAGTGAGCGTCTTTTCCCCTCCGGAGAGAAGGCTGATGTTCTGGCGCTTCTTCCCGGGAGGCCGGGCGATAATATCGATCCCGGATTCCAGGACATTTTCAGGGTCCAGAAGAAGAAGCTGAGCCTCACCTCCGCCGAAAAGCATGCGGAAATAGATCCGGAACTCTTCGCTGACCTTGGTGAACGTGTTCATGAACATCTGGCGGGTCTCACGGTTGATCTTCTGGATCGTTTTGTGGAGCGATTCCTTTGCGGTGATCAGATCAGCCTGCTGCCGGGTCAAAAATTCAAAACGATCTTTCAGTTCATCGAACTCCTCGATCGCGACGAGATTGACGGATCCGAACGATTCGCATCTGCGCCGTAACCGTTCAACGACCGCGTTAAGTTCCTCAGGATTGAACGGCCCTTCGGCTGATATTCCCTCTACGGCCATGTTCAGGTCCAGGCCTTCAGCGGTTTCTAAATGATCCAGGTCGATCCGGTATGTCTGGAACAAACGGTCACGGACCTCTTTTTGACGGAAACCGATCTGCTGTTCTTTCATCTGTTCATCATGCATGGCGGCGCGGACCGCATCCAGGTCCTTTTCATAACCCAAAATATTGCCTTTGACGCTTTGGATCCGTCTGGCCACCTCTTCTTTTTGAATTTGCTGCTCATGAAGTTCGGTCTGATATTCCTGCCTCTGGACTTTCAGCTGTTCGATAGCTTGAACGATCTGATCAATCTCCTGCCGGTATTGTTCACGCCTTTTAAAAAGGTCCTCATTCTCATGGTCCAGACGCAAAAGCTCGCTTTGGGCGCTTTCAAACGCTTCACTGAACGTCCGGAGATTTTCGAGATAGCTGGAACGTTTATCCTCCACGGAATTGATCTCCGCTTCCAACTGGGCGATCGAGACCGTCGTCGCTTCACGCTCCTGCCCCTTAACGCGAATCGATTCCTGCCGCTCGCGGATCACATGCTGAGCGTGATCCAAATCCTGATTCAGCGTCTGCAGCTGATTGGTCAAAACATTCTCGGCGCTGTGATGAGCTTCCAGGCTCGTTGCCACCTCATCGAGCTCCATACGAAGCAATTCAAGCTCCTGGTTCAATTTCTCAACTTCCTGAGCGATATCAGACCTCTGGGCCTGATAGACCGAGCTTTCTTTTTCCCTTTCCTGCAATTGGGATTCCAAAGCGGAGATCTCCGCTCTCATCTGTCCGCTTCGGGAATTCAATCCTTCCCGCTCTGAAGACCTTTCGGCGATCTGTCGGGCCAGTTCATCAATGCGGGCGGAAACCTGCGCCGGATCCAGTTCAATGAACTTGGTCTCGCAGATGATCTCATACAGTTGGCGGCCGTCCTGGCCGAACTGCTGGGAGAGCCATCCCATGTTTCCGGCGTCCAAAGGCCGAACTTCCTTAACCTTGCCGATGATCCCACTCTGATGCTGCAATGGAACGCGATCCGTCACCAAACGCCCTTCCGCCACGGGATCAGGAATGTCCTGGTATTGGGCGCTTAACTTCTCGATAAATTCTTTTTGGGAGATCAAAAACAGTTTCTTTCTGTCGAGATCATCGATCATCCCGTCTATAAACGTCATCTGGGATGAGACCTCATCAAACGCGGCGCGGCGTTCGCGCAATTGCGTTCCCAATCCGCCGATCGCGCCCATCACCTGTTCGATCTTCTGACAGATCCCGGAAAATTTCTGATCGATCTCGTTCTTCTCGGAAGAGACCTTGCTGTGCTCGACTTCCAGCCGGCGCTGGCGGGCCAGACAGCCCTGCACCTGTTTCATGCTGTCGGTGAGCTTGTTCTTGACCTTGACCTGCTCGGATGTGATAAAAAGGATCTGCTCCTCTTTCTGACGGATCTCATGCTGGGCATCTTCCACAGAACGGTTGATCGCCGCCAGGGCCTGGCGCTTGACCTCCAGGGCCTGAAGGTTTCCCTGAAGGCTCTGGTCCAAACCGGACAGGAATTGATTGATATGGTCGATCTTCTCGCGCTGCTGCCGGCATCGTTCTTCAAGCTGCTGCTTGGTTTCCTGGATGCGGCGCTCTGTCGAAGAAAGCCCCTGCAGCCGCTCCTCATTAAAACCGATCTGTTTGTTGTTCAGATCGATCTGACCGTCGATCTTGATCTGGTCGGCGTAAACGGCGTTGATCTTTTCTTCCAATTCATCCAGGATCACCGATTCGTGCTCAATAAGATTTTTGAACTCTTCCAGCTCCGCATGAAGTTGAGCTTCTTTTTCCTTCAACTGATCAAGATGCTCCTGACGACGGGAACGCTCACCCTGATGCTGGGACAGCTCATGCTGAGCGAACCTGACCTCCAATACTTTCAGTTTTTCAAACTCTTCTTTGTATCGACGGGCTTTTTTAGCCTGACGCTCGGATGACGCGATCTGGCGCTTGACTTCAGTCACGATATCGTTGATGCGCAAAAGATTGTTCTCCGTGTCGCGCAGGCGGTTCAAGGCCTCGCGCTTACGGGTCTTGTATTTCGTGATGCCGGAGGCTTCATCCAGAAGAACCCGGCGGTCTTCCGGCCTGGCGCTGACGATGAGGTCCACCTTTCCCTGCTGGACCATGGAATAAGCCTCCGCCCCGACGCCGGTTCCCATGAACATCTCGGTGATATCCTTGAGCCGAACGGGAGTTTTATTGATCAGATATTCGCTCTCGCCGGAACGGAACAAACGGCGGGTCACCGTGACCTCGTTATATTCATACGGAAGGACCCGTGACTCATTGGAGAAGGTCAAACTCACTTCAGCAAAACCCAGCGCGGGCTTTTGGTCGGTCCCATTGAAGATCACATCCTCCATCGAGGACCCGCGAAGCTCCTTGACGCTCTGTTCACCCAGCACCCAGCGCATGGCGTCGAACACATTGCTTTTTCCGCAGCCATTGGGACCGATCACCGCTGTGATCCCGGAACCAAAATTGAACACCGTCTTATCCGCAAAGGATTTGAACCCAAAAATCTCAAGCCGTTTTAAATACACGGTCTTCTCCCTTTTTCAGTTAGGATTATTTTGATAGTAAATCTTTGACCAAGCTGACTGTCGTGTTTAAGTCCGTGAACTTCGGCAACATCTCTTCCGGAATCGCGATGCGATATTTTTTTTCGATCCCGGCGAGGATCTCAAGCGCCATCATCGAATCCATTCCCAGGTCCTTGATAAAGTTGGCGCTAGCCTGAATATTTTCAGGCTCTTCCTCCAGGATCTCGGCGACCAGCGCGCGGATATCTGCCTCAACATCAACACCCTTAGGCAACTGCCCCATAGCGTTTTCTCCTTACACAGATGTTTTAATTTGGCCTGCTGAAAGCTTAACGAAAGCAAAACGTCGGCTTTGCCGCATCTTCGCCTTGAATTAATTTTAATTTAGATAGTAATAGACGGTGTGTCAATAAGATTTTAGACTATTTTCTACTAGATACTGCAGACAGGAAAAAAAACACCCCAAGATAAAGCGGTTTTACGGGATCGGAACATCCACCTCAACGTCTTTTTCGTAATCAATGCCGGGCACCTCAAAACCAAAAAGCCTTAAAAAATCATTTTGATAGGCTGAAATATCCGCATAGTCCTTAAAATTTTCAGTGGTGATCGCTTCCCAGGACTGTTTGACCTCAGCCTGAACATCATTCCGCAGCTCAAGGTCATCCAGCCTGATGCGCCCCTTTTCATCGACGGGAATTTCACGCCCTGAAAAAAGCCGGTCCTGATATAACCTGTGGATCTGCTGGATACAATGCTCATCCACACCCTTTTGCCGCATGACCTTAAGCAGAATCACCATATACAATGCCATCAAAGGGATCGCCGCGCTCGCCTGGGTCACCAAAGCCTTTTGAACAGACACAAAAGCCCGTCCGCCTTTCGGGCGAAGGGTTTCATCCAATTTATGCGCAGTAGCTTCTAAATGGTCTTTGGCCGCTCCCAATGTCCCTTGGCGATAAATGGGAAATGTAATATCTGGTCCTAAATAAGAATATGCCAATGTTAGGGATTTGTCTGCCAAAACTCCCTCTTTTTTTAAAGTTTCGATCCACATTTCCCAATCTTCACCACCCATCACCGCGACTGTTTGTTTTCGCTCTTCTTCAGTTCCCGGTTCTGTTGTAACATCAATAATTTCAAAAGTTTCAAGGTCAAGCGCTCGATTTTTAAAAGCTTTTCCCAGCGGCTTCACGACCCCCTTGAAACGTTCGCCTGTTTTAGGGTGAACCCTGCGGGGCGCGGCCAAGCTATAAATCACCATGTCAACCTGCCCCAAATCTTTTCGGATTGCTTGAACCACTTGGGCCTTAATTTGATCTGAAAACGCGTCACCATTGAAACTCTTTGAATACAACCCTGCCTTGCGGGCCTCCACTTCGAACGCCGCGGAGTTATACCACCCTGCCGTGGCCGTGCGTTCGCCTTCCGCAGGCTTTTCGAAAAAAACCCCTATTGTGGATGCTCCGCTGCCAAAAGCCGAAACGATCCTTGAGGCCAGACCATATCCTGTGGACGCACCAATGACCAAGACCCGTTTCGGCCCATTTATGGGCCCGTGCCGACGGACATATTCGATCTGATCCTTGATATTTTGAGCACACCCCGCTGAGTGGGCTGTTGTGCAAATAAAACCCCTAACCTTAGGTCGAACGATCATACGGAACCTCTCCCCTGGATTGAATGGCGCAAAGTTCAAAACGTTCCTGAATTTTAAAAGAGATCTTTCCAGCACGTTCTGCCCGTTCCCTGCAATAAGTTTTGAAGATCTCTGAATCATAGATTATATCCGATTTTAAGGTATTTTTAAATTTTGTCGCCAAAAAAGACATTCAATTACAAAAAACTAAGCTAAAAAAATATTGCGTTTCATCTTAAAGATGTGGTAATATGGAAAAGTTTTTAAACCGCTTTAAATAATAATCTTAATAAAAGACACTTATACATTAGGAGGGTGTGCATGGATTATTTACTAACCGAAGAACAAATCATGCTGAGAGACCTTTGCCGCGAGGTCGCTGAAGAAAAGATCAAGCCAGTGGCCGCGAAATACGACCGGGAAGAAAAATTCCCCTGGGAGATCGTGAAGATCCTGGCGCAGTCCGACCTTTGCGGAGTCTATATTCCTGAAGAGTATGGCGGTATGGGCGGCGGGATTTTAGAATTGTGCATTACCGCGGAAGAACTGTCCCGCGGATGCGCCGGGATCGCCTTGTCCTTTGCCGGGACCGCTTTGGGGACCGATCCGATCCTGCTCTTCGGAAATGAAGATCAAAAAAAGAAATACCTGCCCGATATCGCCAGCGGAAAAAAATTGGCCGCCTATGGCATCACTGAACCGGCCGCAGGTTCTGATGTCAGCGCCATGCAGACAACCGCCCGAAAGGAAGGCGATTATTATGTCTTAAACGGGACAAAACATTTCATCACCAACGGCGGCGAAGCGGAAATCTACACGATCGTCGCCATGACCGACAAATCCAAAGGCACACGTGGCGCCAGCGTCTTTATCGTTGAAAAAGACACCCCCGGGTTCACCTTCGGAAAAAAGGAAGAAAAGCTCGGCATCCGCGCCTCTTCCACCCGTGAGTTGATCTTTACCGACTGCCGGATCCCTAAAGAAAATCTCCTCGGACGCGAAGGACAGGGCTTTCTCATCGCGATGAGAACTTTTGACATGTCCCGGCCGGGGATCGGGGCTCAGGCCGTGGGGATCGCCCAGGGCGCCTTTGACGCAGCCCTTAAGTATGCCACGGAACGCGTTCAGTTCGGAAAAAGCATCGCCAGTTTCCAGGGCCTGCAGTTCATGCTGGCTGACATGGCCACCCAGATCGAGGCAGCCCGCGCGCTCGTTTATTCCGCGGCACGTCAGATCGATGCGGGGGTCAAAGACGTCACCATGCAATCTTCCATGGCAAAAATGTTCGCTTCCGACGTCGCCATGCAGGTCACGACGGACGCGGTCCAGATCTTCGGTGGTTACGGTTACATTAATGAATATCCGGTCGAAAAATTCATGCGTGACGCCAAGATCACCCAGATCTACGAAGGAACCAATCAAATTCAGCGCAGCATTATCGCTCTCAATCTCATAAAAGAAAGCAAGAAGAAATGAACATAGTTGTCTGCATCAAACAGGTGCCTGATACGACCCAGGTCAAGATCGACCCGGAAACCAATACCCTCATCCGAGAGGGTGTTCAGTCTATTATCAATCCTTTTGATATGTACGCCATCGAAGAAGGCGTGCGCCTTAAAGAACGCTTCGGCGGAAAAACAACCGTCATCACCATGGGCCCGCCCCAGGCGGAGAACGCCCTGCGGGAAGCGATCGCCCTGGGCTGCGACGATGCCATCCTGGTCAGCGACCGCGCCTTTGCCGGATCAGACACGTTGGCGACCGGCTATACGCTGGCCAACGCGATCAAACGGACCGGGGAATTCGACATCATTATCTGCGGAAAACAGGCTTCTGACGGTGATACCGCCCAAGTCGGGCCCGGCATCGCCACCCAGCTGGACATCCCGCAGATCACCTATGTCAAAAAGATCGAAAAGATCGAGGATAAAACCCTGGTCGCCGAACGTATGACCGAGGAAGGATTTGAGATCATCCAGACATCCCTCCCCTGCCTTCTCACTGTTGTCAAAGAGATCAACGAGCCGCGCCTTCCTTCTTTAAAAGGAAAAATGAAAGCCAAAAAGGCAGAGATCATATCCTGGAAAGCCATCGACATCGATGCTGATGAAGGACAGCTTGGATTAGGAGGCTCCCCGACATGGGTGTCCAAGATCTTCACGCCCCCTCCGCGCCCCAAAGGCGAGATCTTTGACGGGGACCCTGAAGAAGCGGCCACAAAAATCGTTCATCTTTTAAAGGATAGGTTGAATTAATATGAGCATCAAAATTTTCGAAGATAAATGCACCGGTTGCACCTTATGTTTAAATGTCTGCCCATTCGCGGCCATTTCCATGAAGGACAAAAAGGCGGTCATCGACCGCGACAAATGCACGCTCTGCGGCGCGTGCCTCGATTCCTGCAAATTCAAGGGGATCGAGATCCAGCGCAGCACCAATAAGACCCCCCATCTTGAAGATTACAAGGGGATCTGGGTCTTTGCCGAGCAGAAACGGGGAGTTGTTCAGCCCGTTGTTTTTGAACTTCTTGGAAAAGCACGGGAACTGGCTGACAAGCTCAAGACCGAAGTTACCGCCGTGTTCATCGGCCACAATATCACCGAGCATGCCAAGCAGCTGATCCACCGCGGCGCCGATAAAGTCATCGTCGTGGACAGCCCCAAACTCGAGCATTTCCTGGATGAGCCCTACACCAAAGTGCTCGTCCAGCTTGTGCGCAAATACCGACCGGCCATGTTTTTGTGCGGGGCGACCTTCATGGGCCGTTCGCTCGTTTCCCGGGTCGCGGTCAAACTTCACACAGGGCTCACTGCCGACTGCACAGGGCTCGATGTGGATCCCAAAGAGGGTTTCCTGCTTCAGACCCGGCCTGCCTTCGGCGGAAATATCATGGCAACGATCCTGAGCAAGAACCACCGCCCTCAGATGGCCACGGTGCGGCATAAAGTTTTTAAGGAAAGTGAAATTGACAAGTCCCGCAAAGGCGAGATCATCGAAGAAAAGATCGCTCCGAGCCTTCTTACCTCACGCACCAAGCTTTTGGATATCGTTGAGGAAGTGACCGCGACGATCAACATTGCGGAAGCCAACATCATTGTTTCAGGTGGCCGCGGGATGCGCGGACCGGAGAATTTCGCCCTTTTGGAGGAATTGGCCCAGGTCCTGGGAGGAGCCGTCGGCTCTTCACGCGCGGCGGTCGACAGCGGCTGGATGCCCTATTCTCATCAGGTAGGACAGACCGGAAAGACCGTCTGCCCCAAGATCTATATCGCCTGCGGCATTTCCGGGCAGATCCAGCATCTGGTCGGCATGCAGTCTTCTGATATCATCATCGCGATCAACAAAGACGCCAGCGCCCCGATCTTTAGCGTGGCGACATTCGGTATTGTGGGGGATGTCTTTGAGGTCGTTCCACTTTTGACACGAAAATTCAAAGAGGCGTTGAGGCGTTGATCTTTCGCCGACAAAAAACCCTCGGGTCAAACGGCCCGAGGGTTTTTTATTTTTAAAACCAGATCACGATCAGCCCACAGACTCCCGCTTTCCAACGATCACGATTCCGGAGGCTGTCACATCGAACAGCTTCCGATCCTCCTCAGCGTTGTAGCCGATCTGCGCTCCGGGCGCGATCTTCACCTCTTTATCGATGATCGCGTTCTGGATCCTGGCGCCGTGGCCGATCGTCACATTGTTCATGACCACGGAATTGAGGACCTGAGCTCCATACTCGACCTTGACGCTGGGAGACAGGACAGAACCTTTGACGGTCGCCCCCTCAACAACGCAACCGCCGGAGATCAACGAATCAACGATCACGCTGTCGATACGGCTTCCGTTCTGATTGATATAACTGACCGTCTTGGACGGCGGATATTGGATATGGTTCGTACGCAACGGCCAACTTCTGTCATAAATATTGAACTCTCCCCCATATTTGACGAGGTCCATATTAGCCTGATAATACGCGTCCCGGGTCCCGATATCCCGCCAATATTTCGGACGGCCCTGTGAATCAGAAAAATTATACGCGTAAACCCGCCGGTCACGCTTGAGCATTTGCGGAATGATATTCCTCCCGAAATCATGCTGCGACAAAGGCGTCTTGGCGTCTATTTCCAGCTCTTCGCACAGGGAATCCTTATTGAAGAGATAAATCCCCATGGAAGCGAAGATCTGGTCCGGCGCTCCCGGGATCGTCCTGGGATGCTTGGGCTTTTCCTGAAACCCGCACACACACCCGTTATCATCCACCTCCACTACCCCGAACGCGGAAGAGGTCTCAACCGGCATGGGAATGCAGGAAACCGTCACATCCGCTTTATTTGTCAAATGCTGATCGAGCATATCCTGGTAATTCATTTTATAAACATGGTCCCCCGCGAGAATGAGGATGTGCTCGGGATTCGTGTCCGAGATCGCGTACATATTTTGATAAATGGCGTCCGCCGTTCCCAAATACCAGTCGGCACTTACCCTCTGTTGCGCCGGAATAAGGTCAATGAATTCTCCCAGCTGCGATGAAACGATGTCCAGCCAGCCTGAAAGGAGATGTTTCTGCAACGAAAACGACTTGTATTGGGTCAGGACATAGATCCGCCGCAGGCCCGAATTGATACAGTTGCTTAAGGTAATATCAATGATCCGGTATATCCCGCCGAATGGGACCGCCGGTTTTGCGCGGTCACGGGTCAAAGGATTCAGCCTCTCCCCCTTTCCACCCGCTAAAATAAACGTCAGAACATTGCGCATAAGACTGCCTTTCGATTAATGTCTAAATAATAAAGGATCATTATATGCCAGCCGGCAAGACTTCGCAACCATCTCCAAAAACTACTTTGCCGACGACGACTCCAGACGCTGCTTCGCCTCTTCATATTCAGGATCCGCTTCAAAAGCGGCAGACCAGGACTCCCGGGCTTTTTCCATATTTCCCATCTTCTCGAACGCATCGCCCATCTTCACGTTCAGCTCAGCCTGGTCCTTGGCTTTGCCCACGCCCCGATGATACACTTCAACAGCCTCCGGGTATTTGCCCTTCTCCGCAAGAAGATCACCGAGCACGATCAGGTCGCGGACATTATCGGGCTGAAGGCCATTGGCCTTTTCAAGAACAGCAAGGCCTTCCTTGAAATCGCCCTGGCGCAGTAACGTGCGGGAAAATTCAAAATAAGCGTTAGGCTTCTGAGGAGAATCTTCGATCATCCGGCGGTATTGCTGGATGGCATAATCATACATTTGCAATCGGTCATAGGCCTTTGCCATCTTCAAACGAAGGTCATAATTTCCAACGTCAAACGTCAACGCCGTACGGAAATAATAAAACGCGTTTTCAAAATCCCCTCCCTCGGCGTAAATGTCCCCGAGGAGCCCCATCGCCTCATCAAACGCCGGATAGGCATGCAGGGCTTCCTCAAGTTCCTGCTTGGCCGCCTCATTGAGCCCCATCGACCGTAAAATAAAGGCCCGGTGCATATGCTGATAAGGAACGACCTTGCGGGATCCCAAACGGTAAATGTCAAGAGGCTCAATCTGCCAGTGCTCGAGGTTAAGGGCCGTTTCAGCGATCAACTGAGCGTTTTCCGGGGTGTTCTTTAGAAAAATCACCGCGTCATGGCCCAGATAGACCGGCACCCAATCCTTTGACTCATAAAGGTGCCTCAAAAGCTTAGGCGGACCCTCACCGCTGACCGTGTTGATCAAGGCGATCGTCAGATGATATTTTTCGACGGCCTTGTCAAACTCATCCAAATTCTGATCCATCCAAATTGTTTTATAATACGAGAAAAATTTCGGCCCGTAGACTTCCGTCCGGCCGTCTATGAACACCTTGATGTTCGGGAACACCCTTCCCACTAAATACGCGCCGCTGTTAAAATCATTGAAAATGTTTCCCTTGACGCGGTGATCAACCAGAAAATCCACGGCCTTGTCGGGAAAATTACGCTGCGACACCCCTCCGAACTCGCTTTTGCGTTCATATTTGTCAAAATCAAAATATCCGTTGCCGGTCAGCTCGATCACGAACTGCAAAGCCGCGATGAGGATCAGGACCTTGGCGAACGCTCCCGCGATGTAACTGAATTTTTTGTCCTCCAACGTGAGCGGCACGAGGTCTTTAAGCGACAGTGTCATCGCGTTGTTCATGAACGCCAAATAAGCAGCGAAAGAAAAAAAGACCATGTTGCGGGCCGCGACCAGGGAAAAGAACAGAAAGATCAGCCAAAAAACAAAAACCCCGATATCCATCTTTCTCCGGTTAAAGAAAAAGCTCACCGCCGAGATTAGCAAAAGCAAACGGTACTGAGAGTTCTCCCCCAAAGAGAACAGGGTCTCTTTCGTGATCGGCCTCTGCAGCTCCACGATATGATCGAAGAATATCTTCGAATCGCCAGAGATCTGGAACATAATAAAAATCGGATACAACGCCCCCTTGATCCCGCCAGGATTGATGAAACAAGCCAGCATGGCGACTAAAAGCATCCACTTCAGATGAGCGTATTCATCATCTTCAAGCCGGGAGATCGAATTCCACTCCCAAGGCAATTTCAAATGGCGTTTGCTCCATTCAGAGACCAGCGACAAAAGGATGATCACCGGACCGAAAAAAAAGAATCCATGCATATTGGTCCAAATCACCTGGATGAGAAAAACAGCGGGGATCGTCCATTTGCGGTCCAAAAACATCGCCATGATAAAAATATAAAGCGTAAAAAAGAACAGGCTGAAAAGATCAGGCCGGATCGTGAACCTGCCGATGTAAACAAAAACGACGAACAGCAGCCCGAACACCGATAAGAACTGCCTCTCCCTGCTGTATCCCAGAAAAGCCAGCAATAAAAGTGTAACCGTAATCAGGACCACCTGCATCGTGATCAGCCCGTCAGGCCCCGCGTCCTGATAAATGAGATACGCCAAGACCTGGAACAGCCACTCATGATTGTTCCACGGCGTGCCGGCAACCGTGGAAGAAAGAAAATCCACCTGCGGGACCTGAAACCCGTTCTCAACGATGAAGCGGCCCACTCCGATATGAAGCCAGAGATCGAGGTCCTTGATCTCAAGATGCGCCATCAGGATCGCCAGCGAAAAGATCCCTCCTAAGGCAATGATCCCGAATATTAAGCTTATCCTCCGCCAAAAATTATCACTCATAAACAACATCCCTTTCTATAAAGACAATTTTACTCTAACACAAAATGGCTGTTCCCTTTATCAATTAATTGAAATTTTTCCGTGAAATTTTCGATCCATGCCGTTTCGTGAACACGGTAGTCCATGGCCGCCGCCAGAAGCCTCTGCGTGTAAGGATGTAGCGGGTTTTTGAAAAGCTCGTCGGTCTCTGCCGTCTCAACGATCTTTCCCCGATACATCACGGCGATCCTTTTGCAAAGTTTACGGACGATCTTCAGATTGTGCGTAATAAATAAGTATGTCAGGGAATAATCTTTTTGCAGCTGCAGCAAAAGTTCCACGATCTGCTGCTGAACCAGCACATCCAGAGAAGAGACCGCCTCATCAAGGATCAAAAGCCGAGGCTTCATAAGAAGCGCCCGCGCGATCGCGACCCGCTGGCGCTCTCCTCCGCTGAATTCATGAGGGAATCGGCCCAAAGCCCCTTCCTCAAGGCCAACGGAAGCCAGGACCGATTGCATGCGCCCTGTTTGCTCTTTTGGGGAGATCTTCTCACCGCAAAGCGAAAGAGCCTCCAGCAGTATCCGCCGCACCGTAAACCGCGGATCCAGGCTGCTGTAGGGGTCCTGAAACACCATCTGAACATCACGCCGGGCATCGTGTGATCGTTTCTTGCAAAAGCCCCCGCGCCCGTCCCAGATCACCGTCCCCTCCTCGGGTTCATACAAACGCACAATCAGCCGTGCCAGGGTGCTCTTTCCTGAACCGGATTCCCCCACCAGGCCCACATGCTGACCGGCGTGAACATCCAAAGACACCCCGTCGACGGCCTTGACATGCACCCGCGATGCCGTAAAAAGACCGGATCCCTTATAAAAATACTTTTTCAAATTCTGGATTCTCAGCAACATAAATCTTACCCGCCGGCCGCCATTAACTGTTGTGTATAAACATGCCGCGGAGCCGTCAAAACATGCCCGACCCTGCCCTGCTCTACGATCTCCCCCTGCCTCAGAACAACAACACGGTCCGCCAAATGCCGGACCAGTCCCAGATCATGCGTGATCAAAAGGATCGACAAATTCAATTCCTTTCGCAACTGCTGAAACAGTTCCAGAACCTTCGCCTGCAGCGTCACGTCAATGCTGCTGGTCGGCTCATCAGCGATGATCAGTTTGGGTTCCCCGGCCAAAGCCTGGGCGATCATCGCCCTTTGGCGCAAACCGCCGCTCAACTGATGCGGATAACTTCGATAAACCCGTTCCGCCTCCTCAATTCCGCAGCGCTTGAGCAATGCCAGAGCCTTGTCTTTGCGCTCAGCGGCATGCGCTCCAAAATGGACCTCCAAAACCTCATCAATCTGCGCTCCGATCGTAAAAAGCGGATCAAACGCGTATAACGGCTCCTGAAAGACCACCGCGATCCTCCGCCCCCGAAAACGTCGAAGTTGGACCGGCGGAATTTTAAGCAGGTCATCCCCTTCAAAAAGGACGCGGCCGGACGCTACAATTAGTCCATCCGCCAGAAGCCCGAGCCCGGCAAGGGCCGTCGTGGTCTTTCCGCTTCCGGAGGCGCCGACAAGCGCCACGATCTCTCCCGAACCGATCGAAAAGCTCACGTTATTTACCAACGGCTTTCCGCCGTTATCGTTCACACGGACTGTCAAATTTTCAACTTGATAGATCATAATTTTTTGATTTTCGGGTCCAGGACGTCCCTTAAACAATCCCCGATCACATTAAAACACATCACCGTCACCAGGATAAACAGCCCCGGGATCAGGATCCACGGCGCGAACTGGATCTGAAGGATCCCCATAGCCTCTGAGAGCAAATTTCCCCAACTGGCATACGGGTCCTGGATCCCCAGGCCGATCAGACTTAAAGCGGACTCCGCCAGAATATAACCGGGGATCGAAAGCATCACCGCGATGATCGAATACGAAATGGTATGCGGCAAAACATGTTTCACGATGATCCCAAGATCAGAAACTCCCATGGACTTTGCCGCCAGAACGAATTCCCGCTCGCGCAAGGATAAGCACATCCCCCGGATAATACGGGCCAATCCCGCCCATCCGATGAACGACAGGATCACGACGATCGAGATATAGACCTGCATGGAATTAAAGTTTGCCGGGACCACAGACCGCAAGGCCAAAAGCAAATAAAAACCCGGGACCATCATGAACATCTCACAGACCCGCATTAAAATATTATCAACGCGCCCGCCATAATATCCGGCGATGCCCCCCACCAAAAGCCCGATCGAAAATGAGATGGCGACCCCCAGAAGGCCGATCGACAAAGAGATCCTTCCTCCGTAGAGGATCCGGGAGAACAGGTCTCTCCCTCGGGAATCCGCTCCCAGAACATGGATCCGTCCCTCCGGCGCGACCCCGAACAGCCGAAGTTTCGACGATAACAGGCCCAAGGGCCGATATTCATCACCCTGAACAAAAAATTCGACAGGATATTTCCGCGCGCGGTCTTCCTGATAAACACGCTTATGATATTGATCAAAAGAGACCGTCATCCCATAAACAAACGGCCGCTGCCAGCGCCCTTCCTCATCGCGAACATGAACGCGCGTCGGCTCACAATAAGAATAATCACGGTCCTCATTCTGGTAAGAATACGGCGCCAAAAAATCCGCGAAGATCGCGCCCGCATACAACAGGCCCAATACCCAAAGGCACACCACCGCCGCCCGGTTGCGAAGAAAGCTCCCCAGCGCGATCTGAAATTCGCTTTTATGATAATCTTTCATAACGGATCCTCGGATCAAGCCGCGCCAATAAAATATCAGCCAGCAGATTCCCGATCAAAAATAAAACCCCTCCCATCATAAAACTGGCCATCACCAGATACACATCCTTGGAACGGACCGCCGTGAGCATCAAAGACCCCAAACCCGGCCAGGAGCAAATGATCTCGATCAAAGCCGCCCCGCTCAGCAAAGATGAAAATTCATACCCCAGCAGCGTCACCAAAGGGTTTAAAGCATTGCGCAGCGCGTGACGAAAGATCACCCGGTGCTCGGGCAGGCCTTTGGCCCGGGCTGTAAGAATATACTGCTGTCCCAGGACCTCCAGCATATTACCGCGCATAATTCGCTGCAACGCTCCGATCGAAGCGACAGAAAGGGCCGCAACCGGTATGATCAAATGGCCCAAAAGGTCAAAGCATTTGCCCGCCAGCGATAATTCAGCATAATGAGCGCTTCGCATGCCGCCCAGAGGGATCCAGCCGCTGCGGCTTCCCAGATACAGCAACAGCATTGCCAGAAAGAAGCTCGGGGTCGATAAAGCAAAATATGAACATGTTTGTATAAAACGGTCCCAAAAACGGTTGCGGTTAAGCGCCGCGAACGTCCCCAGCGGAATGGCGATCAGCCAGGTCACCAGGATACTGGCAAAAGACAGGATAAACGTATTGAGCAATCGTCCCGCGATGACATTCTTAACAGGAATGTTGTAATAAAAGGAATATCCAAATTCCAACCTGAACAGATTTTTAGCCCAGCTCAAGAACTGGACCAGGACCGGACGGTCCAGCTGATACAAACGGACATAGCGTTCAACTGTTTCCGGCGAGACACGCGGATCCATTTTCAAAAGGTCATAATAATTCCCGGCTGTTTTCTGCATCAAGACAAACGTCAACAGGGCCATGACCAGAAGCATGGGAAACGCAATGAGCAATCGTTTGAGAATGTATTTAACCATAAAAACCTTTAAACGTTGCAGGACACATGGCACAAGACACACGGAGAATCAAAACATCTCATTCATTCCCCTTCATAACCCCCTGTGTCATGCGTCGTGTGTCGTGTGTCTTAATATATATTTCCTCAATGTTATGGAACGCGCCGCCGTAGGCCGTGGGCCTTAAATTCCCAAAGCGGTCGCGGACCGCAAAAATATTTCCTCCTAAGATCGTGTAGATCAACGGCAGTTCTTCTGAAACGATCCTTTGCCATTCATCATAAAGGATCTTGCGCTTATCCTCATCAAGCTCCTGGACCGCCGCATCAAAGATCCGGTCAACGCGCGCCTCCCAATCCGTGGCCGGCTCGCTCTGCATGGGGGACCAGACATGCAATTGCCCCGACGAATGCCAGACATTCCGTCCGAAGTGCGGCTCGACCCCTCCGGTCAACCCCAAAAGGATCGCGTCCCAATCATAGGTGGCGTTCAGCTTCTGGATAAGGGCGTTGAACTCAACGCCCAAAAAATTGACCTTCATCCCCAATAACGAAAGGTCGTGGCGGATCATGGCGGCGATCTTCTCACGTTCCACATTGCCGGCATTGGTATACAGATTGAATTCGACCGGAATGCCGCGATCATCTTCAATGATTCCGTCGGAGTCTCGGTCCTTATAACCGGCATCCTCTAAAATTTTTTTTGCCCGCGCCAGATCATAGGCGTAAGTCTGGACATGTTCATTGTAATAAAACCCGGCGCTGGGGCTCATGGCGGCATGCTGCGGATACCCCAGGCCGTTCTTCACGATCTCGATCATCCGCGCCTTATCGATCACATGCGCGACAGCCTTTCGAAACCGCAGGTCTGTGAACCAACGCAATTTGTGCGGCTCAACGAACGGTTTTTCCGTATCAGGATTGGACCGCCGGTTCTGATTAAAAACAATAAAGCTTGTTCCAAAATCCGCGCCAACTTCAAAAACAGTATAATTGCCCTCCCGTTCGCGAGGCTTAAGGATCGGAAAATCCATCCCGCGCACAGGGCAATAGTCCAATTCCCCTTCCAGGAACTTAAGAACGATCAGGTCCTGATTCTGGATGATCATCATGATGATCCCATCGAGATAAGGAAGCTCATCGCCCTCCCCGGACCTTTTCCAATAATACGGGTTCCGCTTGAACTCCACTCGTTCCCCAGGCGAATATCGATCCAGTTGAAAAGGGCCGGTCCCCACGATCTCCTGCGGCCTGGCATCAATGCCCCAGTGAAAGCTGAATTTTCCCTCTTTCACCACATCAGCAAGGATATGTTTAGGAAGGATCTCCTGGCTCATGGCCCTTAAAAAAGGCGAGAACGGTTTGGGAAGGATGAACTGAACTCTGTGGTCATCAAGCTTTCTGACCTCAAACGGCTGCCCGTCGATCGTAAAAACATCCCGCGCGGAATTCGGCACCGCGTCGTTATAGATCAGGTCGTTAAAAGTAAAAACGACATCTTCCGCCGTGAACGGCGCGCCATCGTTCCAGCGCACATCCTCCCTCAGAATGAAGGTCCAGGTCAATCCGTCCTCGCTGACCTGCCAGTCTTTGGCCAGGTTCGGCATGACTTTGAGCGTTTCCGGGTCAGCAGTCGTCAATCCTTCAAAAATAAACGATGTGACCATGGTCGTGGAAACTTCCTGGGCGATGACCGGATTAAATGATTTGGGGTCCCCCAGAGAAGCCAGGACAAGATTCCCTCCGTAGGGTGAGCCTGAAGGAGCGGATGCTGCTTCAGCTGAGCTTAAAAAGAAAAGCGCGGACAAAACAAAAAGGGCAGAAATGATTGTTGGGGAGAGTGCTTTCCTCATGAGGAAAAAGGCCGCCCTTAAAAAGGGCGGCCTTCAAGATCTATTCTTGTTCCGGTTGTTCTTCTTTAACCGTATACGCTTCACTCTTTTGGATCGAGCGGGTGCCGTCCTCATTGAACGGAGGCTCTTCCACCTTGACCGGTGGCTGGGCATCAGCGACCGGTTTTGTTTCCGGCGCCGTAACATTTTTAGGAATATCCAGCGTCACGGTCTCACCAGCGATCGGAAGTTCTTCAAAAGGATTTTCGCCTGCTGTTTCCATCAACGATTTCTCAGCGCGGGCGGACATAAAAGCCAACGCTAAACTGGTGATCAAAAAAACGACCGTCAGACCAGTGGTGATCTTCACCATGGTCTCATTGGTCTTGGCCCCGAACATCGATTCCGCTCCAGCGAACCCTTCGGTCAACCCTCCGCCGCGGCCCGACTGGATCAAGATAATAAAGATCAACGCGATGCAGGCCAACGAATGAATCACAATCACAAATCCCATCAACATGATCAAACCTCACAATTTTCCATGATTACTTTTTAATTCCCACGGCATTCTTGATGATCCCCGCGAACGAGTCGACCTTCAAGCTGGCCCCTCCGACCAACGCGCCGTCAATGTCCGGTTGAGAAAGCAGTTCCACCGTGTTTTCCGCCTTGACGCTTCCTCCATACTGGATGCGCACGTCATTGGCCAGATCAGCGCCGAAGGCCTTCTTAAGCCATCCGCGGATAAAAGCGTGGACTTCCTGCGCCTGAGCGGAAGTCGCGGTCTTGCCGGTCCCGATCGCCCAGATCGGCTCATAGGCGATCGTGATCTTTTCCATCTCTTCAACGGTCAGACCGGCGAACGACCCTTCACACTGCTTTTGAATAACGGCAATGGTCTTTCCCGCTTCACGTTCTTCCAAGCTTTCTCCGATACAAACGATCGGCAGAAGATCGTGCTTTAAAGCCGCCTTGATCTTCTTATTGACCGTTTCATTGGTGTCGCCAAAAAACTGACGCCGTTCAGAATGGCCAAGGATCACATACACAGCGCCCGCCTCTTTAATGATCGGGGCTGACACTTCACCGGTAAAAGCGCCGGTATCTTCCCAATAAATATTCTGCGCGCCGACTTTGATGTTGGAGTCACCGGTCGCATCCGCCACTTCGGCCAAACACACCGCGACAGGGCACACGGCGATATCAACTTCTTCGACGTCACCGACTTCACGTCTTAAGCCATTGACAAGTTCAAGGGCTTCAGGGATCGTTTTGTTGAGTTTCCAATTTCCAGCAATAAATAACTTTCTCATTCTTAAAACCTTTCTCTTATGCTCTTATTTATTTTTGATCGCCGCTACACCGGGGAGTTCTTTACCTTCTAACAATTCCAGCGACGCCCCGCCACCGGTCGAAATATGCGTCATGCCTTCTTCCAATCCGAATTTTTTGACCGCCGCGGCCGTATCCCCGCCGCCCACGATCGAAACCGCGTCCAGCTTAGACACATATTCCGCCAGGGCTTTTGTCCCCGCGGAAAAAGCATCGACCTCAAAGACACCCACGGGCCCGTTCCAGACGATCATTTTAGATTTCGCAAGCGCTTTCTTAAAGGCCTCCTGGCTCTTAGGGCCGATATCAACTCCTTCCCACCCATCGGGAATGTTGCCACTGACAACATGACATCCTTCGGGCTTATCAAATTCCTGCGCAACCATATAGTCGCAAGGCAAAACAACCTCAACCCCAAGCGTTTTAGCCTTGGCAAGAATATCTTTAGCCAGCGGGATCGACTCTTCTTCCAAAAGCGATTTGCCGATCGAGATCCCCTGCGCTTTTAAGAATGTATAAGCCATCCCGCCGCCGATCACGACCGTATCGGCTTTGGGTAAAATGTTCTCGATCAAAGCGATCTTGCTGGAAACCTTGGCCCCGCCCAGGATCACGGCAAACGGTTTTTCCGGGCTTTCAACGGCCTTGGACAAGAACTCAATTTCCTTTTCCAGCAGGAATCCTGCTGCTGCCGGCAGAAACTGCGTGATCCCTTCGGTTGAGGCATGGGCGCGGTGAGCGCTGCCGAAGGCGTCATTAACATACAGGTCCGCTAATTCCGCAAGCTGTTTGGCAAAAGCCGGGTCATTTTTTGTTTCGCCTTTGTGAAAACGCAAATTCTCTAAAACGACCACTTTCTCCTTGCTGGCAGCGATCGCGGCCTTGACCTTGTCCCCGACGCAGTCATCCAGCTTAAGGACTTTCTGCCCCAAAAGCTCTTCCAGTCGCTTGGCGACCGGGGTCAGCCGTTCACTTTCGATCACTTCGCCTTTAGGACGGCCCATATGGCTCATCAGGATCACTTTAGAAGCGCCCTGGCCCAAAACATATTTGATCGTGGGAAGCGCCGAAACAATTCTTAAGTCATCGGTAATGTTCAAATTGTCATCCAGCGGCACGTTAAAATCACAGCGGATAATAACCTTTTTTCCGGAATAGTTCACATCTTTGATCGTTATTTTATTCATACCTGTCCCTCTCGTAAAATATTAAAAATACTTAATATTTAAAAAAATAACCTTTGTATTATATCGAAAGACCTTGGATTGTCAATGCTTCTCAAAACGGGCGTTATGAGCAGG
Source organism: Candidatus Omnitrophota bacterium (assembly GCA_022711395.1). Classification (GTDB taxonomy): domain Bacteria; phylum Omnitrophota; class Gorgyraeia; order Zapsychrales; family JANLHA01; genus JAKLFA01. The sequence continues at coordinate 382,094 of JAKLFA010000001.1, read as the reverse complement.
TTTCGGTTCTCACAACAGCGATCGCCACAGCCATTAAGATCCAGGCTACGGGGCCCAATTGGACCGAATAAAGAGCGGTATCAAACATGCAGTGAAGCAAAAACCCAAACAATGCGGCAGAAATCCCTATGCAAAGGGTCCTCCATTTTGGGTCCTGAAACCTAGCAATGAAGCGGAACATATAGGCATAAAAAGAGCCAAATATCAAAATAAATAAGGAAACCCCCACAAACCCGATCTCAGCCGCCATTTGCAGATAACAGTTATGCGCGTACCAGCCCTTGGTCGATCCTGGATAGGTTTTAAGGACATCGGAATAGGTGTTAAGCCCGGATCCCGTGAGCGGATGATCCGAGGCGATCCTCCAGGCATCTTTCCAAAATTGAGCCCGGCCGGAGCTGCTCAGTTCAAAAACCTCCCTCCAATATTCAAAAGAAACCGCCTGCCGCAAAGAAAATTCTTTCTGTGGCAAATTTATAAATTTGCCCTCGTTCCTCTTTTGCTGAAAAAGCGGCACAAAGATCAACGCGGAAATCATGAAGGCCATAACAAACCATAGCTTGATCCGGTGATTAGCGCATCCAAAAAAAACCGCCCCCGCAAAAAAACCGAACCAGGCCGAACGCGAGAAGGTCAGCCCCAAACATGCCATGACCAGAAAGAACACGCCCATCAAAATCCACGGATAACGGGCCTTCAAAAAAAACGATGGTTGGCTCCTAAATCTTCCGGCTAAAAACTGGATAAAGGAAAACTTGGCCTGCAAAAAAGCAATAAGAAGAATGCCTGCCACCAATAAGAACCCTCCCAGATCGTTGGGATGATTGAACGGCCCGCTGACCCGGTCTCCGCTGTGTTCGACCGAAAGTTTAACGCCTCTGAACAGGTCTGTTCCCGTCTGCCACTGTATAAGCCCGTCAACACAGGCAACACAGGCCCCGGCCAACAGCGCGCCTAAAAGCGCCAGCACGTGTTCTTTACGGCGCACATGCGCGATGATCGCCGAAAGCAGCACAACATTTTTCAGCATCTTCGTGAAAAATGCCCTGAGGCTTTGCGCGGCCTCAATGCTTGCAACAACTGACACCAAATTCCAAACGACATACGCCACGATCAGCCATTTTAAAACCGGCCACAGAAGTAAAAACCCACGGCCTCCGGTTTCAGAAAAAAGACCGCCAAACTTTTTTTTCAGCATCCAATGAAAAAGAAAAAACGCTATAGTCAAAACAGAAAAGATCGAGACCAGGGCGTTCGAAAACGGGATCGCGGCCATCAGCGCATACAAAGACCAGCGCGCCGCCTCATCAAGCCAACCCAAAATTTTGACCGTGTTGATGTTCATTCTGATCCCGGATGTTTAATTTTTTTCACCATAAAGCTGTTTACGGACCAGCTCCGTGTCGGCATCCACCATCATTTTAACCAGGCCTTCAAAGGAGACCTTGGGGCTCCACCCCAGCTTCTGCCGGGCCCTGGTGCTGTCCCCCAACAGCAGATCGACTTCCGTTGGACGAAGATACCTCTCATCCATCTCAACGTAATCCTGCCAGTTCAATCCGGCGTAACCGAAAGCCGCCTCCAAAAATTCCCGCACCGAACGCGTCTGGCCGGTGGCGATCACATAATCGTCAGGCGTCTGCTGCTGCATCATCAGCCACATCGCCTCGACGTAATCGCCGGCAAAGCCCCAGTCGCGTTTGGCATCCAGGTTTCCAAGATACAGCTTCTTTTGAACTCCATGTTTGATGCGCGCCAGGGCCATGGTGATCTTACGGGTCACGAATGTTTCCCCGCGGCGGGGAGATTCATGGTTAAATAAAATCCCGTTACAGGCAAACAGATTATACGCCTCGCGGTAATTGACCGTCATCCAGTAGGCGTAGACTTTTGCCGCCCCGTAAGGGCTGCGCGGATAGAACGGAGTGGTCTCTTTCTGCGGTGTCTCAACGACTTTACCGAACATCTCGGAGCTTGAAGCCTGATAAAATTTTGTCCTGATCCCAGAATCGCGGATCGCCTCCAGGATCCTCGTTGTCCCCAGCGCCGTGATCTCCGCCGTGTATTCGGGAATATCAAAACTCACGCGCACATGGCTCTGCGCGCCGAGATTGTAAATTTCGTCGGGATCGATCTGCTTCAACAATCTTGACAGAGAACTCGCGTCGCTCAAGTCCCCATAAACAAGCCGAAGATTCGCGTCCTTGATATGCACATCCTGATACAAATGATCGATGCGCCCCGTATTGAACGAACTCGACCGGCGGATCAATCCATAGACCTTGTAACCCTTCTCGAGCAAGAGCTCACTTAAATATGATCCGTCCTGCCCGGTAATGCCGGTGATAAACGCTGTTTTCTGTTCCATGTCCTTCCTCTCCTTAATAAGCCCCCTTCCCCTTAATTACGGCGGGAAGAGTCTGCCACAAAATGTTTAAGTCCAACCAAAATGACCAATGATTAATATACCACGTGTCCCAGCGTAGCAAACGGTTAAATGGAATATCACTGCGGCCCTTGATCTGCCACAGGCCCGTGATCCCAGGCCTGACCCCCAGGCGACGCAGTTGGCGGACGTCCTCGCGCTCCAACTGATCCACAGGAAAAGGCCTCGGCCCCACCAGGCTCATCTCGCCTTTAAGCACATTGATCAATTGCGGCAATTCATCCAAACTATACTTGCGCAAAAACCTGCCCATGCGGGTGAGACGCGGATCGTTGCGCATCTTAAAGATCGGACCGTCAACCTCATTCTCCTTCTTCAGATCTCGAAGCATCTGATCGGCCCCGGCGACCATGGTCCGGAATTTGAGCATATGAAACCGTTTTCCTCTTCTTCCGAAACGCTCGGAAAGATAAAAGACCGGCCCGCGGCTGTCTAGCTTGATCGCCAGCGCAAGGCACACAAAAAACGGGCAAAAAACGATCAGCGCACAAAGGGAAACAACACAATCAAAGACCCTTTTTCCCAACTGCCGTTCTTTTAAAGCGAAGGGGAAATATTCCAGCACCGGGATCAATCCGATGTTAAATTGCCGAAACTCCCCGTCCGTCAGGTCATAACCTTCGGGGACAACGCGCACCGCCACCCCCAGCTTGGCGGCCTGGACCAAAATACGCCGGACAATATCCGGATTATGATGAATGGTCACAAAAACCTGATCCACAAAATATTGCTGGACCACATGGCGAAAATCCGAAACCGGCGCAAGCACCTTGTCCCGATATGCAGCATCAACGTTCTGCGGATAATCATCTAGAAAGCCCACGACCTTAAGCCCCAACGCTTTTTTGCGCTTGATCTCATCTTTCAAGAGACGGCCGACCTTGCCTGCGCCGATGATCAGGACATTAAAATTGTTATACCCGTGCGATACCAGATACTCGACGAAAACACGCTTGGCAACCCGCCACAGCGAACACAATAAGATGATCAGAACAAAACTGATCCCGACAATGGACCGCGGCAGGCCCTCAACCTTAAACACATAGGCCAGCACAATGATACCGATGGTGGCCAACACATTAGCCTGAAAAACCCTCCAGACTTCAGCCCCTTCAAACACACCCCGATCCGTATGATAAAGCCGGTACATATACGAAATGATGACAATGATAAAAACCCAAAAGGCAAATAATTCACGGAAAGGGTTGTGAGGGTCGAAAAATAGACCCGTTAATGAAGCAGTGAATGGAAGTGCTTTCACCCGGATCAAACACGCCAAAAAAATCGCGCAATAAATAACGGCTACATCTAAACAGATATATGTCACCCTGATCAAGTATCGTTGCATATTCATCATCATTGTTTACTTAGACCTGTCCCTTTATCAACCTGAACGCTGGCAAAAATTATTCGAAAAGGATTGCTGCCATTAGAAAATATACTACGCGATGTAACATCAAATGAAATAATCTGTGACCGCAATAAACATGCAATAAAAATAGTCACAAATGCAAAAAATGCATCGCATAGCATGTAAGCGGCCCTAACTAAATACTGATCATTTTTTTTGTCACAACCTAACCCTTAACGGATGAGTTAATACTTTCCCTTGAACATTATAATGAGATCGTATTTCTTCAAAATTAAAAAATTTAACTTCTCTCAATTTTACAAAACTTAAAACCCCTGCCAATAAAACAAAACCCATAAAAATTATCTAAGCCCTGATCCTCATTAAAAACAGGCATAACAATGCCTATTGATCTCTTTTTATCCATTTATTTTTATTTACATAATTAATTAACGATTCCCAAGACCATCCCAAATACAGTGCAAACAATGGAATGGACCAAACAAACTGCCTCTGTAAAAACCAATAATTCTTCATTACAGCAGATAAAAGTATAAGCCCTATTGGCAATAGCACGACCAAAACTAAAAAGGATATTTGATCGCGTCGGCCTTTATACGGGACAAAAAAAGGGAAAAATACGCCGATAAGCAAAAAATAAAGGTTCTTATTTCCAATTAAATTACAGAATATTCCTTTTATAAAACCAATAGGATTAATAATAGGTCCAGGAATATATCTAAAAGGATCAAATTTTAAACTAGCATGGCCTATAGCATGACCTACATTCGGCCCGAGCACACAATACAGCCAAAAAGGCATAGCAAAAAACATTACTATACTTGAAAAAATAAAAGCGTTCTTGAGGCAAACTTTAAAATCATTTTCTTTATATTTAGTCAACAGGACAAATAAAAGGCAGCTACCGAACATCACTATTCCATAAACATGGAACCAAATCACTAAAACAAAAAATATTATGGCTCCCACCCTTTTTGAAGTACTCAGGTCGAAATTCGAATCTACTATTTTCAGAAGCACATAAAGCGTTGCCAATGCTGCAGTCGGTAAAAAAGCATACGCCCTTATTTCAGTAGCATGAAAAATTAATGTAGCATTAAAACAAACAATGGTGAAAGTAACGAGATATCCCCAAATTGATTTAAAATATCGCCTACATATAAGATATAAAAGGTAGAATCCTAAAATGGTTGCAATGATGCAAGGTATTGATAATCCCCATTTGTTATCGGAAAAAATCCTAAAAAATGGATAAAATATAAAAAGATCTCCGGATAAATATGAACAGAATGACATCTCCGGAATAGCTTTTAAAAAAGATAAAAAATCACCCTTAAGCGGCTTCATATAATATAATTCATCACACCATAGCTTATGATGATACAAATGCTGAATCCTAATATATAATGCATACATAGAAATAATAGTCACAAAAAGAGGAGTGTGAAATCTTTTAATATACCTAATAACGCTTTTAATCATTTAACACCCTCCATTTTAATTAATTTTTAAAGCCGTTCTTTTCTCCTACAATAAATATTGAAAGCCCAAAAGGCAAATTTATAATTTTAAATAACTCTCTCTCTAGAAAATAATAAAAATTAATAAAACCAGATAATGCCCCGTTTGAATAAGCTGAAAAATCAGATTTCTCTTCCCCTTTGCCCTTTGATACAAAGAATACTTTCCGGTAAAAATAAACGAATGGATACAGCAGCATATGAAAATAAGATGCCTTCTTTATGCTTAACCCAGCTTCTAGGACTTGACCTTTAAGAGTGTCTAACAAATACCGCCTTTTGTGACTAACACGCGTATCCCAGTTGCTCCACATGTGCTGATAAGCAGGAACTGTAATAATTACCCTGCCATTAGGCTTAAGACACCGGAAGCTTTCCTGCAATAATTGTTTATCATTATCCAAATGTTCCAAAACATCAGCGATAATAATAATGTCAAATGACTCATCATTGAATTGCAATGGTTTTTCTAAATTTGTATTAAAAACTTCAATTCCAAAACTATTACTTACATACTCACAAGAAGCCGATGATATATCAATGCCAAGCACAGTATGACCGCACGCCTTCAACTCTTTACAAATCATGCCCCCTCCAACGCCGGCAACCAAAATATCTAAATTACTCCCAACAACAAATTGCCTTACTAGAGCTCGTTTAGCTATATGCCACCAATGCTTCTTGTCTTCATCAAATAAATCAACCAATAACTGCTCTTCCATTATTTATCAACCCCTATTTTATCTTTAATTATATAGTTAGGCCGCCTCTTCACTTCATTAAATATGCGAGCTATGTATTCACCCTGAAGCCCTATACATATCAACTGAATACCCCCCATAAGCAATATAAGACTAACTGTTGAAGCCCACCCGAGGATTGCTACTTTTAAAAATAACTTTAAAAAGATGACTACCCCAATCCCAACAAAACTAAAAAATGAAAATAAAATACCAAAAAATATAGAAATTTTTAACGGCACAGAAGAAAATGATGTAAAGGAATCAAAGGCCAACTTCACTAAATTTCTAAAGCTTACTCGAGGATTATTATCATATCTTGCATCGCGAACAGTGATAATTCCTATTTGCTTAAATCCAACCCAACTTCTAAGTCCGGGGATATACTTTTCTCTTTCACTAAAATCCTGCATATGCTTAACTACAGTGCGATCCATTAAACAAAAAATACCGGAAACATCAACGTCAACAGAGCTTATAATGCGATTTATTTTGTGAAAAACACCAAAACAAATGTTTCTTAAGAATGAAACGTTTCTCTTCCCTCGCTTTGCATATACGACTTGATATCCCTCATTCCAATGCTCAATAAAGGATACAATATATTTAGGGTTATCCTCTAGATCAACATCCAAAAGTATAACGGCATCACCTGTTGCCTGATCAATTCCAGCTATTAATGCATTTTGATGCCCAAAATTCCTAGATAAATCCAAAATTTTAATCCGCTTGTCTTTTTTATAAAATGAAGCAAGAACATTTAATGAATTATCCGTACTGCCGTCATTAACAAAAATAATTTCAAAATTATAATCCAATCTATCTATAACCGTACTAAGCTGGGCGTAAAAATTTTCTAGCCCCTTCTCTTCATTGAAAACAGGCATTGCAATACTTATTAATTTCTTTTTTTCCATTTTATTTGACCTTTCATTTCGAAAATATTATTTTTTCAAATCAACGCTCCCTTCATCCTTATATAAATAGGCAAAAATCATCCCGTGAAGAAAAAAATAATAATTATGAATTATTAAAATTTTGATGAATCAATTTCCTGAGTTTTTAAATTAACATAATACATATAGGCCCTACTAAATATCCTTGTAAAAACTAATTTTGTTAAAAATATTATTTAACCAATACTATTAATTCTATTCTTTTCATCCAAAGAAATTCCTGCAAAAATCATCCCCATAATAATCCATAAAAAAATACTCGTTGGCGGAGAATCGATCACGTCAAACGCCAAGGCCATCGTATGCCAGTAGACAAACGCACCCAAGGCGCCTATTAAAAAACGCCTGATCAATTCATCCCGGCATTTTTTGATATATGTAACCCCGTACCAAAAGGCATATCCATTAATAAATAAAAACAGCCCCAACCCCACAAACCCCATTTTATAAAAAATCGTTATCAAATGATTGTGGACAGGAACAACCTTAGAATCAGCCCCTATCCCGCGCGGCGGTTGATATCCCCAGATATCATACTGCGGATACACGCCGAAACCCATCCCCAAAAGTGGGCGTTCCATTCCAAAAACAATCGCCTGTCGCCAAATTTTTTTCCTCCAAACAATATTTGCAATTCCAATTTCAAGCTGTTGGTCTTCTTTTAAAACAGGAGGAATCTCAGGAACAGTCTTTAGCCGTTGATTTATTTCCCTGTTCACAAAGACAACAGAACTCTCCGCTTTCTTTAAAACCTTCTCAACTTTAAGAGAGCTTTTTATAACAGAAAAATCACAATAAAAAAGACCGGCGCCTACCACAATAAAAGCCGGAATCAAACATAAAACAAGCCTGATCATTTTTTTTCTTAAAATTATAAAAAAGCACAGAAACAATGCCATGAGCGCCACCCAAACTGTCCGAACAGCAAACATCATGATCATATACAAGTTAACTGATATAAGCAGCAAAACGAAAGACTTACTAATCCAAGACTTTAGCATATCCCAAAAAGCAATCATAAACGCGATCGATATGCCATAATACAAACCTAAATTAAAAGTCCTCGTATTTGAAATAAAAAATTGCACCGCACCCGAAGTATACATTTCCAACAACAAACATCGGCCCATAAACAGCCCAACCAAATTGCCGATTATAAGCGTGCATAAAAATAACGTTACTCGCCTTCTATTCTCTAAAACCATGAGCATAAGCGGACAGAACATCATATAAATAAAAAGAATACTATCACGGAGAACAAATGAATTTCCTTTTAATAGGCCGCCCCCAAAATACACCCATCCCAATGAAAAAAAAATCAAAAACGGCACTAAAAACCTTTTTCGCAGTTTGATAAATTCCCTGCCATGAAAAACAATAAACGGCACGCTCAACGCCAAAAAAATCTCCGTTATAAATACCGGAGCCCACCGCGTATTAAAATGAATAATCGAAAACGCCCGTCCAAATGACAAGACTCCAATCAAAAACACAAAAAACATGAATGCTTCCACGTTTTCATAAAATTTCAAACCTTTTGACGTCAGGGAATTCGCCAAACGATTGTAGTAAATTTTTTTGAATGAAAACACTTCAAACCACCTGTGATAGTTTATTTACTTTCAATAAATCTTTCAATTGATGATCAACCTCACGGATCACTTCTTCAGTCGAAATTTCCATCAGGCATATCGGTTCCGGATACCGGCAATGATCAAAGCACGGACGGCAGGAAATGTCTTTGATGACAACGGCGTGATTTCCGCCATAGGGCCCGATAGAACCGGGATCACCAGGGCCGAAGATCGAAACAGTCGGCGTATGAACAGCACTAGCGATATGCATCGCGCCGGAATCATTGCAGATCAACAAACTTAATTTGCTGATCAATGCCGTCATCTGGCGTAAACCGACCTTTACTTTCACATGCTCAGTCGTTACCGCAATATCATCTCCGTAACCATCCGGCTCAACAAAGACCAGAACCTTTGCCTTATGCCGGATAGCTGCGTAGGAGCCGATCTCCGCGAACTTCTCGAGCGGCCAGCAACGCACCTTCACTCGCGCCCCAGGGTGAATTCCGATCATAAGGTCATGGTCAGAAATGCCGTTGTTTTTTAAAAACTCCCCGGCCCATTTTTCTTCTTCAACAGAGATACGGATATCCGGCCGAACATCGCCCGCCTCAATCCCAAGATGAACCAAAAGCTTTTTCCAGGCTTCAACCCTGTGGATCTTTTCATCTTTCAGGCAAATAGCATCCGTCAAAAAATATCCGCACACCTTCCAACCATAGCCAACCCTTCTTTTTCCTCCGGTGAGAAATAACAAAAGATTATTTCGCGGGTCTTTCCGGGCATCAAGGACCAGGTCAAACTTTTCCCGGCGCAACTCCATGATAAGCCGCATTATCCCTTTCCAATCCCAGCGCCAGAAGCGGTATTTGCCTGTAAAAGCGGTCCATGGAAATTTAAAAATAAAAAACCGGCTGATCTGCCGGTTTTCTTTTAAAATATCTGCCGCATGCTGCTGGCACAACACAGAGATCCGCGCCTCCGGAAACTTTTCCCGGAGCGGCGCAAGGATCGGGCTCATCATCACCGCATCCCCTATGCCCCAAAGCTCAAGGATGAGTATTTTTTTCGGCAGAAAGGCCATCGTTTTGACATCTTTATAAGCCATCAGAACCGACCATGAATAAACGTTTTAAAAACCCTATATGCCCTTTTTAACAACCACACAAAAACGGCCTTTAAATTTCTTCCAAAGATCCACATCAAATGCCGTCGTCCTTTAAAATAAAAACGCATGACTTTAACATTGTGATCCAACCCGTGCAAATGGGCCAAAACAGCCGCACGGTGCTGTCCATCCCTGATAATATCCTGCCCCTGGAACAGAATAATATATTGTTCCTCATGCGGATAACCGTTCTTTTGAATAGACTCCAGGACCGCTGACAGCCTTTCCTCATTGTTCATTCTGAAATAATGATGCTGTTCATATCGGCAAAATGAGTTCTTATCCCCTTGCAGCCATTTATACGCCGGAGCCTCCGCGACCGGAAAAAGCTTAAGAAAATTCAGGCCCCCGCCGTAATTGGAATGAACGATGCATTGAAGGCTCGATAACCGAACCTCTTCGATTTTAATTTCCGCCAGGTTCAAAAGATCGTTTTCGGCGCATTCTTTTAAAAAATGTTCATCAAAATTTTCCACTCTGTAGCCGGGCAAAAGATCAAGCCCGTTCAACGATTCCCTGATCATTCCGGCAAATTCCAAAAATTCTTTGACCGTAAAATCGATCCGCATGTCATTCATATGCAAATGAACAGCCTCGCCGATATTATCTTCGATCACGAACCTTTTAAATGTTCCAGCAAGACTGCCGGCGCTATCAAGCGTTTTAACAGATGGATTGCTCATTTTAATAATCCCGGAAAGACAGATGCCCGTTTATAATATTCTCAAAATCCCCCTTTTCCATGCTCCTCAGCAAATACGGGGTGTATGCAAAAAACACTTTCTTCAGCTTTTGTTCCACATCGCTCTTGTCCACTTTGGAAAGAAGCGTTTTCAACCGCTGAACATATCCATGTTCGAACCTTCTCTTATCAAATACCGCCCTGGCGACCAGCGTTACGAACTCATCCGCATGGCCCAAAGTCCAATAACTGAATTGTTCATTGCTTCGATGAAGCCTGCGGTTTTCCCATGCCGCCTCCTGAACACTTTGATGAAGAGGTATCCATTGGCCATCATCCAAACTGCGAACAGCCAATTGAAAATTAAGGTCAAAAATGATCCCGCTGGCTCTCTGATACTGGAACTCGAACCGGTCAACACCATATAAAAATGTGTCTTTAGACGACGGATGGCGTATCCTTTTATAACCATGCTCCCGAAAAAAACTTTTAAAACTCCCGTAGTCTTTTTTTCGAATTAACAGATCAATATCTTTACCGGCCTTCAAACAGGCCGGCAGTTCATCATTAATATTGCGCATCAGAACATACTCCAAGCCGCTGTCATTCAGCGCCTTGAATATTGAAATAATTTTTGAAGCCTCAATAAAAATCATGGGATATTCTTAAGATTTTTCAGGTTCTTTTCTGCGTTCAAGATCGATAAGGCGTATTTAACATATTCCTTCTTTTTCAGCTCAAGTCTGAAATTTTTGGATTGAATATGGATTTGCTGGCCCTGAGGCTCCACGACCGGACGGTTCAATTCGATCTCAACTGTGGAACCAAAAAACTCACCTTTTGATAAAGTTTTTATTTTTTCTCCCATCTCTACACCTTCACCAATCTTAAGGCCCTTAAGGGCGTGTTTAATATGGATCCGAAGTTCGATTTCATATCCGGAACACTTTTGGAATCCACCTCACATTCAACAATTTCATATTCAAACCCTGCAGATTCCGCCGCGGAAATAACCCTTGAGCGAAAATTGGCAAGATCATATAAACGAGCGAAATGCCCATCATCATCCGCCCCCGGAATAGACGCGGTCCGATCGATGACAACGGTTGAATTTTCATCAAATTTCTTTCGTGTGTCCACGTTCCAGCATTCAACATATTGATCAACAAGAAATAACGGGATAATCACCAGGGACCCGCCCTTTCTCAGGATCCTGTGAGCCTCTTTAATGAATCCCACATCCTTATCGTCTTGAAAGTGCTCAAATGCGTGATGGCAGGCAATCCTGTCAATGCTCGCATCCTCCAGTTGGATCGCCGAGATGTCTCCCCCAACGATCTTGATCCCCTCTTCCGATTCTTTTATTCCATCATAAATATGATCGGTCAAAAACAGCCGCTTGGCCGACGTGTTCGCTCTTACAGCTTTCAAATAATAAGACCGGCCGCCGGCCGCATCTAAAACGGCATGCTCGTCCTCGATCCCCAAGATGTGGGCGGAAAAAAAGAACTCCAATCCCTTTTTGTGATGTTCGCATGCGAATTGGCCAAGCCCTCCTCTTACCAACCATTGTTCGACCTCTTCATAAGAGACATTCACTTTGACCTTTTTTATATGCTCAATTTGGTCATAACGGATCGGATGGACCATCTGATCAATAATTTTATTCCAGCTCTTTCTGTTTAAAAAATGTCGCAATGCTGTTTTTATTTTCATCTTCATTTGAACCGCTTCGCAATGCTTATTAAACTAAATCGCCTTCGAGGCCCGAATATAAACAACCATTACGACCACCGCCATCGCTACGGAAGATATGAGCATCCCTAATACAGCTCCTGACACGCCTCCCCTTGCCGCCAAAAAAGTCCCGAAAGTCAGAACCAGAACACCCGTCAGCATATATGCCCAAAAAATCTTTTCCGTGCATCCCATCACACGTAAGGCGTTGTTAAAGACCTGGGTAACTCCTAAGATAACAGGAATCGAGCCTGCCATGCCTAATAAATGAGCATATCCGCTATAACCATTCCCATAAAACAGATTAAACAGTGTCCCTCTTGCACAATAAAGAACCAGCCAATAAACAACCGTACACAAAAAATAAAAAATACCGGCAAGCAGCATCTTCTTTCGCAATTGACGGACCCCGGCTGAATGATAGGCCTTAGCAAACATCGGCAAAAGAAATATCGCGATCGCCGTGTTAAAGCTCACCATGGGCAGGATAAAGTTCATCACCGCCCTAAGCGCCGCGCTTGCCTCAAGGCTCAGCCACAATGGCAGGATCAAATAATAAATATTATCCCTCAACCACACAACACCGTAGGTCGCCACCATCCACTTTCCGTATTGCCAATGTTCAGCAACGACCATTGACGATTCGATCGGCCCGTCCTTTAAGCGGATCCTGGCATCGAGCATCCTTTGCAGAAAAAGACCCGTCAAAGCACTCACTAATCCGACAACCCCAAAGCCCGTCAATGGCGAAAGCGCCCCAGCCTGATAAAGAGCATAAAGCCCTGCAGTCATCAGGACCAGATAAAGAAATCCGCCAACCGCAGAAAAGAACGGTTCTGAATGCACATAAAACGCCCGGCGCAACAACCAGACTTTTAAAATGAATGGCGTTGAAAGCACCAACCCCAATAATGCCTGGGCCAATTGAACATTCCCAAGCCGCCAAAACACTCCGGACACGATCAACAATACAAAACTCACTGCGGCCGTAATGATCCAGTGACCTGAAATAAGGGACCTCATGTATTTAAAGAACCCTGTATCATATTTCCCAGCGCCGAAGACAAGCATCGGCTCGATGATCAGCGCAGTATAAAACGTGCTTAACAACAGAAAGATCGAGAACCCCACCGCGAAGGCGCCATATTCCGCAGGTGTAAGCCAGCGGGCAAGAAGAATGGAAAGCAGAAAATTCGATCCGGCAAAAAGTGCCTGATCAACAACAGCCAGGCTCCCCTTCCCTGTCCAGCGCAGAACGTTCTTGACCCCGAATCTATTTTTTAATATTTTTTCCAACGGATGTTCCTAACCCAAAAACTTCTTTTATGATCCGCCACAAAAACTTCGTGTTCCCAACTAAATAGCGGCGCCACAGCCTCCGCGGCTCGCAGCACAGACGGAAAAACCACTCCAGCCCGCAGCGCTGCATCCACACCGGCGCCCGGGGCTTGACCCCGGCTAAAAAGTCGAACGCCGCCCCGATGCCGATCAGGACCGGCGCGTCCAGGCACTCCCGATGTAGATGGACCCAAACATCCTGCTTCGGAGCGCCCAAACCCACCCAAACAATATCAGCTTCCGCCGCATTGATCTGGGCGATCGTTTCTTCCGATTCCAAAACAGCCTTTGAAAAATACGGCGGCGCGATCGCGCCACAGATATTGATCTCCGGATTCATCTCCTGCAGACGGGACCGAAGCAACGCCAGCGTGTCCTGGTCCGTTCCATAAAAAAAATGCTTAATGTGCGTGAAGGAATAATCCGTGCAGATCTTGCGCATCAGGTCCGGGCCGCAGACCCGCTTGGCCTGACGGGCGCCTTTCATGCGGGCAGCCCAAACAACAGGCATCCCATCCGGCACAACAAGGTCCGCCCCGTTGACAAGAGCCCGGTATTCCGGATCTTCTGACGCCTCCACGATGGTCGAGACCGGAGCTACACATATCCGCACTCCGGTCCGTTCATGGATCCAGCGTCTGATCCGTGAAAGCGTCGAACTCATGTCGATATCATCGACCGCGACACCCAAAACCGGTACTCTTTTTCGTTCTTCTGACACGGTTTCTCCGCCTTATGAATTTTTTAATTGCCGGTATTCCTGAACTGTCTTTTTCACGCCATCCCGCAACGGGATCTTCGGGCTCCAGCCGAGCTCCCGGATCCTGGAAATATCCATGCACTTTCGCGGCATGCCATCAGGTTTTGACGTGTCCCAGACAACCTTGCCGGCAAAACCGCTTTCCTCATGCACGATCTCGACCAGCTCCCTGATCGTCACATCCCTGCCCGAACCCAGATTGATATGCCCGTCCTGATGATAATGTTCCATCGCGAACAGGATCCCGTCAGCCGCGTCATCCACATGCAGAAATTCCCGGCGGGCGGAACCCGTCCCCCAGACCTCGACATGGTCTTTGTGGCTGTAGGCCGCATCCACGAATTTTTTGACCAGCGCCGAAATGACATGCGATGTGTTCAGGTCAAAAGAATCATTGGTGCCATAGAGATTGCAGGGCATCACGCTGATCCAGTCCAGGCCATATTGCCGGCGGTAAAAATCCACCATCTTCATCCCCGCGATCTTGGCGATCGCGTATCCTTCGTTGGTCGGCTCCAGCGGCCCGGTCAGCAAATATTCCTCTTTGATCGGCTGAGGGCATTCGCGCGGATAAATGCATGAGCTCCCCAAAAAGCACAGCCGCTCAACGCCATTCAAATACGCCTCATGGATCACATTGGTCTGGATCGTCAGGTTCTCACGGATGAACTCCGCTTGATGCTCCATGTTCGCCTTGATCCCCCCGACGCGGGCGGCGGCCACGATCACGACCTCAGGCTTCTCTTTGTTAAAAAGATCCCGGACCGCACGCTGATCGCAGAGATCAAGCTCCTTGTGCGTCCTTAAGATCAGCTGTTTTGCCCCCCGCTCCTTCAAGCGGCGGACAAGCGCCGATCCGACCATCCCGTTGTGCCCCGCGACATAGATTCGATGTGTTTTTTGGATCATGGCAGTTAACCTTTTAAAAATTCTGTTAAAGTTTGAATAACGTGATCCAGCTTAGCGTCCGTCAATCCCGGATAAACCCCGATCCAGAACAGCCGGTTCATGACCCGGTCGGTGTTCTCAAGGATCCCGAAAACACGGCGATCGATATCCAGATAGGCCGGCTGTTTGATTAAATTTCCGCCGAACATCATGCGGGTCATGATCCTTTTGGACTCCAGAAACTTCACCATCTCATCCCGGGAAAACGACGCCTCTTCTTTAACGAAGATCGGAAACCCGAACCAGCTTGGGTTAGCGTCCTTTTCCCAGCGCGGCAAAAGCAGAACATCTTCGAATGGTTTTAAGGCCTCATAAATGGCCTTAAAGTTCTTCTGCCGGGCCTTCACGAACGACGGCAGTTTCTTAAGCTGCGCGAGCCCGACGGCCGGCTGCATATCGGTGAGCTTCAAATTATAACCGATGTGGGAAAATACATATTTATGGTCATACCCCAACGGCAGGTCCCCGTGTTGCTGATTGAACCGCTGCTTGCAGCTGTCATCATGCCCTGGCCCGCACCAGCAGTCACGGCCCCAGTCGCGGAAAGACGCGAGCGCGCGTTTTAATGCCGGATGGCTGGTGACCACGACCCCGCCCTCTCCCATGGTCATGTGGTGCGACGCGTAAAAACTCCCCGTGGCGACATCGCCGAAACTGCCGGTCAATTTATTTTTATATGTGCCCCCCAGGGCGTCGCAATTATCCTCAATGAACCAAAGATGATGCTTCTTACAGACCGCCTGAATGCGCTCCAGCCCGGCAATATTCCCCAGCGTGTGAGCGACAAAAATCGCCCGCGTCTTTGGACCGATCGCCTTTTCCATTTGATCAAGGTCAATATTATAGGTCCCAAGTTCCACGTCGACAAACACGGGCTTCAATCCATTTTGCAAAATAGGATTTAAGGTCGTTGGAAACCCGCAGGCCGTTGTGATCACCTCTTCCCCTGGCTTTAAACGGTTGGCCCCCAAAAGCGGCGAGGTCAGCGCGCTCACAGCCAAAAGATTGGCGGATGAGCCTGAATTGGTCAACAGCGCGCATTTCACCCCCAAAAACTGCGCGTAACGCTCCTCGAACTCCGCGGCAAAACGGCCCGTGGTCAGCCAGAAATCCAACGCCGAATCCACCAGATTGACCATTTCATCCTCGTTATAGATCCGCCCGGCGTAAGGGATCAGCGTCTTGCCGGCAATAAATTCCTTTTCCTCTCCGGCCCGGTAAAATTCTTTGACCTTCTCCAAAATTTCTTTTCGCAGTTCATCTTGCCGTGACACAGGCGTCTCCTATTGTTTAAAATATTGACGGTACCAATCCAGGGACCGCTGAATTCCTTTTTCCAAGCCCACCTTCGGGCGCCATCCAAGAATCCGGCGAGCCTTGCTGGAATCCAGAAACTGTTCAGGAATCTCGTGCTTTGCCGAATTCAAGACCTCGAATTTCAAATCACCGGCAGTTACTTTATCGATCATTTTAAGAAGCCCAATGACCGACAAGGGCTTTTCATCGCTTAAATTAAACGCCTCCCCGAAAAGCCTTCTTTTGCGCATCAATTGGGCGAATTTCAAATACCCGTCAACGATATCATCCACATATACATAATCGCGCACGAATTTTCCGTTGCTGCGGACCCTTAAAGTCTTCTTTGTGATGGCGCAGCGCAAAGCGTCAGGCACGATCCTTGAAAAATTCAAATCCCCGGGACCGAAAATATTTCCGCAGCGGGTCACCCCCACCGGAAGGCCGTATGTATTCCAATAGGCATAGCAGATCAGGTCCGCGCAGCTTTTAGAGACATCATAAGGATGGCTTCCCTGCAAGGGAGTGGTTTCCTGATACGGCAGCTTTTTTTGAACGCCATAGGCCTTATCCGTGGAAGCGACGATGATCTCATCGACACCACCCAGGAACCGGCACGCATCCAGGAGCGTCCATGTCCCTTCGATATTCGTTTGAAACGCTTTATGCGGATTCTTTAAACACGAGCCCACCAGCGATTCCGCCGCCAGATGGAATACCGTCTGGACCTTATATTTTTTTAAGATGTCGCGCACCAGCCGGGCATTGGCGACATTGCCCTTAAGCCCAACAAATCTCCTGCGGTCTTCAGCCTTCAAAAATCCGTCCTTCGGCTGCCGGCGGATGTCCAGGCCGGTCACCTTCGCGCCCAAGGCGATCAATTTCAGGGTCAAATGCGCGCCGAGAAACCCTTCGTGACCGGTCACAAGAACGCGTTTATTCTTCCAGAAACTCATGCCCATCATTTCACCAAACTTTCCAAGGCGGGTTGTTCTCTTTCCACATGGTATTGAGCAATTCCAGCTCACGGTAAGTATCCACGCACTGCCAGAATCCGTCGTGACGGTAAGCCATCAACTCACCTCCCTGCGTCAGTTCCCTCAAGGGCTCCGCCTCCAGGATGCAATCTCCGTTGCTAAGATAATCCAGGAATTTTCTTTGAAAGACAAAGAACCCTCCGTTGATCAGGCCTTCACCAACCTGGGGTTTTTCGTGAAAATGCTCGATCTGCCCGGTCACTGAGGTCTTCACTTCGCCGAACCGCGATGCCGGATGGACCCCGGTCATGGTCCCGATCCGGCCATGGCCCTTATGAAATTCCACCAGCTCTCTGATATTCACGTTGCTGACCCCGTCGCCATAAGTGGCCATGAACATGTCCGTGTCAATGTAGGGTTCCACACCCTTGATTCGCCCGCCTGTTCCGGCCGCCTCACCGGTATCCACCAGCGTAACGTTCCAATCGACTTCTTTATGGCCGGTGTGAAATTTGATCGTGTTGTGTTTTCCCAGGCAGACCGTGAAATCATTGTTCATGGCTTCATAGTTCAGGAAATACTCTTTGATCATCTCGCCCTTATAGCCCAGGCTCAGGATAAAATCCTTGAATCCGTAATGGGCGTAAATTTTCATGATATGCCACAGGATCGGCTTGCCGCCGATGGTGACCATCGGCTTGGGACGGAATTCCGTCTCTTCCTTCAGGCGCGTCCCGCGGCCGCCGCACAAAATCACAACCTTCATCTTGTCTTTGGTGAACATCGTTCTATCCTTCCGTTCGTTCCGAGATCCCCTCTATGATCTCCTCCACTGTCCGCTCCAATGTGTATTGTTGTTTCCACCGCGGATACTGGTCCTGAAATTTCTTTAATGACGAAATATACCAGATATGGTCCCCGCTGCGATTCTGCTCAACGTATTCGCTTTTGAATGTCCTGCCGGTCAGTTTTTCCGCCAGGGCGATCGCCTCTAAAACCGAACAGCTGTTCTTCCTCCCGCCGCCGATGTTGTAGACTTCTCCGGATTTCGGGTCCTCATAAAAATGCCAGAAGGCGCTGACCAGATCCGATGAATGAATATTATCCCGCACCTGTTTGCCGTGATAGCCGAAGATCCGGTATGTCCTGCCTTCTAAACAGCACTTGACCAGATATGCCAGAAACCCATGCAATTCCGCCCCTGAATGGTTCGGGCCCGTCAGGCATCCCCCTCGAAAGGAGCCGGTCAACATTCCGAAATACCGGCCGTATTCCTGCACCATCACATCAGCAGCCGCTTTGGACGCCCCAAAGAGCGAGTGCTTGCTTTGATCAATACTCATATTTTCATCGATCCCGTCAAAGAACGGATGCCCTTCCGGAAGATCGAACCGTGTTTCGAATTCGGCCAGCGGCAGACGGTTGGGCGTGTCCCCATAAACTTTGTTCGTGCTGCAGAAAATAAAAACAGCTTTCGGCGCGTAGCGGCGGGTCAATTCCAGCAGATTCAGCGTTCCCGTGGCATTGATATGAAAATCGGTCAGAGGTTCTTTGGCAGCCCAATCGTGCGAAGGCTGGGCCGCCGTGTGAATGACCAGCCGGATATCAGAAGAAAGTCCTTTATAGACCTCTTCCAGTTTTGAAAGGTCACGGATATCCAGATCATAATGTGTGTAGTTTGAGAATTGTTGAAGACGTTGGCGCTGCCATTGGGTCGTGCCGTCCTCTCCAAAAAAGTAACGGCGCATATCATTATCGATCCCAACGACTTGAAAGTCTTTTGAAAGGAAAAACTCAACAGCCTGAGAACCTATGAGGCCGGCTGAACCCGTGATAACTGCAATATCTGCCATGTCTCCCCCATATGAACCTTTAGGCCTTTTATATTACCATAATTTTAAAATAAGTATATATATAGTATGATTTTATCCGCCCACATGTTATAATGCAGCAAATTTGAGGAAATCATGACAAAAGTCCCCGAAATATTCAGCCAAAAGGCAAAAACATTTTCCTTTGAGCTCTTTCCGCCCAAGACGGAAGCCGGCTACCAAAAGCTTTTGGAAACGATCGGCCGTTTGGCCCAGCTTAAGCCGGATTTTATCTCCTGCACCTATGGCGCCGGCGGTGGAAACCGGGAAAAGACGCTGGACATTGCCCAGCTTATCCAAAGAGATCACGGCATTCCTTCTGTGGCGCACTTAACCTGCGTGCTCAACACAACGGCCCAGATCCTGGAGATCCTCAAGGATATCCATACCCGAGGGATCAAAAACATCCTCGCGCTGCGGGGTGATCCGCCTCTGGAGCATCCGGACTGGACACCGGGACCCGAAAACTTTAAATACAGTTTTGAGCTCTGTCATTTTATCCGGACACATTTCAAAAGCGCATTCGGGATCGGGGTCGCGGGATTTCCGGAAGGCCATCCCTTATGCCGGGACCTCCGGGAGGACGCCCGCTATTTAAAGAACAAACTCGCTTTTGGCGGGGACTTTGTGATCACGCAGTTCTTTTTTGATAACCGGACGTATTTTGATTATATCGATCGTTTGCGCGCGATCGGCGTGGCCGCGCGGATCCTGCCGGGCATTATCCCAATCGCTAATTACAAGACGATCCTGCAGTTCGCGCAGCGTGATAAGATCACGATCCCGCAAGAGGTCAAAAAGATCTTTGAACCCATCCAGAATGATCTGGAGGCAACAGCTCAAGCCGGTGTCCAGTTTGCCATCCGCCAGTGCCGCGAACTTCTGGCCGGCGGCGCTCCGGGCATCCACTTCTACGCCCTCAACAAATCCGAAGCTGTGACGGATATCCTGAACGCCGTGCGTTAAATAGGTGATCCCGCCCTATTGAAATCACTGTTGCGGTTCCTGGGCTTGCTGCTGCCGTTTAGACTCTTCCAGAATAATTTGATATTCGGCCATCATGGTCTTATATTCTGCTGTTGTCTTTTCGTATTCCGCCATTTTTTCCTTATACTGCTGCATGACCTGGTCGTAGTCCTGCGCGCGCTTGCTATAGGCTTCCATTTCTTTTGCATACTGGGCCGCCATCTGGTCCTGCCGAACCTGCTGTCCGGCAATTAAATCCTTGACCGCACTCAGCGATTGCCCTTGAAGAACGACTTCCCGCCGGATTTCCACCGTCAGGACGAACAGCCCAACCACGATCACGCATGTCAATGCTGTAAAAAATTTTTGCACCATCTTCCCCTCCCTGGTTTTAGGGGACAGCGCCCTATTTCCGAAATAGGGAGCTGTCCCCTATTTAAAACAATTGTATCTGGTCATCATCACGTTTTTTTGTCTTCTTCAAATATTGCTGCTGCGAATACTTCTTTAATCCTTCTTCAATATCGGCCAAAAATGGCGACGGAGCATTTTCAAATGTCTTCCCGTAAAGCATCCGCCTCTTTGCCGAAACAAGATACAACCGGCTTTTAGCGCGGGTCATGCCGACGTAAAGAAGCCGCCGTTCTTCCTGCGGGTCCGAGGCGATCCCTTCAAGGCCAAGCGGCAGGAGTGTTTCCTCGCATCCGCAAACAAAAACACATTCAAATTCCAACCCCTTCGAGGCATGCAGCGTCATCAAGGCCACCCGTTCCCCCAGAACATCCTGTTCAATTTTCCGCTGCGCCAAAAGGTCATCATCAAAATCCTCTCCCGAAGAATCCTCTCCAGCCACAGAAAAAGGGATGCCGCTGCGCTCAAAGGCCTTCTTTAATTCACGGGCCTGGTTTTTCAATCGGTAAAGGACGGCGAAATCCCCGAAACTGAACGCTCCCTCACCGTGAGACTCCACGCGCCCGGAATCCTGAGAGAACATGCTGGTCCCACCGACCAGTTGCTCAATGGTATGCACGACAAATTCCGCCTCTGCCTTGTCCGTTGCCGACCGGTGAACGCTCAGCAGCCCCTCCTGATAGATCCGGGCGACCTGCGGCGGAACATTGACATCGCGCGCGGAAGCGATCATCTGGCCGGATGCAGAAATAAGATCATGGGCCGATCGGTAATTCTCTCTCAGGTGGATCTTTTCGACCGGAAAAAAATCATCCTCAAAGCATTCAAAGAAACGCGCGTCCGACCCGCGAAAAGCATAGATCGCCTGATCTGGATCGCCGATCGCCGTGATCCGGCCCGTATCTCCGATACTCAATTTCAAAAGCTCATGCTGGATGGGATTGATGTCCTGATATTCATCGACATAGACCTGGACATAGTGCTTTCGAACATCAGCAAGAACGGAGCTGTTCTCAAGCAGCAATCTCCGCGCTTCCAAAAGAAGGTCATCAAAATCATAAAAGGATCCCGCGCGCAGCGCCTGCGACAGAACGGCAGCTTCCCGGGGAGGATCAGACTTAAAATCAACCGACTTCCAATAGGAAACCTTCTCCAAACATTTGCGCAAGTCGCCCTTTGTCATCCCGGGCCAGAGGCCGCGTGCGGTCTTAAGAACATCCTCCGGTGCCGCCACGCGGATCTCCCCGCCGCGGCCGTATTGCCGCAAAAGGCTCAAGCACCATTGATGGAACGTGCCGACGAAAACTTTCCCGTCGATCTTTCCCAGGCGCGCCTTCAGGCGGCTGTTCATGTCTTCCGCCGCCTTATTGGTGAACGTGATCGCCAGAATTTTTTTGTCCGGATCCAGTGTCTGAAGTTGAAATGCGATGCGGCAGGTCAGGGTGTGCGTCTTTCCGGTCCCCGGACCGGCGATGATCAGGATGTTTTGAGAATCAGACTCAACAGCGCGGCGTTGTTCGAGGTTTAATTCGTCATGTGTCATGTATCGTGTGTCATGTGCCTTTTTAAAATAACGTCATCTGCTCTTTGGCGGTGGCCCGTTCTTCATCAGAAAAAATATGGATCGTGCCGTATTCCCCATCATAACCGGCGGCGATCTGAAGATTCCCTTCGCGCACTCGCCGGACGCCTTCCGCAACCAGTGTGCCGCAGGTTTTTTCGATCTCCTTAAGCGGCAATTCCCTCAAAATAAAAAGCTCGTTTCCCAGTTTAGAAAACATCTCAAAAAGGTCGGAGTCAACTTTCTTGGAGCCGGCCCCCACTCCCCTGGCTTCGGCAATGATCTCAGGTAAAGGGACCAGGCTGTAGTACGGCCTGGCCTTGGGAGACTTTCGCCCTTCGGGATGGTCAGCCAATTCCTCGACTCGGGCCATCACGCCGACGGTCACAGGCTTGCCGCAGACAGGGCAAAGTCCCTTGTTTTCGATCGTCTCTTTCGGATGAAGACGGCTCTGGCACTGGCGGTGGCCGTCATAATGATACTTCCCCTCTTCGGGATAGAACTCCACCGTTCCCAAAAGCTCCGGTGTCGCCTCTTTCAGCGCTCTGTAGATCGCCTGATAGGAGATCGTTCCGTCAAAAATCGTCGCCTCCCTGCCCAGCTTTTGAGGGGAATGCGCGTCGGAATTGGATATCATGACGAACCGGTCCAACTGGGACAGCCGCCAGTTCATGAGAGGGTCCGATGAAAGCCCCGTCTCAACGGCAAAGATATGCCCCGTAAGGTCCCCGAAACACTCCTGCACGCTGTCAAAACCGCCCTTCGATCCCAGGACCGAGAACCACGGCGTCCAAATGTGCGCCGGAACCAAAAACCCTTCCTCATCCGTTTCAAGCAGGACCTCCAGAAGGTCGCGCGCGTCCAGCCCAAGGATCGGACGGCCGTCGGAAACGATGTTGCCGATCTTTCCCAAACGACTCTGAAAACGCTCTGCCGCCTCAAAACTGGAAAGAAAAACAACATTATGGACCTTGCGCACTTTATCGTTCTTTTTATAGATGCTTGAGACCTCTCCGCTCAGAATGAAACGCACCTCTCCTTCGCAGGCGGCAGGAACGTCTTTTTGAACAGCCTCGGCAATATCATTCTTTAATTTAAAAAGACCGTCACCGGACGGCTCGATCTTCTTTTTAAGCTCCTTCAGCCAGCCGGGATGCGTGCAGTCGCCGCTTCCGACGACCTGAACGCCTTTCAGCTGCGCCCAGCGGAAGAGTGATTCCGGATTCAGTTCCTTCGATGTTGCCCTGGAATATTTGGAATGGATATGAAGGTCCGCGTAATACATCACCCATTGACCCTATAAAGAAATTGGTAAAAAAAATACGCCGCCGCCAGAAGAAATACCGCTCCGCACGCGCGTTTGATCCACAGAAGCCATGCCCCGGACTTCGGGAGCGAACCTAAGATCCCGCTGAACGTCCCGACGATGATCAAAGACGCCCCGACACCGTATGAAAAAACGAACATCAAAAAAACGCCCATCAGGACATTTTGTTTTGAACCGATATAAAGCAGGATTGAACTGAGGACCGGTGCCGTGCAGGGGCCTACCACAAGCCCGGAGACCGCGCCGGCCAGAAAGACCGTCCAGATATTCCGCGGGCGGACGACCGCGCCTGACGGAGCAAACGCCAGGCCTTTCCAGCGCAGAAGGTCGAACATCATCAGGCTGAAAACAAAAAAAACAGCGGCCTCCACCGCGAACACGGCCGCTGTATTCTGCAAATGCCCGAACAGTTGCCCTGTTAAGGCCGCCATGACACCAAAAGAAGAATAGACGACCGCCATCCCCAGAACATAGGCCAGAGACAGGACAAACGCGCTCAACTTGCCCCCGCCCCCATTCGCCCCGGCGATCGAGGAGGCCACAAGCGGGATGACCGGATAAACGCACGGGGTGAACGAAACGATCACCCCGGCGCCAAAAACAGCAACAATGTCCATGACTTTAAGACTTGCTTCCATCAATGATTATTTCCCGCCGAACGGCAGCTTGATCACGTTCTTCAAACTGTCCGTGGTCCCTTCCAAAAGGTTGCCGGCCTTATCAACAGCCCCCTTACCAATGTCAGACGCCGTGTTAAGCGCGCCTGTCCCCAGGTTGGTCAGCGTGTTCAATGAACCCTTAATGGCCTCGGAGGCATCCCCTAAGTCCAAATTCATCGCGGCCTGCAGCAGGAACTTGCCCGTGTATTTGGCAATGTCAGCCGAGATGACCGTAAAATCCGTCACGTTCTCATACCTCTTGTCAAAACCCACGTTGAAGGTGTCAACGCTGGCTTTACCGGCCTGGTCATAGCTTTTGGTCACGAATTTGCCGACCTTGATCTCCACGAGATCGAACTGGAACTTCAAGGGCTTTTTCGCCTTGGCCGGTTCCGGCTTCGCCTCTTTTTCAGCCGGAGCTTTCTTCTTTGAAGCCAATTTCATGATCCCGTCCAGATTGGACCTTCCGTCAGCCAGTTTCACGATCGTCACTTCCGTGAGAAAGAACTTCATATCATTAAGATGGATATTACCCGCGATGATATCCTTGAGCGCGTAGTCTACGTAGATCTTCGGAAGATCGACCATCAAAGGATCAGGAAATCCGTCAGGATTCTTGATCTTGAGATTTTCAATATCGAGCTTGGTAGAAAGTAGCCCGATGTGCAGTTTGTCCACCTCAAGACTTAAGCCCGTCATCGCCTTGACCGCGACCTGGGCGCCGGTCTTTACGATGATGTCCCTAAAGACCAAAAAGACCACCACCAGAACCAGCAGCACGATCCCCAAAAATTTCAAAAATTTAAAGAACTTTTTCATGACCAACCCTTTCTTTGACAAGACAATGATTTATTCACCCCGCAGCTGCGCCTTAAAATATTCATAGCATTTCGGGCACATATTGTTCTTTTCGATCCACTCGGGATGTTCCTGTTTGATGATCTCAACGATCTCAGACTCGACGTGATCAACGTATTCCTTTAACCCTTTATCACACGTTTTGCGGCACAACGGGCACGTATAGGCCATAGTCCCCTCCTACTGCGCCTTCTTCGGGCTCTTATACAAAAGTTTCCACGGGTTTAGCTTCAGATCATAGCTCATTTCTTCCAGATTTTTGCTGGCCTTGTTCAAATTAATGACCATATCATCGACACGCCCGCCATTGGCATTCAAGCGTTCATTGACGGTAGCACTGATGGATTTCACATTGCTCAATGAATCGTTCATGTTCAGCAGGATATTATCGATCACCTGTGAATTCACCTTAAGACGTTCGTTGATCTCTGACGTGATCTGCTCCAGATTTTTTGCGATCTTGTCCCCTTCACTGAGAAGCCGTTCAAAACTCGCCGGTTCATCCCCCTGGATCAATTCACCGGCGGTCAAGAAAGGTTTCGTGTCGTCCCCCGAGGTCAGCCCCACATATTTTTCACCCAGGAGCCCGAGATTCTTGACGAAAGCCCTGGCCCCGTGGTGCAGCCTGGCCTCTTCATTCAAACGCAAGATGACCTCGACCTTGGTCTCCGGCCCGTATAAAAGTTCGATCCCGCTGACGCGCCCGACTTCCAGGCCGTTTAAGGTCACCGGCGCGTTCAACGCCACCCCGTCCACATTGCGGAAGTGCACCTTGATCTCATAGCTTCCTGACCGTGAAATGTCAAGATCGCTTGCCTTCCAGGTCAGGACAGCCAGGATCACGGCGACCACGACCACAAAGATTCCAATACGGGTTTCATTATTAATCGTCATATATCCCTCCGGTTCATGTCGATCCCGTTATTGCAAGGCCACTTCCTGGGAACGGATGTCGATCGGCCCTTCAAGCTCCCCCTTGATGAACTGCTGAACAACAGGATGCTGCGAATGACGGATCTCGTCCCTTGTCCCGACCTGCAGGACTTTTCCGTTGTAAAGCATCGCGATCCTGTCAGCAATGCGAAACACACTGTCCATATTGTGCGTGACCACGACCGAGGTCAAAAGCAGTTTCCGGCTTAAGTCCATAATGAGCTGGTCCACCACGGCGCAGGCGATCGGGTCAAGGCCCGCCGACGGCTCATCATAAAAAACGACCTCCGGGTCCATGGCGATCGCGCGCGCCAACCCGGCCCTTTTGCGCATCCCGCCCGACAAAAAACTGGGCATCATCTTCTCAAATCCCTGCAGGCCCACAAGCCCCAGCTTCATTTTCACGATAATATCGATGATCTTCTGATTGAGCTTGGTGTGTTCCCGTAAAGGAAGGCTCACATTATCCTCAACGCTCAAATAATCCAAAAGCGCCGCCGATTGAAAGCTCATACCGAAGCGGCGCTTGACCTTTTCAAGTTCATTCGCCGACATCCTGGTAAGGTCCTGCCCATTGAACAGGACCGTACCGAAATCCGGCTTGATAGCGCCTGTCATATGGCGCAAAAGCGTGCTCTTTCCGCAGCCGGACCCTCCCATGATCACGAAGATCTCCCCCCTGCGGATATCCAGGGAAATATCATCCAGGACCTTCCTCCCGTCGAAGGACTTGGTCAAATGCTGAACGGAGATCGCGATCGGTTGTTGGTCCATATCACATATTCCAGTAATAAAAAATGCCCGTGATCAAACAATCAAAAATGATGATCAAAATAAAGCTGCTCACCACCGAGACCGTTGTGTAACGCCCGACACCCACGGCCCCTCCTTTGGTCGAAAGCCCCTGATAAGAACCGACCAGAGAAACGATCAGAGCGAACACCAGCGATTTGAACAACCCCGTGTAAATATCTTTTGAGGCCAAAAATTTGAACGCGGTCTGAATATATAAATGGGCGTTGATCCGCAGGTCAAAAACTCCCACGACATACCCGCCGAACATCCCCGAAAGGTCCCCCACCACCGTCAAACACGGCAGCATCAAAAAAAGGGCCAAAACCTTCGGCGCGACCAGGAACCGGACCGGGTTGATCCCCATGGTCTCCAGCGCTTCGATCTGTTCATTGACCTTCATGGACCCGATCTCGGCGGTAATGGCAGCCCCGATACGGCCGGCCAGGACCAGCGCCGTCAGGACAGGCCCGAGCTCCCGGCAGATGGCGATCGAGACCAGGCTGGCCACATAGATCGTTCCGCCCATGCGCTCAAGCTGATAGGCGGACTGCATCGCGAGCACGATCCCGGTAAAGAATGTCACGAAAAAGACGATCACAACCGATTTGGTCCCCATAAAGACCATCTGTTCAAAAAGAGGGGCCCGTTTCACCGGTTTGTCATGAAGGGCGCCAAACACGATCCAATACAATGCCTGTCCGGTCAATGCCAAAAACTCCCCCAGCACGGTCAGCCAGTTTAAAATCGTAACACCAATCTGTTCAAAGGCCTTGAGCATATCTGTTATTCTACCCTTCCAGAAGCTGTTTGACCGTTTTGATAAGAAGATCCGGGTCGAACGGTTTTGACATATAGCTGTCCGCCCCCACCTCTTCGCCGATCTTTTTATCTTCCTCAGTCGAACGTGAGGTGACCAAAAGGACCGGGATCCTGCAGCAGTCAGGATGGCTTTTCAGCAAACGGCAAATGTTATAACCATTGATAATGGGCATCATCACGTCCAGGACCAGCAGGTCCGGCTTCATGGTCATGGCCATCTCAAGCCCTTGGGCTGCATCTTCCACGGCAATGACGGCACAGGTCTCAGATTTCAGCAGGGATGCGATCAGTTTCAGGTCGGTGGGATTGTCATCGATCACTAATATTTTTTTAGTAATATCAGTATTCATAGGCTTTTATTTTAACGACAGAACGCGGTGGACGCAAGGTCAAAAATCGAATAAACATCTCTAAAATAAGGAAGGCGCAAAAACGGTTCTCTAGCCGGGCTCATACGCCAGATTTTGACGAAGCCACTGTTCGATCTCCCCGACCGAAAGGCCTTTGCGGCGGGCCAGATCTTCCACCTGGTCCTTATCGATCTTCCCGGTGAGAAAATATTTGGACTCCGGATGCGCGAAATACTGCCCGCAAACAGACGAAGCCGGGTTCATGGCAAGGCTTTCGGTCAATTCAATGCCTGTATGGCGCGTGGCATCCAGCAGATTGAATAGCGTCGTCTTCTGCGTGTGGTCCGGGCAGGCCGGATAACCCGGCGCGGGGCGGATCCCCAGATATTTGCATTTGATCAGGTCCTCATTGGAAAGCTTTTCATCCGAAGCGTATCCCCAAAATTCTCTGCGGACGCGCGCGTGCAGATGTTCCGCAAAGCCTTCCGCCAGACGGTCCGCCAAAGCCTTGGCCATGATCAATTTATAATCATCATGTTCAGCGTTAAACCGTTTCGTTAATTCCTCCATGCCATGGCCGGTCGTGACCGCGAACAGGCCCAAATAGTCAGCGACACCGGAATCCTCCGGCGCTATAAAATCCGAAAGGGCGTAAAAAGGCTTCCCCTCATCTTCCTTGGCCTTGGTGGCCTGTTGACGGATGGTATAGAACTTCGCCAATTCCTTATTGCGCTTGTCATCCGTAAAAAGAACAATGTCATCCCCCCGGCTGTTGGCGGGAAAAAAACCGATGGCGGCTTTAGCGGTCAGCCATTTTTGGGAAATGATCTCATCCAGGATATCCTGCGCGTCATCAAAGATCCTGCGGGCCTCTTCCCCTTTGACCTTATCTTCGAAGATCTTGGGATAAAATCCCTTCAGGTCCCAGATCCAAAAGAACGGTGTCCAGTCGATATGCGCGCGGATGAGCGACAGGTCATAATCCTCAAAGGCCTTGACCCCAAAAAATGACGGCTTGACGATCGGAGCCTTCTTCCAATCGGTGGTGAAGCGTTTCGCCCTCGCCTCAGAAAGCGGGACATGGGTTGTCTGTTTCGCGCTGTTCAAGATCTTCTGGCGCAAAAGTTCCTGATCTTTTCGAAGCTCCGCAATGAACCCGCTTTTCTGCCGCGCGTCCAGCAGCCTGCGGCATACCGCAACGCAGTCTGAAGCGTCCCGGCTGTGAACGACGGGGCCATTCAAATATTGAGGCGCGATCTTAAGCGCCGTGTGGTTCGCCGATGTCGTCGCCCCTCCGATCATAAGCGGTATCGCAAAACCCTGCCGCTGCATCTCTTTGGCCACGTGCACCATTTCATCCAAAGACGGGGTGATCAGGCCGCTCAAGCCGATCATGTCGGCGTTATGTTCACGGGCCGTCTGCAAAATTTTTTCACAGGGCGTCATCACGCCCGTGTCAATGATCTTGAAATTATTACAGGCAAGAATGACACCCACGATATTCTTGCCGATATCATGGACATCCCCTTTGACCGTGGCCATCACGACCGTTCCGATGGTCTTGATCTCCTTGCCTTTCTGGGCCTCCAAATACGGGGTGAGCACCGCGACCGCCTTTTTCATGACGCGGGCGCTTTTAACGACCTGAGGCAGAAACATTTTCCCTGACCCGAAAAGGTCCCCGACCACGTTCATACCGTCCATGAGCGGCCCCTCGATCACGGACAAAGGGTCCTTGATCTTCTGCCGGGCCTCCTCCACATCCCCTTCAATGAAATCCGTGATGCCTTTGACGAGAGAATGCCTCAGCCGCTCTTCCACAGGCCAGGACCGCCATTCATCGGCCTGCTGCTGACCTTCTTCCCTTTGCTGAACGTTCTGCGCGAATTCGATCAGCCGCTCGGTGGCATCCGCCCGGCGGTTTAAGATCACATCCTCGATCCTCTCCAGCAGGTCTTTGGGTATCTCATCATAGACACCGATCATTCCGGCGTTGACGATCCCCATGTCCATTCCGGCGGCGATCGCGTGGAAAAGGAAGACGGAATGCATGGCCTCCCGCACCGAGTCGTTGCCGCGGAAAGAAAATGAGACATTGCTGACCCCCCCGGAGATCAAACATCCCGGGCAAGCCTTCTTGATCTGACGCGTCGCCTCGATGAAATCTTTGGCATAATTATTGTGCTCAGAAATTCCGGTGGCTACTGCAAAGATGTTCGGGTCAAAAATAATGTCCTGCGGATCAAATCCAAGATCTTCGGTCAGGATCTTATACGCGCGCCGGCAAACGCTCACCCTGCGCTCAACAGTATCGGCCTGTCCCTGTTCATCGAACGCCATCACAACCACCGCGGCGCCGTAACGTTTCACCTGTTCAGCCTGCTGTTTAAAAACCGGCTCTCCCTCTTTCAGTGAGATCGAATTGACGATCGCCTTGCCCTGGATGCATTTGAGGCCCGCTTCGAGCACGGACCAGCGTGATGAATCGATCATGATCGGGACGCGCGCGATATCCGGTTCAGCGGCCAGCAGGTTTAAAAACCTCACCATGCATTTTTCCGAATCCAACATCCCCTCATCCATATTGATGTCGATGATCTGGGCTCCGTTCTCGACCTGCTGGCGGGCGACGGACAGTGCCTCTTCAAAATTCTCTTCTCGAATGAGCCGGGCGAACTTCTTTGAACCGGTGACATTGGTCCGTTCTCCGACGTTCATGAAATTGATCTCAGGTGTCACCACCAAAGCTTCCATGCCGCTGAATGACGGCCGTTTTTCTTTCTCCTTCAAGGCGCGAGGCGCGATGGACCGCACAGTGTCAGCGATCGCCCGGATATGTTCCGGCGTCGTCCCGCAGCATCCTCCGACGATATTGACCAGGCCGCTTTGCGCAAATTCCCTGATCAGCGCGGCCATCTCGTCCGGGTTTTGATCATACCCGCCGAATTCATTGGGAAGGCCGGCATTGGGATAACAGCTGACATAACAATCCGCCATCCCGGAAAGTTCTTCAAGATAGGGCCTCATCTCCTTGGCGCCAAGCGCGCAATTCAAGCCCATGCTCAAGGGCCGCGCGTGCCGGACCGAGATCCAGAGCGCTTCCAGCGTCTGGCCGGAAAGGTTGCGCCCGCTGGCATCGGTGATCGTCCCGGAGATCATCACCGGTAACCTCCGGCCGGATTTTTCAAAGACATCCTCAAGCGCGAAGATCGCCGCTTTTGCGTTGAGCGTGTCGAAGATCGTTTCGATCAAAAAAATATCAACCCCTCCCTCGAGGAGGGCGCGGGCCTGTTCAGAATAGGCCCTGACCAGATCATCAAACGTTACGGCCCGGTAACCCGGATCGTTGACATCCGGGGACAAAGACGCCGTCCGGTTGGTCGGACCGATCGAACCGGCGACAAATCGGGGCTTATCGGGATCTTTTTTAGTGAAGTCGTCAGCCTGCTGGCGGGCGATCCGGGCGGAGGCGACGTTCATTTCATGCGCATGCCCTTCCATGCCGTAATCCGCCATGCTGATGGCATTAGCACTAAATGAGTTCGTCTCAATGATGTCCGCTCCGGACTCCAAATATTGCTGATGGATCTGGGAGATGATATCCGGACGGGTCAGGCACAACAGATCGTTATTGCCTTTCAGGTCACGGGGATGGTCCTTAAACCTCTGGCCGCGGTAATCTTCTTCCGTAAGGCCGTACCGTTGAATGACCGTGCCCATGGCCCCGTCAATAATAAGAATACGTCGCTGTAACAAACGTTTCAGCTGTTGCTCAATATGCATATATTTGTTCATGGAATTTTTAAACGGGCGCTAAACACTATTCGCCTATCAGATTGTTCACGATCTCGATCAATTGCTGGGCTTCAAAGGGCTTGGTCAAATACGCGTCGGCTTTGACCTTACCGCCGATCTCCCGGTCGATGTCGCGAGCCTTCACGCTCAGCATCACGATCGGAATATGTTTATACCTCTCGTCAAATTTAAGCATTCCGCAAAGCGTCGAACCGTTGATCTCCGGCATCATGATATCGAGAATGATCAGGTCCGGCATAACGTCCTTCACGCGCTCCAGGCCCTGACGGCCGTTGTAGGCCGCGAAAACCTCATAACCCCGCGTCTCAAGCCGCATCCGGACGACTTCAACGATGTCCCTTTCATCATCCACAATGAGTATTTTTTTGGCCATGACCGCTCCTTTGGGAATCCTCTTTGCACATTCAGTATACCACTTTTCATATGAGGGCAAAATAAAATCCTGAAAAGAGCGATGGCAAAAAGAAAGCACTAGAACAATGCCACAGCCTGAAACGCCAAAAATATGGTCCTTGTGATCGGTCTACAGGCTAACCGGGAGACTGCGGGATGTCCGGAAGATCTTCCGCCGTGGGCTCAGGATCGGGCGGTATCGCCTGGGGTCCTTCTTGAGGATCGTCTTTTTCCAAACGGATCTCTTTCAAGAGGTCGTCCAACTGGCGCATGGCCTCCGAGATGATGCAATCCGCTGACGGTTGCACAGGTTCTTCCGTATCCTGAGGCTGCCCTTGCGGCGGGAGCGTATCGGAAAGAACCGGTGTCTGCTCGGCTTGAGCCTGCTGGTCCAGAGCGTCCAGGATTTTTTTGGGGTCCGCCGCGTTTTCTTGAGGGGCCTCATCGGCCATACGGATTGCTCCTTCGTTTGGATTCATCAATCAACTTTATTATAGTGTGTTATGAAGAACTGAAAACCAAAAAAGAAAAAAAATAACTTCAGAATTTGATCGAAAAGTTCGTCCCCAGCACGTGAGAAGTGGACCACTCTCCTGTCGAGACGCTCTTCTGAGATCGGACCATATAAAAAAGGCTCAATCCCAGCTGCTCGCTCAAATTGAACTTAATCCCGAGCGGGACAGAACGGTTCTCATCATAAGAATGCTCCGCGTAATTATAAAAGAACTCGCTGTCCATATAGATACCGTCCTGTTTGGGCAAGAGGTCTTTCACGAGCGGAAAGGTCAAGCGCACGCGGTGCCGGGACCGCGTGTTGTAGGACCCGTTATTTTCGATCCAGCGGAATTCCACCCTATTGCGGTTATCGAACTTCAGCCAGTCCCCGATCTTGTAATACGGATTGGCTTCCAGTTCCAGCCTGTGCTGATCAAGATATTCGGATTTCCCGGCGGAGGAATTGAACTTCCGATCAAGGATGTAAGTATAGTTCGTCCCAAAACTCAGATTCTTAATAAAGTCATACTTCGCCTGAATGCTTGCCAGGCTCAGATCGTTCTCCCCAATATTGTCATCAAAACGGAAATCAAAGAACAGATTGAGGTCCACATGTTCTCCGTCATGCAGAAGGACCGTGTACTGAGACCAATAAGCGAGATCGTCCCCGCCACCCGCCCAGGAACGTGCCGGACAAAGCGCAGCGCAAACACCAATGAGAACGCCGATCAAGATTTTTCTTTTCATGCCATCCCTCCTTGGAATGCCTTCACGAACGGTTCAAAACATCTACGGCCATTTTTAAAATATCATACTGCGTGATGATCCCCACCAGTTTTTCGGAGGAGTCGGTGACCGGGATGCATCCATATTTGAATTTCACCATGGGGACCAGCGCGTCGGCGACGCTTTGGTCCTGAAACAGAACGAACGGCCCATGCGTCATCACGGACGAAAGCCTGATCGAATCCAGTTCCTGCGGATCATAATACCATGACCCATCCTCAAGACGGCGGGGCGACTGGATCTTGAACAGGTCACGTTGAGAAACGATCCCGATGACCTTTTGATGCTCGTTAACGACCGGTAAATGCCGGATCCTGTGAGCGTTGAACAGCCGCACCACATCGCTGAAATGGGCGTCTGCCCGGATACTCACGGCAGGAGATGTCATGACCTCGGAAATTTTAAGCTCCTTAAGCAGTTTCTTGACCTGCGCGCTCTCGGGGCGCGGCGTGATGTTCGTCATATAAAGGCCTTTTCTACAGCGTAGCGCACCAAGGCCGCCGTTGATCTAAGTCCAAGCTTCTTGGTCAAATTCGAACGGTGCGCCTCAACTGTGCGCGTGCTGATGTTCAGTTGGGTGGCAATGTTCTTGTTCGCCAGACCGCTGGCGATCAATTTGAGGATCTGCTGCTCCCTGTGGGTCAAAACGGTGATCTCGGGGGTCTTTCCCTTCCGCTGTTCTTCGAACGTGCTCAGTTCCTCACTGCGCAATTTCATGATCGACGGAGAAAAAAAACGCTCTCCCTTCTGAATGGTCTCGATCGCTGAAATGAACTGATCGAAAGCGTCCTCTTTAAGGACATAACCGCAAGCCCCTTTCTCAATGGCTTTTTGAAAATGCTCGGTATCTTTCTGCATCGTGAGGACCAGGACCTTGGCGGCGCTGTTCATGGAGCCGATCTTCTCGAGGGCTTCCATGCCATCCATACGCGGCATTGAAAGGTCCATGACCACCAGGTCACACTTGGTCTTTTTAAGCATCTCCAGAAGCTCCAGGCCGTCCCCCGCTTCACCGACGATCCTGAGGTTGGATTGAGGCGCGATCAGGCTCCTTAAGCCCGCCCGGAACATAAGATGGTCATCCGCTATGATCACGCGGTATTCGCTCATTTATCCTCGCTCCGTATGATGATCGGGACCTGCAGCCGGATCACCGTGCCCTGTCCCGGTTCAGACTGGATATCCAGCTCTCCCTTAAGAAGCCTGGCCCGTTCCTGCATCGTGGATAGTCCCTGTCCATGCCGCCCGTCATCCGAATGGACATCCCCGGGCAAAAACCCCTTACCGTCATCCTTGATCGTGATGGTCAAAAGCTGTTTATTCCTCCTGAACATGATCTCGACGTTAGCGGCCTCCGCATGATGAAGCAGGTTGGCTAAGGCCTCCTGAACGATCCGGTAAAGGTTTACCGCCTCTCCATGGAACTGAACGTCATCCAGATTTCCGACCTGCGCATGAATGTTCAAACCCTTGTTCTTTTTGAAATCCAGGATCAATTTCTTAAGCGCCCGGGTCAGGCCCATCGTCTCGATGACTTTCGGGCGCAGGGATGTCGCGATATTCCGAGATTTTTCGATGATCTCATCAATGTAATGGATCACTCTGTCGTAGGCCCGGCGGTTGCCCCTTGTCTGCAGATATTCCGGCCGGACGCTGGATTGGATCAGCATCTTCAATGTGGCCAGGGACTGGCCAAGCTCATCATGGATCTCCTTGGAGATCCGGTGGCGCTCATACTCCTGAGCTTCAATGATGCGCTGAGGAAGCGAGCGGATCTTGTCTTGGAGCTCTTTGAATTTTTCCGGTGAGATCTCTGTCATTCTTCGATTTCAAGAATCCGTGTATTGACCGTGCCTTTTCTTCGTCTGCTCCCGATCAAGGGCCTGGGCTGTCCGGCGCTGACGTTCATAGACCATCGTGACCGGCAAACCGTCAAAACGATCCTTGATCTCATTCATTTCCTCCGGCGTCAACGCCACCGAAGCGCACGGGCGAAGCGGAGTGTTCAATTCGATCTCATCCGCCCCTATCGTGCGGGCCAACGCCGCGATATCTGCGGCGCAACCCTTGTTCTCTTTCACGAACATGATCTGCAGCGCGAACTTGCCGTGGAATTCTTTTTTAAATATTCTCATACTTTCGATCATCTTGTCAAACCGAAAATCAGCGCACGGCGCTCCGACCGCGCCGCAAATGTGCGCATCGCAGGCGTCCAGTTTGGCCAGGACGCAATCCGCCAAAAAAAGGTCCGCGCGGACCTGCGGATCAGGCAATAATGTCGAATTGGTAATGACCGCGATCTTTTCCTGTCGGCACGACCTGAGCGCCCTGATCATTTCCCCCAGGTTCTTCGCCAGGGTCGGCTCGCCGCGCCCGGAAAATGTCAAATAATCGATCGGCTGGGGATATTCGAACGCGTTGACCTCATCAACGATCTCCTGCGCCGCGACAAAGATCCGGCGCTCCTGAGTAAGCTGATCGGTCTTTCCGAGCTGGCAATACACACAATCCATGCTGCAAATCTTCTCCGGACGGGCAATAGGATCGATCCCCAGTGACAGCCCCAATCTCCATGAGTAGACCGGGCCATAAATATATTGAAATTGCGTCTTTGCCATCTGCCACTGTTCCCTTTTTAAGCAGCCGTCAAAACTCCTGCAGTTCAATGAACACTTTTAATGCCCTGCCATTGCGCAAGAATGCGAATTCCGCCTTATCCCCGGCTTTATAATTCCGTTCGATCAAATACAGAAGTTCATCATTGTTGACGACAGGCTGCCGATCGACCGCCACAATAATATCGCCGTAAACGATGTTCCCCAAGCGGTCCCTGACCGTGGGCTGGACCCCGGCTTTCTGTGCGTTGCTGCCGGGCGCGACGTTCAAGATCATCGCTCCTTCCACTCCGATGCGCCGCCGGATATGGTCCGGCACCAAATCAGCCCCGATACCCAACCTCTTTACCCGACCGTATTTGATCAACTGCGGAACAACTCGCTTGACATCATCGACAGGAATAGCGAAACCAACGCCCGCATAGGCGCCGGACGGACTGAAAATGGCCGTCGAGACGCCGATCAGTTTTCCCGATGAATCCAGCAAAGGGCCTCCGGAACTTCCGGGATTGATGGCGGCATCGGTCTGAATGACATCATGGATCTTTCTGCCCGTCAATGACGAGATCGAACGGCCCAGCGCACTCACGACTCCCGTGGTCAAAGAATAGTCCAAACCGAAAGGGTTTCCGATCGACAGGGCCGATTGGCCCACCCGGAGGTCCTGGGATGTTCCCAATTCCAACGGCCTCAAGATTTCCTGCGGCGCCTCGATCTTAAGGACAGCCAGATCATGGTCGGGAGAGACCCCGATGACCTTGGCTGGATATGATTTACGGTCAGCCATGACGACCATGATCCTGTCCGCCTGATAAACAACATGAAAATTCGTGATGATATGGCCTTGTGTATCCCAGACAAAACCGGAACCCGCCCCCTGCGGAACCTCATAAATATCATCTGAGAACCAATCCCATTGAAGAGCGGCGTTCTTGATAAAAACGACCGAGGGGGAAGCTTTTTCAAACACTCCGATCAGCGCATTCTCTGATTCACTCAGCTCTGCCACGGCCACGGCAGCCCAAAGAAAAACAAACACCGCAGCCCACACAAATTTTCGGACCCTGTTCATCGCCCGCCTCCCTATCAAACCAAAGTTCAGGACGTTATTATAGCACGTCTCCCGGATATTGCACGGGCGCTTCATAGATAAAAAAATATTCGCAAACTTTTAACGAAATGATTAAAATACAGATGCCATGAGACGTTACCGCTTATTACTCCTCTCTGCCTCCATGATCCTTACAGCCGGATTCATCACCCATCATTTCCCCAAAATCACTCCGATGGAACCGGCCGAAAGCACCGCCGCTCTTCGTTCGCTCTTTCCTGAGGCAGCTTCCTTCTCTCAAGGTAAGACCGCTGCCCCTTATTTTTCCGCTTTCAATAAGGACGGGCAGCTTTCAGGTTTTGCTTTTTTTACCGCACAAGTATCTCCGGAGATCTCCGGATACAGCGGCACCATCGAACTTGCAGTGGGCACTGACGTAGACGGCATCATCCAGAATGTCCTGCTTCTAAAAAGCCACGAAACACCCCAATTCACCCAAAGGCTGCCGGGTCTCCTCAAACAGTTCAACGGAAAAAAGTCCTCCGATCCGTTAGAGCTCGGCAGGGATATTGACGGGGTCTCCGGGGCCACCATCACAAGCGCGGCCGTCAGCCGGTCGATCAAGGCTTCCCTTTTAAAAATGCGGCCGATCTTCAGGCAGGCATCTTTTTCCGGGCCGGCTCTCCAAGGCGTAATAAGCCGTCAGGCCGTCATCCGCACCATTCCGATCATGCTGATCTTTTTGCTGGCGGCCTTTTCCCTGCGGAAAAAACGCGGGCGTTTGATGTGGCTCACGCTACTCGTAAGTTTTCTCTATCTGGGTATTTTCCGTCATTCCATGCTCGCGACATTGCAAGTTGCCCAGATCGGATCGGGCCTTATTCCGCGCTTTCAGGACAACCCGGAATTATATCTTCTCCTTGCGGGTCTGGTCATAAGCAGCCTTCTTTGGGGACGGCTGTATTGCGCGCGCGTCTGTCCGTTCGCCTTCGTGGAAGAAGCTCTTTATTCCACGCGTAAAAAACTTTGGAACGCAAAATTCCCGCTGACAGTAAGAACAGCGCGTTTCAGCCGTTGGATCAAATATGTTCTTTTCTTTACCCTGATCATCCTTTCCATCGCCGTGGGATCCGCTTCAGTGACGGGAGTAGAAGTCTATCTGACGCTCTTTACCGGACAGGCAGGGGCTTTCGGCTGGGGGCTTTTGACCTGCGTTCTTTTGGGATCATGCCTTTTTTACCGGTTCTGGTGCCGCTATCTCTGCCCGTTCGGGGCTTTTGCCGGCCTGGCGGCGAGCCTGCGCTTCAAGCCGGAAACCGCCAACCGCAGCAGAGAATCACAATCCTGTTTTGAACGGATATGCCTGACGAACGACACGCATACTCCTGAAGGGACATCCTGCCTGGTCGATCAGGCCGAATGCCTGCATTGCGGCCATTGCGTGAAGGTCGGGCCGCCCTCCCCCGCCGAAGGCAAAGCGCCGAAATTATTCCTGTTGTTTTTGTCCGTATCCTTGATATTGTTCACGCTTACGGCCGCGGAAAATATCCATGTTTTTAAAAAACAACCGGCTGCCCCGCCGTCCGTAACAGCTGAAAGCTCAGCGCTCTTTTCAACGACTCATCTAGAGAGCGTCCGTCAAAAGCTCAAGGACTCCGGGATCACACCACACCCGGCCCAATTTTGGAAGGCGACCGATGAATAAGATCATTGAATGCGAACTCTGCCCCCGCCATTGCCGCCTCGCTGAAGGTGAACGCGGGGATTGCCGCGTCCGCATCCACCTCGATGGCGAACTGAAAACTCTGGCCTACGCCAACCCCTGCTCCGTCCATATCGATCCGATCGAAAAAAAACCGCTCTATCATGTCCTGCCGACCAGCGGGTCTTTTTCCATCGCCACGGCCGGATGCAACCTGCACTGCAAATACTGCCAGAACTGGCAGATCTCCCAGCGCCCTCCGGAGGAAACGCAAAACTATGAGCTCAGCCCTGAAGCGGTCGTCCGGGAGGCCCTTTCGTCCGGGTGCCGCAGCATTGCCTACACCTACTCTGACCCAATCATTTTTTATGAATATGTTTACGATACCGCCCGGCTTGCCAAGGACAAAGGCCTTTTGAACGTCTTCGTGACCGCCGGATATATCGAACAGCCGCCGCTTAAAAAGCTCTGTCCCTATCTGGACGCCGCGAATGTCGATCTTAAAGGCATCACGGATGAATTTTATCAGTCGATGAGCGATGCGCACCTCAAGCCTGTCCAGGACTGCATCCTGACCATGAAGCGTCTGGGCGTTTGGGTCGAGATCACTAATTTGGTCGTTCCGACATGGAACGACTCACCCGGGGATGTGCGCGCGCTCGTCCGGTGGGTCAAGGAATCCTGCGGGGCGGACACGCCGCTTCATTTTTCAAAATTCTCACCCATGCATCAATTAAAGAACCTTCCTCCCACTCCCGTATCCACGCTGGATATGGCCTGGGAGATCGCCAAGTCCGAAGGGCTTCATTACGCTTATATCGGGAACATCCCCGGGCATCCCGGGAACAACACCTATTGCCCGGGCTGCAAGAACATTCTGATCAAGCGCATCGGTTATACGATCACCGAAAACCATTTGGCGGACGGCCGGTGCGAATTCTGCCAGCATCCCATTGCGGGGATCTGGACAAGGTAAGGAAACGATTATGACACGCAGAGAATTTCTGAAAAGAATGTATGGATTTACCGTCGGGCTTTTCGCCCTGTATGTCCTGCGGACGCTTGCCATCTTCACCAAAACATCCGAAGACAGGCATTCCCGCCCGCTGAAAAAGGCCCAATTCTACCGCCGGTCTGACCGGCTGGCCGGTTGATCTTTCAGGACCTCTTTCCGGATTTCAGAA
Organism: Candidatus Omnitrophota bacterium; assembly: GCA_022711395.1. Lineage (GTDB taxonomy): Bacteria > Omnitrophota > Gorgyraeia > Zapsychrales > JANLHA01 > JAKLFA01. Next base: position 341,988 of record JAKLFA010000001.1, on the reverse strand, counting down.
CGACCCACACGGCCAGATTAATGCCCGCGCACAACAGGCAGGTCGGAATGATCCCATAGACCGGGACCAGGACCGTCGCGGTCAAAAGCGCCCCCACCGCCGCCCCAAAGACATCCCAGGAATAAAGAAGAGGCCCCTTGGAACATTGCTCCGGGTCCAGAATGCGGTTGGCCAGAATGAACTGACGCCCGCCCATGAACCCCGCGACGGCCGGCAAACAGGAAAACACCACCGAAAGAACGGCCGTTCTCGACGCCAGAAAAGCCGCATCCCTGAAAAGGAAGAATATCGTTGGAAGCAATAACGGATAGATGATCATCCCCGCCTGGACGTTCGCAAAAGAATCCTTCCAGCATTCCGGCCCCTTATTCCGCCCGCCCACGGACAGGACCCCAAAGACAAGCCCTGCCATGAATGACGCCAGGATCAAAGCGATCCGCTCATAGGCGATCCCGTAAAGGGACTGAAAGGCCATGATCACGACGACCTCAAAAATAATCTCGGAAAAACCGCTTAACGCCACAGCCAGGATAAAAATATTCCGGCGCTTGCGGGACGCGGCCCAGCCCCCCGCCAAAAGAACAACTGCCGGAACCGCCACCAGAACGTAAACGGGAATCTTAAAGATCTTTTCGATCATCCTGCTCAGAAACGTATCAAAATGCGTTGACCAGAGCGCGATGTTAAATAAATACACAGTCGGCTTCAGGTCACGGTTGATCTCACCGGGATCTTTTAGGATCGTTTCCACTTCCGCCATCCGTCGAGGATCCAGCCGAAACGGCAGTTCATACGGCTGAACATATTGGGCCGTGATCCCCGCCTGCTCAAAACGGCCGGCGAATGCTTCCGGGCGGGCATCCAACCGGCCTTTCGAATCAGAAGCCAAAAAAATATGATTGTCCCCCGGAATGGAAACCACCTGCAGAAAGACCTGCTTCAAGGTTGAATTGACGGAACGCAAAAATGTCCTGTTTTCCCGGCTGAGATAGTTTGCTGAAGAGGACGCGCTGACCGTCAAAACCCCGCCCGGCGAAAGGATGCGGGCGGCTTCTTTAAAAAAATCTTCCGTGTAATAACGGTTCGCCCGGGCGGTGTGAGGGTCCCCGGTATTGATGATGATCACATCATAACGGCACTTTGCCTTCTTCACAAAGAGCCTTCCATCTTCGACGTGAATTCCCAGATCCGGATCATCAAGGACCTCACGGCTCTTGTCCGGAAGATACCTGCGGACCAGCGAAAAGGCCTTTGCGTCCAGGGTGACAAAATCCAGAAAAACCCGCGGATATTTTAAGACCTCTTCCAGCTCCCCTCCCAGCCCATTACCGATCAGCAGGACACGCTGAGGGTCCGGATGCGCGAGCATGGCAAAATGCACATACTCCTCGGCGCTCAAAGCATCCGGAACCGTAAAGCTTAACTGGCCGTCCTCATAGACACTGATCTGCTCCATGCGGCGCGAGATCGAGATCTTCCCATATGGCGAATCTTCAATGGCGATCAACTTTCCTTCCGACCATTGATTCTGCCAAAGCACGCGTTCAAGATCGAAAATTTCCCTGAAAACGATCCCGCAAACAGAAACCAGAAACAGGAAAAGGCTCAGCAGGCCTATCCATTTTGAATTTGGCCTTTTCCACAGCACAAACACAGCGCATAGAAGCGTGAGGCTCCAGGCCAGGACCGTGGTCGAAAAAAAGTGGACCAGGATGCCGGCAAAAAACACTCCGCCGCAGGCTGAGCCGATCGATTCCCAAAGATAGACATGCTCGGCGGAACGGTCTTGCCTGAGCTCAAAACAAAGGATGCTGAAGATCGCGCCGACCATGAATCCCGTCGGCGCTGTCAGGGCGAAAGATGATAACAGAAGCGGGACCAGACCCAGCATTTCACCCGCCTTCAGACCGAAACCGGACCTGATAAAATGTATTCCGTAGATCATCAGTGGAATAACCGCTCCCAGCGTCAAAAAAAGAAGCGGTCGTAGGAATCGCGGATGCTTGGCCTTTTTCAGCACTTCCTGAAAGAACAAACTTCCCAAACCAACCCACACGAGCCAGGAAGCAAGGCTGACCGCATAGGACAGTTCATTGCCGTAAAACACCGCAACAAGGTCGCGCATGAGGACCGTTTGGGCGAGGATGCCGGTCAGGCCTAAAAGGAACGCGGCGGGTTTTCCATAAGCCTTATCCATACTGATATCATAACAAAAAACGGTCAGGATGAAAACCCTAACCGTTTTTTAGAGGCCATGATTGTTTTAAAACGATCAATATTCAAACTCATTGAGCGCCCGCATGTAATTCGCGCGTTCAAAGCTTTCCGGATGAGGACATGTTTTCTGGCTCAAGACCCCCTTCATCTTGGCGACCGATTCATATTTGTTCTTCTCCATCCAGGAGCCCATCTCGGTGAGCATAACCTTGGCGTGCTGAGGCCCGTGAACCAAGAACGTTGCGCAGGACATGGCGACATCCGCCCCGGCCATGACCGCTTTGACCATATCATGCCCGGTGTGAATGCCGCTGTTGGCCGCCAGGCTGGCCTTGATCTTTCCATAGAGGATCGCGATCCATCTTAAAGGAAGGCGCAACTCGGCGGACGTGCTTAATTGAATGCTGGGAACCACATCCAGGCTATCAATATCCAGGTCCGGTTGATAAAAACGGTTGAACATCACAAACCCGTCGGTGCCTGCGTCGTCCAAACGTTTAACGAAATTGGACATCGCGCTGAAATACGGGCTTAATTTCACCGCGACCGGGATCTTTACGGTTGACTTCACAGCCTTGACGATCTCCTTATAATTCGCCTCCACGGCCTCGGGGGTCGTCTCTAACTGGGTCGCCAAAAAATAGACGTTGAGCTCCAGCGCGTCGGCTCCGGCCAGTTCGATCTGTTTGGCATAGTCCGTCCAGCCGCCCATCGTGTGCCCGTTCAAACTGCCGATCACGGGGATATCCAAGTTTGCTTTGGCCTTACGGATCTGATTTAAATATTCCTCCGGACCCAGTTTGAAATCATCAGCCACCGGAAAATAGCTTAACGCCTCCGCGAAACTTTCCGTGCCTTGGGCCAGGTGATGATCAAGCTCAGCCTTTTCGTGCGTCAGCTGCTCCTCAAAGATCGAATGGCAGACGATCGCCGCAACGCCGGCATCCTCGAGCTTTTTGAAATTGTCGAGTTCCTTGGTCAACGGTGATGCTGAGACGACCAGCGGGTTTTTCAGTTCCAATCCCAGATATTGTGTTTTTAAATCCATGGATGTTTTCCTCTCCCTTTAAGTGTTCGGACGGATCACTCCGTGATCCCCAAGATCGCGTCATATTGGTTCTTCATTGTTTCATAGATCTTCCACTTCAAGTTAACGTCATCCTGGGCTTTTTTCAGAAGCTCTTTGGCCCAATCAGGCTTCATCTTGGTGAGCATATTGAAACGATTCTCCCGATAGGCGAATTCTTCAAAACGCACTTTCGGTGGACGAGAATCGAGGATCAGAGGGTTCTTCCCTTCAGCCAATAATGACGGGTTGAATCGGAACAGCGGCCAATGCCCGCATTCGACAGCGGCCTTCTGTTCATCCAAACCCTTGGCCATATTGATCCCGTGGGCGATACAATGGCTGTAGGCCAGGATGATCGACGGGCCATTGTAAGCCTCAGCCTCCAAAATGGCCTTCACTGTTTGATTATCATTCGCGCCAAGCGCAATGGTCGCCACATAGACCGAACCGTAGGTCATCGCCATACGGGCCAGGTCTTTTTTCGCGACCGGTTTTCCGTTAGCGGCGAATTTCGCGACCGCCGCGCGCGGAGTGGATTTAGAGGCCTGACCGCCGGTGTTCGAATAGACCTCCGTATCCAGGACCAAGATGTTCACATTGAGCCCCGAGGCCATCACATGGTCAAGGCCGCCGTAGCCGATATCATAGGCCCAGCCGTCACCACCGAAGATCCAGACGCTCTTTTTCACCAGCATGTCAGCGATGCTGAGCAAATGAGCGGCTTCGGATGATTTGACCGTCTTAAGTTTGTTTTTCAGCTGCTCAACGCGGGCGCGCTGCTGCATAATCCCTTCTTCCGTGCCCTGGTCAGCCTCCAAAACCGCCTTGGTAAGCTCATCGCCGATCTGAGCGGAAAGTTTTTTTACAAGTTCGCGCGCGAATTCCGCCTGCTTATCAATGGTAAGGCGGAATCCCAGGCCGAACTCAGCGTTGTCTTCAAACAGGGAATTCGACCACGCCGGGCCGCGCCCCTGGGCGTTGACCGTATAGGGGGTCGTCGGCAGGTTCCCGCCGTAGATCGAAGAGCACCCTGTGGCGTTGGCAACGATCATGCGGTCGCCGAAAAGCTGGGTAATGAGCTTCACGTAAGGAGTTTCCCCGCAGCCGGCACAGCAGCCTGAGAACTCGAACAGCGGCTGCAGCGCCTGGACAGTCCGGATTGTGTCTTTTCGGACCTTGGAGCGGTCCATTTCCGGGATCTTTTCAAAGAACTCCCAATTCTTCTGCTCCTGCTCACGCAAAGGAGCCTGCTCGGCCATGTTCAAGGCCTTTTTACTTGGATCGACCTTGTTCTTGGCAGGGCACGCTTCGATACAGAGCGTGCAACCCGTGCAGTCCTCTGGAGCCACCTGGATCGTGAATTTCTGGCCCTCCCATTCCTTTGTTTTGGCGTCAGTCGATTTAAATGTTTCCGGCGCGCCATCAAGGACCTTGGGATCATAGGCCTTCATGCGGACCGTCGCGTGCGGACAGACCGCGATACACTTGCCGCACTGGATACAGACGCTTTCATCCCAGACCGGGATCTGCAGGGCGATATTGCGTTTTTCCCATTTGGTCGTGCCCGTCGGATACGTGCCGTCATCCGGAAGCGACGCGACCGGGATATGATCGCCTTTGCCGGCCATCATCTTGGCGGTCACGCTCTTGACGAATTCCGGAGCCTGGTCTGGAACGACCGGCTTTTTACGGATAGTGCTGGTCGCCTTGGCCTGGACCTTGACCTCATGAAGATGGGCCAGGGACTGGTCAACGGCGACATAATTTTTCTTAACGATCTCCTCGCCCTTGGATCCATAGGTCTTTTTGATCGCGTTCTTGATGGCGGCGATCGCTTCGTCCTTGGGAAGGACCCCTGATATAGCAAAAAAGCATGTCTGCATGATCGTGTTGATGCGAACGCCCATTCCCGTTTCCTTGGCCACCTTATAAGCGTCGATCACGTAGAACTTGGCCTTGCGCTCAATGAGCTTTTCCTGGATCTCGTAAGGAATATGGTCCCAGACCTCATCCGGTCCGTATGGGCTGTTAAGCAAAAACACGCCGTTTTCCTTGATCGTGTCCAGCACGTCATATTTTTCCAGGAATGAAAATTGGTGGCAGCCGACAAAACTGGCCTTTGAGACCAAGTAGGTCGCGCGGATCGGGTTTGGCCCGAACCGTAAATGCGAGACCGTGACCGATCCGGCCTTTTTAGAATCATAAACAAAATACCCTTGCGCGTAATTCTCTGTTTCGGTCCCGATGATCTTGATGGAGTTCTTGTTCGCTCCGACGGTCCCGTCCGATCCCAGGCCGTAAAAGATCGCCTGAACGCCCTGCGGGTCCTCGATCGAAAATCCAGCGTCATACGGCAGGCTGGTGTGGCTGAGATCATCCTCGATCCCAATGGTAAAATGGTTCTTGGGTTGCGCGCCCGAAAGGTTGTCAAAGATCCCCTTGATCATGCCGGGGTTGAACTCTTTGGAAGAAAGGCCGTAGCGGCCGCCGACAACCTTCGGCAATGCCTTAAATCCCCCCTCAATACCGAATTCCGCCAACGCGGCGACCACGTCCAGGTACAGCGGCTCTCCACCCGCACCAGGCTCCTTTGTGCGGTCGAGCACGGAGATCTTTTTCACCGTTTTTGGCAAAGCGGCAACGAACGCCTCCCCCGCGAACGGGCGGTACAAACGGACTTTCAGCACGCCGACCTTCTCTCCCTGTTTGATCAAATGCGTGATCGTTTCCTCAACGGCCTCCGCACCGGAACCCATCAAGACCACCACGCGCTCAGCGTCCGGAGCCCCCACGTAATCAAAGAGGCGGTATTTCCGTCCTGTGAGCTTGGCGAATTTATCCATGGTCTGCTGCACGATCTGCGGGCAGCGGGCATAATACGGATTGACCCCTTCACGGGCCTGAAAATACACGTCCGGGTTCTGGGCCGTCCCTCTGAGGACCGGCCGGTCCGGCGATAAGGCTCGCTTCCGATGCGCAAATACCAGATTATCATCGATCATCGCCTTTAAATCATCCATCGCGAGCTCTTCGATCTTTGCCACTTCATGGGACGTTCTGAAACCGTCAAAGAAATGCAGAAACGGGACCCTCGCCTCAAGCGTTGCCGCATGCGCGATCAACGCCAGGTCCATAACTTCCTGAACAGAGTTAGAAGCGAGCATGGCGAATCCCGTGGAACGCGTTGACATCACATCCGAATGGTCCCCGAAGATCGACAAGGCCTGCGCGGCCACCGAACGGGCTGAAACATGAAATACCGTCGAAGTCAGCTCACCAGCGATCTTGAACATATTGGGGATCATAAGCAGAAGCCCTTGCGAAGCCGTGAACGTGGTCGTCAAAGCCCCCGTCTGCAAAGCCCCGTGAACGGCCCCGACCGCCCCGCCTTCGCTCTGCATCTCCTGCACAAGCGGGACCGTACCCCAGATATTCCGATGCCCGGAGGCGGACCAAAGGTCCGCCCATTCCCCCATATTGGAAGAGGGCGTGATGGGATAGATCGCGATCACTTCCGACACTTTATGCGCGACATAGGCCGCAGCTTCATTTCCGTCAATTGTAACCTTCTGTCTGTTCATGAGAATCCTTTCCGGTTAAACAACCATATCATAACGATAGGAATAACTTGTAATTTTTTGATTTGGGTAAAAAGGTTTGCTCTATTATATATCAGGATTTCTAAAAATCAAGGTGAACCTTCAGACCATTCCACCCGTCAAAGGCCCTGAAATTTAATTTGTGGGTTGACTTTTAACGGTGTTTATACGACAATCATCCTATGACGAGTGAATCACCTTCCGCAGCACAACCAGCCAAACCCGACCTCTTCGGCCAGGGAAAACGCATCCTGATCGCCGATGATGATCCGACGACTACGGAACTGCTCAGAAAAATGATGGGTGACGTAGGGTTTGAAGTGCTTACCGCCGCAAACGGTCAGGAGGCATGGCACCGTCTTTCAGAAAAGCCCCTTCCGGACCTGATCATCTGCGATTTTTTAATGCCTGAAATGGACGGGTTCAGCCTTTTCAAAGAAATGAAAAAGAACACCGAGATCAAGGACATCCCCATCATGATCCTGACGGCACGGCGCAACACACAGGACTCTTTTCTTGTCGCAGGAGTGGATGGGTTCCATCCCAAACCGATCAATACGGAACTTTTTCTGCAGGAGATCAAAACCCTCGCTCTTCGGCCGAAGGCCGCCCCTCAGAACACGGCCCAGAAGGCTCCCGCCCCAGGCAAGAAATCCGATGATGACGCGGAATGATCACCGCATGTCATACAAATAAACTCCCGCACCCTTCGCCTCAAACTGACCGATACGCGTTCCATAACGATCCATGATGTCCAAAACCTCACCAAAAGATTTTTTAAAATGGCTTAACAAAATCCATGTCCTTCCACCGGCCAACTTCGGTCTGATCTGGTCCGAGAATGGATATTGCTTGAGCTGCAGCAACGATGTCTTATATGATCCGTGTTCAAAAATCGATTTCTCAAATATATAGAAAAAAAACCCTTCCCGTCTAAAAGCCTTTTCAGAATCCAAAATTTTCAAAAACTTCACCTCGATCCTGGCCTCTCCCGCTTCCAGGTGGAAACGCTTGAACAGGTCGGTCGTAAAATAATACATGAATGGAAAACCTGCCTCATTATTCAGGACCAGCTGATCCCCCGGGCTCATGTGCCGTCCAAGATAAGAAAAAACTTCCCGGTTATCTTCGATGTGTTTTTCGTCATTTCCCCGAGCATTCATCACGGAAGCCCGCACGCTCCAGGCCAATAATACCGGGATCAAAACAATGGCCAGCGTCCGCGACAATCGCTGATCCCAGAGGGCCCTGACTCCTTCAGAAACACACAACAAAAAACATGGCGCCAAAAAAAGGATCATGCGGTCATAGAACGGATACTTCATCAGAATGGCCGCCAGCAGAACAAGGTCGACCGGGCCGGCCAGACAGAACGCCCCGAAAGCATCCTTTTCCGTGATCCTGGCGAGCCCGACCAAGGCCAGGATCAACGTGATAAGCGGCCAGACCCCAGGAAGCAGGAATCGCGCCATGATCACATAGCGTTCAACAAGCCAGAGCCACCATCCTCCGCTTAATAACGGCTTGGGCGAAAACCCTCCCAGGTGTTTCCACATCTCGACCAACGGATGGTTATCCGTCATTCCGTTATAAACGGAAAAATATAAATAAAGAAACACGATCGTCCAGGAACAAACCACCGTAACCAGCAAACGCTGAAACCGCGGGGACGGATCTCTCTTGACCCTCCAGTAAAACAGAATACCCAGCCATGGCAGAAAAAACAGCGTGATATTGGAAAAAAGCATCGCCAGACATCCGACATACCCGCCCCTTAAAAGGACCAGGGCAAGATTTTTCTCCTCCCTGCTCCAGCGCAGGAACCATAACAGGCCCACCGCCGTCAAAACATCTCCGGAATACGTTTTTAACTCCGCCGCGAAATAGATCAAATTTGTATTAAAGGCGAATAAAGCGACCGCCAAAAGCGCAACGCCGGATGAACAATAACGCTTTAAAAAGAACGCGAACAACACAAGCGCCGCGCTTGATGAAAGAAACGGGACCAGCCGCAGGGCCAATTCATGATTGCCGAAAATCAAGACGGACAATTTCGCCAGGATTGAAAACAGCATCGGGCTTTCCGGCTGCCCGGTCAAAAGAACGTAATTGAAAAAGATCTGGCTGAAAGAACGGCTGGTGATCTGTGTGGCCACATAGGTCTCATCCAGCCAAAAGGAAGGATTATCCAGATAGATCTCAAGACGGAACAAGATCCCGATAGCAACAACGGCCCACAACAGCCACGGAGACATAAAAAAAGGAGAAAATATTTTCTCCCTCAAGCTTTGATTAAGTTTTAAAAGGTTCATACAAGAGCTAGTCAGCGGCTACGCTTGCCGGCCTTAAGATCTGCCGGCATTGATCAGCGATCCTTTCCACATCTTCATCCGTGTAATGCGCCTTATCCAGCAAACGGGGGTCCAGGACCCTGTCCTGGGGAACAAAAGGCTGCAATTTGTAATGGTCAATGTCCTCAGAAACCAAGCTTGCCGCATCATTGATCTCATCAGAAGTCAAAAGCGGCTTAACGATCGTTGTCCGGAATTGGAATTCGATCCCGCAATTTCTGATCAAGTGAATACTTTCCAAAATACGGCCCGTGTCAACAGAAACGCCGGTAATATCCCGATAACGGTGCAGCGGGCCCTTAATGTCCATCGCGATGAAATCCAGCAAGTTCTTGCCAAGGAGGCTCCTCAAAACAGCAGGGCGCGTCCCATTTGTATCGAGCTTCACGGAAAAGCCCATGGTCTTCAATGAGCGCAGAAAGCTTTCCAACCCCTCCTGGATCGTCGGCTCCCCGCCCGTCACCACCACGCCCTGAAGTTTTCCAACGCGGGTCATTAAAAAACTGGTAATCTCTTCTTGCGAGAGAGGCTCCTGAAAGCAAGAAGGGATTACCAGTTCTGTATTGTGGCAAAACGGACAACGAAGGTTACACCCCTGCGTGAAGACCACCGCCGCCACTTTGCCGGGATAATCGATTAACGAAACTTTTTGAAAACCGCCTATGCGCATACCTTGAATGTTTTACGGCAGCCGAATTCCTGCTGTTTTCCTTTGTTCCATTGCTGGACCGGCCTCAAATAGCCGACCACTCTTGAATAGACCTCACATTCATCCTCGCACTTGGGGCAAAGCATATGTTCCCCGGCGATATACCCGCAGCTCGGACAAACGCTGAAGGTCGGGCTAATCGTGAAATACGGCATACGGTATCTATGACAGACCGTTTTGATGAACTGCTTGAGCGCCTCCGTATCCTGGATGCGTTCTCCCACAAAAATATGAAGAACGGTCCCTCCGGTATACTTGCTCTGCAGATTATCCTGGATATCAAGAACCTCAAAAATATCATCAGAGTAATTCACCGGAAGATGGGTGGAATTCGTATAGAACGGCTCTTTCCCCGCTTTAAACTCCGCCTCATTGGCGCAGGCCATTTCCGGATACTTATCCTTATCCATGCGGGCCATGCGGTAAGAAACACCTTCTGCCGGGGTCGCTTCAAGGTTATAATTTGACCCGGTCTCCTCTTGATACTGGACCAGCTTGTTCCTCATGAAGTCCAGAACATCAGCGGCGAATTTCTGCCCCTTTTCGGATGAAATATCCTCACCAAAAAGATTCACGCAAGCCTCGTTCATGCCGACCAAACCGATCGTGGAAAAATGATTTTTCCAGTACTGGTTCAACCGCTTCTTCACATTGCGCAAGTAGAACCTCGAATACGGATAAAGCCCCGCTTCGGTGAATTCTTCAAGGACTTTGCGCTTGATCTCCAGACTTTCCTTGGCCATCAGCATCAGCTGCTCCAAGCGGCTGTAAAACTCTTCCGCGTTCTTTGACAGGTATCCCAGACGGGGAAGGTTGATCGTCACGACACCGGCCGAGCCTGTCTGCGGCGACGCGCCGAAGAGCCCGCCCCCGCGTTTGCGCAATTCGCGGTTATCAAGGCGCAGGCGGCAGCACATACTGCGGGCGTCATCCGGGCTCATGTCCGAATTAACGAAATTGGCAAAATAAGGGATCCCGTATTTTGCCGTGATCTTCCAAAGCAATTCAATATTCGGATTATCCCAATCAAAATCCTCTGTGATATTATACGTCGGGATCGGAAATGTAAAAACACGGCCCTTGGCATCCCCTTCCAGCATCACTTCCAGGAACGCCTTGTTCAAGAGGTCCATTTCCGCCTGGAATTCCTTATAGGTCTCTTTCTGCAGGACCCCGCCGCAGGTCACGGCCTGGTCAGCCAAATGACTCGGGACCGTCAGGTCCAGGGTGAGGTTGGTGAACGGCGTCTGAAATCCCACGCGTGTCGGGACGTTCACGTTAAAAACAAATTCCTGCAAAGCCTGTTTGACTTCTTTATACCCTAAATTATCATAGCGGATGAACGGGGCCAAAAGTGTGTCAAAATTCGAGAATGCCTGGGCCCCGGCAGCCTCCCCCTGAAGAGTATAGAAAAAGTTCACGATCTGTCCCAAAGCCGTGCGGAAATGTTTCGCCGGGCAAGATTCCATCTTGCCTGAAGCGCCGTGGAAACCCTGCGTCAAAAGGTCCTGCAGGTCCCATCCCACGCAATAGACGCTCAACAGCCCCAGATCATGAATATGAACATCTCCGTTGATATGGGCTTCCCGGATCTCAGGAGGATAAATCTTATTGAGCCAATAAATTTTCGTGACTTCCGTCGATATATAGTTATTGAGGCCCTGCAGAGAATAGGACATGTTGCTATTCTCATTGACCTTCCAGTCTAGTCTCTCGAGGTACTGATCAACAAGCCCGACCTGGCTGCGGGATGTGATCTCACGGATCTTGGCATGCTGGTCGCGGTAAAGGATATAGGCCTTGGCGGTCTTTCGGTAAGGAGATGTCAAAAGGACCTCTTCAACGATATCCTGAACCTCCTCGACGGTAAGAGCATGTTCGGCAATCAATTGGTGCGCAATATTCAACACACGCAACGTGAGATTTTTAGCGATCGCTTCATCAAACTCGCCTGTGGCACGGCCGGCCTTTAAAATAGCGGTTGTGATCTTTTGCGGGTTGAAATCCTCGGCGTGTCCATCTCGTTTGACAATCTTGGTGATCGTTGCGGTTGGCCCCACAGTCTCCTCCTTTGGTTGGAAATCGTAGCGGAAAAAGACATCATTAACACGTGTTGATACATACCATCATACACACAATATATAGTGTGTCAATACGTAATTATACTTAGATATTGTGGATTTTTTGAAAAAATGGATAAATTTTTAGAAAAAGAACGTATTATAAGGTGATTTTACGAACAATCCCTTTTGAGGGCGCCTATTGACACACTTAATGAGCCTCTTCCGAATTCAGAACTTTTTCAATTGTCTCAAGCAGATATTTAAAATCTGAGGTCTTAACAGTAAAATCATCGGCTCCCACCTGCCTGGCCCGGGCCGCGTCTACCCCATCCATTTTTGCTGTATACATAACAACTTTCCACAACGGGTTCCTGCTCTTCAACTGCTCACACACTTCAAAACCATTGACGCCGGGCATCATGACATCCAAAAGCACCACGTCCGGAGATTCCTTTGCCACTAACAGCAATGCCTCTTCACCGCTTTCAGCGGAAACAACCTGATAACCCGCACTTTGCAACCGAGCGCTTAAGATCTGCTGAATATCCGGCTCATCATCGACCAATAAGATCTTAACTCCCATAAATACCCTCCCTCATTTGGCTCTTTTCTTGTGCAGTTATTATATTACTTCGTAGGCGGTAATACAAAAGAAAATACGCTCCCCTCGCCAAAAATGGAGTTCACCCAGATCCGTCCCCCATGCAGATCAATAATACGCTTGGAAATCGCCAGCCCCAGCCCGCTCTCTCCCGTTCGACGGTTAGACCCGGAAGACACCTGGCTGAATGTTTGAAATAACCGGTGCAGGTCCTCCGAGCGTATTCCCACCCCTGTGTCTTTCACAGAAACCTTTACCCCCTCCGCATCATTCTCAGCAACGATCTCAACGAACCCTTTTTGAGTGAACTTGATCGCGTTGTTCACAAGGTTATTCAAGACCTGAATAATGCGATCATAATCATAATTCACGTCCTGCAGATTGTCCCCGATCACGGTCCGCAGTTGCAGGCCGCGGTTCTGGGCGACCACGGTCATGCTCCTCGCCACCTCTTCAATGACCGGACGCACGCTTCCCACGGACCAATGGAACTGCGTTCTTCCGGAGTCCAGCTTTTGATAATCCAGAACATCATTGATCAGCGCCCCCAGACGATCAACGTTGCGCTTGGCAATGCCCAAAAATTCCTTTTGACGGTCGTTAAGCGCGCCGGCCTCTTCTTCCACGACAATGTTGATGCCCTCCTTGATCGCTGTAAGCGGGGTCCGCAGCTCATGAGAAACAACCGAAATAAATTCAGATTTTATATTAATCGCCTCCAGCATCCGGTCCTCGGCGATCTTGCGTTCGGTGATATCAAAAGCCACGGTCTGGAACCTTTTGACGCGCCCGCTTTTGTCATACGTGATCCAAGTGTAATTCTCAACCCAGCGGAACTCTTCCGCCCTGGTCCGCACCCTGTGCTGCACAAAAAGCTCTGATCTTTTTTTGCTGACCGCCCGGCGGACCTCCTCTTCCAAGAAAATAAGATCTTCAGGATGAACGATCCCTTTAAGGTTCATTTTCCTTTTATAAAATTCCTCCGGTTGATATCCCCAATGGTTGACGTTGTCAGAAACGAAATCCATCTCCCAGTCCGGAGTGTCTTTCCACAAAAAAAGGATCGCGTTGCTCAAGTTGATGATCCTCTCCATTTCCTTTAAACGCTCAAAAGCCTTTTGCAGTTCCTGGGCAAGTTCTTTTTCCTTAGTAATATCTTCATTAATGGAAAGGTAATGAACAATATCGCCTTCTTTGTTCCTGATCACTGAAACGGTCGTCCTCTGCCAGAACAGGTCGCCGTTCTTCTTTCGGTTATGGAACTCCCCGCGCCATGTTCCGCCTTCCTTGATCGTTGTCCACAATTCCTTATAGATATCCTCCGACTGTTCTCCGGATTTCAAAATACGGGGATTCTTTCCTATGGCTTCTTCCCTGCTATAGCCGGTCACCTCGGTGAATTTGGGATTGACATATTCAATATTGCCCTGTGTATCAGAAATGATCACCACGTTCTGGCTTTGTTCCAAAGCATGGGAAAGTTTACGGAGTTCGATCTCCATGGTCCTGCGGTCGGTCATATCCGTCCCAACACACAGGATCTCGATCATCTCTCCCTTGTCGTTAAAAACGCCTCGATTGGACCATGAAACCCAAACCCTGCTTCCGTCTTTTTTCACATTCTCATTTTCATGCCAGGAATACGCTTCAGGATGCACACGGATATCTTCCAGAATCTCTTGAAACTCATTTTGATCTATCCCGTCAGACGGGAGGATGGTTTGAAAAACGGTTTTTCCGATCGCCTCTTCCTCCTTGAATCCAAAAAAGCTTTGCGCGAATTCATTAAAAAAGCTGATCGCCCCATTAGGCAAGATCCGGATAATGATGCTGTTGGCATATTCAACCAGCTCACGGTATTTGGCCTCACTGGCCTTGAGCGCCTCGTGAGCCCGCCTCTGCTCAGTGACATCCTCATAAGTCCCCAAAATGCCGATCACATCGCCCTTGTCATTGAGCAAAGGGACCTTATTCGTGCGCAGCCACCCTGTATGCCCATCGCTGCGGGTTTGCGGCTCATGAATATCAAGCTTCTGACGTTTTGTCGTCATAACGAACTCATCGTCCGACCTGTAATGTTCGGATTGTTCTTTGCTCCAGGGCATATCATGATCGCTCTTTCCAATGATGTCACCGGGAACTTCATAGCCGCAATCTCTGGCAAATGCCGTGTTGCATCCAAGAAACGAAGAAGCCCTGTCCTTCCAAAAAACACGGGAAGGTAATGTGTCCAGCACAAGCTGCAGCATTTTCTGTGACTGCCGCAAAGCCTCTTCCGCGCGGGAGCGCTCTTCAAGCTGTTGTTCTAATATTTTTTGAGAATTCCTTAAATGCCTTGTCAACAGCAACCGGTTGACCAACGAGAACGCCAAATAGGTCAGGACCAATAAAAAAAGAATAAAAAGGCTCCAGTGGGCTTTTAATATTTCACGGAACCCTTCCCAAAAATGCCACGAATCCGCATCCTTTCCGAAATACCCGATCCCATAAAGATATTGCCTGACGTTTGTCAGGTTATGCGGAACAACCCACTGGCTGCACCCTGCAGCAACTGCCGCGGGGTGGTCGCCTTGTATTTCAAAAAGAGCCCGCGTGACCTGTTTGGCCACCCGCTCTTCCATATGAGGCATCTGAGCGATCGACCATTCGGGAAACAGTTCAGTGCTGGAAAGAAAAGGGATCTTTTGTGATTCCCCCTCATAATTCTCGTAGAATTCCTTACGGTTCAAGACCTTAAAATCCTCAAAAGAGATCTTTCCTGCAGCCTGCATCCTTTCAAGAACACCGGTCTCCAAGACCCCGGCATCGGCCCTCCCGTTCAAGACGGCCGACACAACAGCTTCGTTGGAACCCAAGAATTCTTTTTTCGCGAAGTCTTTCCGCGGATCGAACCCCTTACGCTGGAATTCCTCGACGGCCGCCAGCCACCCCCCCAAAGAATCCTCATCCACCGCGGCAAAGACTTGTCCCTTGAGGTCTGAGAGCGTTCGTATGTCACGCCTGTCGATGCGGGTGATGATCACCCCTCCATAGTGGTCGAACTCCGCTCCCTTATACTTCTTAACAACAGAAGCCATCCGTCTGGCATTGTGAAAATATGAAAGGGATAAAAAGGTCAATGGGTCCGAAATGATAAAATCCAGCTTATTAAGGTCGGTTATTTTGTGAAATTCAAAGAAAGATAAGGGGACGATCTCGAACATCGCCCCCGGAATGGATTCAGTTAAATACTCTGCGGTCGGCTGCCAAGCCTTGCGGACCTCTTCGCTTTTTTCATGCGATATGATGCCGATATGAAAGACCGGGCCATGCGCCAAGCTCACGGAACAATCCGCGAACACAAAAAGAACAACAGTAACAAAAAAAGCGTATTTTCGGATCGTCGCACCCAAAAAGGGACCTCCTGCTTTTGTCAGGCAACAGCCTAAACAGACTTCTCAAGCGCCTGGGCCAGATCGGAAATAATATCATCCGCATGCTCGATCCCGATCGAAAGTCTGATAAAATCCTCGGTCACCCCCGCCTCAAGCTGCTCTTCTCTTGAAAGCTGCTGATGGGTCGTGCTTGCCGGGTGGATCGCCAATGTCTTGGCATCCCCGATATTCGCCAGATGCGAAACCAGCTTCAAAGAATTGATGAACGCTTTCCCTGCCGAAAGCCCTCCTTTGATCCCGAATCCGACCAAGGCGCCTCCGGAGCCTGAAAGGTATTTTTTCACACGCGCCAGTTCCGGACTGGATAAAAGGCCGGGATACAGCACCCAGGATACCCTTTTATGACTCTTTAAAAATTCCGCGACGCGCAACGCGTTCTCGGAATGCCGGGGCATGCGCAAATGGACCGTTTCCATCCCCTGCAGAAACAGGAACGCGTTAAACGGAGACATTGCCGGGCCCATATCCCGCAAAAGCCCGGTCCTAGCCTTAACGATATATGCTAAAGGCCCGAAAGCCTCCACAAAATTCAGGTCATGATAGCTCGGATCAGGGGCCGCGATCGAAGGGAACTTCTCGGCCTTCCATTCGAACCTTCCTGAATCCACGATCAGCCCGCCGATGGAGCTGCCGTGGCCTCCGATGAATTTTGTCGCCGAATAGACCACGATGTCCGCTCCATGTTCGATCGGGCGGCATAAATAGACCGTGACCGTATTATCCACAATGAACGGCAACCCATGTTTGTGCGCGATACCGGCAACGGCTTGCAGGTCCAAAACATTGAGTTTGGGATTGCCGATCGTCTCGCCGTAAAGAGCCTTTGTCCTGGGAGTGATCGCCCGCTCAAAATTCTTCGGGTCGGAAGGGTCAATAAAATGCACTGTAATGCCAAACCGCTTTAACGTGTGCTGAAAAAGCGTCCGCGTCCCGCCATACAAAGTGCTTGCTGAAACGATCTCATCCCCGGCCTGCGCGATATTGAGGATCGCCAGCGTGATCGCCGACATTCCGCTTGCGGTCGCCAGGGCGGCGACGCCGCCATCCAAAGCCGCGATGCGCTTTTCCAAAACATCGTTGGTGGGATTCATTAACCGCGTGTAGATGTTGCCGAATTCTTTCAACCCGAATAAATTCGCGGCATGTTCCGTGCTGTTAAATACATAGGATGTCGTTTGATAGATCGGGACGGCCCTTGCGCCTGTGGCAGGATCCGCGGTCTGACCGGCATGTAATGCCAGGGTGTCAGGTTTATACTGTGTCTCTTCAGGCATAAGGCCCCCTTAAAAGCGTAGAAATATCTTAATATCAATAATTCCAAATGTAAATGAAAACCTTGGGCCCGGGCGCTCATTTGGCCAGCTTGTGCTCCAAACTTTCAATAAAACCAATGACACGCGGATCGACAATAATATCCCTGCGCTGGATCGGCTTCTTTAGGACGATCCCCTCTAAACTGGTGCACCGGCTTAAGGCAACATAGGTCTGCCCATGCGCGAAAGCTCCCTGCCCGATATCCAGAATGACCTTCGAAAAGGTCTTGCCCTGGCTTTTATGAATGGTGACGGCCCACGCCAGGCGCAGCGGATATTGGACGAACGACCCCACCGGCTCTGACTCCAAACGCTTTATTTCCTCATTATAACGAAACCTGAACATCTCCCAGGTGAAGGGCCCGACCTCCACGACCCGCCCGTCCTCGAGTTCGATCTCAATGATATCCGTCGCGCTTAAATCTTCGGCCACCGAGACGACCCTTCCGATCGAGCCGTTGACCCACTGACCCGAAGGATCGTTGTTCAACAGCATCACCTGCGCGCCGTGCTTAAGTTCCAGAAATTCTTTGGTTGGCAGATTCCTGTCCTCGAATTTGCCTTCAACGCGGCCCTGAAAACAGAACGGCTCTCCTTCCAGGCGCTTGAGCTGATGCTCGTTGATGCGGTCAGCAATCGCGTTGGTCGTGGTCAGATACACATAGAAATCATCCTCCTGCGGAAAAAAATCGGCCCGGCAGCGCCCGTTCAGCCGCGTCAAATGTTCATCCGTCAGCTGGTCATGACGGATGGCATTCAAAAGCTCAATGAAAGAATCATCCTGCTGGCGGTAGATCTTTTCAAGGTCGATATATTGCAGTGAAAAGCCTTTGAACACTTTGGCGTCAAAAAAATACGGGCTTGGATACAGGCCATGAAAAACATCCATTTCATCCCGCGCCACGACCGGCGGCAGCTGGAAAAGATCACCGATCATGATCAGTTGGATCCCGCCGAAGACTTTTTTAGGGTCCTTTCCGAACCGCCTTAAAAAACAATCAATGCAATCTAAAATATCCGCCCTCAGCATCGAGATCTCATCGATCAGGACAGCATCCAGTTCCTGGAAAAGTTCGCGGTCCTCACGGCGCAAACGGATCTGCGTGACGCGCTCCGCCGTGATGTCAGGTTTGAAACGAAAGAACGAATGCACGGTCTGGCCCTGGATATTGACCGCCGCCACTCCGGTCGGCGCCAAGATCGCGACGTTCTTTGTGGTGTGCTCCCGGAAGTATTGAAGAAGCGTTGATTTCCCGGTCCCGGCCTTGCCGGTAATGAAGACATGGTCTTTGGAATATTCCAGGGTCTGGAACGCCCTTAAAAATTCATCGCTCAACTCAAGCTGATTGGCCATAATCCCTTTATCAAAAGCGCCCTTAAACGCCTTTTTTTTCGTTCCAAAGAAAAACCTTATCCTTCGGCCGAACGCGGAAAGGGGTTTTGATCCCGACGATATCGCCTTTCTGCGCGCAGTCAATGAACTCATCCCCTTTTTGCATCTCTTCCAGCCGGCAGATCCGGGCCGGCGTGGTCTTCCCGCTGAAAAGAAGCTCCTGCCCCTTTTCGATCCGCCCGGAACTCAAGCGCACTTCAGCGACCTGGATCTGATTGAAGAACCTGGTGACCTGTCCGACAAAGACCTTCTCATGAGAGTGTTCAAGTTTTTTGCTCCAGGAGTCCAGTTCCGGCTGCCCGAAAAAGAATCCGCTGGAAAATCCCCGGTTATAAACAGACGCTAATTGCGATTTCAGCTCCTGCTTTAACGCCTCATCCAAGCGGCCTTCAAAATAAGCGTCGATCGCCTTTCGATAACAGCTCACCGCGACGTTGACATATTCCGCCGCCCTCATGCGTCCTTCGATCTTGAAGGCCGTGATCCCCGCTTCGATCAACTCTTCCAGAAATTCGATCGTGCAAAGGTCCTTCGGACTAAGCACGTAATCCTCCCCGAGGATGAATTCAGCCTCTTCATCCTTGTCTTTGATCTGAAATTCCCGGCGGCACGGCTGAAGGCACTGCCCGCGGTTGGCTGATTTTCCAAACACCTGCTGGGACAGAAAACACCTGCCTGAGACCGACACGCACATCGCCCCGTGAACAAATGTTTCGATCCCGCAAGGGATCCCCTCCGCCCTGATCTGAAAAATGATCTCACGGATATCCTTAAGGGTGCATTCCCGGGCAAGCACCACACGTTCAGCCCCCAGGCCGGCAAAAAAACGCACCGCCTCGATATTGGCCGCGCTGGCCTGTGTTGAAATATGGACAGGCATCCCCATCTGACGCGCCATCGCAACAACCGCCATGTCCCAGGCGATCACGGCATCCACTCCCGCCTTGTGCGACGCCTTTAGGATCTTCTGAGCTGCCGCAAGATCCTGCTGGAGCATCACGGTATTTAACGTCAGATATCCTTTGCGCTCCTGCCGGTGAAGGACGTCCATGACCTTGGAGATCTCATTGAGCTCGAAATTGGCCGCCAAATGGCGCATATTAAGCCCACGGACCCCGAAATACACGGCATCCGCGCCGCTCTCGACAGCAGCAAAAAGCGCCGGCCAATCTCCCGCCGGCGCTAACAATTCCGGTTTTTTAAACGCATCATCCATATGTTCAATCAAAGACCACTGTTTTGTTTTGATAGCAGAGGATCTTATGCTCCAGGGCAAGCCGGACCGCGCGGCTCAAGACGACTTTTTCCAGGTCCTCCCCCTGGCGCATGAAATCATCCACCGTGTCCCGGTGGCTGACCCGGACCGTGTCCTGCTCAATGATCGGTCCCTCGTCCAGTTCCGCGGTCACATAATGGCTGGTGGCTCCGATGATCTTGACCCCTTTTTCATAAGCCCGGGCATACGGCTGCTTTCCCGGGAACGCCGGCAGAAAAGAATGATGGATATTAATAATGCGTTCATTGAACTGCTGGACAAATCCCGGGGATAAGATCTGATGGTATCTTGCCAGAACGATCAAACCGATATCATGCTTGCGCAAAAGAGCGATCTCCTGCTGTTCTTGTTTTAATTTGGTCTCAGGCGTTATGGGAAAATAGGCGAATTCGATCCCGTGATTTTCAACGATTTCCCGCAGGTCCTGGTGATTGCTTACGATGAGCGGGATACGGCAGCGCAAATGGCCGGCCTGCTGGCGCAGCAAAAGGTCCTGCAGGCAATGCACATGACGGGAGACGAAGATCGCCACATTCGGGACCTCATCATCAAAAAACAGCCTCCAGTCCATTTCGAACGTTCCGGCAATACCGGAAAACTCCGCGAAGATCTCCTGCCGGCTCAGGGCAAAGCCCTCCAGGTCCCATTCGATCCTCATGAAGAACGTGTTGCGCTGATCATCGATATGCTGATCGGCATGGACGATGTTTCCGTTATGGGTGAATACGAAATGCGTGACCGCCGCTGTGATCCCGCGCCTGTCCGGGCAAGAGATCAAAAGAATCGCGTGTGCCATATACCACCTCCGCTTTTTCCGTCTATCAAAAATATCTCGCCTTCAACCAGACGGCCGCTGCCAACGACACGATATTAATAAGCAAACCGGCCGTGAATTTCCTCTTATCTTCATCAGAAAGAAAATACACCAAAATGATAATCGATGCAAATCCAAAAAGATGGGTCAGATGGGAAACACCATCATCCTCTCCGCCCAGGAAACCTTTCAGGTCCGCCCACAAAAACAACCACCCCTTGAACATCGTCGGGATGGGAAACAGCATCTCATAGGTGATCGAGAACGGCGCCATCAAGACCGACACCCCCATCAGACCCATCACGGCGCCTGAGGCGCCGATGATCGCGACATTTTTGTGCAGAACCGCCGCGTAAACGACCGTTGCCGAAAGCATTGAGAGCATCAGGGAGCCAAAATAGATGAACACCGCTTTTGAAAACCCCATTTTTTTCTGCACGATATAACCGAAGACGAACAGGCCGAACATATTGAGCAGCAAATGCCTGCCGTCAGAATGGATAAACCCTGATGTGATCAGGCACCAGAATTTTCCCTGGATGAGGTTGCCAGGATAAAGGATCAGATCTGAAAGGAGAGCCTCTCCCTGTTCCGTGAAATGCGTGAACCAATAGGCCATCGAGTTAAGCGCGATAAGAAGGAACGCGGCCGTGGACTGGGCCAGAAAACCGTTCGGATCCTGTATTTTCCGCTGTTTGTCCTTTTTCTTTGGATTTCCCAAACTGCCCGCCTCTTGTGGAACGATCAATTAAAGAACTGCGGCACGAACAAAAAGAAGATATACACGATTATCATGCTCATGATCCCGACCGTAAGTCCGACTTTCAGCCACATCCCGAAGGTCACCTTGATATTGCGCTCTTTTTCAAGCAATCCTAAAGCCACAATGTTGGCTGTCGAACCGACCATGGTGATGTTCCCGCCGTAACACGCCCCGAACAGCAGCGCCCACCATAAGGGCTTCAAATTGAAGTGAAAAACCTCCAGGCTTTTCACGATCGGAACATAAGAGGCGACCGTCACGACGTTATCAAGGCAGGATGACAAAAATCCGCTCGAAAAAAGGACCACCCCGGAAAGGGCCCTGGGATTGTTGCCGATCGATCCGAAGATCTTTGAAGCCAGGAGGTCGGCGATCCCGGATGACTGAATGACCCCCGCCTGCGCGAACAGGAACATGAAGAACAGCAGTGATGGCCATTCCACCTCCCGCTCAATATAATGCCGCGCGCGGTCATGCCGATAAAGCATGACGATGCCAGCGGCGACCACCGGAATCATGATCAACAATGTGTTATGTTCAAGGTTCAGGAACATTTCCAGCCGCTTGTGAAGAGAGATCAGAATGATCGTCACAAAAAATATCCTGATACTGATCTTCGTCCGGATGTCCGGAGGAATAGAGATCAGGTACAGAAATCCCTTGTCTTCCCCATAGGGCTGGATGCGGTCATTCAGGACCTGGATATACTTACGGTACCATATCAATAAGAACCAGATCGTGCCTGTCAAAACAAGCGCTGAAAGCGGAAGCGCGTGGGCCAGAAAATCCTCAAAAGACAGTTTCCCGCGGGCCGCGATCAAGACCCCGACCGGGTTGCCCAGGACCGTTGAAGCGGACCCGATGTTAGTGGCCAGGACAGCGGATAAGATCAACGGCAACGGATCGACCTCCAGAAAGTCGCAGATATTAAGGATCACCATGGTCATCACGATGATCGAGGTGACCTCCCCCATCAAGGCTGAAAAAATGGCCGATGCCACCATCAGGATCGCGAACATCTTTTTTCCCGTCAGGTTCTTGACCCGCAGAACGATCGTGATCAGCCATTCAAAAAATCCGGCGTCTTTCATCATCCCAACGATGATCATCATGGCGATCAAGAACAGGATGACATCCAATGACGCATATTGTATGAATTTTTCCATAGTGACCGCCCCCACGCACAGCAGGACCCCGGTCCCGATGAACACAAAACTCAATTTGAAATCCCAGAAAAAAAGCGTGCCCAGGACCGACATAACAAAGATCGACATCACGACCATCTGTTCATTCGAAAAACCGATCCACTTCCCGGCAAGGCCGGATAAAAGCGAGATCGCAAGCAGAACCGCCATTTTGATTTTCATGATCCCCTCTCATTTTTCCCGCTTGAAATCAAAAAAACCTGGGCCAGCCAGGTTCCTTTGTCACAATGATAATCCATTATAAAGAAAAAACTTCATTTGGTGAAGCGCTTTTTCTTAATTATAATAGGATAAAACTTTCAAAAACGCCTAAAATCCCAAGAAGGACAACCGCATGAGCCCTCTTATTCTAAAGCGATCGAACGCCTTTTCCCTCATTGAGATCATTGTTGTCATAGCGATCCTTTCGGTGATCGCTTCCTTTTCCTACAGCAAATATACAAAATTCGTCAAGGTCCAGGAAATGAAACGTTCCACTCAAAACCTGATGACCATCTACCACCTGGCTAAAATTTTGGAACTCAAGACCGGAAAGACCATTTATGAACTTCTGCCCAGCTCCAGGATCGGATTGGGAAGCATTAAAACCTTTTTCGCCGGATATGGCCTTCCCTTGAACCTGTCGGACAGCAATACAAGCTACACCCTCTTTGACTTTACCAACGCAGCATTGGGCGACTCCTGTATCCATATCGCAGTCAGCTACTCCGGGACTGACATAACCCTGGAAAATCCCAGCTGCCTCGATTATCTTAACGCCATACAGCCGACGGCGACATGCTCTTCACCTGCGAACTGTTACAACCTCTTTCCATCAACGATGTAACCGTTTAGATCAGGATCCTGGCGTCAACCGCGAAACTGCCCTCGTCGCATGTTAACAGCGGATTGACATCGATCTCTTTGACGTATGGGGCCAATTTTTGAATGGCCATCAGGGTCTGAATGATCGATTCCTTATGGGCCTGCATCCCGCGAAATCCCTGCAGGATCTTTTTGGCCCGGATCTCTCCGAGCATCCGCTCAGCCTCGCCCTTGGAGAATGGAACGACGCGGAACGTGACATCTTTAAGTGCCTCGACAAAAACGCCTCCCAGCCCGAACATCACGACCGGACCGAACTGAGGGTCCCTGCTCATGCCGATGATGCATTCGATCCCTTTGACCATCTGGATCAAATTGACACCCAGGACTTTCGCGTTCGGCTTTTTCTCGGCGACCGTTCTCATCATGGCCTCATATTTCATCTTCAACTCCTGAGCATCGCGGATATTGACGACAACACCGCCCACATCCGTCTTATGCAGGATATCGGGAGAGGTGATCTTCATGGCCAGCGGATACAGGCCTTCGGCCTTCTTTAACGCCTCTTCCAGATTCTGGGCAAAGCCCCATTTAGGCGTGGGGACCCCGCAGCGCTCCATGACCTGACGGGCCTCATGCTCCAATAACGCGTCACGCCCTTCGGCCTTCAATTTCTGAATGAACTGGACCACATCATCCGGGGCCTGCGGCTGTTCGACCTGGTTCCTGGGAACCTGGCGGATCGACCGCCAGGCATACACACTGTGAAGGGCGGAGATCGCCTCATTGACTGAAGAAAAAGACGGGACGCCTTTTTCATCCAGAAAATGCAGCGCTGAACGCGAGCGTTCCCCGCCGACCATCGACACGACCAAAGGCTTTTTACGGCCGGATTGACTATACTCCGCCTCGATCGCCTGAGCAATTTCCATAGGATCGGTCACGGCCGTTTCACAATAAAGAATGACCACGGATTTGATCCGGTCCTCATTTAAAGCCACTGCCGCGGCTTCACGGTATTTATTGCCATGAGCCTGCCCCGTGATGTCCACAGGGTTTTTGGTGCTTCCGAAATCCGGCATGGTCTTTCGAAAACGCTCCTCCAGCCACTGCGGATCATCCAACAAAGGTATGCCAAAACGTTCGCACTCATCCGTTGCCGCGACACCGATCCCCCCGCCGTTAGTGATGATCAAAACATCGTCCCCCTTCGGTTCCGGCAAAGATAGCGCGCGGGACCAGGCAAACGCTTCGCTGAAAGAATCCGCCCTCATGATCCCTAGCTGTTTAAAGACCGCGTCATAGATCTTATCGGACCCTGACAGGGAGCCCGTGTGAGAAGCGGCGGCTTTGGCCCCGCGGGCGGACCGCCCGACCTTTAGAACCACGACCGGTTTCTTGATCTTTGTTTTCATAAAACGCAACCCGTCCTTGATCCCTTCCATGTAAATCACAATGACCTGAACGTTCTTGTCTTCGTTGAAATATTCAATCAGGTCCTTCTCATCCACGTCGCATTTGTTGCCCAGGCTGACCAGAGAGGCCAACCCGATCCGTTCCATCATCGTCCATCCCATCAAAGAGATCGCCAGGGCCCCGCTTTGAGAAATAAAGGCGATATTCCCCTTTAGAACATCCTTCGGGCCGAAACTCGCGTTCATCTTGGCTGGAGTATAAACAACTCCCAGCGTGTTGGGCCCTACCAACGATATCCCGTTGGCATCAGCCAGGTCTTTCAGCTCCTGTTCTTCCTTCTTCTTGCCCACTTCAGCAAAACCGGATGTGATGATCGCGACATTCTTGATGCCCTTCTTCACGCATTCTTCCAATGTTGGCTTGACCATCCCGAACGGGATCGCAACAACGGCAAGATCGATATCGCCGGGGACATCCAGGACGGAAGGGTATGCCTTTTTCCCCAGGATCTCGTCGGCCTTTGGATTGATCGGGAAAAGCTTTCCTTCAAACCCGCCCTCGATCAGATTATAAAAAATCTGATAACCGATCTTGTCCGGATTGGATGAAGCCCCGATCACGGCCAGCGTTCTCGGGCAGAAAAGCCCCTCTAGATTCTTGATGGGTAGAACTTCAGACATACCGATATCCCCTTTCTAAGAAAGACATGTGTAAAATTTATATTGAAATAAATAAGGCAAGTGTGGGTTTTGGCAGGTATTCTAATCCCAAAGCTCCAACAACGCAAGCGAAAAAGCGCAACGGACCTTAACAAAACTCAAACATCCCCCCTGATCTTGGCAGCGACGGCAGCCAGGCTCTCCTGAGAGGCCTCTTTGGCGTTGGCAAAGTTCAAGTCCCTTACGGCTTCAAAAGGAACCAAATGAATATGCGTGTGCGGGACCTCCAATCCGCAGACCATGACCCCGATCCGTTTGCAGGGCACCTTTGCCTGAATCTTTTGGGCAACCTTCTTGGCGAACACCATCAGATCGGCAAGCTCCTGATCTTCCATGGAAAAAATATAGCTGATCTCTTTTTTGGGAATGACAAGCGTATGCCCGTCGTGGATCGGACGGATATCCAAAAACGCCAAGTGCTTTTGATCCTCCGCGATCTTATGGCAGGGGATCTCTCCGCTTATGATCTTTGTGAAAATTGTCGGCATATTCAACCTTCCTTTCCTGATGATTCGATCACTGGCCCATCAACATGGAGTCCACCGACCCCGTCCCTGCGGCGGGGGCCATTTGGATCAATCTGTTATAAAACGCAAAAAAATCCTTCATCACTTGCGGGTCCTGCAGGATCTCTTTGACCCTGGCGTCTTCCATGATGCCAAAGACCTGCCCACTGCGGACTCTGTCCTGAAACGCGGTGTCCTGAAACAGCGCCTCAACCTGGGGATGGCTCATCAGGTCCTTGAATTCTTTTGAATTCTGGATCTGTTCAATGTCAAATTTTTCCACGGCTTCAGGATCGGTAAAATCGATCGCCGCAGGCTCATTGGTCTTTGCCAAACGGGGAAACTGTTTCGATGCCACCCGGTTGAACGCTCCATAACTTTTGGAATCGACGATACTCCGGCGAAACGGTTCAAATCCCGGTATCTTAAAGGGCACCATCCCTACCATGAAAAACGCGGCGCTGATCAAAAAAGTCATCCATAGACCGCTTACACACATCCCCAAACCGCGGTCAAAAATGGAAATGGCGTTCTTCTTACCATCTTTCTTGCCCGCTTTTTGAATGATCTCAACAAAGGCAGTCAAAATAAACTGCACGACCAACGGTCCGATAAGGCTGATCACCAAAGACACCGCGAGGCTCTTGGTCCTTAAATAATAGGCATAACCCAAATAAATGCACAAGACCCAGCAAATGGGCCTCAAGACCGTTTTCAAGAACCCCCGATGCCACCCCAGCCCCATGGCAATCAGCAGGATCGCCATGACAACGTAATCGACCGTATTCATTCACAACTCCTTATATTGCGATCTTCAGATTTTATATACTTTATCCCCTACTTTCACGATTTTGTCAACCTTCAAGCCTACCAACTGCCCTTTCCGCGCGACCTTAACATCCAAACTCTCGACCTGCATGGAGCGGACCGTTTGCTTGAGATCTGTCGATACCCCCCGGATATGGATCCTGTCATTGATGACAAGGCCCTTTCCCGTCACGCTTAGGACGCATACTCCGATCTTTCCGAAATAATGCGTCACATCACCCACCAGGACCCCAGCGGCTTCAGGCTCCGATCCTTTTTTCAAAGGCTTTTTTTGACCTGTTGCCTTCACCCGTGCGGCGCTCTTCACGGCCGCCTTCGCCGGTCGAGAACTCTTTTTAGCTTTTTGAGGTTCGCTCCCTGTTTTTTTTGATCCAGATGAGGCCCTTTTTCCACGGTCTTTTACCACGGTCTTTTTAGCGCCGGCCACAACGGTTTTCCGTTGGCCCGATGCTGTTGAACGGACCGCCTTTTTAGCGGTCTTTCTCGTTACGGCCTTTTTCGGAGGCCGAGATTTTCCCTGTTTTGAAGAACGGCTGCCCGAGGACCTTGATGTTTTGTGCTTCCGATGCGCCGAACGTTTACGCCGGCTCAAAGGCGGGGATGGGACAAAGATCTTTTTGAGAGTTTTTAAAAGATGCTCCACTAAAGCCATAAGCGGACCAATGTGAATCTTTAAGGAGTGTTAAATGGAAATTCTACCGACAATGTCTGATACCACCGGCAGGGGCGTTTTTCGTCCTCGTAAAACATCAATGATCCCGAAAAATGACATTCCCAAAAGGACAAAAAGCCCTAATTTCAGCAGCCAGGGGAATACGATGCTCAAAATGAAAACAGCGACTTCACCGATAAACAAGACCAGGCCCTGTTTCCCATGAAAAAGGACGAACTCGCTGTCGCGCTTGAACAATAACGGAAAGATGCACAGGATCGAAAGATAGGACAGCATGCCGAAAATCTTTTCATCCGTGTCCTGCTCAATAGATGGATTATGCATCGCCCGCTCCCACCTCGATCAAAGAGTTAATATCGCCGAAAGAGTTCCGCTCCTGCTCCGGATTCGCCGGATCTTCCCGCCAGCGCCCGTCGACAATGAATTGATATCGATAGCTTCCCGGCTTCAACGGAACTTCCACTGACCAGACCCCATCCTGCAGATTCATGCGGTATTTCTCATCCAAAGACCAGTCATTGAAGCTTCCCGTGACATAGACCGAACGGGCTTCCGGCGCATCCAGGGTAAAACGCATGGTCCGCTGCATCTGGCGGGCTTCTTCCCGGATGACCGCTCTCATGCGCTCAGAAAGCTCCGCGTCCGCCGGGGCCGCGACTCCGTCATGAAGCATGATGACCTCTTTAGCCAGAGAGAAATAATCCTTAGAACCGCGGCAGTATTTGTCATAAGCGGCAACCGTTTTCCCCATAACAGCGGACTCCTTAAGTTTGACATTCACATGGACGATCGTATCGAACAATGCCCCCGCGAACATCTCCCTCATCTTGGAAAGCATGGAAAAGGAATGGCGCAGACGAGAATCGAACATTGTGACCAGGATCTTATATTGAACCGGATGGTTGAGCCTGTCCCGGATCAAGCGCACAATGTCGAGAATATGTTCAACTCCCTGCAAGGAAAAACGGCTGGTTTCGACCGGAATATAGATCTCCTGGCTGGCCCGGATCGCGTTGATCGTCAAGAACCCTAAGCTCGGCGGGCAATCGATCAAAATATAATCATACTGATCTGCCAACGGCTCTAAGACCTCCACGAGCTTCGTCTCACGCCCAATCTCATCAGCCAATTCCTGCTCAAGAGTTCCGACCAACAGATTGGACGGCACAATGTCAAAATTCTTTTCCACGCGCTTAATGATCTGGGTGATCCCCAGCTTGCGCGGGGCCAGACGGGAAATAACATTATACATGCTGTCCTGGCTTTCAAAATTCAAGCCCAGCGAAGCATGCGCCTGCGGGTCCAGATCGATCAGCAAAGTTTTTTTGCCGTTACGGCTAAAAGACGCCGCAAGATTGATCGCCGTTGTTGTTTTTCCACATCCGCCTTTTTGGTTCCCGATCGAAATGATTTTCATCGCTCTTTAGCCTTTCGTTGAACTAGAAAAGCACACATCCTCTATAAGTAAAATCCCTTTAGTTTTAAGAGCGTTCCAAGATTCAAGAACGAACTGAACCTCTGAAACGCTTGACCAATCTGAAATCCCTTCAAACTCTTTTAGCGGAATGTGAACGCTTTTCCAGCGCAGTCCGATATCGTCGACAAATACCGAAGAAATTTCATTGCGCTGATTGCGGACCTCGACCCGGATGGTTCCCGGCGTTCCCTCTTCTGCCCCCCGAACGGAAAACGCAAGGTACCCGTATTGGGCGGCATCGACATCGGAAACAGAAAGCGAAAACGTTTTGACCTGAGGGTAAGGGTGCTCCAGACTGTACGGAATTCGTATCGGCCCTTTATTTAAGGCATAGATAATACGCTTCTGGAATAAGTCGCCCTTCTTTGCCAAAAAAGCTGTCAATCCGTAAAACGATGTCGCAAAGATCACAACTGTAATAATGATGTTCAGAAACAACCAGGCGCTGACTTCTTTTGAATTCCTTGTTTTTTGCTGCTGCTTCTTCTTGCCAAGGTAAACCTGCGCCAGGTGATCGTAAATTTCGTCCCTGGTCATAACGCACATCCAATATTTAAAAGGTTGAAATCAAACGATTTAACCTTAGAAACGCTCTAAAGGTATTTTTATAATAACAAAGATTATTTTTAATGAACAACTATTTTTAATATTTTTTAAAACAATTTTTTGTTTTTACTCGACGAGAATATCCGATCTTAAAGGTCATCGATGATATCCCGCCCCTTTAAAGGATAAATCGTTGAAATCCTTCACGTTCTTGCCGAACCGCTCGCCCCCGATCAAATAACATCCGCCCCCCCGATAAATCAATTGACAAACCCACCGCCTCTTTTTAAAATCAAACAACATGATCATAGCGTTCCATTCAAAAATCTTTATTCGGACCCTGTGGGCCATCTTGGGCGTTCTTCTTCTTTTTTACATGCTCGCGTTCTATCTGCCGTCGGTCTTTCAAATTCAATTGCCGCTGGGGGAGCAGTTGACGCAAACCTTGAATATCCTCGAAGAGAACAATCTCCCCACACTTTTCTCAACGATACTGTTCTTGCTAGCGGCCGCTTCGACGGCCCTGATAGCCCAAAGCGCTGATGCTGCGCACAAAAACCACTGGTCTTTTCTCTGCGGTCTTTTCATCGTTTGCGGCATTGACGAAACGGCCTGTTTTCACGAGCGCATATCCTTTTATCTGCAAAAGTCCCTGGGCTTTCAAGGCGCGCTCTATTACAGTTGGATCATCCCCGCCGCTGTTCTCGTCATGGTTCTAACGGCAGCCTACGCGCCGCTTGTCCTCAAACTTCCCTCTTCCGTCCGCTTCAAGATCCTTGCAGCCGGCGCTGTCTTTGTGACCGGCGCCATTGGGTTTGAGCCCATCCAAGGATGGGTCATTTCAAATGATTATTATTTTCAAATGGAGCGGCTGGCCATTACTCTGGCAAGCGTGGAAGAGATCCTGGAGTTCGCGGGGCTGATCCTGTTTATTGATGGCGCCATGTCCCATCTCACGCACGGAACATCTGCAGTCAATGTTTCTATCACGACCTGATCCGGGAATTAAATAGGACAAAAAATAAAGGGCCTTTTCATGGTTTTAAAATGCGTCCGCCATTTTTACATCTGCCACCTTTATATTTTTCCCGGGAACAGTGAAGCTCCACGTCCTCACGGACGTGGCTTCTTTTAAATTTTGTATTTGCGTTCGCCTGTCCTCAAGCCCACTGTAATGCTCGCTTTCGGAAACGCTTCATTCACAGCCTCATGGCCGTGGTTTTTGCATGACAATAAAAAAGCCCCGCTGTTAAGCGGGGCTTTTTAAAACTGCATCCTTTTAATTGCTCAGCAATTAGAAGGCAACTTTTGTGTTAACGATCAACTGTGTAGCATTCTCATCAGCGCCATCGCTGTAATTACTTCCAGGGAAGAACACGCCAGCGCGTGCGCCGAACTGAACATCTTCCGTGTAATCATAGGTCAGAACTAAACCAACTTCATCCCCAAGATCTCTTTCCATATCCTGGGCTGGAGTAGCGCTTCTTCCATCCGGCTGAACAAGAGCGAAAGCAGCGACCTCTTTCATCAACGAAAGATTATCATAATACAATTGCGCCTTCACGTCTTCCATCGGAACCAATGACAAGGTTGCGCCTAAGATCTGGCAGTTGGTAGCATTGAATAATGAATTGTAGATCTTGCCACCAGCCTGGTTTTCATACATCGGATCCCAAGCATTGTATTTGTCATCACCCGATCCTGAACCAGCCGGATTTTTATCTCCTGAATACATCGTATAAGCTAATCCAAAAACCGGCTCGTATTTTTTGGTTTTTTCAAACGGTAACGAATAGTTTGAAAGAACCTGTGCCACATAGGCCTCACGGTCAGTTTTTCCCTGTGCCAAGGTGATCTCGCCTAACTGGGCGGCAACTTCTGCCTGCAGGTTCCAGCCATCCAGCACATTCATGCTTCCACGGACGCCGGGAACATAGATCTTATCTTTAGCATTCTTAACCCAAAAATACCCTTCCACAAGTGATGATTTCTCATCATTGAACTGATAAGTTGCATTCATACCATAAAGATCCGTGTTGTCAGAGAACTTTTCAAGATCAACAGATCCCTGATCGATCTTGGAATACAACACATCGATTGTTAACGGATTGTAGTCGAATGTCAAACGAACAGCATCTTGAGCTGTCTGCTTGGTCAAATCCTCTGCAATGCCCTTAAGCCCTGAATCAGCCGGAGCAGAGTTGTTTGTCCCAGCAGAATCAATGACCAACGAGTTACCAAAAGCAAAGTTCTGACGACCAACGGTCACGGTCAACGGTGAATAAAGCATTTCTTTCATCGTGACATAGGCGAGGTTGAGGTCAATGTCTGAACTTGAAACCGTATTTGCGCCCCATGCTCTTTCATTGATCAACCCGATCGTGGCGGCGACTTTGTCCGTCAAATCGGAATCAACGCGCAAACGTGTTTGCGAGATGGCAACGCTTTGGCTGTTTCCGGCAAAATCGAAATTGTCACGTATGACATACGTGGCATCGATATCACCGCTAACCTTGACGTTCTGAACGCTTGCCATAGCCGGCATAGCGATCAAAGCGACAATTGCTAACGCTAATAAGACTTTTCTCATTTTTTCTCCTCCAAAGATTGAAATCGATACTCTGATGTTTTATCTATTATGACTAGTATATAGGCCTAGGGAATTACTCACAAGACCAGTTGCTCGATGACCCCGGACGCGATTTTTTCCATCACCTCCCCTCTTGTCAGATTAAGATCATCACTGGGGTAAAGTTGGTTTTTTACAAAACCGTATTATTGTCACACACTTAAAAAGAACTGTCAAAAAAATTTTTATTTTTTTTCACATACGATTTACAAAATACTTTCAAACAGAACATCAATCCCATCATTCACTTATGTTTCAACCACAACGGCTTTGGCTTGAGCAGCACAATGAAAAACAGGTCAAGCGATCCGTTTTAAAATCAATGCGCCTGGGGGGAGTCGAACCTCCGACGCCGGCCTTAGGAGAGCCGCGCTCTATCCATCTGAGCTACAGGCGCAAACATTATCTTTTTCAAAAATCATTTAAAACAATTATAAAGATGTGTATTATTAAACCATTCTGTTTTTAGAAAGTCAACCACCAAAATTATTATGGCCCATACCAATGCAAATGGTTTAATTTCATATGCTTAAAAACATCCTGAGCGTATTCGTGAGCGTCAGGATGAGATGCTATCTCCGTCACCGCAGCAAGAACTTTCTCCTGAAAAAGGCGGTCTTCTGCCGGAGCGCGCTGAGCCGCTGCTTCAAGCAAACGCAAGGCCTCTTCCTGCCGGCCCTCCTCCATTGCAACAAACGCGACGCGGTAAAGCGCCCAGTAATAATCCGGATCCAGCGCTAAAGCCTCTTTCCAATACCGCAAAGCCAGCTCCTTTTTCCCTTGATAATAGTAATATCTGGCTGTGGCATTCAAAACCTTGACCTTGGAAACATCATCCATTCCTTCCCCTAATGGATAGATCTGCCGCAGGGCGTCTTCGATACAACGATCCTTCCTCAATCCATCCCCGCCCTCATTCCGGCTTTCCATTTGGTCAACAACAGCGTCCATAAGACCCGCCAGGACCTTTTCTCGCTCGCGATGCGGCTGATGCTCATACTGGTGTGACCAAAGAGTCATGCCGTTTTTCCAGACAAAAATTTGAGTTGAAGTTTTCAGAATAAAAATAGAAATAACCGCCAACGAAATCCCAAGATAAAGGATCCTTTCCAACCTTTTGTTTTTAATCCTGGCCCAAAAACGGGCCCAAACCACAGCAGCGACCAGTGACAGCCCGACGGAAGAAAGATAGGTAAAACGATCTGCCACAATGTGCGTTTTTCCGATGGTGGTCCCGATCCCCCACAAATAAAAACTCATGCAAACATAGAACCCGATCCCAAAAACGGCAAGCCTGTCTTTACGCAAAAAATAAGCGCCTGCCAACAAGAACGCGAAAACAAAGACCGCCAACTGATATTCAAAAACCGTTATGCTGACCGGCAGAGGAAAATCATAAACTGCCACTTGCAAGCCCGGAAACACCATTTTCCGCACATAAAATGTCGCGCTCCAGATTACAATAAGGAATTTTTGCCCAAGCGAAACCTCCATCGCCTTTCCCAAATGCGTCTGATACGTCAGCCAGGTGAGCGGCCAGACCATCGCCCCCACCAGACACTTTTCCAGCACAAGGGGCAAAGTCCATTTCCGTTTCAAGAACCAGTCGATCAAAATAAGCGCAAACGGCAGCGTTAAGGCCATCGGCTTGGCCAAGACCGCCAGCCCCGAAAACCCCAGGACCAGCGCAAAAGAAAGCATCCTTTTCAAGCCGCTTCCCCTTCCCGCTGAATGCTCCCGCATACGAATGAACTGCATATAAGCAAACACGGCCCATAAATAAAAAACCGCATACAGGACATCTTTGCGTTCTGTCACCCATGCGACCGATTCGACCCGCATCGGATGAATACCGAACAACAGCGCCGTTATAAAGCTTACAAGAGCGGAACATCCCAGCTTTAAAATAATAAAAAAGACCAGGACCGTAACACCCACGTGAAGGGCCAGATTGATCGCGTGAGACACCGCGGGATTCATTCCCCAGAAATGGCGTTCGACCTGAAAGGAGAGCGTAGTAAGAGGAATATAGCTGTCATTGACAAATTGCTGGAACGCGCAGGCGATCGCCTTGGCCCCCAGCGGCTGCTGAACACACGCGTTCTCAAGAAAATGCGGCCCGTCATCCCAATTGACATAATCATTTGTCAGCGACGGAATAAACGCAAAAAAAACAACCAAGATCAAAAGGACCAGATACAGACCTTTTTTATCTTGGTTATCAAAAATAAAGTTCATTATCAGTATTTGAGAATCGAAAAAATGGGGGCGTTCTTCAATTTTTTACGGCCGTTCAAAAAGACCAATTCAATGACAAAAGCGATCCCTACAACATCCGCCTGAAAAGTCCGGACCAGTTTCAAAACGGCTTGCGCCGTCCCTCCGGTCGCCAAAAGATCATCCACGATCAAAACACGGCTGTTTTTCGGCAACGCATCTTGATGGATCTCCAAAGTGTCCGTTCCATATTCGAGCTGATACGTGGCACGTTTTATTTTATAGGGAAGCTTGCCCGGTTTTCGGACCGGAACAAAACCGGCCCCGAGCTTGGCGGCAAGGGCCGCCCCAAAAATAAAACCTCGCGATTCCATGGCTACCACATAATCGATCTTTTTCCCTTTATACTGCCCGGCAAGGATGCTCAAGGTCTTTCGAAGCGCCGGGGCATTCTGCAGCAGAGGGGTAATGTCCTTAAATATGATCCCCTTCTTGGGAAAATCAGGAACGTCACGGATGAACTTTGCCAGATCAGAAGCCTGCATGGATCCCCCTTTGAATTGAAACGACCTTTAAGAAACTTCTTCGAGCGTCGCCCCGTCCTTGATCATTTTTTTGATCTTTTTGATAGCCTGATTTTCGAGCTGACGAACCCGCTCACGCGAAACGCAGATCTGTTTGGCGATCTCAGCCAAGGTGTGGGTCTTTCCGTCTTCCAGACCGTAACGTAAAACAAGGATCTTTCGCTCACGCTCAGACAACATGTCCAAAAGGTCCTGCGCGCGTTCTTTGTTCAAAAAATGCTCGAGCTGCTGATCAGGGCTGGCTAAACGTTCATCAGCGATCATGTCCTTGACCTGGCCATCCCCTTCTTCACCAATCGGGGCGTCCAGACTGGACATCTTGGCGATCGACCGTTCATATTCTCGGACCTTATCCACGGTCGTCTGCATTTTTTTTGCGATCTCAGAAACACGGGGCTTACGCTTTAATTTATGCGTGAGGCTCTCAACGGCCTTTTTATACTTCATGATCTCTTCGTTCATATAGACGGGAACACGGATCATCTTGCCCTGATCGATGATCGCCCGGGAGATCGCCTGCTTGATCCACCAGGCCGCGTAGGTTGAGAATCGAAACCCTTTAGAAGGATCGAACTTCTCGACGCTGCGCATAAGGCCGATGTTTCCTTCTTCGATCAGGTCGCTTAAAGGCACACCGAGATTAATGTAGCGCTTGGCAATACTGATGACGAGACGAAGATTAGACCGGATCATCGTATCACGGGCCTCTTCATCTCCTTTCTGGACGCGCTCAGCAAGCTCAACTTCCTGCTCAGCGGTTAAAAGGGGAATATCACGAACATCTTTAAAGTATGATTTAATTGGATCCATAAATTCGGGTTCGTCCAACCAATCCTTTGTTGAGATCAAAATACGTGGTGGACGGTTATTTCATATTAACCGTCCACCACCATTATGTCAATACGCAAAGGTTACTTCTTCTTCGCCTTTGGTTTCGCTGACTTTGCTTTAACGGCTTTTGCCTTAGGCTTGGCTGACTTCGTAGCCTTTTTTGCGCCTTTGGCATTGGAAGCCGATTTCTTGGCCTCAATGGCCGCCTGGGCTGCCGCTAAACGGGCCACCGGGACACGGTAAGGCGAGCAGCTGACATAGTTCAGACCGACGTTAGCAAAGAACTTCACCGAAGCCGGGTCTCCACCATGCTCACCGCACACGCCGCACTTAAGTTCCGGACGTGTTGAACGGCCGCGTTCCACACCCATCTTGACCAACTGACCAACGCCTTCCTGGTCGATCGATGCGAACGGGTCTTCACGGAAGATCTTCTTGTCGATATAATCCGGCAAGAACGATCCCACGTCGTCACGGCTGTAACCCAAGGTCATCTGCGTGAGGTCATTGGTTCCGAATGAAAAGAATTCCGCTTTCTCAGCGACTTTATCAGCCACCAATGTTGCGCGCGGAATTTCCATCATGGTTCCGACCATGTATTTGACCTTGGCACCCTTGGCCTTGATGATCGCATCCGCTGTTTCACGAACCAGGACCTCAAGGATATCGTATTCCTGTTTGGTTCCGATAAGCGGGATCATGATCTCAGGCAGAACTTTCACATTGCCTTTTGCCACATTACAGGCCGCCTCAATGATCGCGGTCACCTGCATTTTGCAGATCTCAGGATAGGTAATGGACAAGCGGCAACCGCGATGACCCAACATCGGGTTCATCTCATGCAGCTGACCGACTTTGGCTTTGACCTTTTCAGGGGTCGTTCCCAGACGTCTGGCCATTTCAGCCTGACCGGCATCATCATGAGGTAAGAACTCATGCAATGGCGGATCCAGCAAACGGATCGTGACAGGAAGCCCTTCCATGGCCTTGAAGATCCCTTCGAAGTCATCACGCTGATACGGCAATAACTTCGCAAGAGCTTTCTCACGTCCTTCCACATCACTGGCCAGGATCATCTCACGGATCGCCCAGATACGCTCGCCCTCAAAGAACATATGCTCAGTCCGGCACAACCCGATCCCTTCTGCCCCAAGAGCGCGGGCATTATTGGAATCCTGAGGAGAATCCGCGTTGGTGCGGACCTTGATCTGACGCGCCGCATCGGCCCATTTCATAATTTCCACGAACATCTTGTAGATCGGATGCTTCTTCGCTTCCTCATTTTTGTCAACAACACCGCTGATGACCGGAGACGATGAAGTCTTCAGGCTTCCGAGGATCACTTCACCGGTGGACCCATCGATCGAGATCGCGTCACCTTCTTTGATGACCTTGCCCTTAACCCGGATCTCTTTAGCTTTATAATCAATATCCAACTCGCCGCAACCGACCACGCAGCACTTGCCCCAGCCGCGTGCCACAACCGCCGCATGCGATGTCATACCGCCTGTGGAGGTCAAGATCGCCTGAGCAGCCCACATCCCCGCAACGTCTTCGGGCGATGTTTCTTTACGAGCAAGGATGACCTTCTTGCCTTCCTTGGCCCACTTCTCCGCTTCGTCGGCCGTAAAGACAACCAAACCGTTGGCCGCACCCGGACCAGCCGGAAGACCTTTGGTCAAAACACGCTTGTTCGCGACTGCTTCGCCCTTGTCTTTCAGGTCAAAGATCGGGAACAGCAGCTGGTTCAAATGATCACCCTGAATACGCATTAAAGCCTCTTCGGTGGTGATCAATTTCTCTTTAACCATATCAACCGCGATCTTGATAGCAGCCAAACCAGTCCGCTTTCCGGTACGGGTCTGCAGCATATAAAGCGTGCCTTCCTGAATAGTAAACTCCACATCCTGCATTTCACGGTAATGTCTCTCAAGCTTTAAACGGATGGTGTTGAGCTCATCGTAGACTTTCGGCATAGCTTTCTTGAGCGTATCAATAGGGTCCGGGGTGCGAATACCGGCCACAACGTCCTCACCCTGGGCATTGATCAGATACTCGCCGTAAAAATGATCATCACCGTTAGCCGGGTTGCGTGTAAAGGCCACGCCGGTCCCCGAGGTGTCGCCCATGTTGCCGAAAACCATGGCTTGAACGTTGACCGCCGTTCCTTTTAAACCATGGAGTTTGTTGATCGCACGGTAACGGATCGCCCGGTTGATCATCCATGAACCGATGACAGCGTCGATCGCGTAATTCAACTGTTCGCGCGCATTGGTCGGAAAGCCCTTTCCAACGCCTTTCTTGTAAACTTCCTTATAAGCGGCAACGACTTCCTTCAATTCTTCGGTCGTCAAATCTGTATCCAGTTTACGGCCATACTTCTGCTTGATGCGGGAAAGTTCCGCTTCAAAATGCTCATGGTCAACGCCCATGACCACATCACCGAACATGTTGATAAAACGTCGGTAAGAATCCCACGCCATGCGCGGATTTTTGGTCTTTTTGGCAAGGCCTTCAACGGCATCGTCATTGATCCCAAGGTTGAGGATCGTGTTCATCATGCCGGGCATCGAAACAGCGGCGCCTGAACGGACAGAGACCAACAGGGGATTTTCTTTATCACCGAACTTTGCCCCCATTTTTTTCTCGAGGACCTTGATGTGTTGATCGATCTCCTTATCAAGAGTCGCCGGCTTCTTCTTGCCGTGCTCATAATAATAAGCACAGACATCCGTGCTGATCGTAAACCCCGCCGGAACAGGGATGCCGATATTGGTCATCTCTGCCAGGTTCGCGCCCTTCCCGCCGAGCAATTCCTTCATCTGGGCCCGGCCTTCGGCTTTTCCGCCACCGAATGCGTACACATACTTTGTAGCCATGTTTTCCTTCCCTTTCTTTACACTTTTGGTTTAATTGCCAAAATGTTCACACACATATGATTTTAAGCGGTCCATGGGGATGCGCACCTGCTGCATACTGTCCCGCTCTCTGACTGTAACTTGCTGGTCTTCCAACGACTCCGGATCAACGGTCACGCACAGCACCGTCCCCACCTCATCCTGACGGCGGTAAAGCTTCCCGATCGAGGCTGTGTCGTCATAGACACAGGTGACGTTCTTTTGCAGGTCCGCCTTGATGGCCTTGGCCTTTGAAACGATCTCAGAGCTCTTTTTCAACAACGGCAGGACCGCCACTTTAATCGGCGCCAGTTTCTTATGAAAACGCAAGACGACCCGCGGGCTGTCATTGACCTGTTCTTCATGATACGCGTCGACCAAAAATGCCAATGTCGCCCGGTCGACCCCGCCCGAAGGCTCGATCACGAACGGGATCACTTCTTCCTGCGTCACTGAATCCTTGTATTTAAGGTCCTTCCCGGAAAACTGCGCGTGCTGCTTGAGGTCAAAATCCGTCCGATTCGCGATCCCCTCAAGTTCTGACCAGCCGAACGGAAACTCGTATTCGATGTCCGTGCACCCGACGGAATAATGCGCCAACTCATCTTCGCCGTGCTTGCGTAATCGCAGGCGATCCGGGGTCATGCCGAGGTTTACGTACCACTGAAACCGGTCCTCGATCCAACGTTTGTGCCACTCCTGCGCCTCACCGGGATGCGTGAAAAATTCTATTTCCATCTGCTCGAATTCACGGGTCCGGAACGTAAAGTTCCCCGGCGTGATCTCGTTGCGGAACGATTTGCCGATCTGGGCGATCCCGAATGGAAGCCGCTTACGCGAAGTATCCCGGACATTCATGAAATTCACAAAGATCCCCTGCGCGGTCTCGGGACGCAAATACACGACACTGCTGGAATCTTCCATAGCGCCCAGATGCGTCTTGAGCATCAGGTTAAATGCCCTGGCCTCGGTAAAATCCTTGGCCCCGCAAGCCGGGCAAGAATCCCCGACATGGTCAGCGCGAAAACGGCGTTTGCACGCCTTGCAATCCACAAGCTGATCCGTAAAATTCTGTGTATGCCCTGAGGCGTTCCATGTTTCAGGATGCATCAGAATGCTGGCATCCAGGCCGACCATATCTTCCCGGTCATGGACGTTGGCCTTCCACCAGGCGTCCTTGATATTCCGTTTTAATTCCGCGCCCAAGGGGCCATAATCCCACGCTCCAGAAAGCCCGCCATAAATCTCGGAGGATTGAAAAATAAAACCCCTCCGTTTGCAGAGCGAGACAATGGTATCCATGGATACTGAATTTTTCATAAGTTGTGCGTGTAATAAAAGTTTAGAACGTATAAGATTAAGCCGTCCATCAACAACGGTCGCATATTTTAACCAAATTTAAATCAAAAGGCAAGGTTTTTTGTTCGAGCGGCGGAAGAGCGGTCACGCGGACGTTATTCGGCCCAAGAATCCTTCAAAATCTTCATCCCCTATAGAAAAACTATGCTCTTTTGCGGGAAAAGACGCAGAACTTACATCATGAATATAGGCCGTCACCGCACGCTTTGTTTCCAAGGCGAGCTGGGCATAACGCTTAGCAAACTTCGGATGGTAATCCTCAAACAAGCCCAAAAGATCATCCAGCACCAGGACCTGACCGTCACACTCCTTGCCGGCCCCGATCCCGATCGTGGGAACCCGCAGTTTTTTTGTGATAACAGAGGCGACACGGTCCGGGATGCATTCCAGAACAACAGCGAAACAGCCGTGCGTTTGCTGTTCCAAGGCCCTTTGATAAATTTCATGCGCCGCTTCCGCGGTCTTTCCTCGGACTTTAAATCCTCCGGTCTCCTCGGCGGTCTGCGGGGTCAATCCCACATGTCCCATCACTGCAATATCCTCTCGGCGCAGCCGATCGATCATTTCAAGGCAACCATCACACCACTCGATCTTAACCGCGTCGCAGCCGGTATTCAAAAGCCGACGGGCCGCCTCAAGAACCATTTCGGGTCCGCCCTGCACCGCGGAAAATGGCAAATCCGCGGCCACCAAGCTACGAGCGACCCCACGATTAACGGCCGCGGCATGATGGACCATCTCGTCGACCGTGACCGTCCTAGTCGTCTTTAAGCCCATAACAACATTCGCCACCGAATCACCGATTAAAATAACATCCATGCCGCAAGCGTCAACCAGCTTCGCGAACGAATAGCCGTAGGACGTGACCATCGTGATCTTCCGCCCCTGTTCCTTTTTCTTTTGAAGGTCTGAAACAGATACTCGACCTGGCATTTCACGATCCCCCGCTTAAAAATTCAATGATCTTCTCGGCGGCATGAACACCGGAACGCATCGCGTAAACAATACCATCCTGAGCCATAACCGCGTGGCCTGCGGCAAAAATATTGTCATGGACCCGGGATGTCTCCGGATCAACAGCCAAGAATCCTTCCCGCGTCAGTTTCGCAAAAGAGGAAATCTTAAAAATATCCTGATTGACGGTCTGCCCACGGGTCATAATGACCGTGTCCGCCTCCACTACAACCTGCGAATCAGG
The DNA here is from genome assembly GCA_022711395.1 of Candidatus Omnitrophota bacterium. Classification (GTDB taxonomy): domain Bacteria; phylum Omnitrophota; class Gorgyraeia; order Zapsychrales; family JANLHA01; genus JAKLFA01. The sequence continues at coordinate 300,497 of JAKLFA010000001.1, read as the reverse complement.
GACTGGCATCAATCTCCACTGGCCGTCCTGGTCAGCGTAGTCCATGCGCCCGCATTGGATCCCGCAAACATCGCCATCATCGCTCAAACATACTTTTTGAAAATGCATCATCGCTTCAAATTCGACCCCTTCAGCTTTGGCCTGTTCGATCTCATTGCGGTGGCAAAGCAGGTCTTCTTCCGTCCGTGCGAAAACAAGTTTGACCTTTTTGTCCTTCAGCCGGCGACAGGCTCGTGCGCAATCCAAGGCCAATTCATGATCTCCGATCACAACGATCGTATGGCCCAAACGGTGCTGGAACTCCCTGATAAAATTCTCCTCCGAAGCGCCCAGCTTCAACAGGACCTCCGAAGCGCAGATCACGTGGTGAGCGTCTGTCCCCTGGTCTTTTAACGGGGCGGGATACTGACGGCCGACCGCCAGAAGGACAGCGGCAAAACCCTGTTGATAAAGCTCCTCCAATGTGACCGTTCTCCCTATGCAACAATTGGCTTGGAACTGAACGCCGAGGTCCCGTATCATTTCGATCTCGGCATTTAGAATGTCTTTCGAAAGACGAAAACCAGCCACCCCGTAACGCAGCATCCCTCCAAGCTGAGGCAACGACTCAAAGACCGTGACCCGGAACCCTGAGCGAGCCAGACATGCCGCGGCTGAAAGCCCCGCCGGACCCGAGCCTACGACAGCAACCATCGCGCCCTGTTGTTCATATTGTTTTCGCCTGAACAGGCGGGGACGGCCATGGTCAGCGGCAAAACGTTCCAAGGCCCGCACATCCACTTCCATCTGTTTTCCGCCAATGATAAAATCCTCCTCGCAAGGCGCCGAACAAACACGCCCACAGACACCGGGAAGCTCATTTTTTTCACGGATCTTATCATACGCAGCCGATATTTCGCCCTCCCTCAGACAACGCACAAACCCTAAAATATCGATCCCCAGCGGGCACCTTGGCTGGCGCCCCGGCGAACTGCTCTGCGGAAAAAGACGCGCCTCATCGACTGCGATCTTTTTTGAAAACCCCAGCTCGACCTCGCTAAAATTCTTAAGGCGTTTTTCACAATTCTGGACAGGGATTGGCGTTGTTTTCATGGTCTCTTACTCTTTCATCATCTGTTTCCAAAAACCGCGGATCCCCTCGTCAGCCTGCTCCAGAGGCCTCTCTTCATGCCTGTGCCCCATTCGCTGCTTCAAATAATCAAAATCGATTGTGTGTCCATCAAACTCAGGCCCTTCCTCACAAGACAACTGGATGGAGTGCTTGGCCTTTACCCGGCACGAACCGCAGATCCCCCGTCCGCAAGACATCAGCGTCTGCACCTGGATCAGATTCGGGATCCGCCGTTCCTTTGTAAAATGGGCTATCTCACGCATGACGTCAACAGGCCCCACATCATAGACCAAATGAACATCTTCCTGATCAAGGGCCTCCCTCAATGTTTCAATGGCAGCGCCTTTGCGCTGATAGCTTCCATCATCGGTGGCAATAAAGATACGGTGACAGGCGATCCGCATTTGAGGCTCCAAAATGATCTCTTTCTTGGTGGGTGCTGACAAAATTCCGATCACCTTGTTCCCTGCCTTCTTATAGGCTTTTGCCATCGGCAAGATCTGCGCCGCGCCCACACCCGTGGCCAAACATACCACAACCCCAAGCTGACGGATCTCAGGAGCCTTTCCAAAAGGCCCGGTCACCGAGAACAGCTTTTCATGGATGCCCAGTTTTCCCAGCACCTGGGTCGTATGCCCCTTCTCCTGAAAGATCAGGCTGATCAAACCCCTGCGCAGATCTGTCTCAGCAACGGAGAGGGGAATCCATTTGCTGTTCTCCTCCGGCGCGACCATGACGAATTGGCCCGGCAACACCTTATGCGCGATCGCCTCCGCACGGACGTCCAAGCGCTTGATATCCCTTCCGATGATCTGTTTGTTAATGATTTGGAATTCCATAATACCTTTATTCTAGCAAGATATTGACCAGCACAAAATCCGCTTTCACACTCTCAAAAATTAGGATCAAACCATTCCGCCCTCAAAAATCGGCGCTTTAAATTCCTCCGCCGCGCAAGGTCCTTTAAAAGGTCTTTTTCCAATGGCCTCTCAACCCTGATCCTGGCGGCATATTCCGTCATCTGCGAAGGCCTCACATGGATCTCAAGGCCTTGCGGCCAGAGCCGCCTTATCTTGTAGATCCTTTCCAGCGGAATATACGTCTGCGGGACTTCTCCGGCCTCGCCCTTCAAAAACAATTTATGCTGGCCCAGGACGATCATCCCTCGGATAGAAACAGTTCCTTGTTCATATTGACCATAGCCATATGAAAAGGACAGCTCCTCGGGCAATTGAAAGCCTTCATGATCATTCATATTTGAACATCATATCCGATCGTATCGTCCTCTCATGGATTTCCATCCGCCCCGCGATCCAATGGATATTTTTAAACGCCGACAGCAAAGGCTTGAGGAAGCTCTTGACCAAATACATCCGTTCCTCTTCCGAAACACTATCCCGGTTATTATATCCCTCTAACAGGACCTTGATCTCTTCACGGATCTCTTCATCATCTTTGATCTCTTCACGGACCTGAGCAAGCTTCGTTTCCTTATCGCTGATGAGCTTCTGCACTCCATCGGAAGAATTGGCGGCTGCCATCAACTCCTGATGCTGCCGCGTTAGTTCCGTCAGTTTGCCCTCCAAACCGGAGATGCGCTCTTTCTGTGAAGCGATATCTGTCTGGACTTCTTTCAATCTCAGTTGACCGGCAGTGCTCAGCTTCTGTCCTTCCACAGCCTGGACCGCCAGAAGCTCCTCTTCTTCTTTCTGCAGTTCTTCCAAACGGTTTTGGAAATTCTCCCGGATCTTCTGCTGCCGATCCAATTCCTGAGCAACGCTCTCCAGACGGGATGTGTCAACGGCCGGTGTCGCTGTTTTCTGTTCCTGCAGCCCGACGAGTTCCTGTTCCAAGGCACTGAAGACATCTCTGCTTTGCGCAAGCTTTGAATTGATGTCCTCCAAACGCTTCTCCGTGCCGCTTCGCAATGCTTTTTGCTGCGCCTCTTGCATCGCCATCCACTGCTCAAAAACATCGACCAAGACCGACAGCTTGTCCATTAAGTTCGGAACATTCACAAAGAACACTCCATTGCTCGGGCGCGTCAGTCGGTATTGCGGATTGTTGAACAGGCGGTTCCCTTTAAGGGATATGCTTTTATCTCCGATATTTTTACTGATATCGACCATGGATTTAAAAAGTTCCCGATTTGTGGTGCAGACCAGAAATTTATTGAACACGCCACAGGAAGGGCTGATCCCTTCCGCCATAGGGATACTGGCATATCTCAAATACACCCCTTGATATTCTTCACTTTCGATCCGAATAAAAGTAAGGGTATCCAGCATCTTATTCAACAACTCCGTGATCTTGGCTTCATTGGTCACTTCAAGAAAAACAGCCAGTTTAGGCAATGGGAACGGTCCCATCGATCCAATATCAAGCAAGAACCCTCCCATCTCATCCCCGAACAGCGGCAGGATCCCTTTTTCAATGCTCATGCCCGCCTGGGTTTCCATGGCCTGGACGAACTGGTCCGGGCCCGCCCCCGGCGCCTGCCCGGAGCGTTCAGCGATCATCTGCATCTGCTTTTTGGCCTGGATCCAATACTGCTTGAAATCGATCCCTCCCTGCCACTGATAATACACAACATCCGCCGGAATAAAATCCAAAGACGTGTTTTCTTGCGGGCGGACCTGATAGAACGGCAGAACATCCGGATGCATGTTCTCCGGCTCAAAATGAACCACTGAACTCAGTTCATTCACCTCTCCATATTGCATCACGGAGACCATGGTCTTAAAACCATTCATCTGCTTAAAATTCTCCTCGATCTCAACCTGTACCTGGGCGGTCCAGTTGCTTCCGTCCTTCATGGCAGCGCTCAAGATATATTCTTTCATCTTCTGGGCGAAGGTCGCATAGTTGAAGAACGTCACATCCCCCCGGCCCGTTTCCGCAGGAATGGACTGGCTGAACTGCGGGTCTTTTGCCAAGGACTGAAGGTCACCACTGACCACATCGATCGCCCGGCGCGCAGCACGGTCCCCCAACCCGACGACAAGCAAATCACCAAAACGCACATACCCGATGGTCACCTGATCACCAAAGACGCTCAAAAGATGGATCGTGTATTTTTTATACGGCGTTTCGCTCTCAGAAATCTCCTGATTAAACTTGGAAAAGACCGGGGTGATCAATTCAACGAACCGGACTTCAGGTTTTAAACGCGTCACGATCATGATATTGGTAGCCGCATCCATCCACATTTCAGGGCCGAACTCCTTTTTCTCAGTCGGATAAATCGCGACCGCCACTTCCTGCCCCAAAAACTGATTGACAAGCTGACGGTTTGCCGGTGATTTGAGCTGCTCCAAGACCATATTGACGGTCATCTTCTCATGCGACTGGGCCCCCATTTTATCCAAAAATTCATTGAGCGAAATTTGAGAGATCTCCTGAATGAGTTTGCTTTTCTCAAAGGCCGCCCAACGCGCTTCCACATCATAGACATGGCTATACGCCAACGCGCCAAAGGGAACCAGATCTTCCGGTGTTAACTCCTTTTGCGCAAAAAATTCCTGGTAAACAAAAAATCCCGCAACAACCAGAAAACAAACAATGAGAACAGCAAGAATGACTTTTTTCATACCAATCCTTTCCTTTCTAACCCGCATCACTGAAACCGAACAGCCTGATGGCGTTGCCATTCAGGATCCGGGCCAGATCATCTTCTCCGCGTTGCTTTAATGTAGCATAATATTTTAATGTGCGAAACACATCTTTCGGCTCCGCCTGAAATCCGCCCTCGCACTGTTTATAATAAACCGGCGAATCGGTCTCGATCAGGGTTTGCTCAACCGGAGCGGCGACCAAGGACTGCCGTGATTCCGGGCTGTAAGCAACGCTCGGTGAAGCCGAAATAAAATATCCTTCTTTAAGAATGTCTTCCAAGACATCCAGCGGGCCTGAATACCAATGGAATACTGCCCGCGCGACCTTCATTTCTTTGGCGATCTCAAACGCTTCCCGCCACGCTCCACGGGTGTGGATGACCGCGGGAAGTCCATGATCGATCGCCAGCGCCAAAAGCCTGCGATAAACGCTCCGCTGCTCTTCCTTTTTTTGATCGTCCTTGCGCACCCATTTATACCAGAAATCCAGACCGATTTCCCCCACCGCTGAAGCCTTTGAAATATACTGCGCAATAAAGGCGAACTCTTCGTCCAATCGCTCGGTCACGATGCGGCCCGGATGGATCCCCAGTCCGACACGGATCTCAGGTCCGGATCCCGGCCGCTGAAGGCTGAGATTTTTCCGGTTCGAATCCTGGTCTTCCCCCACGGCCAGAATTCCAATCACTCCCGCCTCAGACGCTCGTTGCAAAGCCCCCTCGATATCCTGGACCGAATCCAAATGCGCATGCGTATCCACCAAATGTGTCATGATTGGCCGCTTTCCAAAATGAACGTCACCGGGCCGTCGTTGACAAGAGCGACATCCATCATCGCGCCGAACTCTCCGGTTTGAACATGAAAATTCTCTTTGCGCAAAAGATCGACAAAAAGCTCATAAAGCTCTTTCCCTTTTAGAGGATCTGCCGCTTCATCGAACGACGGCCTCCGCCCTTTCAGGCAATTGCCGTAAAGCGTAAATTGTGATACCACCAAAAATGCGGCCTTCACTTCATTCGCGGAGAGATTCATCTTCCCCTGGGAATCCGAAAACATCCTCAACTGGGAAACTTTCCTGGCCAAATATTCTGCATCCTCGCGGCCGTCTGATTTTGAAACACCCAAAAAGACCAGCGCCCCGCCTTGAATATGGGAAATCCTTCTGCCGGCAACATCAACGGACGCCTCTGATACGCGCTGCACCACGGCTTTCATCTTGCCTCCTGACGGACAACCCTTTGTCCGGCGCTCTGTTCCCAGGTCTTCACCAAACTGTAAAGAACCGTGTTGGCCGGTGTCGCGACCCGGCATTTGATGCCCTCCTCAACGATCACCCCATTGATGTGATCGATCTCAGTGCGGCGGCCGGCTAAAATATCCTGAAGCATGGACGAAACATTGATATCCGTTTGCCGGCAGACTTTCTGCACCGCTTTTAAATAATCCTTTTCCGGCAGTTTGATCTTTTTGCGCTTGGCAACACATACCGCCTCCTGCAGCGCCATGGCCATGACTTCCTGTGTCCCCTCGAAGTCCAGAAGCTGTCCATTCTTCAAATGCGTGAGCGCCGTAAGCGCATTAATACCGACGTTGATAACCAGCTTGGACCACAATATACCCAAAATATTTTCAGAAATCGTGGTCTTGATCCCGGCTGATGAAAAGATCTTTTTAAGGGTCTTTAATTGAGGGCTGGCCTTTCCTGTCAACGATCCAATACATGTCATTCCCTCTCCAGCATGCTGAATGCGGCCTTCCGCGGTCTTGATGACCCCGTGATGGGTGACACCCAAAGCTGTCCGTTCCGCTCCAACCATATCCAGGATGAATTCTGAGTTCCCCATTCCATTTTGAAGGCTTAAAACAAGCGTGTGCTTACCAATAGCTGGTTGGGCCTGCAAAAGCGCCTCGCGGGTGTGATAGGCCTTAGTGCAAATGACCACGGCATCAGCGATCCCGATATCCTCAGCCCGCGCAGTGACCGGGATCTTGGCTTTCCAGCGGCCATCCTGTTCCTCGCAATGGATACCTCCCTGTTCCACGATCCGCACCGCCCTTAGCGGGTCATGATCCAAAAGCCAGACTTCGGTCCGGTTCGATAACTTTCCAGCCAAAAAACATCCCAAAGCTCCCGGACCGACAACGACAATGCGCATAATTTTCCCCCTTATAAAGTATATATGTAAAGATTATAAAGGCGGGTCCTATCCCGGTCAAGTTACGAAGCCATTTTTAGAAAAGTATTGATTTTCAGAGAAGTTATGTTATCTTTAAAAAGATTTCCATCAACATTTAAAAGGAGTTGGTTCATGCCACACAAAATCACAGATAAATGTACCGCATGCGGGACATGTCTTCCGGAATGCCCGGTTGAGGCGATCAGCGAAGGCGATCCCATCTACAAGATCAATCCGGATGTCTGCATTGATTGCGGCGCCTGCGTTCCGGTTTGTCCTTCCGAAGCGATCGTTGAAGGATAACAACGCCCTTTCTCTAAACCCCAGTGCGCTAAAAACAAGCGCGCTGGGGTTTTTGTGTTATAATTCTGCCCATGCTGTTAAAAGACCTCTTTCTTAAATATCCTTTTCATATAGATTTTCAGGCGGTCTGCACTTCAGGCGGCATTCACGAGCTCTTCCCTCCCCAGGCTCAGGCAATCAAACACGGCGCCTTGGAAGGAAAAAACCTTTTAATGGCCGTGCCAACAGCGGCAGGAAAAACTTTTGTCGCTGAACTCTGCATGTTGCAATCCTTTTTTCAGGAAAAAGGAAAATCCCTTTATATTGCTCCGCTCAAGGCCCTGGCTTCAGAAAAATTTCACGACTTCAAAAAACGCTACTCCCCGCTGGGGCTTCAGGTCGGGCTTCTTACCGGGGATGAGGGCGCAAGCAAATTGCCGCTTAACCGCTATGATATATTGATCGCCACCGCGGAAAAGATCGACGCTGTCATGCGCACGCAAACACGCTGGTCTCCCGCGTCCTTAAAAGTCATTGTTTTTGATGAGATCCATTTCCTCAATGACGCGAGCCGCGGCCCAACGCTAGAAATCCTCATCACGCGCTTGCGGATGATGAGCCCCAAAGCGCAGGTCCTGGCTTTAAGCGCGACCGTTCAGAACGCCTCCCAGATGGCCTCATGGCTTCGGGCCGATCTGGTCGAAAGCTCCTGGCGGCCCATTCCTTTGAAAGAAGGCGTGTATTACGACGAGAAATTGAAATTCAAAGACCATGGCACCCGTGTGATCACGGAACACTGTTCGGAAGAGCTCAATGACCTGGTCATGGACAACCTCCGGGGAAAAGGACAAACCCTTGTTTTCGTGAACTCCCGGCGATCGACGCAGGCATCGGCACGCAAACTGGCCAAAGACGTGGCCAAGGCCTTGACGCCCGATGAAAGACAGGCCCTTCAAGACATAGCCAAAGCCGCGGTCGGATCTTCTGCGAGCGCCACAAAGATCTGCCGCGCATTAGGCGATGTCATCACTCACGGGGTGGCCTTCCATCATGCCGGTCTAAAACCCGAACAGCGCAAGCTTATTGAAGACCAATTCAAAAACAACCTGATCAAGGTCATTTGTTCAACCCCCACACTGGCCGCCGGGGTCAATCTTCCTGCCCGCAGGGTGATCATGCGGGACATCAAACGTTTCGAAAGCGGCCTGGGATCCTCCTACATCCCCGCGTCCGAATATAAGCAATGCGCCGGGCGGGCGGGACGCCCACAATACGACACGCACGGAGAAGCCGTGATCATGGCAAAATCAAGATCAAAAGAACGGGAACTCTTTGAACGCTACATCGAGGCTGATCCTGAACCGGTCCAATCCAAACTGGGAACAGATTCATCGCTCAGGATCCATCTTTTGGCAGCCGTGGCCACGGGACTGGTCCATGATATTCAATCCGCGATCGAATTCTTGAACGGGTCCTTTTTCGCATTCCAAAACCAAAACACGAACCTTCTGGAGCTGATCAGCCGCGTCTTTGAGTTTCTTGAAAAAAATGACCTTATCGAACGCTCGAACCTGCGCTATCATGCCACCCTCTTTGGACAAAAGTGCAGCCAGCTTTATATCGACCCGATGTCCGCGCTGGTGCTCCGTGACGGGCTTCAGGTCATCTCACAAAAAAAATCCATCCCTCCCATCGGGGTCCTTCAGCTTATCCAATGCTGCCCGGACAGCGTCCTGTTAAGCTGTAACGCGAGCACGGCTGAGGAAATCGACCCCTTCATGGCAAAACACGAACGGCAATTCTTTCTTGAAACCGACCAGTGGCCGGCTTTAAGTGATTATTTTTTGTTCTTATCCATCATGAAGACCGTCATGGTCCTTACAGAATGGATCGAGGAGCAGCGGGAAGAAACGATCTGCGACCGGCTGAATGTCGGCCCCGGCGATATTTACCGGGTGACCGATGCCTCCCGCTGGCTTCTGCACGCCGCGATCGTTTTTGCCGATCTTTTCGGATGGAAAAACCTTACCCGTCCTTTGGCGGACCTGCAAACGCGCGTGGCCTACGGCATCCGGGAAGAGTTGATCCCTCTGACCCGCCTCAAGAATATCGGACGGGTCCGCGCAAGAATCCTCTGCGAACGGGGATTCAGCTCACCTTCCGACCTTAAAAATATTTCCATTGATGAGATCGCCGAGCTTCCCGGTTTCGGCAAATCCATTGCCAAAAATGTTCTGGACCAGCTCCGATCACCAGTCGTGGACTTGGAAGCAGTAAAAAATTTCAGCGAGAGGTGGAAAACACACCAAGAAGCAAGCGATGATTAAGCCGCAAAAGCGCGATGATCATCAGACATATCGTTCCGAGCGTATCTTTTTACCCAAATGAAAGACCAGAAAATTGTTCAGGATATATTTCAGCTCATCCCGCACGGTTTTCGTCAGCTGCAGGCGCTGGGCATCATTCCATGGAGCCTGTTCAGCATGAAGGATCGTCGCGACCGTCCCCGGCGATATGGGATGCGTCTGGTCATGAACTTTACAGTGTGGACAGACCAGCCCCCCCTCTTTCATTGAAAAACGCGCCTTTCCGGCAACCTTTTTTTTGCAGCTGACGCAGGCGTCCAGATGCGGCCTGAACCCGGAAAAAAGCAGGGCCTTGATCTGGAATAAACGGATCAACCGGTCGATATCATCTGTCACTTCAAGAGTGCTCAAAAATTCAATCATCAAATGATAGATCTTCTGATTTTTCATTTCCGACGGCATCATGCGGTTGATCAACTCCGCCATATAATGAGCGGCCAGGGCCCGCTTTAGGTCTTGCCGGATCGGAAGAAAAAAACTGCGCATATCGCACTGGCTGATCAAATGCAGATCGGAATTGCTGTAACGGTAGTAAACGATGTGGTTGACCGAGAACGGTTCTAAGCTTGAACCGAACTTTCTCGGGTCCTTGCGGATCCCCTTGAGCACGCCGGAGACCTTCCCCTCTTCCAAGGAAAAGAAGTTGGCGATCTTGCTCGTTTCACGGAAATCAAATGTTTTTAGAACGATCGCTTCCGTCTGGATAATGGCCATATTGAAAACACCTTTTTACGTTCGGCTGCTTATCCTCAGGCCTAATTGGCCCATGATCTCGGACTCTTTTTTACGCATCTGCCTGCGTGCGGCCGGGATCCGGTCATCAAAACCGGACAAATGCAGGATCCCGTGGACCACATAAAGCACCAGTTCCGTCCGGGGAGCGACACCAAAATCTTTCGCCATCCTTAAAGCGGTCGTCGCTGAAACAATGATCTCCCCATCCAAAGACTCAACCCCGCCCCTGGTGGAACGGCCCTCCTCCTGTAGGTCAAACGTTATCACATCCGTTGGATAATCATGGGCAAGATAGCGTTTGTTCAAATAATGGATCTTGCGGTCTGTGACAATGACGATCGAAAGGTCCGCCGATGGGACACCCAAGATACGGAGCGTCTGCAGGATAAACCCGCGGATCTCGTCGATGTCAATGGCAATGGCTTTCTGGATATTTTCGATCTCGATAAGGAAGGCGGTGCAGCTACTCTTGATCATGTTCAGATTTCAAACTGTTGCCGGATTGTCCGTTGCGTTCAGGATACTTGACCCGGGAATGATACATGGCGCTCAAGACCCTGGTGAACGTGCTGGCGATCTTATCGATCTCCTTCAGGGTCAAATTGCACTCATCTAATTGGCCGTCTATGAATTTATTGTTGATGATCTTATGAACCAGTTCCTCGATCTTCTGAGGATTTGGGTCATCCAGCGAGCGGGTGGCCGCCTCGACAGAATCAGCGAGCATCACGATCGCGGTCTCCCGGACCTGCGGTTTGGGCCCCGGATAACGGAAGTCCTCCTGCTTCACTTTTGAAGGGTCTTCAGCCTCCTCGAGGGCCTTCTGATAGAAATAATGGGTCAGGCTGGTGCCATGATGCTGCGGAATAAAATCAGCAATGATCGGGTTGAGTTTGTATTTCTTAGCGATCTCCAGACCCTGTTTGACGTGATTGACAATGACCAAACGGCTGACCGAGGGCTCCAAAAGATCGTGTTTGTTCCATCCGATCATCTGGTTCTCAGTGAAATATTCCGCTTTCTCCAGTTTCCCAATATCATGATAATATGCCCCCACTCTCGTCAAAAGCGCGTTAGCGCCGATCGTGTCCGCCGCCGCCTCCGAAAGATTGCTGACCACCAGGCTGTGATGATATGTGCCCGGTGCTTCAACGATCATGCGCTTCAACAACGGCTGGTTGAAATCCGAAAGTTCCAATAAGCTGAAATTCGTCAAGACGCCGAACAAGGATTCAAAGATCTTCAATGTCGCGATCGTCAAAAGCGCGGAAAGGAACCCGCTCGCCGCCAATGGGTAAATATATCCCTCCAAAAACGGCCGCGATAAAACCTCGATCCACTGGGATTTCAAAAGAATAATGGCCACGATCTCCGTCAAGGCCACGAAAAGCCCCGCATTGAGCATCGTGCTGCGTCCGCGGGCGTCTTTCACACTGTAAGCGGCCATCATGCTTCCCATAAAAAAAACGAGCATCATGTTCAGATCACCGCCAACGATCAGCACCGATAAGATGCTAGAAATGAACGCCATTATGAACACCAAATGAAGGTCATTGAACAAAAGCATCGTCAGCATCGTGATCATCGGCACCGGCATGAAATATGGAGAAACCTTATGATAAACGGCCAGCCAATATGCCATGGAGACAAGGATCGCCAATAACAGGCCCGAATGCAAGAACCGGCGCGAATTTCCCCGACGGACTGAAAAGACATGGAAGCTCAAGATCAGCAGCAAGAACGGAACCGCGAACGTCAGCCCGATGGAAAAACAGAACAAAGACAAGGCCATGATCACCGCCAAAGCAATCAGCGAATCCTTGAACGAAACCTGTCCTTTCAACATGTTCCCCACCATCGTCCTCATGCCTTGTCGGCCCTCTCATAAGCTTCAATGATCTTTTGGACCAATTCATGCCGCACAACGTCATCACCCGTCAAGGTGATGAATTTAATGTCTTCGATCGGCCTTAAGACACGTTCCGCCTCAGCCAATCCATTAGCAGCTCCCTTGGGCAGATCGCTTTGCGTCGGATCACCGGTAATAACCGCTTTCGAATCGAACCCCAGTCTGGTCAAGAACATCTTCATCTGATAGGCAGTTGAATTTTGCGCTTCATCAAGAATAATAAACGCTTCATTAAGCGTCCGACCGCGCATAAAGGCAAGCGGAGCGATCTCGATAATACCCTGCTCCGTATATTGCTCGACTTTTTCAGGATCGATCATTTCATAAAGCGCGTCATACATCGGGCGCAAGTACGGCGTGACCTTTTCGACCATATCGCCGGGCAAGAACCCCAGATTCTCGCCGGCTTCAATCGCAGGACGAGTCAGAATAATACGCCGGACAATCCCCTTCTTCAAAGCATTCACCGCCATAGCGATCGCTAAATAGGTCTTTCCGGTCCCGGCCGGGCCGATCCCGAAGACAATATCATACTGACGGATCGCCTCGACATATTCGATCTGACCCTTAGTCTTGGGGGTAATGACGCCGCCGCGGATAGGAAGCTGAATGCGCTTCTTGGCCAAACGCTTGAAATCAATCTCCGCATCCGACCGAATCAGCTGAATCGCATAGATCACATCCCGCTTCTTGATATCTCTGCCGTCGGCAACGATGCTCAACAGATACTCCATCATTTCGCCGACCTTCTCTACCGGGCCATCCTCACCGATCACCTTCAGACCTGATTCAGTCCGTATGAGCTTGACCCCCATCTCGGCTTCGATCAATTTCAGATTCTGATCATAACGCCCGAACAGGACCTGTTCGTCCTGCAAACTATTGAGAAAAATGATCTTTTCCATCAGCCCTCACGAATAGTGAACGGCTAGAATAATAATGTTTCCTTCACGTCATTTATCCTAGCCGTTGCCTGTTGATAAGAATTTTATTCAAGCGGGATCTGTAATTTCATGCCGGCCCTGATACGGTTGGGGTCCTTCATGACATCCTTGTTCGCATCATAGATCCGCGTCCATTTGGCAAATGAATCATAATATTTTTTCGAGATCTTCTGGAGCGTGTCTCCCTCCTGAACAACGTACTCCTCAAAACGAGGCTCACCTGCGCTGACGGCCGCGGGGCGGGAGCTTTCGATCACAGGCAGTTGGACCGGCTGTCTCCATGCCGGTTCCGATGGCCGTTCTTGTTCCGGAAGGCTCGAAGGCGCCACATCCGGGACCGGTTTCATCTGATACTCAGCGACTTCAACAGGTTCTGTGACCTCTTTCGTTACTTCCAAAACATAGATCCGTTTCGTCTTTTTCAGGTCGCTGCGATCCTCCGGTTCCCCCTGACCGACAATATAACCAAAATTGCCGACCATGTCCTGATCGACCCTGGGCCGGTCTTCCGTATAACCGCGCACCGTGATCCCCTGCTTGGTCGCATCGCCTTGCGCTGCGGGTTCAACATTCTTTTTGGTCGAAGAGCATCCAACCACCAGGACGGCCGTAAGGCCCAACATCAATGTTCGAAAAATCGCTTTAGGCATCAGAATCTCCTTTGTTCAGCGCCATAATTCCTAATTCCATTAATTGGGCCTCATCAACCAACGACGGAGCATCCGTCATAAGGCAGCTGCCCTTCTGTGTCTTGGGAAACGCGATCGTGTCCCGGATCGAATCAAGGCCCGTCAAGATCGCTGTCATACGGTCAATTCCATACGCCACACCGGCGTGCGGCGGGGCTCCGTATTCAAAAGCCCTTAACAAAAATCCAAACCGTTTTTCCGCCTCTTGCGGATCAAGCCCGATAATATCAAAAATTTTCTTCTGAATATGCCGGTCATGAATACGGATCGATCCGCTCCCGATCTCATTCCCATTCAAGACCAGATCATACGAGCGGGACCGAACCTTGCCAAAATCGCCTTTCTCAAAAGCATCCATGTCATCTTTATTAAAAGAGGTGAACGGATGATGCTCGCTTTCCCAACGTTTGTCTTCCTCATTATATTTGAATAATGGAAAATCCACAACCCAAAGAAACGCAAATTCACTTTTATCTGTTTTGTCCTTTCGAACGTCCGGTTTGTCGCTTTTATAACGTTGCATTGCCTCCGCATGCGTCATCCGGGGAAAAGGCGTCTTTAAATCGATCCCCTTGACCTCCTTCAAAACCGCTTTAAACAACCTCTCTGTCAAAGCGAAAATGTCCTCTTCTTCAACAAAAGACATTTCCATATCAAGCTGGGTGAATTCCGGCTGGCGGTCGGCGCGCAGGTCCTCATCACGGAAGCACTTAACGATCTGATAATATTTATCCATGCCGGAGACCATCAGCATCTGCTTAAACAGCTGTGGCGATTGCGGCAGGGCGAAGAACGTTCCGGGATTTAAACGGCAGGGAACCAGAAAATCGCGCGCCCCTTCGGGCGTTGACTTGGTCAAGACCGGCGTTTCAATATTCAAGAATCCTTCCTCATCCAAAAAACGGTGTATGCTGGCGCACATCTTGTGACGGAATTTCAAAGCACTGGAGACCTTTTCACGCCTCAGGTCAAGATAACGATGGGCCAAACGCAACTCTTCTCCGACCTCAGTCTCGCTGTCTATTTCAAAGACCGGGACCTTGGACGTATTTAAAACCGTAAGGGCGCTGGCGCAAAGCTCGATCTCCCCGGTGGGTATCTCCGTGTTCACGTTCTTGGCGGAACGTCCCACAACCTCGCCTGTGACCTGAATAACATATTCCGGCCCCAATGTCTGAGCCACATCATGCGCCTCTTTAGAAACCGACGGAACGAACACGACCTGCGTGACCCCATAACGGTCCCGCACGTCAATAAAGATCAGCTTCCCATGATCGCGGCGGCGGTGGACCCATCCACACAGGGTCACGACTTGTTTTTCATGGCTCTTGCGCAATTCTCCGCATGTATGCGTTCTTAACATCCTAACTCCTTCTCTCAAAATATTGATCGAGGCCCAATATTATAAGTTAATTTTCTGATTTATTGCTTCGAATTTTAGAAACAATTTCTTCAAACGCTCCAAGCCGGAATTTTTCCTGAACTCCCTGTTTCATATCCTTAAGGGTGACCTCGCCGGCTTTCAGTTCTTCCTCTCCCAGGATCAGAACGAAACGGGCCTTGGCCTTATCCGCCTGGCGCATCTGGCTTTTCATAGATCCTGGACGAAGGTTCATGTCCGCTGAAACTCCCCTCGCCCGCAGATCCTGTAAAAGCTTAAATACTTTTAAAAGTCCTTCTTCCTGCAAACAGACAACAAAAGCATCCAGGCCAGCCTGAAGTTCAGCGCCTTCTTTGGCCGTGGCCAAAAGGATCCGTTCCATTCCCAACGCAAACCCCACAGCATCCGCGACCGGTCCACCCAATTGTTCCACCAGATTATTATACCGGCCTCCGGCCCCGACCGCGTCCTGACTGCCTAAACGCTGACAAGAAAACTCAAAAACCGTATGTGTGTAATAATCCAACCCGCGGACAAGCTTGGGGTCTTCAACATAGGTAATTTCCAGGGCGTCCAGGGCTTTTTTAACGGCTTCAAAATATTCTTTACTTTTTGGCGATAAATATTCGCAATTCCGCCAAAAATTTAACCCTTCAACGACCGATCGACACTCTTTATTCTTACAATCAAGGACCCGAAGCACATTGCGATCATAACGGTTTTGGCAATCCGGACATAAATTTCGTATCTTATCCTGCAAGCTGTCTTTTAAAATACCCGAGAAGGCACCTTTATCCTCTAACGTTCCTAATGTGTTTATTCGCAACACAAAGTCATTCAGCCCCAATTGCTTTAAAAGATTCGTTCCGAGCGCAATGACCTCAGCATCCAAGAACGGCGAAGCAGAATCAGGACCGATCGCCTCCACCCCGATCTGATGAAACTGGCGCAACCGCCCCTTTTGTGGCCGTTCCCCACGGAACATCGGCCCAATATAAAAAAGTTTCGAGAGTTTTTCTTTCTTATCTAAACGGTTTTGAATATAGCTGCGGACAATGGAAGCGGTCCCTTCCGGGCGCAAAGACAATGATGTGCTTTTATCGTTCTCTTGCGCCTCAGTTTGCGCGGCAAGATTCAGCATCTGTTTCTGGACAATATCAGAAGTCTGCCCAACTGAGCGGGCAAAAAGATCCGTCTCTTCAAAAAACGGCGTACGGATTTCCTGATATCCATAAACTCCAAACACTGTGCGCGCTTGAGACTCCATGGCCTGCCAAAGCAACGCTTCTTCAGGCAAAATATCAGCCGTTCCTCGCGGCAAAGAAATAAATTGATCCATATCCCCTCTTTTAATCTGAAAGGCGGAGGGTTTGCGTCCTCCGCCTTCTAGACTCTATAGACCATAACCATAAAATCCTTAACCTCATTACAAGCAAGACGTTATGGTTATTTTATTTTCTGTTTCATTTCAAGACCGGGCTTGAACACTACCACTTTACGCGGCGGGACAGGAACGCTGTCACCAGTTCGAGGATTGCGTCCAAATCGCGCTTTACGTTCTTTGATCTTAAAAACGCCAAAATTGCGCAATTCCACTTTTTCACTGCGGACTAAACTCTCAACGATCACGTCAAAAGTGGCTTGGACAATGGTCTTGACATCCACTTGCTTAATTCCGGTTGAATCCGTAATTTTAAGCACAATGTCTTTCTTGGTCATGAGATTCACCTCCCCTTGTCGTAAATATCGTATCAACAAGGGTTTACGGTGTCAAGCATTTTTTAAAAGAGCTTTTCTCGCAAATTTCGAGATTTTTTTCTAAATAAACGTCTATTCTTTATTCTACTTATAGTTATTCTACTATTAAGGCTCCATCACCCGGACCAGCGGGATACCATTATCCCCTGACGGAATATAAACCGTCGTGTGATTCGGATTTGTGGCCATTATCATCTGAGCCTGAATAGCTTCATGCTGTAAATAGGCCTGAGTCAAAGTCTTATTGATGATCTCTTGAGCCTTAGCGATCCCTTCCGCTTCTATCACTCGACGCTCTGCCTCTTTGCGTTCTTTTTCCAGAACGAACTTCATTTGTTCAGCCTCCTGCTCTGCTTTCAATTTCATTTCAATAGCATGAGCGACCGTTGGCGGAAGCTGGATCTCGCGCAGTAAAACATTCTCCAAAACTATACCGCGGGCCTCCAAAAGTCCTTTCAAATCCTGAAAGATCCGTGAAGCCATTTCATCCCGGCCGGATGTATAAAGGGCTTTGGCCTCATAGTTGACCGTTACTCCCCGGCTTACAGAGCGAAATTGAGGAAGCAGAACAATATTGCGATAATGCTCCCCCACTGTCTTATAAATATCCGCAGCCTGATCCGCCTCAACTCGATAAAGGAGCGAAACATCCAGCTTAATGGTCAAACCTTCCTTAGACGGAACGACCATGACTTCTTTGACCTCTTCGGTCTTTGTGTTAAAAATGACCAGCTTGGCGAACGGGTTCACCAGGTTCAGGCCCGGTTTACGCTCGGTTTCTGAAACTTTACCAAAAAGATCCACGATCCCCACGGTACCAGCCGGCACGATACGGATAAAGCTGAAAATGATCAAAAAGGCCGCGGCCACAATAAAAACAGTGCCAATAACGTTGGTGCTCTTGTCATAATCCTTGTGCTGCATCCGTGTCGCCACTAAACCGATCCCCAAAACCAGGGCAATGATCCCAAAAATAAAATTACCATGCATAACAGCCTCCTTTTTTTCATTGCTCAAATTCTATAAAACAGTCTGTTGTGGCTCAATTATAAAATCAACTCCTTTTTAGAGCAGCTTTCACGTTATTAAGAAACCGTCAAAGCAAAATTGTCCTCGCCGACCATTTCTTTAATGTCATTCAAGAGCATTTCACTGGGATGCACATAAAGGTCCTTGCCGACCAGGATCTGGACGCTTTTATATTTTTGTGTGTCGAGCTGCAAATAGACCGGAACTTCCCCGGGAAAATGGAGCAGTTTCTTTTTAAAACGCGCCAATGCATCCTGGTCCATTCCGATCAGATTGACCCGAACGGCCTTGATCGTGTCATAGATCTCGGATATCGGCCGGATATCATCGCAGAGGATGTTCGCTGTCCCTTCCCGCAAGGCCACTTTTCCCATCACAATAACGACCTGACCAGCCTGGATCTTTTCAGAAACCTTTTGATAGACAGAAGGAAACACGACCGCTTCTGTCTGCCCATACATATCTTCGACCGTTAGGATCGCCATTCGCTCACCGGTCTTGCGGGTCGCCGTCAGCTTAATACCCATGATGATCGCGATCATTTTGGCGACCGTTCCGTCACCGAGTCTTACCAAGCTTTGGGTGGAACAGTTGGCGAATTTTTTGATCTCGAACTTATACTGCTCCAGAGGATGCCCTGAAATATAAAAACCCAGGACCTCCTTTTCATAGGCCAGCTTCTGGTTCGGCGGCCAGTCCGGAAGATCCGGCAGAGCACCAACATCATCCTTAAATCCGTTTTCCTGAACCCCCATATCAAACAAAGAGAGCTGGCCAGAAGCGCGTTCTTTTTGGCGGTTCCCGCCCCGGTCCAGGGCGTTATCGCAAACGGCCATTAACTGCGAGCGCTTGACACTAAAACAGTCCAGAGCCCCGCACTTGACCAAACTTTCCAAGACCTTACGGTTGACCAACCGCAAATCGACCCGCTCGCACAGATCGAAGATAGACTGAAAAAGCCCGCTTTCCTGGCGTTGAGCGACGATGGATTCGACTGCCAAGGTCCCGATATTTTTCACCGCCAAAAGCCCGAACCGTAAACGCTTATTGTCAGCAACGCTGAACTCCAGAAGGCTTTCATTGATGTTGGGGGGCAAAACAGCAATGCCCATATGTTCGCACTCTTTGACATACTCAACGACCTTCTCTGTGTTGTCCCGTTCGCAGGTTAAAAGGGCGCACATGAATTCGACCGGATAATTCGCTTTCATATACGCTGTCTGATAAGAGACAAGAGCGTAAGCTGCCGAATGGCTTTTGTTAAAACCATATCCTGAGAAATAATCGATCAAATCAAAAAGACGGTTGGCTTCCCCTTCCTCGATCTGACTGTGCTCCTTGCAGCCAGCCACGAAATCCTCCCTCATCTTGAGCATAACCTCGACCTTCTTTTTGCTCATGGCCCGCCTGAGATTATCGGCCTGCGCCATGGTAAATCCCGCCAAGATGCTGGCCGTCTGCATGACCTGTTCCTGATAAACGATCATGCCGAAGGTCTCTTTCAGGATCGTTTCCAATTTAGGATGAAGGTATTCAACGATCGCCTCTCCGCGCTTGCGTTTGATATAATCATCCAGCATACCGCTTCCCATCGGGCCTGGACGATAAAGCGCCAGGATCGAGATCAAGTCTTCAAATCGTGAGGGGTGGCTCTTGCGCAGAAGGTCCCGCATTCCGGAACTTTCCAGCTGAAAAATTCCGGCCGTGTGCGCCTCACAGAACAACTGGAACGTCTTAGGGTCCTCCAGAGAGATCTTTTCAATATCAATACTGATGCCACGGGTCTTCTTCACAAGATCGACGGCCTTGGAAATGACCGTTAAGGTCCTTAAACCCAAAAAATCCATCTTCAAAAGCCCCATCTGCGCGATCCCGTCCATGGTATAACCCGTGGTGATCTGCCCGTCGGATGTCTTATAAAGCGGCACATACTCGGTCAGAGGCTTGTCAGAGATCACGACCCCGGCGGCATGGATCGAAGCGTGACGGTTCAAACCCTCCAGGATCTGCGCCATATCAATGATGTCTTTCGCCGTCTTATCCTGTTGGCATAATTTGACAAGCTCCGGTTCCACATCCAACGCCTTTTCAATGGTCATTCCCAAATCCGGCGGAATGGTCTTGGCAATGCGGTCAACATCATCATAAGAGACCCCCATAACACGCCCAACGTCACGCACTGCCGCGCGCGCCTTCATTTTTCCGAATGTGATGATCTGGGCGACGTTCTTTTCCCCGTATTTTTGAGTCACGTATTCAATGACCTCAGGTCTCCTGTCGAAACAGAAATCAATATCAATATCCGGCATCCCGGCGCGATTGGGGTTCAAAAATCGCTCAAAGAGCAAACCGTAGCGCAACGGATCAAGGTCCGTGATCCCCAATAGATACGAAACAATACTTCCTGCCGCTGAACCGCGCCCGGGCCCTACCGGGATCCCATGACCTTTGGCGTAATGAACAAAATCCCAGACGATCAAAAAATAGGCGACAAAACCCATTTGTTTGATCCCCTCAAATTCATACTCAAGGCGGTTCACGACCTCTGGCGGCACGGAAGCGCCATAACGGGCCCGTAGACCATCCAGACATAATTCCCAGAGATGCTCTTCCTGTGTCTTTCCTCTCGGAGGGTCAAAACGCGGCAAGTGATATGTGTCAAAATCAAATTTGAGGTTGCATTGCTGGGCGATCTCGATCGTGTTGGACAACGCCTGCGGGATCCAGGAAAAGACCTGCTCCATTTCCTGAAACGATTTGAAATAAAACTGATCTGTCGCCATGCGCATACGGTTCTGATCGCTCAAGAACGCCTGGGTTTGAATACAAAGCAATGCGTCATGCGCCCTCCACTGCGACTGTTCAACGTAATGCACGTCATTACTCGCCACGACAGGGATCCTTAAGTCTTCGGAAATACGGACCAGCCCCTCATTTACCGCTTTTTGCTCGGCGATCCCGTGATCCATAAGCTCAAGATAAAAATTCCCTTTACCCAGGATCTGGGATAGGTCGTCCGCCTCTTTCAAGGCCTGCTCATAATTGCCGCAGGATAGCTGATAAGCAACCTCTCCTTTTAAGCACGCGGACGTGGCGATCAATCCCTTGGAATGACTGGCAAGAAGTTCTTTATCAATGCGCGGCTTGTAATAAAATCCTTCGAGATACCCTGCTGAGGAAAGCTGGACAAGGTTCTTATACCCTTCATAATCCTTGCATAACAGCACCAGATGGCCATTCCCACCAGGCTTCCCCCCTTTTTCCATCCGGCTGGTCTTTGCAACATAGGTCTCAATGCCGATGATCGGCTTGATGCCGAACTTCGAAACGGTCTGGTAAAATTCGACCGCTCCGAACATGTTGCCGTGGTCGGTCATCGCAACGGCCGGCATTTGCATATCAACCGCTTTTTGCGCAAGGTCCTTGATACGGCAGGCGCCGTCTAAAAGGCTGTATTCCGTGTGAACATGAAGGTGGACGAATTGATTTCTCATAATGAAGGGTACAACGTGGACCGTGAAAAAGAAAAGTCTTTTTGATCATTCAGACCATTCTTCCTCACTGTCCACAAAAATTTATTTATTCCCACTCGATCGTTGAGGGCGGCTTGGAGCTGATATCATAGACCACACGATTAACACCGCTGACCTCATTAATAATGCGGTTAGCCATTTTCCCCAAGAGCGGGTAAGGCAGCTCGACCCAATCAGCGGTCATCCCATCCTGGCTTGTGACGCAGCGAATTGCGATCACGTTTTCATAGGTCCGTTGATCACCCATGACCCCGACGGTCTTGACCGGCAAAAGGACTGCGAACGACTGCCAGACCTGTTCATAAAGGCCGGCCTTTTTGATCTCTTCCAGCACGCGCTCATCCGCCTGCCGCAGGATCTCCAGGCGTTCCTCGGTCACGTCACCCAGGATACGCACCGCCAGGCCTGGGCCGGGAAACGGCTGACGCTGCAGAACGCTATCCGGAAGACCCAAGTGCTTTCCGATCTTGCGCACCTCATCCTTGAACAACTCCCGCAAAGGCTCAAGCAACTCGAGCTTCATGTTCTTCGGCAATCCACCGACATTGTGATGGCTCTTGATCGTAGCTGACGGGCCGCCCAAAGGAGAGATCGACTCGATCACATCCGGGTATAATGTCCCCTGCGCCAGAAAATCAACATTCTTCAGTTTCTGAGCGGCTTCCTGAAAAACCTTAACAAATTCATCGCCGATGATCTTGCGTTTTTCTTCCGGATCAACTACATTCGACAGCCGCTTTAAAAATCTCTTGCTGGCGTCAACGACCGTCAAATTCATTTTAAAGGCGCCTTTGAACATCTTCTCAACATTGGCCGCTTCATTGTTTCGCAACAGCCCGTTGTCGACAAAGATACAATGCAGCTTACGGCCGATCGCTTTCTGGATCAAGACCGCCGCGACCGACGAATCCACTCCGCCGCTCAAACCCAGAACGACCTTTTTGTTACCGACCCGCTCCTTGATCTGTTTGATCGAACTATTGATGAAACGGTCCATGGTCCATCGAGGGAAACAATTGCAGATCTGAAAAACGAAATTATTGAGGATGTCCACCCCGTGCTGGGTATGAACGACTTCCGGATGAAACTGGACTCCAAAGATCTTCTTGCGCGGATGCCCGATCGCCGCGACCGGGGCATTCAGCGTATGCGCCAGCACATTGTAACCCTTCGGGAGCTGTGTCGTCATGTCCGAATGGCTCATCCAACAGGTAATGTTCGCCGGCAAGTTTAAGAACAGATCGCGGTTGCGGTCAACAAAAAGTTCGGAACGGCCGAATTCCCGTTCTTTGCTGCGCTGGATCTTTCCTCCGAAAAGGTGCACGATGGCCTGCAAACCATAGCAGATCCCTAAAACCGGAATACCCATCTCGAAAATTTCCGCCTTAGGAAGCGGCGCCCCTTCATCATAAACGCTTAAAGGCCCTCCTGAAAGGATCAAACCTTTCGGGTTTTCCTTGCAGATATCTTCCGCTGAGATATTGAACGGGACGATCTTGCAAAACACCTTGCTCTCACGGATGCGACGCGCGATAAGCTGAGTGTATTGCGAACCGAAATCCAAAATAAGGATCACATCTTTATACCTCTGTTTGGAAACACGGATCGACAATTTTGAACGCCCACGAGGGATCTTGATCGCCTTGGCTTCGCCTTTTTTAAGTTTACTGTGTTTTACAGATGCAGTCTTTTTGGTTGTTTTCTTAACCGTGGCTTTTTTAGCGGTGTTCTTGAGTTTTGGCATGATACCCACCTGTTTTTTAATTACCCTACGAGATTGACCCGATACAACGCCTATTTCCCCATCCCAACACGCTGCCCGACCTGGAACGCCTTTCCTTCTGTTTGAATCGAAGGGGCAATAATGATTTCCACGTCATGCATCTCCTTTATCGTTTGAGCCCCTAAGGCGCCCATTGATGCTTTTAACGCACCAACCAAATTTTGTGAACCGTCATCTACCCTGGCCGGACCTAATAGGATCTGCTCCAGAGTCCCTGTGGTTCCGACCCAGATCCTCGTTCCGCGAGGCAAATGAGAATGAGGCATGGCCATGCCCCAGTGATACCCGCGGCCTGGGGCCTCTTCAGCCCTGGCAAACGCAGAACCGACCATGCAGACATCAGCGCCGGCGGCGAACGCTTTGCAGATCTCGCCTCCGATGCGCATCCCGCCATCGGTGATGATCGGAACATATTTTCCTGTCTTTTTGTAAAAATGATCGCGTGCGGCAGCGGCGTCCACGGTGGAAGTGATCTGCGGCACTCCAATGCCCAACACCCCGCGGGTCGTGCAAGCAGCTCCGGGCCCAACCCCGATCAAGACCGCGCTGGCTCCCAGTTCCATGAGTTCCATGGTCATTTTATAAGTGACAACATTGCCAATAGCGACCGGGATCTTCAAAGAACGGCATAATTCGCCATAATCACAAACTTTATATTCGGTCGAGATATGTTTAGCGGACGAGACCTGCGACTGGACAAAAATACACGACGCCCCGGCCTCCTGGGCCAAGGCTCCAAAACGCTCTGCGGTCTGCGGAACACAGCCGACCACAGCCGGAACTCCGGCTTTTGTGATCTGCTCAATCCGCTTGGACACAAGCGATTCTTTGACAGGCAACTGATATAATTTTTGAAGTAATTCGGTGGCTTTTTCAGGAGAAGATTCGGCGATCTCATTCAGGACTTCACTGGGGTCATCATAGCGGGTCTGAACACCATCGAGATTTAAGACTGCGATCCCGCCCAATTTCCCCATCGCAATGGCAAAATTCACATCGACAACTCCATCCATTGAAGCTGCCACGATCGGAATGTTCAACTTTATCCCCGCAAATTCCCAGGATATCTGGACTTCATTGGGATTTACGGTCTGCATACCCGGAACAAGCGCCACTTCATCAAATCCATAGCAACGGCGTGCCCGGCGGTCAATTCCGATCCATTCTGCCATCTACACTCCTCCTGTTATAAACCCTTTTAAAATCAAAAAATTTATCCAAAAAATATAAATTTTTTGCAAATTTTTTAATTTTTTACCAAAAAATAGCAATATATAAAGATTTAATATATATAATTTATATAGAAAAGTCAAATAAAATAAACAGGCGGCAGAACAAAATGTTCTGCCGCCTGTTTGATCAAACCAAACCACCTTTTTCTGAACAAATTACATCATGCCACCCATACCACCCATGCCGCCTGGCATCTGAGGCATCGGAGCTTCTTTTTCAGGTATATCAGTGATCAATGTTTCAGTGGTCAATAACAACCCTGCAATACTGGCCGCGTTCTGAAGCGCCGTGCGGGTCACTTTTGCCGGATCAATAACACCACTTTCCAGCATGTCCACATAATCATCTTTGTTGATGTCATAACCGACATTGACTTTTTCTTTTTTCAACCGTTCCACAATGACCGAACCTTCCAACCCGGCGTTCCCAACAAGCTGACGGACCGGAGATTCCAATGCCCGGCGAACGATATCGACACCGGTCTTTTCATCCCCTTCGAGCTTCAGAGTGTCCAGCGCTTCGATGGCGCGTAACAAGGCCACGCCGCCTCCGGGAACGATTCCTTCTTCGATCGCTGCGCGTGTCGCGTGAAGAGCGTCCTCAACGCGGGCTTTCTTTTCTTTCATCTCGGTCTCTGTCGCCGCACCGATATTGATGATAGCAACCCCGCCGGAAAGTTTGGCCAAACGTTCCTGAAGTTTTTCCTTATCATAGGAAGAATCCGTCTTTTCGATCTGATTCTTGATCTGATTGATACGGCCCTTGATCGCATCCGTATCGCCTGCGCCTTCAACGATCGTGGTGTTCTCTTTATCGATCTTGACCTTCTTGGCGCGGCCGAGATCCTTGATGTCGATATTCTCAAGCTTGACCCCGAGATCTTCACTGATCGCACGGCCACCAGTAAGGACTGCAATATCCTCAAGCATGGCCTTGCGGCGATCACCGTAACCGGGAGCCTTAACGGCAGCGCAGACAAGCGTTTTTCTCATATTATTAACGACCAGCGTTGCCAAGGCTTCACCTTCAACATCTTCGCTGATGATCAAAAGAGGACGACCTGACTTGGCGACCTTCTCCAAAACAGGAAGGATGTCTTTAATATTGGTGATCTTCTTTTCATAAATAAGGATGAACGGATCTTCAAGCTCACATTCCATCTTCTCAAAATTGGTGGAAAAATACGGAGAAAGATATCCCTGATCGAACTGCATCCCCTCCACGATCTTCAGTTCCGTGTTGATCGTCTTGGATTCTTCAACCGTGATCGGAGCATCCGTTCCAACAGCCTCGAACGCCTCAGCGATCTTTTTACCGATCAGCGTGTCACTGTTAGCAGCGATGGTCGCCACCTGCTCAACTTCCTTGCTCTTTTTAAGATCCACTTTCTTGGAAAGCGTGCTGATCTTCTCGACGACCTTTTCCACGGCCTTGTCAATACCGCGCTTCAAAGACATCGGGTTGGCGCCAGCTGTGACGTTCTTTAAGCCCTCACGATAAATCGCCTCAGCCAGAACCGTAGCGGTCGTGGTTCCGTCACCGGCGTTATCAGACGTTTTCTCCGCGACCTCTTTGACCATCTGAGCGCCCATATTTTCAAATGGATCTTCAAGATCGATCTCTTTCGCGACCGAAACGCCGTCTTTCGTAACTGTCGGGGAACCAAATTTCTTATCCAGGACAACATTGCGGCCCTTAGGACCTAAGGTGACCTTAACCGCATTGGCGAGTTTTTCCACGCCGGCAAGGATCGAACGTCTTGCCTCATCACCAAATTGTAATTGTTTTGCCATTTCTTTCCTCCATTTTATAGATCATGTTCTCACATGAATACTTATTTGGTTTTAATGATCGCCAAAACATCATCCTCTTTCATGATCAAAACTTCTTCTCCGTCCTTCGTCGAAATCTCCGTGCCGCTGTATTTCCCATAAAGCACATGATCTCCAACTTTCAGTGTTAACGGCTGAATTGTTCCATTTTCCAAACGGCGGCCCTCACCAACCGCGACGACTTGTCCTTCCTGCGGCTTCTCTTTGGCCGTATCCGGCAGAACGATTCCGCCCTTGGTCACTTCCTCTGCCTCCAACGGCCTTACGATCACTCTGTCTGCTAGTGGTTTAATGTTCACGTTCCTACCTCCTGTTTTGAAAATGTTGAACGTTTTAAAAAGAAAATTTTGAATTAGCACTTGCTCTCTAAGAGTGCTAATTTTACAAATTTTGCCGATTTTGTCAAGAGGAAAAATTTTAGAAAACCATTTTCAGGAAGGATCCTAACGCCTGCTACTTGCAAACCCGATCCCTTTAAAAACCAAATCCTTGTCAATAATACACTTATGTTCCGGGATGTAGCTCTTCATCAACTCCGCGTATCCCCCGGTGACAACGATCACCGGATCAGCATGAACCTGTTTTTTAAGAAGCTTTATCAGGCCGTTGATCATCTCTCCGTAACCATAAAAAATGCCGCTTAAAATACTTTCATCCGTACTTTTACCGATCACACGTTTGGGCCGGGCTACCTTGACCTTGGGAAGAAGCGCGGTCTGGTTAAAAAGCGTTTCAACAGACAGACGGATCCCGGGAGCAATGATCCCGCCCAAATATTCTCCTTTAGAAGAAACCACGTCAAATGTGATCGCCGTTCCCAAATCCACCACCACGGACGGCGCCCCGTAAAGTTCCCATGCCGCATAAGCGCAGACCAAACGGTCCTGCCCGACCTGAGCTGGATCAGCATATTTATTGACCATGGGAACAGCCACGTCCTTACCGATCACCCGGACGGGAAAATGCAGCTCTGCGCCAGCCCGTTTAAACAACGCAAGAACGCGCGGGACCACGCTGCAGACCGTCGCTTCGTCAACTGAATATCCTTTGACCGTTTTATGAATGACCCGTTTTATCTTCCCGAAAAGGATCCCCTCTTTTGTTTTGGTCTCCAGAACATCCAGCGGGATGACTTTTGAACCGCTGATCACCGCACAGCGAACGGTTGTGTTTCCGATATCAATGGCCAGTTGCATCCAGAACCCCCTTCAATTCTTTAATACGGTCGCGCAAGGCCGCCGCCCTCTCAAAATCCAGATTGCGGGCAGCCAGCTCCATCTCTCGTTCCAACTCGGAAATATATTTAGAAAACTCATACCCCTCTTCGTCCTGTTCAACCGCGCCGCGCAATATTTCTTCCGGATCTTCCTCGTCCTGCAACTCCTCGATCCCCTGCTGAAAAGCCTTCTCAATGGTCCGCGGGGTGATGCCATGCTTTTTGTTGAACTCCAACTGGATCGCCCTGCGGCGCTCACATTCAAAAATTGCTTCGCGCATGGCAGAGCTTAAAGAATCCGCATACATAATGACCATTCCATGAATATTGCGGGCCGCTCTCCCTCCCACCTGAATTAGCGAGGTCTTTGAACGAAGAAAGCCCTGCTTATCCGCATCAAAAATAGCCACCAGCGTCACCTCCGGCAGGTCCAGCCCTTCACGCAAAAGGTTGACCCCGACCAGGACATCGAATGTTTTCAGCCGCAAGCCCTGCAAAATCTTCGTGCGGTCGATCGTCTTGATATCCGAATGGAGATATTTCACCCGCAGCCCCTTGTCCTCTAAAAATTGCGTCAAATCTTCCGACATGCGTTTTGTCAATGTGGTCACCAGCACCCGCTCATTACGCGCGGCGCGTTGTTGGCATTCGCGGATCAGGTCATCCACCTGCCCTTTGGTCGGACGCACCTCAATGGGCGGGTCCACAATACCCGTCGGGCGGACGATCTGTTCAGCGACATGCTGAGCGCTTCTTTTCAATTCATAGTCACCCGGCGTGGCGGAAACGAACACGCACTGTTTGGCCAGTTCCTCGAACTCCGGAAATTTCAGAGGGCGGTTATCCAAACAGGACGGCAGACGAAACCCGTGTTCAACAAGCGTTTCTTTTCTGGAGCGGTCCCCTTCATACATGCCGCGGATTTGCGGAACGGTCACATGAGATTCATCGATCAGGACCAAAAGATCCGGCGGAAAATAATCCAGAAGGCAGAACGGCTTCGCCCCTGGCGGACGCCCCGAAAGGGCCCGGGAATAATTCTCAATCCCGTGGCAATACCCCATTTCCTTGAGCATCTCCATGTCAAAACGCGTCCTGGAATTCAAGCGCTGCGCTTCCAAAAGCTTCCCCTGCCCATTCAGCTCTTTAAGACGCCGCTCGAGTTCTTCTTCGATCTCGATCAGTGCCTGTTCAACACGCGGCTGCGTCGTAATAAAATGCTTCGCCGGATAAACGGCCGTTTTATCAAGGATCGCAATGACATCCCCTGAAACAGGATCGATCTGGCTGATCGCGTCGATCTCATCCCCAAAAAATTCGATCCGCAACGCGTCCTGCCGGTAAGACGGAAAGATCTCCACCACATCTCCGCGCACACGGATCTTCCCCCTGCTGAACTCATAATCATTGCGCTCATATTGAATATCGATCAAAGCCCGTATCATCCGGTCCCGGTCCCATGCGCTTCCACGTTCAATAAAGACCAAGCAGGATTCATAATCCTGCGGCGATCCCAGATTATAAATACAGGAGACACTGGCCACGATCAGAACATCCCTCCGGGACATTAGCGACGTCGTTGCCGCCAGCCTTAAACGGTCCAAGCGGTCATTGATCGAAGCATCCTTTTCAATATACATATCCGTTTGAGGAATGTAGGCCTCAGGCTGATAATAATCATAATACGAAACAAAATATTCCACGGCATTGTGCGGGAAGAAATGCTTAAACTCGCTGTAAAGCTGGGCTGCCAGTGTTTTATTATGGGAGATCATCAGGGTCGGACGGTTGACCTGTTCGATCAGGTTCGCTAACGTAAAGGTCTTGCCGCTTCCCGTGACACCCAAAAGCGTCTGGGCGGGGACTCCAGACCTGGCCCCTTTTACCAGTTCCTCGACGGCCCTGGATTGGTCGACAACCGGCTGAAACGGACTAACGAGTTCAAAATGGTCCATGATCAAGATCCACGATCTGTCTAAGATCGGTTATTTTCAGATCATCAAAAATTCCGCTCGATCAGCTCAAAAAATCTCCTGGAAAAATTTTCATCACCATAACTGCGCTTTTTGGAAAAGAACAGTGTGCTGACCTTCATATAACGCAATTCCACTTCGGAGACCTCTCCATTGGAACGAATATAAACGTTCATGCGCGCATAACGCGTTCCGATAAAGAACGAGGTCTGACGGATCACGGAGATCATCAGGACCTCCTGTTGGACCCCCTGCCTCGGAGAGACTTCGTAAACTTCGGGCAAGACCTCATCTTCGACCTCCCACCCTAATTCAGCTAAAGCACGGCGCACCGCCTGGGACGTGCGTTCAAACCCGCCATAGAACTGCCTGACAGAAGGTTTTTTATCCTGCAAATAGCCGGGGATCTGGATGCTGGCGCACCCTACGCAAAAAACCGTCAAAAGCAGCGATAAAAGAATCGTTCGGCGCATGCTCACTCCTTTCGCCCCAACATTTTTTTTATATCTGAAGGCCATTCAGCCTCCACGACAATGTTCTTTCCAGTCTTTATGTCCGGCCATGACATTTGACAGCAGTGAAGGGCCAGCCGTTTAAAACGAACATCGAAATCTTTGCGGAACGCGTAGATCCGCTCGCCGAGGATCGGGTTTCCCATCCGGGCGAAATGGATCCGGATCTGATGGGTCCGGCCGGTTTGCGGCCTGGCCTCGATCAGCGTGAACCCATTGCAATATTTCAGGACCCGAAAACGCGTGACCGCCATCTTTCCGGAGCTCCTGCCGGCATACTGACGCTGATAGGTGTCCTGTATTTTTGAACGCAGCGTGCCTTCCCGCTCCTTGACCCGCCCTCTGACCAAAGCGATATATTTTTTGGAAACCTTATCTTCATGGAACAACGACATGATCCGCTGCTGGTTCTGTTTTCCCCAGGCATAAATGATGACGCCCGACGTCTCTTTGTCCAGCCGATGACAGGGATGAAGCCGCGTGGAACCTTCAGAAGCATACTGGTCGTTGACAATATCGGTCAGGGTCTTTTGATCCTGATGAGGGGCAGGCGTAACGATCAATCCGGATGGCTTATCAAAAACCGCGCAATGCTCGTCCTGATATAAAACCTTAATCTGTCGCATGAAGAACCCAACAGGTGATTGGCTTGGAGACACGCCGTTTACAGCTCAGAAGAAGATTCCTCCTCCTCATCCTGATAAACCTGTATCTCCAAAAGATTGCTGATATGATTTAATTTCCGCAAAATAAGCAAAGGGAAAAACACAACCAGCCACAACTGAACAGCAACGATCAATATTTGCTGAGCTGGTGTTAATGTCAAAACACTTTCCATGGGTAAACCCTCGATCATTCGTTCTCTTTTTGATCTTTTGCCATGCCCATTTGTATAAAATCCGAAATGGCGTCGGCATCTTTCTCATTGATGTCGTTGAAAAAGATCGCCACATAATATCCTTTTTGGTCCTTACCGACAGGTTCGGAACGCACAACGACCCCATCGCAAGCGACCTTCTTTGTCTGCAATCTTTTGCCTTTACGGACAGATAAGAGCAATTGGACCTTGAGTTTCGTCATCGGTTCAATATAATCTTCAACCCGGCAAAAAGCTCCCGCACGGCTCACGTTCTGGGTTTCAGTGACTGCGTCAAACTCGTCCCCACAGATCTTGACCGGGATATTTCCGCTTAGCCTTGGAAATTTTCGTCGCTCTTCAAAATTTCCCTTGGATTGAGTCATAAACACACCGCCTTCTTAAGGTCGCTGTTTATTCACTAACGCAATTATGACGCCGCCTGCTCCGCATCGCCGCCTTTTTTCTCGGCTGCTTTTTTACGCCAGCAATTCTCATTGCAATAATATCGGCCATTCCGATAAAAACGTTTTGCGCGCTTGACGTTCTTTCCGCAAGCCCCGCATTTTCTCATTTCTTCACTTAGTTGAACCGCCATACCGCTTCAAACTCCTTTCCAATTTACAAAAACTTAACCTTTTTTCACGAATTTACGAATCTCTGATAAAAAAAAGAGATTTTCTTCATTTTCATCAAATTGCAAACCCGCTTGATAAGAATCCGCATGAGGAACCTTTTGAACCCACGCCACCTTCCCTTGAATAGTCAAAAGCTGATTATTGCAACAGGAAAATTGGATGGAAACCAGGCTGCCAACCGGCAGAAATTCATCAGTCCGCAAACGAATCCCGCCAGCGCTCAGATCAAAGGTTAGGCTTGCCCCTAATAACTCCCCTTTACGCGTGGCCAACTGATAAGGTTCACGAAAAACAACACGTTTATAACGTCTTTGTTCCTGCACGTCCACTCCGCAGTTTGCGCCTTGAATCATTAGGGTGAATTATAGCACATTCTTATGGCTTAACAATGTTTTTTTGGGCGCAAGAACCATATTTTGCTTTGCCCAAAAGCCACAAAATGTTATAATCCAACCATGTATAATGATTTCTACGGCTTTAAAGAAAGTCCTTTTAACGTCACATCTGATCCGGAGTTCTTTTTCCCAAGCGCGAACCATGAAGAAGCGTTCTCACATCTGATCTTCGGGATCCGGCAGCGCAAAGGGATCTTGGCCATCACCGGAGAAATCGGCACCGGCAAAACCACCTTATGCCGAACCCTTCTGAACCGTCTGGACAAAAATATTAAATCCGCCCTGATCCTCAACCCCTATTTTTCGGAAATCCAGCTTTTGCAACTGATCGTCAAAGACTTAGGGATCGAGGGCAATTTCCGCAACAAACTCCAGCTGATCGAAGCCTTGAACCAATATTTGATCGACCAGGCGCTGGAAGGGAACACCGTCGTTGTTATTATTGATGAGGCCCAAAACCTCAAGATCAGGCAGCTCGAACAAATCCGCCTGTTATCGAACCTGGAAACAGAAAAAACAAAACTTCTGCAGATCATCCTCGTTGGACAACCGGAGCTGCTGGACAAACTCAGGCTCGATTCGTTACGCCAACTGAACCAGCGGATTTCCGTGCGCTATCACATCCTCCCTCTAAAAAAAGAGGAACTGCAACAGTATATCGACCATCGCATCCATATCGCCCGAAAAGATCCCAACAGCCACCCGGGAGTCCAATTTTCCAACGAAGCGGTTGACGCCATCTTTCATTTTTCACACGGCACGCCGCGCCTCATCAACATTTTATGCGACCGGGCCCTTTTGAACGGGTTTGTACAAGAGACCCGCCTTATTGACCAGCCTATGGTCTGCAAATGCGCCAAAGAAGCGATCAACGTTTAACTTGAGGAGTTTACGGATGAGCACGATCCATGATGCCTTAAAAAAGATCCAAAACAATAATCCTGATCCTGAGCCTTCCAAGCCCCAGATCAATCCTGTGACCGGACAGCCCGTAAAGCCAGCTCCAACAGCAGCGCAGTTTAAACCTCCACAAGCGAAAAGTTCAAAGACCCAAAAGACCATCTCAACGATTTTGGGCCAGCTCGTGTTCTTGACGGTCCTTATCGCAGCCTGCTTTATTGCAGCGAAATATTACGGACTGCTGGACCGTTTCCATATGCCGAAATTCAAAATCTCTTTTCCGACTTTTAAAAAAGCTGATCAGCCGAACTCCGCTTATCCCGTAAAAATGCCCAAAGATAAATCACAGCCTCTTCCTACAAGACTCTCCGATCTTCAGATCAGCGGGACCATCTCTTTGGACGGGCGGACTTTGGCACTGATCAACGGGAATATTTATGAGGCCGGCGACAAGGTCCTCAATGCTGAGATCGTTTCGATATCCAACGATAAGATCGTTTTTTCGGAAAACGGAATGGAACGGATCATTTACATCAAAAAGTAGATCCCAACAGGACTTTTGGGCGGGAGTCCCTTGTGTTTTGAAAAGCCGCTCCTGACGGACCGGCTCAACTTCAGCTGTTACCAGAATATTTTTCGATGGCGGATTGAATGATCTGAGGATCGATTCCTTCTCTCACCTTGACGCTTCCCAAGCCTGTCATAAGCACAAATCGGTTATTGCCTGATTTGAACTTCTTATCATGGCGCATGCGATTTAAGATTTCCGGCAGCCTCGGACCTTCGATCCTTTCGGGAAGACCGACACGGCTTAAAAGATGATTAAGACGGTTCACATCATCCTCTTTCGCCAGCCGCATCTGCAGAGAGATCTCCGCCACGATCCGCATCCCCAGGGCGATCGCCTCCCCGTGGTGATATTCCTGATAATCACAAGCCGCTTCAATGGCATGGCCGACCGTATGACCAAAATTCAGGATGACCCTTAAGCCCTTTTCCTCCCGTTCATCACGGCTGACAATATTGGATTTGATACGGCTGCATTGATAGACGATCTCCGTGAGGACTTTTTCATTGCATCCCAATAACGCCTCAACATTGGACTCAATAAAGAAAAAAACATTCTTATCACAGATCACACCATATTTGACAGCTTCCGCCAGACCGTTACGGATCTGGCGTTTGTCCAGCGTCAACAAGGTCGTGATATCACTGTAGACGACCTTGGGATGATAAAAAGCCCCCACCAGATTCTTTCCAAAAGGAAGGTCAACGGCCACTTTGCCGCCAATGGCAGAATCGATCTGCGCCAAAAACGTGGTCGGGACCTGAATATATGGAATCCCCCGACGATAAGCGGAGGCCACATATCCGGCCAGGTCCCCCACAACCCCTCCGCCAAACGCGACAATAAAAACATCCTTTCCGGCATGATGCTCAGCGATCTTGGCGATCAGCTCAAAGGCGACCACCGCGGATTTGCTTTCCTCCCCGCTGGGCACTTCCAAGACCTCCACTTCAAAACCCGCTTCTCTAAGACTGGAAAGAAGGGTATTGCCGTGGTGCTTACGCACGATCGGATTGGTCACGACCACAGCGTGAGTGCCGATCTTCAACTTCTGCAGGAAGCTTCCGATGTTTTTCAAATGTCCGCTCTTGATCTCAATAGGATATGTGATCGTTTCTCGACTGACGTCAACGCGAAGAGGAAGCATGCGCACGCCTTTCTTTTAAATAAGATTAATACCCATCCACCGCGCCAAGACCGCGGCGATCGCAATGATCACCTCAAACAGACCGACGTTCAAAAGGATCAGCACAATAATGATACCAAAACGTTCCCATTTTGCATAATGATAAGCCAACTGATTGGGCATCATTCCCATGATGATCTTCGAGCCATCCAGCGGTGGAATAGGCAACGCGTTAAAGATGGCCAGGACCAGATTGATGCCGACGGCATACGAAAGAGCTTCTTGAACGAAACGCTGGCCAACGAGTCCATTGATCATGATCGCCGACAGAACTGCCAGCAGGATGTTGATCCCGGGACCGGCCGCCGCCACAAAAATCATGTCGCGTTTAGGCCGCCTAAGATTATGGAAATTTACGGGCACTGGCTTAGCCCAGCCGAGCGGGGAAATCCCCATCAGGCGAAGCGCCAGAGGGACCAAAATCGTTCCGACGAGATCAACATGTTTCAAAGGATTTACTGTCAAACGGCCGGCGTCCTTGGCCGTTGAGTCCCCCAGCCAGAAAGCGACCAGCCCATGAGCGACCTCATGGAAAACGATCGACAACACTGCAATTGAAAAAAAAAGAATATGTTCCAACATCATGATCCTTGTAGAGGAACAACGGCGAATGTGTTTTCAATTATAATACAAGTTGGACTTGTGTCACCAAAAGAATCGGCTGATCAGCCTGGACTTCTGACTGGGGCATGCCCTGGATCTGAACGCGCAGGTTCAAAAATCCATCCAGCACGCTGCGGTAACCCTGAAGGTAAAAGGTCTGTCCTCCATCGGCATCAAGCCTATGGCGGACATTGTCATTTAAAACCGGCTCAAGGGCCCTGATCGTTCCCTTGACGGTCAAAGCCTCTTGTTTTTTCTTTTCGAAATCCTGCAGTTGTTCCTGCTGTTTTTCGACGGCCTCAGCCTCTTGCTGCCGTTTTTTTTCATAAATATTCTGACTGGGAAGCTCCACGACCGCCTCTGAAGGAACATTCAAGGAACGAAAATCCACCAAATCCGCCTGGATCCATCCGGAAACGCCTGATACCGGCTCAATGCGATACCACCCCTCCGCCTCCCGTCCCAGGATCTTCACTTTTGCCGGAGCGGATACTTGGCCCAAGACCGCGGAACCGGTCTTGGCCTGCGCGCGGACATTCACACGTTTCCCTGAAATCTCCCCGATATCATCACGAAGATATTTCACAAAATCGGCATGGACGTAACAGGAAACCGTCTGCGGCAGACGGACCTCATACCAACTGAAGCTGCGGTTTATGACCGTAAGCTCCTCCCCTTGTTTGACCTGTGCGATCGACTCAAAACTTTTTGCCTGGCCGGCACGGATATTGGCGTTTTTAACATTCACAACGCCAACGAATGGAAAAGTTTCCTCGGCGGGAGATTGCGCGTTGGCACTTACTGATAAAATTGCCAGAACAATGAGACTGACGATACCAATAAGAGCGTGTCTATTCATAATTAAATAGCGTGTTATTTAGCCGGCTTCTTGGCGGCATCCTTCGCAGGAGCAGCCGCCGCAGGCGCTGCTGCAGCGCCTTCTTCTTTTGCTGCCTTTGAACGTTTGGCTTTTACTTTCAAGATCTTTGTTTTCGGCAAAGACAATACTTCTTGCTCTTCTTTCCAGGCCCCTTTCTTGATCAAGTCCTTGATGCGCTCGATCCGTGTGAGAACCGTTCTTTGCTGTGCCCCGGCCGAATCAACTTTCAATGATGGGTGTAATGACATCTCTACAAACTCCTTATTAAACAATCCTTATACGTTTTACGCAAATTTTTTAACATCCCGGTGGCCTGGGAACGCTCATTGTATTTACCGACACAGACGATATAATGTGTCCCCTTCTTGACCACAAATGCATCAAATTTTTTCTGATTCAGCGTTCCCGCTTCGCGGTCCGCCCGTTCTTGCTGCTTAAATGATGCAACTTGAATAGTATGTATTTTGTCTAAAGAAGCGGTTTTGTCAACACTTTTCTCATCAACAGCCTCCTTTTCAACAATTTCAGGCTGAACTTGAACGGCCTGTAAACCAGTCTTGGGGGAAGCATCCAAAGAACCTCCTACAGCAGGCAGGGCCACGCTGTCTACAATTTGTTTATTTTCAAATGGTTGCGAGTTTACCGCAGCTGTTTGGGCTTCTACTTCCACAACTTGGGCCTTGGCGATCTGCAGCTGCTTGCCTTTTTCGACCCCAAAAGCAAACGCGATGATCAACAGCATCACAAAAACTACCGATGCGACCACCATATTTTCAAAGGTGAGCGCCAATGCGTGGAAAGAAAATTGGGACTTTTCCTTTTCCGGGGACGCCCCGGGAGCCCCCGGAAAAAGTTCAAACTGTGATTGTTTATGGAACATTCTTCAATCAACCCTTTCGCATTTGAGAAAGAAAATTTCTAAACCGGCGGTCCTTATAAAGGCTGCAAAAAGCATCCACGATCTTGGGATCGAACTGGGTACCGCTGTTCTGTTTTAGCTCCTCTACCGCTTCTTCGACAGACAATCTTTTCCGGTATGGGCGGCCCTGGATCATTGCCTCAAAAGCGTCCACCACCGCCATGATCCGGGCTCCTAAGGGGATCTGTTCTTTTTTCAGGCCCGAAGGATATCCCGTCCCGTCATATTTTTCATGATGGTACAAAATGATCGGCAGGACCGGTTTCAAAAACTCGACCGGACGGATCAACTCAGCGCTTCTGGAGGGCATATCACGAATGACCTTAAACTCTTCCGGCGTCAATTGGCTTTTCTTTGAAAGAACATCATATGGAATATCCAAAGCCCCCGCCCCTTGCAGGACACTGGCATAATACAGATTCTCGATCCCTTTTTGGCTCATATGCATCTGCTCTGCCAGGGCATTGGCGATACTGAAATACACCGGAGCGTGCTTGAACGCCAGCGGACCCTGTTTTTGAAGAAGTGTGCCGATCAACCTGATGCTGCTGAGGATCGTTTGCTGCTGCTGGCCGGAAAGCTGTAAATACCTTAAGGCCGTGACGGCCTGCTCACCGATGACCGCCAAAAGCTCCTGGTCAAATTCCGTAAAAGCAGGAGATGAGGACGTTCGCTTGACAAAAATAGCTCCGACGATATCATCCGCGACAAGAGGCAGCCCGATCAAACGCGGCTCAAAGATCGAGTAGCCCTCGGTCACGCGCAACTCTTTTTTAGAGATCTGCGCGATCTCACTTTTCTTTTCCCATAAAATATTGATCTTATTGTTGAAGATGGCGACCATGACCACTTTCTTTTTGTCAGGGTCCAGGATGAACACACGGGCGGAGTGAGCCTTAATGAACTGGCACAATAGCCTAGTCAACCGCAACGAAAGCTCTTTGACGTTGAACGTGGAATTAACGAGCCGATAGACCATATGAACGGCGGAAAGGACTTTATGATATTTTTGAGACGCTGTGATGTTGATCATGCCTGTTGATCTCCCCTTGTTTGCGAACAAAGGGCTTAAACTTTTGTATACGCGTTAAAAAACCGTTTATGTTCATCTAAGGCCGCGCGGTCCGTCATTCCCGCGATGTGATTACAAATGATCTCATATTTCTCGATATCCTCGCATTCCCGGTCACGGGGAAACAATTCCGGGGGCAATTGGAACGGCTCATGGATATATACCTGAAAAAGATCATTCAAGACCCGCTTGGCTTTTGTTGTCATCCGTAAAACGCGGTAATGATGATAGAGCTTGCGGTTCAACAAATCCTGCAGTTCATCCCGCAGGGCCTTCATGTCCCGGCTGAAACCGACGACCTCGCCCTTATAACTTTTCACCTGCTCGACATTTTTAAAATCCAATTCACGCAACCGGGCATCGGTATGCTCGATCAAGTCACGGACCTGCATGTCGATCAAGGCCTTCACGACCTGATAACGCAGCATCTCCAGGTCATTGACCTGCACCGCGTCCCCCAAATGATCGATCGCCCTTTTCCAAAGTTCGCTGGCCATGAGATCTTCCACCGAAATGCATTCTGACTTCAGCCCATCATCCACATCATGGTTCAGATACGCCAAAGAGTCCGCGCAATCCACCACCTGCGCCTCAAGTGTCGGGCTCTCGTCCCTGTATTTCTCCAAAAACCCAGCCTCGTCATAATTTGTCTGATGCTTTAATATCCCGATGAGCACTTCCCGGGTCAAATTCAACCCGTCAAAATCAGGATAACGCTTTTCAAAACGCGTGACGATCTCAAAACTTCTCAGATTATGATTGAACCCCAGCGCCCCTCCATCTTTCATGATCTTATCCAGCGCCTCTTCTCCAGCGTGACCGAACGGCGGATGGCCCAAGTCATGTGCCAAGGCGATCGCCTCGATCAGATCCTCATTCAGCCTCAGGGTCCTTCCGATCGAACGGCCGATCTGCGCCACTTCAAGAGTGTGCGTCAAGCGGGTCCTGTAATAATCCCCTTCAAAGATCACAAAGACCTGAGTCTTGTATTCCAAACGCCGGAACGCCGCCGAATGAATAATCCGGTCACGGTCGCGCTGATAGCAGGTCCGAAACGGATGTGCTCCCTCCGCGTGATCGCGCCCCAGCGTGCGGCTGCTGCGCATGGCGTAAGCCGCTAAATTCTGTTCTTCAAGACGTTCAAAATCTTCTCGGGTGAGCATCTCAGGTCTTCTTCTTATTTTCTGCAGCCTTGTGAGCGGCTGATAGCCGTTTATATAGCTCGTTCAAAGATTGTGAGATCACTTTTGTCTCACTGATCACGGGCATAAAATTCACATCTCCCAGCCATCTGGGAACAATATGCATGTGAATGTGGTCCGGAACGCCCGCTCCAGCCGCCTTACCAATGTTCATTCCAATGTTAAAGCCATCAGGATTCAGCTCTCGGACCATCAAACCCTTCACATGATCGATCAAAGCGAAAAACTCCAACTTTTCCTCTTCGTTCAACCGGGAAAGATCGGAAACATGACGATACGGAACCACCAAGGAATGTCCGTTATTGTATGGAAAAATATTCAACACCGCGTAACAGTGTTCCCGCCGAACAAAAATGGCGTTCTTGCGGTCATCCTGCTCCTCCGCTATCCGGCAAAAAAGGCACTTTTTCGTCTTGCTTTTTTTGTCGGTGATCGCTGTCAGATACTGGCTTCTCCACGGAGCCCATAATTTATCCATGATGGTCCACCTTTATGATCCTTGCCCGGACGTCTTTTCCAGAGATCTCCAGGATCCCGTAAGACCGGTACGGGGCGAATATATCGTCCGTCGGGCTGCCCGGATTGAAATACAGGACCGATCCGACCGTCTCCTGACACGGCGTGTGCGTGTGCCCGAAGACTACCACGTCGACCTTCTCTTTCCGGAACGTTTCCTGCACGAACTTGAGCACCTGCCCTTTGGGCCCCTGCCCGTGCACAACCCCGATGCGACAATCCTCACATGTCAGGATACAGCGCTCCGGGAACATCGCGCCGAGCTTCTGATCATCCATGTTACCGCAAACACCCTTGACCTCGGCAAGGATCTGGAGCTGTTTTAATCCTGATTCATCACAAATATCACCGGCATGAATAATAAGATCCACCGATTTGAAATCCTTGATCAACTGCGGGGGGAGCTTTTTTGAATGCGTGTCCGCGACTACACCGATCTTCATGTTCAAACCCTTAAACAATATATGATTGATCGTAAATATTCAACAGCGTGTTCAATTCGTTCTCGTTCCAGATCCACATGCGTTCCTGAAGAGCCCGGACACGGACGTTCTCATCCAGGTCTTCCAGGGCGATCAGAACGCAGCGCTCAAGCTTCTGATTGCGTTTCTTTAAATGGGCAGCGATATTCGCTATTTCCTGCTCCTGGACCGAGCGGCGGGTCAAGACCACACACCAGTTCCCGGATGACGTCCTG
Organism: Candidatus Omnitrophota bacterium; assembly: GCA_022711395.1. Classification (GTDB taxonomy): domain Bacteria; phylum Omnitrophota; class Gorgyraeia; order Zapsychrales; family JANLHA01; genus JAKLFA01. Next base: position 259,988 of record JAKLFA010000001.1, on the reverse strand, counting down.
GCCTCAATGAAAGCGAATGGGTCCGCCGCCCCATCCAGCCGCTTAATGGATGACAGCCTTTGAAAAACAGGCAGCTTATAGCGACGGCCGTTCATCTGCACGGCCTCATCATCAAAACAGTTAAAAAGCTCAATGATGCGCGCCTGGACATCCTTTTGATTCGTGATCTGAAAATGTTCAACGATCGCAACGAATTCTTTTTCAAAATCCTGCATCTGACGCTCAAGACCATACTCGATGGCCTGCTGACGCTTTTGAAAGACGAATTTCAGCCAATATCGGAACAGGCGATCATCAATGTAAAAGAATTTTCCATTCTTGACCACATGCCCCCCCTCGATAAGGCGGCTGATCCTCGGAGAGATCAAAGACTGCTTCACGTTCATCAGATGTGTGATATCCTTCAATTTCTGCTTTCCATTGGACAACACCAGAAGGATGCGGGCGTTCAGGACATTGCCTTTAAAACACAATGCGTCCATAAAAAGATCGAAGTGGCGGCTCAAAACTCCCCAAGGGTTGAACAGAACGCTTTTGACCGCCTCTGTCAGGACCGGGACAAAGACCTCGCTTTGGCCATGAAGGCTGCAATATGTGCGCAGCTCATGACACAAAAGTTTCAAATAAAGAGGTCTCCTCCCTGTAAAGTCGATCAAAAAATCCCGCAACGAATCACTGATCTGAACACCCTGCAGATGCGCGACAATGAACTCCTGACAGGTCCGGATCGAAAATGGCTCCACCCAGCGGACCTCAAAATTCCCGAATAGCAAAGAAAGTTTTTCTGAAAGGATCGTCTCGGCCGTGCTCGGCAACGATGAGGACACGATATATAAACATTGTTTCTGTGTCATGATCGTCTTGCCAAGGTCACGAAAAACGTCCGGGATGTCCCAATCATCCAAAGCTTGGAACTCATCCAGGATCAACACACAAAAAAGACCTGTTTCAGAGGAAAATATCTGAGGAAGCGCGATAACCTCGCGATAAGCATCCGCCTGACGCCCATGCGCTAAGTGCGCCTGGATGCGACGTATGCTCTTGACCGTTAACGGAAGTGTATCCTGTGCGCTCTCGAGCAAGAGCTTCAAATCCTCATGGCAGGATTGCCCACGGGATCTTAAAAATTGGTACAGCAAGGATGACGAAATTCTTTCACAGAATTGCCCGAGTTCTCGGTTCTCGAGGTCGACGTAAACCGGAATGACGCTACGCAGTTCAATACTTTCAAGAAATTTATGAAGGACACTGGTCTTTCCAATATACCGCTCACCCAAAAGTGCGATGTTCTGACGATACCCATCCTTAAAATCCAAGACCCTTTTTTTAAGGAGCTCTAAGATGTCTTTGCGACCGTAAAATTTATCCAACCCCATCATAACCATAAAACCTGCCTCTGTCATTTGGGCAAATAATACAAGGGATTATCAGCGATGCCATCTTTGCGAACCTCAAAATACAAAAATGCTTTTCCGGCAGCATCCGCGATCTCCGCCAATTTATCACCTTTTGAAATATGATCATTCAGCTTCACCGTGCGATTCGCTGTGCGCGCGTAAACCGTCATAAAACCGTCCTGATGATCCACGATCACAACCTGTCCGTAGCCTGTCAAATAGTCCGCCAAAACGACCTTACCGGAGCGCGCGGCCCTCACCGAGCTTCTCCCCGGGGCCTGGATCTTGATGCCTTTGTTAAAATAGGCCCTCTTTCCATTAAAAAATCCAACAACTTCTCCTTCGACCGGCCACGCGAATTTCAAACGGTCAGGATCAATATCCTGCACGGGAATATTGAGCGGCTGTTGAGCCCTGGGAATAAGGATCTTTTGGCCAACTTTGATATTGGCCACATTAGCGATCTGGTTGACCCTTACGATCTCATCAAGCCCAACCTGGTAAGCCTGCGCGATCTGCCAGAGCGTCTGGTCCTTTTCGACGGTATGATAGATCCCTTGTGGTTTATACCCGTAATATTCGCCTGGATCATAGATCACCGGGGCGCATCCGGATAAGGCCCCACCCATCAGCAAAACCACCGCCATCAATACCTTTTTCAGAGAACGCGTTCCGCATAAAAATGGAGCGAGGGACGGGAATCGAACCCGCGTAGCCAGCTTGGGAAGCTGGAATTCTACCACTGAATTACCCTCGCCTAAATCGCGACTTCTATCGTGAAAATTCTTCAACGTGAACACTCGTGATCTCAAACCGCAATGTTTGACAATCTCATTTTTAATTCCCGGATCACAAAAGCGGGATCTGACGCCAAACAGATCCCCCGCGTCAAAGCGACCCGGTTCATACCCAGCGCCAGCAACTGGCTTATGTTGTCCAGCGTGATTCCTCCGATCGGGAACATCGGAATGTGTGATTGAACCCATGCAGATTTGAGAACATCCAGCGGCATGGGACTGCGTTGGGGCTTAGTCAATGTTTTAAAGACGGACCCAAAACCGACATAGTCCGCCCCGGCGCTCTCTGCCTCCTGAAGATGTTCTAAAGTCTGGCATGAAACGCCGATCATCAGACCGGATCCCGCTATCCTGCGAGCCTCCTCAATCGGAAGGTCCTCCTGGCCCAAATGAACCCCGTCACAACCCGCGGCCAAGGCGATATCCAGTCGATCATTGACAATGAACAGCAGTTTCCCGCGCGTCAGTTTCAACGCGTCGCGCGCAAATGACAGAATCTCTTTTGCCGATCCGCTTTTGTCACGCAGCTGAACAACATCTGCTCCGGCATCAACACAAATTCCTAAAAGATCAAACAGCCTTGTATAATCCACCACCGAGCGGTCCAGAACCACATAAACCTTTGCCCGGCGCAACATATCTATCTTATTTTCCATATTTAAGCACAAAATTATATCAGAAAAATCACACTTTCAAAACGAAAACTTTTCACAGGACTTGCGTTCAAAATCGTAAATCTTATACCGGGAGGACTTCAAGACTTGCGCCTTCTTTTTATCCACCAATTTCATGAATTCCTCAAGGACACGGATGGATTCTTTCACGCGTTGGATGTTCGCATAAAAAATATCCCTCACGTTCCTGCGGGAAAATTCTGCCTCTAAAGAACCTTTACCGACATCCCCGACAATATCCCGATTGCCCAGCAGGACTTTACGGCTCAAAGAGCACTGAATATCCGTCAGCCCATGCCGGATCTGCCTCAAGGATCGCGTCCAGGACGGCTGCTCCTGGATAAAACGGCAAATATCCTCGCAAACCCTCAAGCCTTCCTTGGCCCTATTGAAGTTGGCGTCCAAAACACGAAAGATTTTTTGATCAACTTGCTTGGCCACTTTTCTTGATCTTGCCAATGATGCTGGTTGTTGAAAGGTTGGGGACGTACTCGATCAACTCCACCCGGCTGACCAGATCCGAACCGGCGACCGCCTTTCCCTTCCAATCTGCCCCTTTGATCAAAATATCCGGCCTCACGGCCCGGATCAGTTCATAGGGTGTTTCTTCATTGAAGATCGTCACAAAATCCACGCACTCCAAACCTGCCAGGACGCCAGCCCGGTTCAACTCACTGTTAACGGGCCTTTGCGGGCCTTTGATCTTTCGCACAGATGAATCGCTGTTTAATCCGACAACCAGAACTCGATCCTTGGCCCTGGCCTTCTGCAAATAACTCACATGTCCATAATGTAAAATATCAAAACATCCGTTGGTGAAGGCGATCGTCCGCTTCTGTTTGCGAAGAGCGGAAAGTTTTCGCTTGAGCGAGGCAAGGCTGACGATTTTTTTATTGGAATTCATCATCTTAGGAAAATTGTTCTTCAACCAGTTCACAGATCACGTGCGCGATGGTGCTGTGGGACTCCTGGATCCTAGCCGTGACCTTCGATGGAACGGCCAAACACAGCTCAACCGCCTCAGCCAAAAGCCCGCCCCCTTCACCGGTCATCGCGATCGTTCGCATTCCTTTTGAGCGGGCGGCACGGGCAGCCTGAACCACATTTTTTGAATTCCCACTGGTGGACAACCCTAAAAACACGTCCCCGCGCTCTCCAAGGGCTTCGACTTGACGGGAAAAAACGCAATCAAATTGATAATCATTTGAAAGGCATGTCAAAATAGACGTATCGGTCGTAAGCGAGACCGCCGCCAGAGCCTTGCGTTCCTTCTGAAAACGGCCCACGAATTCCGCGGCAATATGCTGACTGTCAGCGGCAGAACCGCCGTTACCGCAGATCAGCAGTTTGCGCCCATTCTTGAAGCAGTCCGTGATCATCTCGACCGCGGACTGGATCTTTTCCATATTCTGCCGAAAGGCCTCTTCTTTGACCCGAATACTTTCCAAAACGATGCTTTTTATGCGCTGGTCCATAACGGTTCCTCTTAATGGGCAAAAAAGACCGAAGCGATTTCGAACAGGTCCATGTCGATCGTTTTACGCTTTTTGATCGCTTTTTCAATGTCTACAGAGCCGAGCTTATTGTTCTTCAAACTCACCATCTGTCCGAATCTCTGTTCTTTGACAAGATCCACGGCCTTAATGCCGAACTGGGTTCCGATGATCCGGTCATAGGCTGTTGGAGCACCACCCCGTTGGATATGACCCAGAACGCTCACGCGTGTTTCATAACCGGTCTTCTTTTCGATCTCTTCGGCCACGAACTCACCAATGCCCCCGAAACGGTAATGGCTGATCCGCTTAGCGATCTCTTGAGGAGAAAAACCTTTGATGCGCGCCCCTTCCGCGACCACAACGATACTGAATGTTTTGCCACGGCGGTGTCTCGCGTTGAGGTCCAAACAAACCGCATCTAGATCAGACTCGATCTCAGGGATCAAGATCACATCCGCCCCTCCGGCGATGCCGGATTCCAGAGCGATCCATCCGGTGTGCTGGCCCATGACCTCAATAACAATGATGCGGTGATGGCTTTCCGCTGTCGTGTGCAGGCGGTCGATGCATTCGGTCGCAATATTAACAGCGGTATCAAACCCAAAAGCGTATTCTGTCCCCGAAAGCGCGTTATCGATCGATTTAGGAACACCCACGACCTTTATATATCCGTTCTCATGCAAATACTGGGCAATGGTCAAGGTCTTCTCACCACCCACGGCTATCAAGGCATCGATGCCACTGCGTTTATAATTCTCTCCGATCGCTGCGACTTTATTCGGGTCTTCCAGAGGATCAATACGGCTGGTCCCTAAGATCGTTCCGCCTTTGTCAAGAATACCGGACGTCATGCGCGGGTCCAGGATCTTCATATCATTTTCGATCAAACCCTCCCAGCCGTTCTTGATGCCGGCCACCACATAGCCTTCCAGCATGCCTTTGCGAACAACCGCCCGGATCACAGAGTTCAATCCAGGACAATCCGCCCCACCTGTGAGAATTCCAATCTTCTTCATAAGCGCCACCTTAGAAATAGTTAGATCAGATCTATAAAACCAGCCTCTCGGAAAAGGGTTTAGCTTCTTTCAATCTTCCGGCATCCTATGCCCGGTATCCTTCAAAAGGAACGTTGGGCTTTGTTTCACTGGCAGCTTCCGTGACCTTGACCTTCTTGTCCTTGTTGCGAGGAACGATCTTGACGACATCGACATCCACCTCAACTCCCAGTTCAGAGCCGATCATGTTCTGGATCTTGGATTTAATGATCGTCTGCAGCCGCGAAGTCAGTTCAGGAATATTGATATCACCATTAAGAGAAACCCGCGATTGAATATAAAGGTCGCCGCTTTTTTTGGCGATTACCGATGCGCGCACGTCCTTGACCTCCTCCAAAGAGGAGAGTTCCCGACGAACAAGATCCTCAATAGCCACCAACGAAACATACACACGGCCTTCGGGATTATCAAAAGCGATGTTCTTGCCCTTTTGCTGGTCCCCGGAGATCAGCTTCGCGAAAGTATACGCCTTCAAAACAAGGATCAATGCGACCAGGCCAAGGACCAAACGGACCTGCACGCTTTGATTGATCGCTTCCAAGATCGCGGACATTTCCTCGATCGACATAAGCGGCAAGGCAATCATTACCAGAAAAAATGCCAGCAGCAGGGTCACCACACAATAAAACATCACGCCTAACCGGACTATTAATTTCATTGCCCCCCCCTCTCTATCCCATGGATATTGACATTAACATCCTTTAAATCTATATCGACCGTCTGTTCAATGGCCTGCCGGATCACATCCTGAGCCTGGGTCGCGATATCCGGAATACGCTTGCCGTACTCCACACAGACACGCACATCGACCGAGACCTGCCCCGTCTTCTCAATATCGACCGTGATAGCAGGATGCACTCTCAGGCCAAGCATCTTGAGAAGTTCGTCTGCCATCGTCGGCGCGACCAAATGGACCCCTTTGATCTCAGCCACGGCATTCGCCGTGATATCCGCAATGACCTTTTTATGGATCTTGACGGACCCCAAATCAACATTCTTGATCTCACTCATAATTATGCCTCCGCCTCATTCTTCTTCATATGCTTTTCAAGAAAATGTGTCGAGAAATCCCCTTTAACGAACATCGGATGGTTCAAAACATCCAAATGAAGGCCGATCGTGGTCTTGATCGGCGCCACATAGAATTCATCCAGCGCTCTGCGCATCACGCGGATCGCCTCTTTACGGTCCTTACCATAAGCGATCAGCTTGGCGATCATCGAATCATAATACGGGCTGATCTTATAACCGGGATAAATGTGCGAATCCACCCGCACGCCGCGGCCGCCGGGGATATTCAGCTCCTCGATCTTGCCGGGGCACGGCATAAAATTATTGGCCGGGTCTTCCGCATTGATACGGCATTCAATAGCCGCGCCTGCGATCTGAACATCTTCCTGTTTAATGGTCAACTTCTCCCCCGCCGCGACCTTGATCTGCTCTTTGATCAAGTCGATACCGGTGACCATTTCCGTGACCGGATGCTCGACCTGGATACGGGTGTTCATTTCCATGAAATAAAACTCTCCGGTCGAATCCAGCAGAAATTCGATCGTCCCGACCCCTTGATAATTGGCAGACTTGGCCACCTTGACCGCGGCATCCCCCATTTTTTTTCGCAGGGATTTTGTCAGCGCGGGCGAAGGCGCCTCTTCGATCAGCTTTTGATGGCGGCGCTGAATGCTGCAATCGCGTTCTCCCAAATGGATCACGTTTCCGTGGCTGTCCGCCAGGATCTGGAATTCGATGTGACGAGGATCCGTCAGATATTTTTCAATATAAACATCCGGATTGCCGAAATTCGCTTCCGCCTCAGAGCGGGCCATGGCAAAAGCGCCCATCAGGGTCATGTCATTGTGGCACACCCTCATGCCCTTACCGCCTCCGCCGGCCGCGGCCTTGATGATGACCGGATATTTGATGCTGTTGGCGATCTTAAGCGCTTCTTTTTCATCAGCGACCACGCCCTTGCCACCGGGTGTTAATGGAACGCCGACCTTCCGGACCGTCTCTCTGGCCTGGATCTTATCACCCATAAGGCGGATCGCCTCCGGTGAAGGCCCGATAAAACGGATATGGCATGATTCACAGATCTCGGCAAAATGCGCGTTCTCCGCCAAAAACCCGTAACCCGGATGGATCGCCTCAACATCCGTAATTTCCGCCGCCGCGATGATCGCTGGAATATTCAAATAACTTTGCGAACTTTTGGCTGGCCCGATACAAACCGCCTCATCAGCAAAACGGACATGCAATGAATTGCTGTCCGCTTCCGAAAACACCGCCACTGTCTGGATCCCCATTTCCCGGCAGGCCCTGATGACCCGCAGAGCGATCTCGCCTCGATTCGCAATCAAAATTTTTGAGAACATATATTAACCGATCTTAAGGTTCTTTCTTCAAAATTTCTTAAGGCTTCCCCACTGCTGGCGAAGCCCCCGTCTTACCCCTCGCCGACTACCTGTTTAAGCCGGATCCAACAAAAAAAGCGGTTGGCCGAATTCGACCGGTTCCGCGTTGTTCACCAGGATCTCCACGACCTTGCCGCGGGCCTCAGCTTTGATCTCATTCATCAGCTTCATGGCCTCAACGATACAAACGACCTGGCCGACCTCAATGATCTGGCCGATCTCAACATATGCCGGGGATTCAGGAGAAGGAGCCCGATAAAAGGTCCCGACCATGGGCGAGGTGATCTCGACCGTTTTGACCGGTTTCGCCGCCGGAGCTGCCGCTTCCGACGCAGAAGAAGCTGCGGGCGCCACCGCCGGAGCTGCCGGAGCATGATGATAGACCGGGGTCATATGAACATCGCTCCCGAACTTTTTAAGCTTTAACCTTCCGCCCTCATGCTCAACTTCCACCTCTGAAAGCTCGTTTTCCTGCATCAACTTAATGATCTCTTTGATTTCCTTCAAGTTCATTTCTGAATCCTTTCAACGTATTGACCGTTTCGAGTATCAATGCGTATCCAATCCCCCTGGTTAATAAACAACGGCACCTGAACCGTGGTGCCTGTTTCGATCTGAACCGGTTTTGTGCCGGAACGTGATGAGTCGCCCTTGATGCCCGGCTCGGCGTAAGTGATCTCCGCTTCGATAAAATTGGGCAGAACGACCCTCAATGTTTTATTCTCGTAAACAAGCCCGATGATCTCAAGGTTCTCCAGCAAGAATTTCGCCGCATCGCCGACTGTCGATTCCGGGATCTCGATCTGTTCAAAATTATCCAGATTCATAAAATGGAACATGTCTCCCGAGCGGTATTGAAACTGCATCCGGTGCTCTTCCAGAAGAATATCTTCCAGCTTATCCGCGGTCCTGTAGGTGCGCTCTAAAACAGCGTCCGTTTTCACATTCCGAAGTCTGACGCGGGCAAACGCACTGCCCTTGCCCGGTTTAACGTGCTGATACTCAACAACGAGATAGATCTCCCCGTCAATGATCAGCCCCTGGCCATTTGAAAGTTGATTGATCGTGATCGTCATTTACCCCTCTCCTAAAACAAGTTCATTTCAACAAAAAAGGATGTGATGAAATCAACGACTGACTCAAAACCTCACATCCCTGGTCCTTCACCAACACCATATCTTCAATGCGGATGCCGAAACGGCCCTTCAGATACACCCCGGGTTCGACCGTAACGACCATGCCGGATTTAAGCACTTCAGAGCTCTTCACGGAAAGTCTCGGAGGCTCATGAATATCAAGCCCCAAGCCATGCCCCAATGAATGGATAAATTGTTTATCTAAACCCTTTTTTTTCAAAGACTTTCGAGCGGCCTGATCCACCTGCGCAACCGCGATCCCATCCCGTATCATCCCCAACGCCGCTTGCTGGGCTTCGGCAACCGCCTTGTAAACCTTTTCAACAGAGGGGGATATTCTAGCGAAAAGGAAAATACGTGTCAAGTCAGACTTATATCCATTCTTCTCCATCCCCATATCAATTAATAAAAGGTCTTTACGCTCAATACGGCGGTCAGTAATACGGGCGTGCGGAAAGGCTGAATTCGGGCCTGAAGCAATGATCGGATCAAAGGCAAACCTGATGTGATTCTTGGAAATAAATTCCAAAAGCCTGGCAAACACATCCCTCTCCCTCATTCCGGGATGTATCATCGTTTTAAGATACTGATAAGCTTTCATATTAAAAGCCAGCGATTCCTTGATCCCGGAAATCTCTTCCCGGTCTTTAATAAGCCTGAGCCTCAGGACCGCGTCATTAACGGCTTTCAGCCGTGTTCCTGCCGGCAGAGTGCTTTTAAGCTGTTTCAAAGAAAAAACACTGAAATGCCGCTCATCAAACCCTATCGTTTTCAGAGAGCGCCGGGTCATATAACGCGCCAGTTCTTCACGTAAAGACCCGCGGCATTCCCGGACTGCGACCCCTTTCAAATGCTGTCGCGCCTCCTGACTGTAACGGGGATCCGTAAAAAAGGCTGCCTTTTCTAAGCCCACCAAGAGCCAGGATTCATGCGCCGGAAATCCGGTCAAATAGCGGATATCCTCATCCCGCACCGACAGATAGGCATCGATTTTTTGTGAAACGAGCTGTTTACGGAGTTTTTGGATACGGATATGTGCCATGACGTGAGCGCTAAGAAAGCCTCTTTTTTGAGAATGCTCGAGTAGACGATAAAATGCAATGCCGCTTAAGCGATCAGCCCGATGATCGCCTCAAGCCCCAGAACATAACTATCCACTCCAAACCCGCTGATCTGTCCATAAGCGACCGGAGCGATCAAGGATTTATGTCGGAACTCTTCCCGCGCGTGAATATTAGACAAATGGACCTCCACGGTCGGCAGCTCAACCGCTGCGACCGCGTCACGGATGGCAACGCTTGTGTGCGTGTAGGCGGCGGGATTAATAAGGATCGCGGCAAATCCTTCCTTTTTGGCCTGGCCGATCTTATCCACAATATCCCCTTCATGATTGGACTGAAACGTTTCAATCTCAAGATCTGCGTCTGTCGCGACTTCATTCAAGCACGCGTTAATATCCTCAAGGGTTGTGTCCCCGTAAATATCCTTCTCACGCTGCCCCAAAAGGTTCAAATTCGGGCCATGGATGACCAAGACTTTCGACATGATTTATGCTCCTTTTTGCGCGGCTTGAGCCTCTTCAATCAGCAAGACCGCTATTCCATCTTCTATGCGATAACGAAGGCCACAGCCCTTGCAAAGCAAAAACTTTTCCTGTTCGGCAATGGCGCCGTGACAAGCCGGACAGGCCAGGATCTCAAGAAGTTCACGATCCATGAATGATCTTTCCTTCTTCCTTCGTCGCGCCGGCCAATTCCACGTATTTTAATTGAAGTTCATAGACCGAAGCGTTGAGAAGCCCTTCTTCTTCCTTATTGAGATTGCCCTTCGTTTTTTCCTTCAGGATCGCCAACGTGTCGATCAAAAGCCGGGCCTGGTCCAAATTCACCTCGACCTGGTTATCGTTCATGGGGTTTCCGATTACTCCCAAAAAAATCAGCGCCTGCATCGAAAGGCTTGTGATATAGGTCATAAAATTAAATTCTGAATAGTCTGTATTGTGTTCCTGATAGGCTTGATCGGTTTTCTGTTTTTCCTGATTGGCGGTTTCTTTCCACGATTGATCAACCGATTTCTCCGATGACATAAATGCTCCTTTAATATGAATAATAAGATAAAATAGAATACCAAACTTAAAATACGGTGTCAAATAATGTCCGGAAAAAAACAGACCCAGACACAAATAAAATCATCAAAATACTTTTATTTCACTAAAAAGGTTTTTATAATAACTTGAATTTCAAAATAAAACTATGCTCCTACTCTACAGCAATTATTCATCGGATTCGGATGACCCTGCCGTCCTGGGGCTTTTTATGCTCATTGGCGGATTTGTGGGATTTTTCACAGGGTTCAGCCGACTGAAGCGCAAGCGCATGATCGAGAATATCCCCACTTCAACGGTCCGGGGCATGGCCATGGGAGAGGTCGAGCTCGCCGGCCAGACTGAACACTGCCATCAGGCCCTGAGCGCGCCCTTCAGCAACTCTCCTTGCGTTTACTACAAATACAAGATCGAAGAATATCACTCCAACGGAAAGAACTCCCACTGGGACACCATCGCTAAAGGAGACAGTGCGGCCTCTCCCTTTTATCTCAAAGACGACACAGGTCGGGTCCTGGTCTCTCCAGCGAAAGCCGAAATGATCATCGACCAAAAATTGCGGACTGAAAGCATGAGTTCTCAAATCGAAAATTTCCTGACCCGCTCCGGCCTAAAATCGCGCGGCCTTTTTGGCTTTCAGCGGCGCCTGCGTTTCACGGAATGGCACATCAAACCCCAAGAAAGAGTCTACGTTCTGGGTTTCGCCCAGAAAAACCAGACATTTTTACAGGACCACCGGACCAAACTGGCCGAGCGCCTTGAAAAGGCCAAACAGGACCGCGCGCTGATGGCCCAATTCGACATGAACAAAGACGGCGAGATCAGCCAGGAAGAATGGAACTTCGCGGCACAAAGCATAGAACAACAGCTTTTAGAAGACCTCTCCAAGACCGCCTTCACGCATGAGGAACATACGGATGTGGTGATCGCCTTCAACCCCAACAGCCGGATCTTCATCATTTCGGACAAGGACCAAAAAGAGCTTTTATCCAAACTGGGCTGGCAATGCGGGCTGGCGATCTACGGAGGAGCGGCCTCTGTTATAATAGGGTTGATCATTTTAGTTCTCAGGTTCAATCTTCTTTAAAAACGAAAGGAAACCTTTATGGGAATCATTCTGACTGCGGTCCTCCTGCTTTTGATCGTGGGAAGCATCATGTATTTTATGACGGTCTACAACGGCCTGATCGTCCTGTCCAGGAACATCGATAAATCCTGGGCCAATATCGACGTTCTTCTAAAACAACGTCACGATGAGATCCCCAAGCTCATCAAAGTCTGCGAAGGCTACATGAAATACGAACGCGAAACGCTTGAAAAGATCACCTTGGCGCGCACGGCCTGTATCAACGCCTCATCTGTCGCCGACTCTTCAAAAGCCGAAGGCGAACTCAGCGGCCTGTTAAAGAACCTTTTCGCCGTAGCTGAAAATTACCCGGACCTGAAGGCCAACAGCAACTTCACGCAGCTTCAGAACCGCGTCAGCCATCTCGAAAGCCAGATCGCGGACCGGCGTGAAATGTTCAACGAATCCGTCAACGCCTACAATATCCGCATCGCGCAGATCCCGGATGTCATGGTCGCCAACATGCTCAACATGAAACCCAGAGAATTATTCCAGGTGTCCGCCGAAGACCGAAAAGACGCGGATATCAGTTTTAATTTTCCGGCGTAGTTTACCCAAAAAAGAAAAAGGCGCGGTGAACTATTTCACCGCGCCTTTTTTGCGGAATGATTTTACAAATAAGCAAGCTCGGCAGTGCAGGAGGCGATATAACGGTTCGTGACGCGCCGGGCGTCCTCCACCGGCACCTTCTGATCTGCACCGATGTATTCAACAAGACTTCGCACAACGATCCACTCGATGATCCTTCCATACTGCACCCTCTGCCGCTGAGAGCCCTCTTCCCTTACATCCAGCGCATCAAGCACCCCCTTAGGAAGATCAGAGGGCATGTGCAACCTGAATTTCTCCAGCTCCTGGCTGATGGCCTCAGGTGTCACTCGACCATAGCGGCCGACCAGCACAGAAAACGTGTTATCATCCAAAACATCATTGCTGCCTTCAAAGATCTGAAACGGCCGGCAATCCACATAAGCCCGCCCGACCAGATGATTGCGTTTATAAGCAGAAGCTGCGAACAGATGAATGGCCGAGTCCGCCGCGATCGCCATGGTGGTAGAAGAAACGAACTTGACCGAATTGACCAGCACATAATCACCGGACACATCGTCATGCCCGTCCATCCAGGTTCCCACAAAACGCCGGATGCAATGATTGATCTGCGCGAAACCCCGAAGCGCCGACAACCGGAACTGCACCTGGTCATAATGGTCAATAGACTGTCCAAATACCGTCCGCCGTGAAGCCCACGCCGCGCTTTCTTCGGAGAGCCGTTTGCACAGGCCGGAAACGATCGCAGGGATGTTCATACGGCTGCGAAACAGCGTGTCATACAAGACCCGCAACGCGCCCTTCCCTCCGGGCGTCAGATTGTGTTCCTCAGGGACCACGACATTGGAATACCGCGTCTCACCGTAAGGGATCGGCTGAAGACCAAGCGCGTCAAAATAAGTATGCACCTTAATGCCCGGGGATGAAAGCGGCACATAGACCAGATTCAAAGAACGGGTCAGCTTACCGTCCTGCATTTTCCGCGCGGCCACAAGCCAGTGCTGGGCTTTACCGGTCAAACCGCCCCAGCATTTGGCGCCGTTAAGGAGCATCCCTCCTTGAGTAGCGGAAAGGCTTGTTTGAAGGCCGAAAATATCTGTTCCTCCCGTCGGCTCCGTGATCATGATGCCGCCCAGCGGCGTTCCGTGAAGGAATTCTGAAATAATCCTGTTCCTCAGATCAGACGGCGCGTGTTTGACGATCGGCATGATGAACAACGACCCCGTGATCCCCATCGTCAGACCCAAGGGAAGGGAATAATATGATACCGTTTCGAGCGTTTTCAGGTAGGATGCACTATTTTCACCGCAACCGCCCAAAGGGCGCGGAATGAACGAATGAAAAGGCCCGAGCTTTAAAAATTCCTGTAGGATATTTTCATTGTATGGGGAACAACGTTCAAGATCACTAAAATGTTTTTGAAGATACTTTTCGATGGCGTTTGCCTGTTCAATTTCCGTTATCACATCCACCCGCCCCCTCCCGTTCGCTGATGAGTTGTTGAAACGCAGTTCTTTTTAAGCTAAAAAAGGCGCAAAAAATCCTTCATGCTTAGGAACTATTAAATAGTCGCACAAAGGGTCTGAATTCTTTCATAAATTATTTTAAAGGGGTTTACTACTGAAAGAGTCTGACGAAATGCGGTCCCAGGATCACAATACCGATGATCGCAGAACCAATGGCCGAGATCAACACGCCTCCGGCCGCGACGTCCTTGGAATGTTCAACTAACGGGTGAAACTCCGGTGAGGCCACGTCCGCCAAAAATTCAAAAGCGGTGTTCAAGGCTTCGGAAGTCCAGACCGCCATGATCGCCAGGATCAGCCAGCACCACTCGGAAGGCGTCAGGCGGAAGAACAACCCCGCGGCAATGACCCAGGCAGTGACGCACGTATAGATCCAGGCGTTGTGCTGGGACTTAAGCATGGTCCAGATACCGCGAAAGGCGAATCTAAAACTTCGCGCGCGTTCTGAGAATTTGAATGGTTTGTATTTGATCATGGGTCATCCGTCAGATGTTGTAAAACAGGAAACAGCTCTATTATACACCAATCATTTGAAGTTTTAGCCTTTTAGATAAAAAATGATGCCGGAGCTCAAAGATACAGGTCCCGCTCACCGGCTTCGATGCGGCGGTAGTATTCCATGAAGAGGTCGAATATTTGCGGATTGGTCTGGCGGATCTGAGCGATCTCACGCTCGATGATGGGGAGGCTAAGTTTGCGCGTTTCTTCACTGGCAAAATCATCCACCCATTCCTTAAATGTCAGGACAGCGTTGAGCTTGCAGAATTTTCCTTCCTGGCCGTTGCGCAGAAGTTCCATGATGCACTCCCCCGTGCGACCGCAGCGGTAACCAGCCGTGCAAAAGGACGTAATATAGCCCATGCGGGCAAACTCAGCGATCACGTCCTCGAGGCTTCTGGTATCTCCCAGGATAAACTGCTGGTTCTTTTCGTCCTGCGCAGATTTCTCTTTTTGATAACCGCCCAGGCCGATGTTGGAAGAGGCATCCGTTTGGGTGATGCCCATTTCGATCGCCTCTTTGCGGATCTGCGCGCTTTCGCGCGCGGTGATGATCATCCCGGCGTGTGGAACCGCCAGGCGCAGGACCAGGATCAATTTTTTAAAATCCTCATCCGAAACACGGGTTTTGCTGAACTGATCCATGTTGGCGTTAAGTGCCGGTTCCAGCCTCGGGAAGGAGATCGTGTGCGGACCGATCCCGAAACGCTCTTCCAATTCGAGAGAATGGTAAACCAGGCCCATCACGTCAAAACGCCAGTCAGCCAGCCCGAAGAGCGCGCCGATCCCCACATCATCAATGCCAGCTTCCAGCGCGCGGTGCATGGAATACAATCTCCAGCGATAATTCCCCTTGATCGTATTGGCCGGATGGACCTTTCGGTACGTCGGCAAGTGGTAGGTCTCCTGAAAAACCTGATACGTCCCGATCCCCGCGTCATGGATCTTCTTCAGATCCTCAATTGAGAACGGCGGAGCGTTCACATTGACCCGGCGAATGCAGGATTCATGGCCCTTGACCTTCGCCTTGACACTGTAGATCGTCTTGATGCTCGAAACAATATAATCAACATCGTTTCGGGGGTGCTCGCCATAGACAACGATCAGCCGTTTATGGCCGATCTTACCGGTAAGCGCTTCGACCTCTTTCACGATCTCCGAAGGCGTGAGAACTTTACGTTCCGCGTTGATGTTGTCAGTTTTAAATCCGCAGTAGCTGCAATTGTTGACACAATAACTTCCCAGATACAACGGCGCGAAGGTCACGATGCGGTTATCGTAAACTTTCAATTTCACTTTCAGGGAGGCCGATTTCATTTCTGCCAGAAGCTGCGGGTCCTCGACATTCAAAAGAACCGCGGTCTCCTCCGGGGTCAAGCTCTGGATAGCCAAAGATTTATCCAAAAGATCCCGGACCTGTTTCGCGTCCGGGTTTTTGTGACGCTCCAGCAAAAGCGGGATCTCCTCCTGCGGGATGAAATCCTTTCCGTCCACAAGATATTTGTCGATCTCATCCTGACGGACGCGCTTTTCAAGCCATGTGGGTTGCTTTACTTCTGAAGTAGACATCGCTCCTCACCTTGATCGGCAAAACCATCTCCGATCTTCTGAAAACATAACACCACCGGACCCCCGTAAAACTGTTTAACGCTTATATTCGGGCCGCGGTTTGTATTTCGTGTGCAGCAAATGATGAGCCTTCTCACTTAACGGAGCCCCAAGGTATTCAGCATAAAGCTTCTTTACGAAGGGGTTGTCGTGACTGCAACGGGTCACGCTGGCTTCATCATCCTCATAAAGGCCCTGTGCACGCGCCGCGCGCACTTCATTGCTGACACCATACGGTTGTCCGCCGCCGCCGATGCATCCGCCCGGACAGGCCATGACCTCGATAAAATGATACGGCAATGGCTCATTGTTTTCCTTGGCCTGGCGGACCTTGTTCAGGACATATTCTACATTACTTAAACCATGCGCAACAGCGATATTTACCTTTGAGCCCTGGATCGTGACCGACGTCTCTTTAACGCCTTCGAGCCCGCGCACATCCATAAATTCCACATCCTTCAGGTTCTCTTTTGTGATGAAATGATAGGCCGTGCGCAGCGCCGCCTCCATAACGCCTCCGGTCGTCCCGAAGATCGTCCCCGCGCCGGAATAATCACCCATCAAATGGTCAGGATCCTCATCGGGAAGGTTCTCAAAATCGATCCCCGCCTGTTTGATCATGCGGATCAGTTCACGGGTCGTCAAGACAAGGTCCGTGTCCTGATAGCCTGAGGCGAACATGTCTTGGCTTCGGCTGATCTCATACTTCTTGGCCGTGCAAGGCATGATCGAAACCACCACGACCTTGGACGGATCGATCTTACGGGTCTCAGGATAATACGTCTTGGCCAAGGCCCCCATGATCTCCTGAGGCGATTTGGCGGAAGAAAAATGCTCGATCATGTCCGTATGGAACTTCTCCATAAAATCCACCCATGACGGACAGCAGGTCGTGATCAAAGGCAGCGGTCCTTTTTTATACACAAAACGCTGAACAAATTCAGTAGCCTCTTCCATGATCGTCACGTCCGCCGAAAAATTCGTGTCAAAGACCGCCTTAAAACCAAGCCGTCTTAATAACGCGTAAAGTTTTTTCGTCAAGTTCGTGCCCGGCTTCATTCCGAAGCCCTCGCCGACCGCGACGCGCACCGAAGGCGCGATCTGAACGACGCAATGCTTGTCCGGGTCCTGCAGAACTTCCCAGACCTTGATCGTATCATCATGTTCAAAGATCGCCCCCGTCGGGCAATGAGCAGAACACTGGCCGCAGCGCACACAGGGCGATTCCCCAAGCTTGATGTCCCCGGCGGCTGAAATACGGGTCTCAACACCGCGTTCCAAGAACGAAAGCGCCCAGACATTCTGTGTTTCCTGACAGACAGTGACGCAACGCCCGCACTTGATGCACTTGCTGGGCTCCAAGATGATCGTCTTGGTCGAACGGTCGATCGGAAGTTCCCGGACGACCTTTTTGAAATTCTCCTCACGGATCCCGAAATCAGCGACCATGTTCTGCAATTCGCAGTTGTTGTTGCGGCCGCACTTCAAACAATCATTGGGATGATTGGAAAGGATCAGCTCTAAAACCGTCCTGCGGGTCGCCACAAGCTCCGTATCGTGGGTGATGATATTCATCCCCTCCTCGATCGGAGTGCAGCAGGACCGGATCATCTTTCGGGTCCCTTTGACCTTTACGATACAGATCCCGCAGGCGCCGCTGGCCGCCACATCCGGATGTTTGCATAAGGTCGGGATATTGACCTGGACGCGCTTCGCCGCGTCTAAAATCGTCATCCCGTCTTCAAATTCGACCGGGATATCATTGATAATTGCTTTTCCCATGAATAAAACTCCTTCTTAAGATCTATCGTTTGATCGCTCCAAATTTACAAACTTCAAAACACTGCCCGCAGCGGATACATTTTTCCGGTACGATCCAAAATCCCTGCTCCCGGTCCCCGGGGATCGCCCCCACAGGACAGTTGCGCTGGCAAAGGGTGCAGCGACGGCATTTCTCCTGAATGATGCTGTAGTTGAAAAGCTGGCTGCACTTTCCTGCCGGACAACGCTTGTCCTTAATATGCGTCCGGTACTCCTCTTCAAAATACTGCAATGTCGAAAGAACAGGATTGGAGGCCGTCTGCCCCAGGCCGCACAACGAGGCCTTCTGCATTGCCACAGAGATCCTGCGCATCTTTGCCAGATCATCCTCGGAAGCCTTGCCTTCCGAGATGTCCTTCAAATAACCCAGCAATTGCGTGCCGCCGATACGGCAAGGCGCGCATTTTCCGCATGACTCATCAACACAAAATCCCAGATAAAATTTCGCGATATCGATCATGCAGTCATCCTCATCCATAACGATCATGCCGCCGGAGCCCATGATCGAACCCAGTTTCTGAAGGTTCTCATAGTCAACCGGCGTGTCAAAAAACTGCTCAGGAATGACTCCTCCGGAAGGCCCTCCGGTCTGGATCGCCTTGATCTTTTTGCCGTTGGCAGTTCCGCCGCCAATATCAAAAACGATCTCTCGCAATGTGATCCCCATAGGGACCTCGACAAGTCCGGTATTCTTCACTTTTCCTGTTAAGGCAAAGACCTTGGTCCCCTTCGAATCCTTGGTCCCGATCTGGGAGAACCACTCGCCGCCTTTGTTAAGGATGACCGGAACATTGGCCAATGTTTCCACATTATTGATAACCGTCGGTTTTCCCCACAGCCCCTTCACCGAAGGATATGGCGGACGCGGCGTTGGGCATCCCCGTTTGCCTTCGATCGAAGCGATCAGCGCCGTCTCTTCACCGCAGACAAAAGCGCCGGCCCCCAATCGAACCTCCAGGTCAAAGGAGAATTTCGTTCCCAAGATATGCTCACCCAAAAGGCCATACTCATGCGCCTGGTCGATCGCTTTCTGGATTCGCTCAATAGCCAAAGGATATTCCGCCCGAATATAAAAGAAACCACGGCTGGCGCCCACCGTGAAACCGGCTATGATCATTCCCTCCAGGACCGAGTGAGGATCCCCTTCCAGGACGCTTCTGTCCATATACGCACCCGGGTCTCCTTCATCGCCATTGCAAATGATGAATTTTTGGTCTGCCTGCACTCCCCGCGCGAAACTCCACTTCATCCACGTCGGAAATCCGCCGCCGCCGCGCCCTCGCAAACCGCTCAGTTTAAGCTCCTCCAGGACCTTGTCCGGGGCCCCTTTGGTCAAGACCTTCTTTAATCCCTGATAGCCGTCCTGCGCCAAATAATCCTCGATATTCTCAGGGTCGATCACCCCGCAATTACGCAGAACGATCCTGATCTGCTTTTCAGACGTCACGATGCGGTATTTCGAGATCTCCGCAGCCTGCGGATTTCCCTTCACAAGATGATGCTGAATGATCTCTGCGGCCGCCTTCGCGTCAACATTACCATAAGTTCCTTCCAAAACCCCGTGCCGTTCAATCTCGACCAAGGGTTCGGCATAGCACATTCCCAAACATCCGCACTTCATCAACTCCGCGTCAATTCCATTGGCTTTAAGTTCGGACTGGATCTTTTGAAAGGTGTCTTTTGAACCGGCGGCAACCCCGCAAGAGCTCATGCCGACCCTGACGACGACCCCATCCTCTTTTTTCCGTTTAAAACTGTCCAACTGGGCCATGCTCAACTTCACCATCGATTCCCCCTTTATTGAACAACTTCCATTTTTTCTTTTGAATATTCAGATAAAATATTGATCACGTTTTCCTTCTTGACCTTACCATAGATCTTCCCATCGACCGTCATGACCGGAGCCAGGCCGCAGCACCCTAAACAACGCACGATCTGAAGATGAAAAAGACCGTCCGGAGTTGTCTGCCCCTCTTCAACATTCAATAAATTTTTCAACTCCGATAATAAGCCAGGCGCCCCTTTCAAATAGCACGCCGTACCCATACAGACCGAGATCAAATGCTTTCCCGGCGGATCGAGCTTGAAATAATTATAAAACGTGATCACTTCATAAATACGCGCCAGCGGAATACCTAACAGCCGGCGAAGTTCAAAAGCGGCCTCCCGCGGAACATACCCGTAATGATTCTGGATCTCGTGGAGGATCATGATAAGATTCCCGTCTTTGCCGCTCCATTTGTCAACAAGAGCGTCGATCTCTCCAACAAAACTGCGGTGTTCAAGGCCGGTCTTCTTAATGAAAAGCTTCACCGTGCTCAGCAGCCGTTCAGGCTGGATCGGTTTTTCGATCACCATCTTGACCGGCAGGTCCTTTTCGTCAGGCTTGATCTCAAAGGGAAACCCCATCTCCTTTTTAGCCCCGGTGATCAGGATCAGCGGGATATTGTGTGTCGCCGCGTCCGCCGCAAGGGCCTTTGCCATTTCCGCCCCTTCCGTCTTATACGTCATCATCATATCCAGCAGGATCAGGTCCGGAGACTCTTCCTTGGCCCTTTGAAAACCTTCTTGCCCGTTCGATGCCCTGACCACATCATAGCCGTCGGATTCCAAAAGGATCGCTGTCGCTTCCAAGAAATCCCTGTCATTGTCCACGAGTAAAATCTTGTTTTTCATGTCACCACCTTCTGTTAATTTGATCTTGGTATCTGAAATTTGAACGAATTCCCCTTCAAGGCAGGTTCCACCCAAATATGACCGCCATGGCGTTCAATGATCTCTTTTGAGATAAACAGCCCGATCCCTGTTCCTTTCACGCTTTCCTGTCCGCGATAAAGGACCCGGGAGAACTTCTTGAACAACTTGTCCATATCAATACTGGCTATCGGTTCTCCGTCATTATAAACCTCAACCTCCAGCATGTCTTCCTGATTTTTTGCCGTGATCCTGATCTTCCCCCCCTCAAGGCCATATTTGACCGCATTACTCAATAAATTATTCACGACGATCTGCATCAATCCCGAATCAACCCGCACGCTCAAACGCGCGTCGACCGTATTAGAGATCATAATATTTTTCTCTTCCGCCTGCTGCTGAAAAGACTCAATGGCCGGATCAAGCAGATGCTCTTTGAGAAAGATCTCCTGTTTATCGACCTTCAGTTCGTCTTTTTCGATCCTGCTCAGATTAAGAAAATTCTTCACCGTGACGGTCAAATAATCCAGATTCCTGCCCATGGACTTCAGGACACTTTCCTGCTTGGGATTGATATCCCCCAGGATCTTTTTCTGTAAAAGGTATGTGTTTAGAACGATCGAAGACAAGATCCCTTTCAGTTCATGAGCAACAAAGCCGATCAGGTCCAAATACCTTTTATTCATGACCTCCAAACGCTTGTGTGTTTCTTCTAAACTCTCTTCCCTTTCAACCAGCTTTTCTGACATATAATTGATCGATTCACCCAGCTCTTTCATTTCATGAACAGATAAGCCCGTCGTGTCGATCTTACTTTCCAGCTCCCCTTGCGCGATCTTCACGGTCGTTCGGACCATCTGCGTCAACTGGCGCACCAAGGAATTCGCTAAAAAATAAGCGAAGATCAGTGTCGGAATGACGCCCATCATAATGATCATCAAAAGCCCGAGGAAAAGCTTTTCTCCCAGCAATTGGAACGGCTTTTCCAGAATCCCGACATAAAGGCCTCCGATAATTTCTCCCCGGACATTTAAAATGGGCTCGCAGGCCGCAATATACCAATCCGTCACGACAAACGTCCGGCCAAGCCAAGAACCGCGCTGTTCAACAATTTTATTATAAACATCCTTTGAGATCTTTGTGCCAACCGCCCTCTCGCCGCCCTTATCCAAAACATTCGTTGCGATCCTCACATCATTTTGAAAGATCGTAATGATCCCGTAAGGTTTTCCATCATATGCCTTCGGTTCAAAGACCACGTTGACGATATGGTCAATAAAATTAAAATTATTATTCACAATTTCCCCGCCGTAAAGGACTTTCTCAACCCGCCCATCCGGCCCTAAGATCGGCCGTGCAAATTCCATGCTGAGAGCATCTTGAAGCTGCGCCTGTTCTGCAGGACTTGCTATCAAGGCCGATGCCATCGGAACAATCATTCCTGGCCGAATACGCTCCAGTTCTTCTTTCCTCATGATGCGGCTTGCAACGACGGGTTGCCCGGTCAAAAAGGCTTCCTGAACAACTTCACTGCTGGATGTCGCTTGCTGAGCGGCGTTCACAACTCCAAAATAATCCAGGCTTAGTTCGTTTTTCACGGCGTTCAGATCAGAATCAGGATTAACAATATTAAACGCGATCCTCATCTGATTCATCCGCTCTTTATAAACGTTGCGGA
The DNA here is from genome assembly GCA_022711395.1 of Candidatus Omnitrophota bacterium. Classification (GTDB taxonomy): domain Bacteria; phylum Omnitrophota; class Gorgyraeia; order Zapsychrales; family JANLHA01; genus JAKLFA01. The sequence continues at coordinate 237,418 of JAKLFA010000001.1, read as the reverse complement.
CTGTATTGAGATTCTGTTCAAGCGTCTGCCGGGCTTCCTTAAAAATATAGCGCTTCACAACAAAAAAACCGTAACCAGACATAAATAAACCCCAAAAAAGGACCATCGCAAAGATCCCAATCAGGATTGTTGTCCAAAGTTTAGTTGGTTTTTTGAAATTTATCATTATTTTTATCACACTTCAGTAAAAAATATGGGATATATTGATATATCGTGAAATTTTTCACTCTTAAAGAAATAAAAAAATAAAGAACATTCGTTCTTTATTACTTCGGTAGCATAAATCGTACCGATAGGTTACGATTAAGTATATAACAAAATTTTTTTATTTCAACAAAAATCATTCATCAAAAAATCCGGCATTAGCCCCGCCACAACTATTTTTTTACCAAATAAAACATCTCCCGGCCAAACTGCTGCCCGTGAGCATAAAACGGTTCCACGCGGTATTTTTTCTTAAACTCCCCGCATCCCCCTTCTCCCCTCGCGCACCAATAATCATCGACCAAGACCAAGTCCCTGTCCTTGAGATAGGCATTAAAAAACTGCTCATCCATCGCCTGTGAAACCAGCACGCTTGATTTTCCCAGGACCGTAATAATGAACGACGGATTACAACTTATAAAAACCACTCGATCGTCAATGGCGCGGCCTTTTAAAAGCAGTTTATATTCTTCCTGAAAAACAGGGAGAGAGATCTCCTCGAAAATGAATGGAAAGGCCTGGCAACAATTAAAGAAAATTACAGCGATCAAGACCGCGAAGGCCAGTTTTGAACTCCTGAAAAATTCTCCCAACAAACGGCATGTTCTTTTAAATCCGAAAACCGCTAAAATAATGACCGGAAGATAAAACTGAAGGTTCAGGCGCTGGGTATCACCCATCATCGTCCTGCGCATCAGTGAATAAAAAATCAAAAAAATGAAAAAATACACTACCGACCAGCGGATGATTTTCCCGTCTTTCTTAAAAGCCCCCAAGGCCCCGATTCCCGCCAGGATCACGCAGGCCAGCGGGATCATCTGATTTCCCGTCCATGAGTGGACACTCCTGAAAAATTCCGTAAGGAAGACCTCCCCCTCATTATGCTGAAACCAACGGGTGATCTGATAATCACGGATCGCCATCAGACAGAGAACATACGGAATGAACGCAACGATGGCGTTCAAAGCTTTCCCAAAATAGCGGCGGTCTGTTCGTGCAAAAAAGGCCAACCACGCCATGATCAAAAGCAGGATCAATCCATTCTCCGGTCGTAAAAGGAGCGTGTAAGCCGCAACCGATACCAGTTGAAGGAATGCCCCGTCGGTCTGACTTTTGGAAAAGATCAAAAGCGCAAGCACGCTTAACGAAATGAATAAGAATGATGCCATTTCCGGTGAGGAATTCCCGGAAAATTTCATGTGCAACGGCGTCATCGTAAGAACAAAAGCGAAGACGGTCGATATGGACCATTGCTCCGTGATCAGATAAAGGACAAGAAAAAGGGCCGCGACCGAAAACACCCCCAAGACAGCGTTCCATAAAAACGCCGCCTCCTCAGAGGGCCCGAAAAGCCGGAAGACCAAAGAAAGCAAAAAATGATATCCCGGGGTCCATTGCGGAGGCTGAAAGGATAAACACCGCCCGTCAAGGTAAAGATCGCATCGGGAGAATTGTTTGGACTCTGCCATATTCTTGGCAATATTGATATGTTCATATTCATCATAGAACACATAATGCCGATGCTCGATGACGCCAAAGCGTAAGACAGCAGCGGCCAAGCACACCGCAGCCAGGGCCAGCCATCCCTTTTTTCCAACACTGCAAAAGAGCGCCGAAGAATCTTTCAAATTATGGAAGACCCCAAAAACAAAAAAAATGAATATGGCAGCGCAAGAATAATACAAAAGGACGGGCAAATGAATAACGCTGTTCATGACTGATCGTCCTTTCTCTATTCCCCGACCTCAAAAGAAATCACGACGTTAAAGGTGAGCTCCGGATAGTTCAAATCTTTTGGGAACGCCGGAAACGGCGCAGACTCCTTGATGCTTCGCAGGCCAACGCTTTTCAAAAAGGGGTTAGCCCTGCTACGCTCATGGACGATCTGGACATCCTTCAATTCGCCATCGGACGCCAGGACAAATGTCAAATAGACCTCACCCGCCTCAAAACGGGGATTATCAACATACTGATATGCCCTGTTGCGGATCTTGTCCCGAACCTGTTCATGATAAGTCAAATAACGAGGGTTCGAGATCTTTTCAGACTGCAGCAAAGGAACGGCGATCTGGCGTTTTGAACTGGACACCAACGGTTTAGCCAAAGGTTGGCCCTGGTCCGGCACCTGCACGGGGGCTTTGTCCAGCGGTTTGAATGGAACATCCACGTCGAGTTTCGGCTTGATCAACACCTTGGGCGAGTCCACCTTTTTTTTATGACCGACGCTTTGAAGCGGGTCTGCCCGAAAGGGCTCCTGCTTTTGTTCCTGCTGAAGGGTCTGATAGACCACTTCAATGTCTTTTGCTTTTGAGACTCTTTTTTTGTAATGAATGTTCGTCAGAAACGCCACCAGCAGCAGGACCAAATGAAACACCAAAGACGTTACCAATGCCCAGCGAAAGATCTTGCGTTCCAATGATAATAAATATTGATAAGACATTCTATTCACCGAAAAAGCTGGTTGATGAAAAACCCAATAAAACGAAACGTGTCGACAACAGGGTTAATGCTGCTTTTTTCATCCGAGTAGATCGTCTGGATTGGAACTGAACCGATCGTAAAACCCGCACGGGCCGCCTCGATCAGCAGTTCACTTTCGATCTGAAAACCAGCCGAACGCAACGTGACCTTTCTCAGCACGTCCGCCCGGATCAAACGAAACCCGCACTGAGTATCCGCGATGCGCTGACGGCACAGCCAGGATATCAAAGCCGACATCAAACGATTCGTGTACAAGCGCACCTTCGGCATGCTCCGGCAAGAAAGCATACGGGAACCATTGATAACACCATACCCGGGTTCATTCTCAAATTTTTCAATAAAAGCCGGCAGGTCCGAGACCGCATGCTGTCCATCGCCATCCATGGTAACGACCGCATCACACCCTTGGGTTAAGGCGTGCTGGAATCCATCCCGCAAAGACGCGCCCTTGCCCTGTCGAATGGCATGACGGATAACATGCGCCCCGTTCTGCCGAGCCGTCTCCCCCGTCGAATCCCGCGACCCATCATCGATGACCACCACATCAAAACCCAAGCGGCAGATCCCGCTGACAATCTCGCCGACATAAGCCTCTTCGTTCAACGCCGGAATAACAACATACAGGTTCATGTACTGGTAATCCTTTCAGGAGCGGCCGTCTGATCGAACCAGAACCGCCGGAACATCATCCATTGAGCAGGGTCCCTGCGCACTTCCTGTTCGATCATTTTCACCTGCTGGTCGAGAAAATGGTTCACAAACACATCTTCCATCATCTGATGGGGATCTTCCGGCAAATCAAAAACCGGGCCAAAAGCGAGACGGAACGTATGGTCAGGGTTGCGCCGTAAAAAAGCCGGTATAACGGCAGCTCCCGTGCGATAGGCGAACAGCGCCGCGCCTTTAGGGATCATCATGGTCTTACCAAAAACACTCCTCGCCTCCCCCGTGACGCTGAAATCACGATCAGCAAGGATCGCGACAACACGGTTGTCCTTAAGGTCTTTCAAACAGCGACGAATGGCCAGATGGGCCGGAACGATCTTAACGCCGAATTTTTCCCTTTGGGAATTAAAAAGCTCATTGACCGGACGCTCTTTATGCGGCAGGGCGATCGCCGTGAACGGATAGCCCAGGCAACTGATCACAAGCCCTCCAAGCTCCCAGTTCCCGATATGCCCGGTCAACAGGATAACCCCGCGCCCCTTCGCCAGACCCTGCTTCAAAAGATCGAAATCCTGCAGTTCAACTTTCCGGGAAATGAACGCGTCATCGAGGTCTTGTCCCATACGGAAAAATTCCACCAAATAACAGGCAAAATGGCGAAAGACCTCCACGGCCAGACGCTTGGCTTTTTCCCTGTTTCCAAGGATCTGTTGAAGATTATCGATCACCGCAGCGCGGTCCCGGGGGGAGCAATAAAACTGAATACGGGCGATCAGATGGGCTATCCCGTAACACCATTCGACGGGAAACAGGCTGGTGAACATCAAAGCGAATCGATAAAAAAAATATTTGAACATACCCTCAAAGGTCCACTTTCTTTAAGAAGAAAGTTTATTCTTTATCGGCCCCTGTATCGTGCAAGATCAACTGGGCTATATCCAGCGCCGAATGCGGATGCGCGTTCTCAAAGGCCGCCTTGCTCATTTCAGCCAAACGTTCAGGGGACCTTAAAAGCAGCTCGATCTCTTCTCCGATGTCGGAATTCTTATCGATGCGTATGGCTATGTTCTTTTTTAAAAGATAATCGGTATTTCGCATCTCCTGTCCGGGCAGGGGATTGACGATCGCCATCGGAAGGCCTTTCGCCAGAGATTCGCTGGTCGTCATCCCGCCGGGCTTGGTGACAATGAGGTCGGAAACTTCCATCAATTCATCGACGTTGTTCGCATATTCGTAAAAGATCACTGTTTTGTTATATTTATTTTTCTTGTGGGCCTTGACATCAAGCCACTTGCATAATTTCTTGTTCACGCCGGTCAGGACGATCATCTGAAGCGGCATCTCGATCTTCATGAGGGACTTCACGACGCTTTTGATCGGGCCCAATCCCTGTCCACCCCCCATGATCAGAATGGTCGGAATATTCAAGTCCAGTCCCAAATGATCCGCTATAGGTTTTTTATCCAATTGAGCGGAAAATTTCGCCTTGATCGGGATTCCATAAATCTTGATGCTGTCCCCCGGCACCCCCTTGGCCACAAACCGCTCCTTCGCTTCCGTCGAAGGAACAATATAATAATCCACTCCTTCGTTGATCCAATAAGAATGGGGCGCGTAATCCGTGAGAACTCCTACGACCTTAAAATTTTTCCCCTTGGCCCGCTTATAGGCCGCGACCATTCCGCACGGAAACGCCTGCGTGCAGACCACGACATCCGGCTTATGTCGATTGAACAGGCGGTCCAGTTTCGAATAGCTGGTCTTATGCAAAAAATTCTTTATGGAAGCTGATTTTTTCACGATCTTGGGATTGTCGTAAAGATAATCCCAAACCTTAGGAGTGGTCTTGATTACGCTCATGTAGGCCCCATTAACGACTCTCTCCAGCCGGGGATACGTATAACCAAAACCGTTGATGATCGGCGTCTCGACATTGGGATTCAGCTGCTTCAAAGCTTTCTGGATCGCCATGGTCGCCTGACGGTGACCTGACACCTTGGTGATATACATTAAAAGGATACGTCTGTTTCGATGTGGGCTCATGGAAATACCTTTATTAAGGCGCAACGTGTGCCAGCACGCAGCCGATTGGCACCGTCTCGCCGGGGTCAATACAGATTTTTTTGATCGTTCCCGAAAAAGGCGACGGGATGTTGAAACTCGCCTTATCGGTCACAACCTCAACGATATCTTCGTCCTTCTCAACGCGGGATCCGGCCTTCACATGCCAGCAAACGACCGTTGCCTCTTTGATCCCCTCACCCAATTCAGGCAGAACAAGCTCGTTCACAACAACTCCTTTTGCCTATTGAACTCCAAAATCATCTCTAAAGATTTTTCCCAAACGGTCCTTGGCTTCAGCCATATCCACGGCGTTTCCTATGCACTGTTCGATCGATGTTACCCCTTCAAAAAGCCCACAAGGTCTGATCAAGGAAAACAGGCTCAAATCTGTCTTTACGTTAATACCGATCCCGTGATAAGCGACCCATTGGCGCACGCCAATCCCGATAGCGATCAATTTGCGGTCCTTGACCCATACGCCGGTTTTGCCGGAAACTCTTACAGACACTATACCAAAACCCCGCAGGAAATCAATCCCAACCTCTTCTAATTGATGCAAATACCTGTGCAAATCCCTGCCTCTTCGGTTCAAATCAAGGATGGGATACGCGACCAACTGCCCGGGAGCATGAAGGGTCACATCCCCCCCGCGGTCAACGTCCAAGACCCGGATGCCCCTATTGGCGAGTTCGTCCGGTGGCACTAAAAGATTCTTCCGGGAGGCGGAACGGCCCAACGTCAGGACCGGCGGATGCTCACAAAAGAACAAACATTCCTGCCCGCCCGCAATGACCCGGGAAACAGCCTCTTTTTGCTTCTGCCAAGCTTTTTCGTAAGGTATCAGCCCGAGATCTTCAATGTTCATATTTGATTTCAAAAAAAACCTCAGTGTCGAGCGCGTCGCTCAAAAGATTGAACGCTGTCCAACACTGAGGCAAAATATTATCACAAACGCGCTATGATCGCTTGAGCCATTTCCCGCGTTCCGACAGCGGTCGGATCATCGCGATCGGTTTTAAGGTCATAGGTGACGTCTTTTCCTTCTTTTAAGACCGCAGAAACAGCCCTCTCTAAACGGTCGGCCGCCTGGGCTTCTCCGATATGCTTAAGCATCAAGACCCCCGAAAGGATCGTTGCTGTCGGGTTGACCTTATTTTGCCCGGCATATTTTGGCGCGGATCCGTGCACCGGTTCAAACAGGGCCGCTTCATCACCGATATTCGCCCCCGGGGCGATGCCCAACCCGCCGGCCATACCCGCGCATAGATCAGAAACAATGTCTCCGTAAAGATTGGGGAGGACCAAAACATCATAAAGTTCTGGTTTTTGGACAAGCTGCATGCACATATTATCGACAATAACATCCTGAAACTCGATCTTGCCCTTATACTCCTCAGCCACTTCCTGCGCCGTCCTCAAAAAAAGCCCATCGGTAAATTTCATAATGTTAGCTTTATGGACCGCGGTCACTTTGCGACGGTTGTTCTTGACCGCGTATTCGAACGCCGCTTTCACAATCCTGCGCGATCCAAAAACGGAAATAGGCTTGATCGAGATCGCGGAATCCTTTCTGATCTTCTTCGGGGAAAGGGCGCTGATCTCCTTAATGATCTTATCACAGCTTTCCGTTCCCAATTCAAACTCAATACCAGCGTAAAGGTCCTCGGTATTCTCACGAAAGATCACAAGGTCCAGCTTCTTGCTGATGGACTTAGTCCCTTCATAATATTTGACCGGACGCACGCAGGCATAAAGGTCCAACGCTTGGCGTAAGGCTACGTTAACGGAACGAAAACCTGTCCCGATGGGAGTCACGATCGGACCTTTGATCGCGATCTTGTTCTTCCGCACGGAATCAAGGACATGGTCAGGCAACGGTGTGTTATATTTTTTAATCGCAGGCTCGCCGACCATTTGTTCATCCCATTCGATCTTCACGCCTGTCGCGTCAATGCATTTTTGCATCGCTTGGGCGACTTCCGGTCCAATCCCGTCACCCGGCAAAAGGGTCACTCTATAAGCCATAACATCTCCTTCATCTCTTATCGGAATAATCTTCTGAATTCCTCTACGTTTTTGACATGCGGAACAGCGTCCTCATATTTCACGGCGCCGCTCTGGCAGAGTTCCTGAAGGCACTTATCCATCGTGTGCATCCCATAGGCGCTTCCTGTCTGGATCGCGGTCGGAAGCTGTTCAATGGCCTGTTCGCGTATCAGGTTCCTCACTCCGGGCGTTGCGATCATGATCTCCGTCGCCAAGATACGGCCGTCCCCTTCCGCCCTCGGCAAAAGGACCTGGGACATAACAGCCTGTAAGGCAGCAGCCAGCTGTAAACGCACCTGGCTCTGCTGATGGGAAGGAAACACGTCAATAATACGTTCGATCGTCTGCGGGGCATCTGGCGTGTGCAAAGTCGCCAAAACCAAGTGTCCTGTCTCCGCGGCGGTCAGAGCCGTTGAAATGGTCTCCAGGTCTCTCATCTCACCGACCACAATGATATCCGGGTCCTGACGCAAACAGCGTTTCAAAGCTTCCGCAAATGAATGGGTATCGCTGTAAACTTCCCTTTGCTTGATGATCGACTTTTTATTGAAATGGACATACTCGATCGGATCTTCGATCATGATGATCAAGGTCTTGCGCTCCTCATTGATCAGATTGATCATGGATGCCAGCGTTGTGGTCTTTCCCGTCCCCGTCGGACCTGTTACCAGGACCAGGCCGTTCTTTTTTCTGGCCATATCAGCCACAATGGGCGGCAAACCCAATTCTTCCATATTAGGAATGAACAACGGTATCCGTCGAAAAGCCGCCTCAACAGACCCCCGCTGGATATGGACATTGACGCGGTAACGGTCCATTCCTGAAAGCGCGAGCGAAAAATCAAGCTCTCGTTCCGCCTCGAATTTTTCTTTCTGCCGGTCCGTCAAAATCCCATAGATCATCTTCTTTAACTGGTCTTTGGTCAGGACCTCCTTATCAGTGACGCGCAAGTCACCATCAATACGAAGGATCGGCGGGCTATCAAAGGTCAAATGAAGGTCAGAGGCCTTATTTTCATTGGCCATCATAAGCAATTCTCTTAAATCCATATCCACACTCCTTCCGTATGAAAAATGTGTTCTCAGTGTAACACGGAAAAAGAATTCGGTCTAGTCTGGGACCAGAAGAAATTACCGGCTATTTCGACTTGGAAATCCACTGTGCTATGCGCTTAATGCCTTCCTGGATGCGCTCGGTGGATGTGGCAAAACTGAGCCTGGCAAACCCGGGAGCGCCAAAGCCATCGCCTGGTATCAACGCGACTTTCACGTCATCCAAGATGACCTTAGCGACCGCCTCAGAATCTCCGAGCTTAGAAATATCACAGAAAAGATAGAATGCCCCTTGCGGATAAACATAAGAAATCTCAGGGATTTTGTCCACCAAAGAAGTGATAAGGTCCCGGCGAGCCTTGAACTCGCGGACCATGGCCTGAATGTCAGCCTCAGGCATTTTGAACGCAGCCTCGGATGCAGCCTGGCTGATCGACGTGGGGTTTGACGTGGAATGATCCTGGAATCGTTTCATATGGTCCATGATCTCCTGAGGCCCGGCGGCATAGCCGATGCGCCACCCGGTCATGGAATACGCCTTAGAAACCCCGTTGACTGTGATCGTCTTATCATAGATCTGCTTGCTTAAGGAAGCGACCGACGTGTATTCAGGGATATCATAGATCAATTTTTCATAGATCTCATCGCTCAATATCCAGATGTCATTCGCTACACAAATTTCGGCAAGGGCGCGGATCTCTTCTTTTGTGTAAACAACACCCGTCGGATTGGACGGCGAATTAAAAATAAAGATACGCGTCTTTTTAGTGATGGATTTCTTTAACGCGGCAGGGGTGACCTTTAAACCCGTTTCGGGCGTGGTCGCGATATAAACCGGGACCGCTCCGGCCAGCTTGACCATTTCAGGATAACTCACCCAATATGGAGCAGGGATCAAGACCTCATCCCCGTCATCAGCCAAAACCTGGATGATCGAGTAAATAGAGTGTTTGGCTCCACAGGAAACAACGATCTGGGAGGGCTTATACTCCAGTTTATTATCACGGCTGAACTTCTTCGCGATCTCTTGCCGCAACGAAAGCGTTCCGATGCTGGGAGTATATTTGGTGAACCCTTTTTGAATCGCCTGGATCCCGGCCTGTTTAATGATCTCCGGTGTATCAAAATCCGGTTCACCAGCGCCGAAATTCACAACATCGTGCCCTTGGGAACTAAGTTCTTTCGCCCTTGCCGTAATGGCCAGCGTTGAAGACTCCACAAGACCAGCGACTCTACGATTCACCATCAAGGGTCCCTCCCGTTCTTGGAAACGCACAAAAACTATTCTTCGGATTTTTTCTTCTTAAAGATGCCGATCCCCCGCTTTGCAGGCTTCTTTTCCTTTTTGGGGGATTCTGCGGATTTTTTCACTGAACCAGCGTCTTCTGCTTTAGCCGCTGTTTCAGACAATTCCGCAGCCTTCGCAGCATCGGTTTTCTTTGCCTTTTTTTGTGCTGCCTTCTTGACTTTTGGTTCTTCCTGTAAAGAATCCCGTTCAGTCAATTCCAAAAAGACAAGCTTGGCATTATCACCCCGACGTGCTGTGGCAAGTTTTATGATCCGGGTATATCCGCCGTTCCTCGTGCTGAACCGCGGAGCGATCTTGTCAAACAGGTCGCTCACAAGCTTATGATCACAAAGGACAGCAAAAGCTCTCCGCTTGTGCGCCAAAGTGCCTTTTTTCCCTAACGTGATCAGACGATCGACAAGCTTGCGGGCCTCTTTGGCCTTAGCTTCGGTCGTCGTGATCCGCTTTCGGATTAAAGTGGCCTTGGCGATATCCCGAACAGTGGCTTTGCGCCATCCTGAATTACGTCCTAAACGATTCCCTGCGATTCCATGTCTCATGGCTATAACCTTTAACTTGAATGGATAATATCTACTTGCGTTTTAACTTTTTCTGGTCCACTTTCATGCCCAGGGTCAAACCCATAACTTTTAAAAGATCGTTGATCTCGGTCAATGACTTCTTTCCGAAATTCCGGAAATTCAAAAGTTCACTTTCCTGATATTTCACAAGCTCTGCAATCGTCTGAATGTTGGCTTCCTTCAGGCAGTTCGCACTGCGAACGGAGAGTTCCAACTCAGAGATCGGCAGACGCAATTTTTCATACATTGTTTCTTCTTCAGCCGAGATTTCTTCCTCTTCCTCTTCCTCCTCAGGAAGCTGACCATAAGAAACAAAAACATCCAGATGGCGCTGCAGAATATTCGCCCCATAAAGCAATGCTTCTTTTGGCTCAATGGCGCCGTTGGTCCAGATCTCCAGGACCAACCGGTCATAGTCCGTGCGCTGGCCGACGCGGGTATCCTCGACAAAAAAATTCACCTTAACGATCGGCGTGAAGATCGAATCGATCGCGATTGTCCCTAACGGGGCTTCCGGTTTCTTATTCTGGTCCGCCGGAACATATCCACGCCCGCGGGAAACTTCCATCTCAACATGAAAAGAGATGTCCTGTGTCAATGTGGCGATATGATGATCCGGATTGATAATCTCGATCGTCTCATCGCAAATGATATCCTTCGCCTTCACTTGGCCCTTCGAGTCCGCTTTGATATAAACAGTTTTCGGAACCTTGGAATGCGAACGCAGAACCACGCCTTTAATATTCAGGACGATATCCGTTACCGCCTCCAGAACTCCGGGCATCGTGGAAAACTCATGCTGAACCCCCTCGATCTTGATCGAGGTAATCGACGCCCCTTCGATGGACGAAAGGAGTATGCGCCTCAACGAGTTGCCGAGCGTTACACCATAGCCCCGTTCAAATGGTTCTGCGATAAATTTTCCATAATAACTCGTATAACTTGATTCATCGCAATCCAGCCTTTTGGGCATTTGGAAATCGCGCCATTTGACTCCCATAAGTTCCTCCTGATTAAATTAGTGTGAAAACACTCTTATTTCGAATAAAGCTCGATAATCAACTTTTCATTGATCGGGAACGTGATGTCTTCCCGTTCAGGAAGACGCAGCACTTTCCCTTTCAAATGCTGAACATCAACATTAACCCATGCCGGAACGGCTTCCCGTCCCTGATACTGCTTGTTCATCTCAATATTCGTCTGAACATACTTTTTGATGTTCTCTTTCGGCTTGATCGAGACCTCATCGCCGACTTTCACTAGAAAGGAAGGAATATCAACCCGTTTATCATTAACACAGACAAGACCGTGGTTGACGATCTGACGTGCCTGAGGACGAGTCGTGGCAAACCCTAAACGGTAAATCACGTTGTCCAGCCTTCTTTCAAGCAGTTGCAAAAGAACCGTACCTGTGACACCCGTCGAACCTGTCGCTTTTTCATAGTAACGGCGGAATTGACGTTCAAGAACACCATACAGACGTTTAACCTTCTGTTTTTCCCTAAGCTGGATCCCGTAATCTGACAGCTTCGCACGCTTGCTGCCATGCTGACCCGGCGCATAATCCCTGCGTTCTAAAGCGTTTCGCTTCGCCGAAAAGAGCTCTACCCCTTCTCGTCTGGATAATCGCCATCTTGGTCCTGTATATCTTGCCATCTATAAAATCCTTTCTCCAATCACATTCAAGATCTTAAACTCTGCGTTTTTTCCTAGCCCGGCACCCGTTGTGCGGAATTGGTGTAATATCACGGATTGATGTCACGTTAAGCCCAGCCGCCTGGATCGCGCGAATAGCTGACTCACGTCCCGATCCCGGCCCCTTGACATAAACATCGACACTTTGTAAACCCAAGTCCTTTGCCTCACGGGCGGCCGCGCTGGCGGCAACCTGAGCCGCGAACGGGGTCGATTTCTTTGAACCGCTGAATCCCACGCTGCCCGGGGACGACCACGAGATCACATTACCCTCTCTATCAGTGATCGAGATCAATGTGTTATTAAAGGTCGCCTTGATATGGACCTGTCCCGAAGTCGCGCCCTTCAATGACTTCTTTTTTGCTTTTTTTTCTTTTCCAGTTGCCGGAGCTTTTTTAACGACCATATATCAGATCCTTTAATTATTCATTAGCCTTTTTCTTAATAATATTACTGACCATGCTTTTACGCCCTTTCCGAGTACGGGCATTGGTTTTGGTCCGTTGACCGCGGGCCGGCAGTCCTTTTCGATGACGAAGACCGCGATAAACACCGACGTCCATAAGCCTCTTGATGTTCTCCGAGACTTCGCGTCGCAGATCGCCTTCCGTTATATAATTGCTCTGAATAATAGCCGTGATGCGCGCGACCTCTTCATCCGTCAGATCCTTCGCCCTTTTACTGGCTTCAATATTCGCTTCCTTCAGGATATTACGCGCATTCACGCGACCGACCCCGTATAAATACGGCAACGCCGCATCAACTCGTTTTTCCCGCGGGATATCCACACCTAAAATTCTTGGCATTTTTCGTTCCTTAGATCGTACACAATGTTGGACACAGAATTAACCTTGGCGCTGCTTATGTTTGGGGTTCTCACAAATGACCCGCACGACATTATTGCGCCGCACAATCTTGCATTTCCCACAAATTCTTTTGACTGATGACTTAACTTTCATTTCTTATCCCTGTATGTTATACGCCCTTTTGATAGATCATAAGGCGACAATTGCACTTTCACCTTATCCCCCGGCAGGATCCGGATAAAATTCATTCTGATCTTCCCTGAAATATGGGCAAGAACTTCATGCCCATTTTCCAGCTGCACCTTAAATCGTGCGTTCGGTAAGGCATCCACGACCGTCCCATCAACCTCTATCAGTTCTTCTTTTGCCATAGGTCACTCTGTTAAGATGTCCGGCCCTCCAGCCGTAACCGCGATCATGTGCTCAAAATGAGCAGAAGGCTTCCCATCTTCTGTCTCAACGGTCCACCCATCATCCATGATCTTTGTCTGCCACGATCCCATATTCACCATGGGCTCAATGCAGAACACCATTCCTTCTCGCAGAATGGGCCCCGTGTGTGGCGGACCATAGTTCGGTATTTCAGGTTCCTCATGAAGTGTGGCCCCGATCCCATGGCCGACAAAATCACGAACCACTGAAAATCCATGATGTTCGACATGCTTCTGAACAGCATGGGAAATATCTGAGAGATGCTGACCAGCCCTTGCCTGTATAATGCCCGCATGCAAGGACTCCCGGGTCACTTCAACCAGCCTTTTTGTTTGCTCACTCACAGGCCCTACAGCAACAGTCGTTGCTGTATCCGCATAATATCCCTGGTAGATCAAGCCGACATCGATACTGACAATATCGCCGTTTTTGATCTTCCTGTTTCCTGGAATACCGTGAACAACTTCCTGGTTCACCGATACACAAGCCGAACCGGGAAATCCGCGATAGCCTTTGAATGCCGCACGGCACCCCTGCTGAACGATCAAACTTTCTGTCAAAAGATCAATATCCCGGGTCGTGATCCCGTCCGCAACTGAAGCGGCAACCTTCTTTAAAATCTTGGACAATATCCCGCCGGCCTTTCTCATGATCTTGATCTCGTCCGGCGTTTTCAGGATGATATTACCCATTTGAATTCTCTAAAATATCACTCAGTGCCTTTACGACCGTCTCTGTTTTTTGTGATGCATCAACCCGTCTGAGCTTCCCCTGATCCTCATAATAATCAATGACCGGAGCCGTGTTGCTCATATAAACATCCATCCGGTTACGGATAGTCTCTTCATTGTCGTCCGCCCGTTGATAAAGCTGCCCACCGCAACTATCGCACACGCCGGCCTTTTTAGACGGCATGTTTGTCAAATGATATACCGCGCCACAATCTTTACAAACTCTCCTGCCCGTCAAACGCTGAATAATGACCGGAAGATCGACCTCCATGAACAGCGTTGCCTCAATCGGAAATCCCAATTCCTTCAAAATCCTATCCAAATCCTGTGCCTGCTGCTTTGTGCGCGGAAAACCGTCAAACATGATCCCTTGCGTCAGGTCCAACTCTTTCAACTTTTTGGCCACGATCCTGGTGACCACCTCATCCGGAACAAGGGCGCCGGACTCAACATATTTCTTCATTTCATTGCCAAGGTCCGAGCCGCTCTTCATCTCTGCCCTTAAAATATCTCCCGTCGAAACATGCAAAACGCCATACTCTTCTTTGATCAAACCAGCCAAGGTCCCTTTTCCGGCTCCGGGCGGCCCTAAAAGCACGATCCTCATCGTCGGCCTTTCAGTTGTCCAGATTTCATAAATCCATCATAGTGGCGCATCAAAAGGTGTGATTCGATCTGTTTCATCGTATCCAGCATAACACCGACCGTGATGAGAACTCCCGTCCCCCCGAAAAATGACGCCACTAAATAAGGCACATCGAACGATGCCATGATCCAGTCCGGCATGACCGCGATAATACAGATAAAAATCGCTCCGGCCAATGTGATCCTGGTCAAAACAAAGTCCAGAAAATCCGCTGTCTGATTTCCGGGGCGGACACCAGGGATGAAACCGCCGTGTTTCTTCATGTTATTCGCCACATCGATCGGATTGAAAACGATGGCAGTATAAAAATAACAAAAGAAAATGATCAACAACGAATAGATCGAATAATACAGCCAATTACCTCTCGTAATAGCTGCCGCAAAGGTCTGGAATCCCTGCGAAGGAATAAAATTGGCAAGGGTCGCCGGAAAAAGCAGAATTGATTGCGCAAAAATGATGGCAATAACGCCGGATGTGTCTACCTTTAAAGGAATATATGTGCTCTGCCCGCCGTAAACTTTTCTGCCGACAATACGCCTCGCATATTGAACAGGGATCTTCCGTTGCGCCTGGGTGATTAACGTGATCGCAAGGATAACCGCAAACAAAAAGGCTGTCATCATGGCCAGTTCAAAGGGCTGCAATTTATCCGCTCCGACCGTCTGAGCTGACATCAATTTCGCCAACATCTGCGCAGCCGCCGGTGCGGATGAAATAATACCCGCTGTAATGATCAAAGAAATTCCATTTCCGATCCCGCGTTCCTGAATCTGCTCACCCAGCCACATCAAAAGGATCGTCCCGCAAGCCAGGGTCGCCACCGTTACCAAACGGAAACCCCATCCCGGGCTGTTAACAACAGCCATCCCCTCAATGACCTGCTTCTCCAGCCATAACGCGATAAAAAAAGACTGCAGGAATGCCAACCCTAAGGTCCCATAACGGGTATACTGATTGATCTTGTGATAACCCGCCTGCCCCTCTTTTGCCAGCTTTTCAAGCGCGGGAATGATCGCCGTCAGCAACTGTAAAATGATCGAACTGGAAATATATGGCATAATGCCCAGAGCAAAAACGGTCATGCGCTGGATCGAACCACCAGAAAACATGTTCATCATGCCAAAGAGCGTCCCACCTTTGCCTGAGCTCATGCTCTCAAAATACTGTGTGAGAACTGAACCGTTAACTCCGGGCGTCGGAATAAAGCACCCTACGCGGTAGAGGGCTATAATCCCCAACGTGATCAGGATCTTCTTTTTAAGATCCGGGACTCTAAAACAATTTGCAAAAGCTGAAAGCATAAGTTAATTATTTTTCAGCGAGTTGTTTTTTAAGGGTGGTTTTATCAAAAATAGCCGTTTTTCCGCCAGCCTGTTCAATCTTCTCTTTGGCTGTTTTTGAGAAACTGGTCGCCTTGACTTCCAAAGCCACCTTCAATTCTCCATTACCAAGAATCTTGAAAGGCTTATAAATATTATGGATCAAACCGGCTTCCCTTAAAGCCTTCGCGTCTACAACTTCGTTTTTCTTAAAACGGTTCAGGTCGCCGACCTTGACCCATTGATACACAACAGGCCGATGGCTTCTAAAACCGAATTTAGGCAACCGGCGGATCAACGCCATTTGCCCTCCTTCTGAACCCCCCAAAATCCCCCTGCCCGCACGGGCCTTCTGCCCCTTATGCCCGCGCCCACAGGTTTTGCCGCGGCCGGATGATTCACCGCGCCCAACAATCCGTTTGGTTTTTCTTGCTCCTTCTGAAGCTTTCAAATTATGAACTTGCATAAAATCCTATACCTTATTAACGGTCTTCAAACGAGTTAACCCATCCATGGTGGCTTTGACCACATTATTCGGGTTATTTGAACGATGACATTTTGTCAGAATATTACGAATACCTGCCCCGTCACAAACCGCGCGAACAGGACCCGCAGCGATAACACCGGTACCCTCTGCGGCAGGCTTTAAAAGAACCCGAGCTCCGCCCCAAGCCCCAATAATCTCATGAGGAATCGTAGTCCCTTTCAACGGGATCTTGACCATTTGCTTTTTAGCGCTGTTCATGGCCTTTCGAATCGCTGTAGCGACCTCTCCCGCCTTGTCCATGCTGTATCCAACGCGGCCCTGACCATCTCCAACGACCACCAAAGCGCTGAAGGAAAGTTTTTTGCCACCCTTGGTGACTTTCGTAACGCGCTTGATGCTCAAAACCTTCTCAATATACTCCGTCTCCACCTTAAGCGGTTTTTTTGCATCCGCAGAATCACCTTCCGGCTCTGCGCCTTCCTCAGTATTCCGTCGTGACTTCCCACCGCGAAACCCGCCACTCCTCTTAACAGGTTTCTGTGCGCGAGCAGCATCTCCACCCTGTTTTTCAGGCTCTAAGGACTTCGTCTGGGCCTCATCCGACGGAATTTTATTTTCTTCATTTCCCATGGAACATTGTACTCCGTTTAAATTGACTGTTAGAAATCTAATCCACCCTCACGGGCTGCATCCGCAAAAGCCTTCACGCGGCCATGATACTTATACCCCCCGCGGTCAAAACAAACCTTGGAAACGCCTTTTGTCTTCGCCTGTTCAGCAAATATCTTTCCCAAACGGGCCGCCGCGGCAATATTTCCGCACCCATTCAAGGAAGAAGCAACATCCTTATTGCGCGTTGACAAACCGAAAATCACTTTTCCAGTCGTGTCATCGATCACTTGGGCATAAAAATTCTTCAGGCTCCGATGAACGCACAGCCTGGGGCGTTCAACGGTCCCAGTGGTGCGTTTACGAATGCGCTCATGTTTAGCAAGCCGTTTTACTTCTCTATCGTTTTGAGTTCTCATACGCCTTATTTACCTACAGACTTTCCTTGTTTTCGTCTAACTTTCTCTCCGATATAACGGATCCCTTTGCCTTTATATGGTTCCGGCGGTTTGATATCACGGATCTTTGCCGCGACCTGACCGACAGCAGCCTTATCCACACCTTCAATGATGATCGACGTCTGGCTGGGAACAGAAATTTTTACCCCCTCCGGCTGCTCAAACTCGACCGGATGGCTGAATCCCAGGTTAAAAACCACCTTCTTGCCCTGCATCTGGGCCCTGAAACCAACACCCTGGATCTCGAGCTCTTTTTTGTGGCCTTCAAGAACACCAGCGATCATATTCTTCAAGTGCGCACGCACCGTTCCGTGATTGGCCCGCGCCTGCTTGACATCTGAAAGACGGGCAACCATCAGCTCATCATCTTTCTGCTCAACCTTGATCCCATAAGGAAGATCCAATGTGATCTTGCCTTTGGCGCCTTCCATCAGGACCGTATTGTTCTGAATGGATACTTTGACATTCTTAGGAACTTTAACTGGAATTTTTCCTACTCTAGACATAATTCATTTCCTACCAGATATGGCAAACGACTTCGCCGCCGATTTTTTGTTTACGAGCATCCCGGTCCGCCAAGACCCCCTTTGAGGTCGAGATGACCGCGGTGCCCAAACCATTTAAAACGCGTGGCAATTTATCCCCAGAGGCGTAAACGCGCAGCCCTGGTCTTGAAACACGTTTTAAACCCATGATGACCGGTTTCTTATTATCATATTTCAGATATACACGGTACGTTCCCTGAACATTGTTCTTCAATAACCGGAAATCTTCAATGTAACCATCCGCCTTAAAGATTTCGAGAATATGTCCGATCATTTTCGATGCGGGGATATCCACTGTTTCCTTTTTCACCTGAATGGCGTTCCGGATATTGGTTAACATGTTTGAAATTGGATCACTTAACGACATTGCTTTTCCTCTGCTCCATCGGTTTCTTTTAAATGGATACTTACCAGCTGGCCTTTCGGATTCCCGGGATCTCTCCCTTCCATGCCAACTCACGGAAACAAATACGGCACAAACCAAACCGGCGCAGATATCCTCTCGGGCGCCCGCAAAGCTTGCAACGATTGTATTGCCGAGCTGAAAATTTCGGCTTACGTTGCGATTTCAAGATCATTGCTTTTCTGGCCATAAGACTTCTAACGTCCCTTCTTAAAAACTTTTACGCCTTGCGAAAAGGCATGCCTAACAGACTCAACAATTCCATGGTCTGTTCTTGAGGCTTATTGTTGAAAACAAACGTAATGTCCATCCCCTGAACCCGGGTAATGCGACCTGAATCGATCTCAGGAAAAATCGCCTGCTCTGAGATGCCCATTGAATAGTTGCCGAAACGGTCAAATGATTTCCTGGAAACGCCGTTAAAATCACGGATGCGAGGAAGGCACACATTGACAAGACGGTCCAAAAATTCATACATTTTGGCCGCGCGCAACGTGACTTTACAGCCAATAGGAAGGCCGGCGCGAAGCTTGAAATTTGAAATCGCGATACGGGATCTCCTGATCAACGGCTTCTGGCCCGTAATAGCAGCCAAATCCGCCATAGCGCTTTCAAGGATCTTGATATCATGGATCGCCTCACC
This sequence comes from Candidatus Omnitrophota bacterium, assembly GCA_022711395.1. Lineage (GTDB taxonomy): Bacteria > Omnitrophota > Gorgyraeia > Zapsychrales > JANLHA01 > JAKLFA01. Next base: position 218,262 of record JAKLFA010000001.1, on the reverse strand, counting down.
AACGCCCATATTGATCACGATCTTCTCCAGCCGCGGCATGGCCATGACATTCTTAATGTCAAATTTTTCCGTGAGTTTTGGAACGATCTCTGTCTTATATTTCTCTAATAATCGTGGGACCACCTCTGCGCACTCCTCTATTAAAGCTCTTCCCCGCTTCTTTTGCTAACGCGGACATGTGAGCCATCTTTTAAAATTTTTACCCCGAAACGGGTTGGCTTATTCGTCTTTTTATCCATCAGCATCACATTGGAAATATGGATCGGAACTTCGATATCAACAAGCCCGCCCGTCTGGTCCTGCTGGGTCTTCCTGCGGGCCTTCTTAGCCATATTGATCTTTTCGACAAGAACCTTCTGCTGAGCCGGAAACACTCGAAGCACTTTGCCTGTCTTCCCCTTATCACGGCCGGTAATGACGGCCACTATATCGTTTTTTTTGATCCGTAACATTGTTAAACAACCTCGGGTGCTAAAGAAATGATTTTCATAAACTCTAAGTTTCTCAACTCACGGGCCACCGGGCCAAAAACGCGAGTCCCTTTTGGGTTTCCGGCATCGTCAATAATAACCAACGCATTGCTGTCAAAACGGATCGTCGTCCCGTCAGCCCGTTTGATCGGGGCTCTCGTTCGAACGATAACAGCCTTGGCCTTCGAACCTTTTTTGATGGCCGCGTCAGGAGCTGCTTCCTTAATATTGACTCTGACAATATCCCCAACCTGAGCCCAAACACGTCCTTTGCTGTTCAAAACACCGATCAGCGAAGCAGTACGGGCCCCAGAATTATCTGCAACATCCAAAATAGATTTCATGTAAAGCATTGTTCACCCTCAGATTATTTAATAACTTCCATAATCACCCAGCGCTTATCCTTAGACAAACGCCGAGTTTCCATGATTTTCACGCGATCACCCTGTTTTGACTCATTCTTTTCATCATGAGCCTTGAACTTCTGGGCGGAGCGGATCGTTTTTTGATATTTTTCGTGCTTGGCGGATGTACGAACTTGCACAACCCGAGTCTTGTTCATTTTGTCGGACACCACTTCACCTATGAACACCCGTCGACTATTAATTCTGTTATTTTCCATCATTTTTTCTTTCATTCAAGACCGTTAAAATTCGTGCGATATCTTTTCTGATCGCTTTAAAACGCGCCGGTTTTTCAACACGTCCGACCTTGCGCTGATATCTCATATCAAACAGCTCTTTCTTCAAAGATTTTTCCTTTTGAAGCAAATCGGCCGTATTTAGATCTCGTAATTCTTTTGATTTCATCATGTCTCTTCCTTGTTCGATCCTCATCAATGATGAGCTCGTGTCACAAACTTCGTCTTAAACGGAAGCTTAAAAGCGACTAAGCGGAAAATCCGTTTTGCGAAATCCTCCGGGATACCACCCAGCTCCAGGATCACTTTGCCCCGTTTGACGGGAAAGACCCAGTGTGACAAATCACCCTTTCCTTTTCCCATGCGTGTTTCCGCCGGTTTTTTGGTGACCGGTTTATGAGGAAACACCTTGACCCAAAGCTTACCGGCGCCCTTCATCTTACGAACGATCACCAGACGGGAAGCCTCCATGTGATTGGATTTCATGATCCCGTTCTCTAATGCTTTAAGACCATACTCGCCGAACGTTAATTTATCACCGCGCGTCGCTACACCGCGATTTTTGCCCTTTTGAGCTTTACGAAATTTTACTTTTCTTGGCATCTGAAGCATTGCGTATTCTCCCTCGAAACCCTTTCAAGCTTACTTCTGTTTCTGCACCGGCTGAGCGGGCTTTTGTTTTTCAGGAATGATTTCCCCATGGTACAACCAGACCTTGACACCAATCAGTCCATACGTGGTTATCGCCTCAGTGAAGCCATAGTCAATATCAGCCCGAAGGGTCTGAAGCGGTATCGAACCTTCATGATATGTTTCCCGACGGGCCATTTCAGCTCCGCCTAAACGCCCTGCCACCGCGATCTTGATCCCCAAAATACCAGCCTGACGGGATTGATCGATAGCGCGCTTGACAGCCCTGCGGAACGCCACGCGTTTCTCCAACTGAAAGGCAACGTTCTGCGCTACAAGCTGCGCATCAAGAGCAGGATTCTTGATCTCAATGATGTCCACAGACACCTCTCGGGGAGTGATCTTGGCAAGCTCGCCCTTGAGGCGGTCAATGTCCGCGCCTCTGCGCCCGATAATGACCCCAGGACGGGCAGAAGCGATCTTGATCTTCACTTGTTCACCCATACGCTCAATGTTAACGTACGAAACAGAAGCGTGAACAAAACGCTTACGAATGAACTCACGGATCTTATAATCCTCTTTGACGTTATTGGCATAATCTTTTCGGTCGGCATACCAGAGGCTGCGCCAATTTTTATTGATCCCGACCCGCTGAATGTATGGATGTACTTTTTGTCCCACTTAAGCCACTCCTATTTAGTGATCAGATCCAATTCCAACGTTAAATGTGTTGTGCGTTTAAGAATCACCAACGCCCGGCCGAATGGAGCCGAACGATAACGCTTCCATGATGGCCCTTGATCAGCAGTGATCTTCGAAATAAAAAGCTGGTTTTCCTCCAGGCCCTTTTGCTTCGCATTGCTGACCGCTGAATCCAAGATCTTATGAACCCTGCCCGCGATTCCTTTCGGAACCTGCGACAGGATCGCTTTTGATGTTACCACGTCCTTTCCCCGGATCAGATCGATGACCTTTCTGACCTTCGTCGGAGAAACCCTGATATGTTGTCCTTTTGCTTGTGCAATCATTCTTCAATCACCACTTTTAGATCATTATGTCTTTTGCGGCGCCTTCTTGGCTTTCACCCCACCGTGATTACGAAAAGTGCGGGTTGCGGCAAGCTCGCCGAATTTAAATCCCACCATGTTCTCGGTAATGTAGATCGGAACATGCTTACGACCATCATGGATCGCGACTGTATATCCAACAAACTCTGGCGTAACCGTAGACCGGCGTGACCAAGTTTTGATTGGCTCTTTTCTTCCTGTTTCTTCCATGCGCTTGATCTTTTGTAAAAGCGCTTCATCAACGAACGGACCCTTTTTAATCGAACGTGGCATATTACTTCGTCCTTCTCTTAACGATCATTTGATCAGAATATTTACGTCGTTTTCTTGTTTTAAGACCTTTGGTCGCCTTTCCCCATGGCGTAACGGGGTGAGGATTTCCCTGAGGAGCCTTTCCTTCACCACCACCGTGAGGGTGATCGACCGGGTTCATGGCAACCCCGCGGACATGACCCTTACGCCCCAGCCAACGGGAACGGCCTGCCTTGCCGATCGAAATAGTTTCGTGCTCGACATTCCCGATCTGACCGATCGTAGCACGGCACTCCACGGGAACTTTTCGAATCTCACTGGATGGCATCCGCAAGAGAGCAAACCCTCCTTCTTTAGCCATCAGCTGTGCCGACGTTCCGGCGGAACGGGCGATCTGCCCACCTTTTCCAGGCTGAAGTTCAATATTGTGAACGGCGATTCCCAACGGGATCTTTGTCAAAGGCATGCAATTGCCTGGCTTGATCTCAACATCATTTTCTCGCGTACTGACAACTTTATCGCCGACCTTCAACTCCAAGGGGGCCAGGATATAATTTTTCTCCTGATCAGGATACTGGATCAAAGCAATGCGCGCGCTACGGTTAGGATCGTACTCGATCGCCACCACATCTGCCACATCCTCCAAACGCCTTCTCTTAAAGTCAATAATCCGGTACATTCTCTTGTGTCCACCGCTGCGATACCGGGCCGTAATACGACCGTACATGTTTCGGCCGCCAGACTTCTTCAAAGGAGTTAATAATGCTTTTTCGGGCTTGGATTTCGTGATCTCAGCAAAATCAGAAATCGCTGTGTGCCTTAACCCGTTTGTTATTGGTTTAAACTTTTTTATACCCACGGCTCTTGATCCTTAAGTTACGTTGATTGAATATCCTTCTTTTAAAGAAACGACCGCCTTTTTCCAAGGCGTTGTATAGCCGAAATCGCTGCGAACGCGTTTGCGCTTGGCCACCACTGTCATGATATTGACCGCAGCAACTTTAACACTGTAAATCTCTTCGACAGCTTTTTTGATCTCGCCTTTGTTAGCCCGGGGAGAAACATGGAACACATACTTTCTCTGGGGCTCCAAGGTTGAGCTTTTTTCGGTCCGGACCAATGTCTGAATAATATCGTAGCTTGTAATCATGTCTTTGCTCTTATTTATTGATTCGATCCATTACTTTATCGAACGCTGTTTTTGTCATTAAAAGCGTCTTATTACGCATAATATCGTATGCCGTCACGTCTTCAGCGCGTAAAATCTCAAAACGCGGGATGTTGCGGCTGACAAGTTTGACGCTTTCATCACATCCGTCCAAAAGAGCCAACGTCTTTCCCTGGACCTGAAGGGCCTTCAGGATACCAGAAAATTCCTTGGTCTTTGTGAATTTATCCTTAAAATCATCGACCAGAATGATCTGCTCGGCCTTGATCTTGGCATTAATGCTTTCGCGTAAAGCCGCTCTTCTGATCTTTTTCGGAACAGAATAACCGAAGTCCCTGGGTTGAGGGCCGAAAACAGTCGCACCACCCACAAACTGCGGAGCACGAATAGATCCCTGGCGTGCGCGGCCCGTGCCCTTTTGACGGTAAGGCTTCTTGCCGCCGCCGTGAACGAGCGAAAAATCCTTTGTCGCGACCGTCCCCTGACGCAAAGAAGCGCGATACATCACAACAGCCTGATGAATCACGTCCTGATTCACAGCCTTTCCGAAAACCTCATCGGAAAATTCAAGCTGATTTTTCTTCTTTCCGTTTTTATCTAAAACAGGCATCATGACCATGGCTACTTCTTACCTTTCGCCTTCGATTTACTTTGTTTTATCGGATTACGTTTCTTTTCAAGATTCGCCGGTTTGTCTTCCAACGAACGATAGGCTCTCTTCTTTGAACGATTGATCTCTAAAAGACCATTCTTCGCTCCGGGGACAGCCCCTTTAATCAATAAAATGTTATTCGTTGCGTCCACTTCCATGACCCGCAAACCCTGTATCGTTGTCCGCTCTGCGCCCATGTGTCCGGGCATCCGCTGACCCCTAAAAGTGCGCGAAGGACATGCGCTGGAACCGATCGAACCGACCCGTCTGTGATGCATGGAGCCGTGAGCCGCAGGACCACCTGACCAGTGATGACGTTTCATACCGCCCTGGAAGCCTTTTCCTTTGGACACAGCAGAGACATCGACAAATTCTCCGGCTTTAAAAACGTCTGCTTTGATCTCCTGGCCAACTTGATAATCGCCATTTCCAGCCGATTCAAATTCCCGGACAACCTTTCGGGGAGCGACATTGGCCTTCTTGAAAAGACCCTGCCTGGGCTTATCGACCCGCTGCTCTTTAACTTCAAGAAATCCGATCTTTACCTTGATCTTGGGCTCGTTCTTGAGCTCTAAAATAGGACACGGACCAGCTTCAACGACGGTCACCGGAACAACGTTGCCGTCTTTGTCAAAAATCTGTGTCATGCCTAATTTTTTACCTAATAAACCTCTAATCATTCTTTTGCCCCAATGTCGTGTTTATGATCCGTCTTACTGCTTAATTTCAATGTCGACGCCAGCCGGCAAATTCAACTTTCGAAGTGATTCGACCGTCTTTGCCGTAGGCTCTACAAGATCAATCAAGCGTTTATGGATGACCAAATGGAATTGCTCCCTTGATTTTTTGTTCACGTGAGGCGAACGCAAAACCGTATACAGTTCTTTCTTTGTGGGAAGCGGGATCGGCCCCGAAACCTTAGCGCCAGTACGGATCGCCGTGTCAACGATCTCCTGGGCTGATTGATCGATCAGTCTATGATCATAAGCTTTTAATTTTAAACGTATTTTTTGCATGTCTTCACTCGTTATGACCCCGCTCCCAGGCTTGAGAGCGGGGTCAATGGTTACCTCATATAATGTGATTGCGTTTGATTTTCAGTTAGCCTAGACCTTATTCCACGATCTCAGAAACAACTCCTGCGCCAACCGTGCGGCCACCCTCACGGATAGCAAAACGCAACTCTTTCTCCATAGCAACGGGTGTGATCAATTCGATCGTCAGATCGACATTATCCCCCGGCATGCACATCTCAACACCTTCCGGAAGGATCGCTGTACCGGTCACGTCCGTTGTTCTGAAATAGAACTGCGGGCGGTATCCTTTAAAGAACGGTGTGTGACGCCCACCTTCTTCTTTGGTCAGAACGTAGATCGAGGCCTTGAATTTCTTGTGCGGAGTGATCGAACCCTTAGCCGCCAAGACCTGTCCACGCTGAATCTTATCTTTGTCAACACCACGGAGCAAAAGACCAACGTTATCGCCGGCCTGACCTTCATCAAGCTCTTTACGGAACATCTCAACACCTGTAACAACGGTGACATCGATCCCTTCCTGCATCCCAACGATATCGACTTCCTCGCTGACCTTCACGCGACCACGCTCAATACGGCCTGTCGCGACAGTCCCACGACCGGAAATCGAAAAGATGTCTTCGATCGCCATCAAAAACGGCTTATCAAGCTCACGCTGCGGTTGAGGAATCCACTCGTCAACAGCTTTCATAAGCTCAATGATGCACTTTGTTTTTTCTGCATCATCAGGACTATTCAAAGCTTCCAGAGCACTTCCCTTGACGATCGGCGTGTTGTCGCCATCGTATTCATATTTGCTCAGAAGTTCACGGAGTTCCATTTCAACCAGGTCCAAAAGTTCCGGATCATCGACTTGATCGCATTTATTCATGAACACGACAAGACGAGGAACGTTCACCTGACGAGCCAAGAGAATATGTTCACGTGTCTGAGGCATAGCACCGTCAGCCGCAGAAACAACCAGGATGGCGCCATCCATCTGGGCAGCACCCGTGATCATGTTCTTGATATAGTCAGCGTGCCCGGGACAATCAATGTGGGCATAATGGCGGGTTTCCGTCTGATATTCCAAATGGGAAATATTGATGGTAACGCCGCGTTCTCTTTCTTCCGGTGCATTATCAATAGAATCATAGGACCGGATTTCGCTCAAACCCTTCTTGGAAAGGACGGTCGTTATGGCCGCGCTCAAGGTTGTTTTACCATGATCGACGTGCCCGATCGTTCCAACATTCAAGTGAGGTTTATTTCTTACGAATTTTTCCTTAGCCATAACTCACCTCCTCCTTAATTAGAGATTTTATCTTTCCCTATTACTGCCTTCTCGCCGTCTGTTGACGAGCTCCCTTAATTTGTTCCCCTATATGATGAGGAACTTCCGCATAAAAAGCCGGCTCCATCGAGAACGATGCCCGACCCTGAGTTAAAGAACGCAACGCGTTCGCGTAATTGAACATTTCAGACAAAGGAACCTCAACACGAGCGTTTTTAAGCTTTCCCCGAGTGCCCATTTCAACGATTTTGGCGCGGCGCGTGTTTAAATCACCAATGACCGCTCCCATGAATTCTTCCGGAACCGTAACTTCCAAATCCATGATGGGTTCCAAGAACACCGGACCGCCTTTCTTCATTCCTTCCTGAAAAGCGATACGTCCTGCGAACTGGAACGCCATTTCGCTGGAATCAACTTCGTGATAAGAACCATCGATCAACGTAACGGTGAAGTCCGTGACCGGATACCCGGCGAGAATTCCGTTTAAAGCAGCATTACGGATACCTTTTTCGATCGGAGCGATATATTCACGTGGAATATTCCCGCCCTTGATCTTGTTGACAAAAATAATACCCTTCCCTTTATCTTCGGACGAATTCGGCTCCATATCGATAACGCAATGGCCATACTGACCGCGACCACCCGTCTGAGAGATGAATTTACCCTCAATATTAGTGACCTTCTTCGTAATCGCTTCACGATAAGCGACCTGAGGACGTCCGATATTGCACTCAAGGCCGTGCTCGCGTTTCATACGGTCAATAATAATCTCAAGATGCAGCTCGCCCATTCCGGAAATAATGGTCTGGCCCGTCTCCTCATCATATTTACAATTCAAGGAAGGGTCTTCATCCAAAAATTTACGTATAATGATCCCCAATTTATCCTGGTCAGCCTTTGATTTCGGCTCCAAAGACATCGAAACAACCGGCTCAGGCACATTCATCTGCTCAAGAATGATCGCTTCCTTCTCATCACAAACAGTGTCACCGGACTTTGTTTCCTTCAAACCAACCAGGGCCACAATCTCCCCGGCTTCCACTTGTTCAACAATGGTTTGTTTATTGGCGTGCATAACAACGATCTTTGAAATGCGTTCGCGCTTATCCCTCGTTGAATTGAGGACCGTAGAACCAGATAAAAGCTTTCCGGAGTAAATACGCGTGTAGAATAATTTTCCCACATAAGGATCGGAGGCGATCTTGAACACCAGACCCGAAAAAGGCGCATTCGGATCCGCCATACGGGTTAATTTGTCTTGGGAACCGGGTTTGACACCTTCAACGGCAGGAACATCAAGAGGAGACGGAAGATACTCCGTGACAGCATCCAACACAAGCTGCACGCCACGATTGCGAAGAGCCGTTCCAACGAGCACAGGCAAAAATGTATTCTCAATAACCCCTTTACGGATCGCTTGCTTAATTTCATCAGAAGAAATTTCTGTTTCTTCTAGGAACTTTTCCATAATGGCGTCATCAGCTTCAGCCAATCTCTCGATCATGTCATGCCTTAACTGCTTCGCGCGATCTTTAAGATGGTCTGGGATGTCATTAACTTCCATGTTCATTCCTTCATCATCCGACCACGTGTAATATTTCATTGCAATAAGATCCACCAAACCCTTAAAATTATCCTCGTTCCCATCCGGCAGATGAACCGCAGCCGCGTTACAACCTAAACGTTCGTGAATCTCATTGATGACACGGAAATAATCAGCACCCAACCGGTCAATCTTGTTGATAAAGAAAATCCTCGGAACTTTATAGCGATCAGCCTGACGCCAGACCGTTTCCGTCTGGGATTGCACACCACCCGTTGCGCACAGGACCACGACAGCCCCATCCAGGACCTTTAAAGACCTCTCAACCTCAACAGTAAAGTCAACGTGACCGGGAGTATCGATGATATTGATCTTCTTTCCCTTCCAATACGTTGTCGTGTTGGCAGACGTGATGGTAATACCACGTTCCTGTTCCTGCTCCATCCAGTCCATGGTTGCGTTACCCTGATCAACCGTCCCCATTTTATGGATTACGCCCGTATAGAACAGAATGCGCTCAGTGGTCGTGGTCTTACCCGCATCAATGTGCGCGATAATCCCTATATTCCGTATATCTTTTAATGGTGTCTTTCCAGCCATCTAAACTCTTTATCTCCTTAAATGATTTACCAGCGTAAGTGGGCGAATGCCTTGTTAGCTTCAGCCATTTTGTGTGTTTCATCCCGCTTTTTGATCGCCGGGCCTTCATTTCGATAAGCTGATAATAACTCGTCAGCCAATTTCAACCTCATGGACTTGCCTTTTTTCTTGCGCGCGAAATCTCGCAGCCAGCGGATCGCCAATGAATTTGCCCGGTTAGGCGTCACTTCGACCGGCACTTGATATGTAGAACCACCAAGCCTCCGTGACTTCAACTCAAGGCGCGGGCGAACATTTTCGATCGCCTTATTGAAAACCTTAATTCCTGACTCCTCCGTAACGCGCTCTGTCAGAACTTCAATCGCGCCATATACAATCTTTTCAGCGACTGTTTTTTTGCCGTCCCTCATCACAGTGTTGACGAACTTCGCGACCAAGAGGCTATTATACTTCGGATCCGGAAAAACGTCTTTTTTTTCTGCTCTACGTCTTCTCATTTTTACTTCGCTCGCTTTGTACCATATTTTGAACGTGACCGCTTTCGCTTATCCACCCCTGAAGCATCCAATGTCCCACGGACGATATGATAACGAACACCCGGCAAATCCTTCACGCGGCCCCCGCGAACCAGGACAATGGAGTGTTCCTGAAGGTTATGACCTTCTCCCGGGATATAGGCTGTAACTTCTGTACGGTTTGACAAACGGACTCTCGCGATCTTTCGCAAAGCCGAATTCGGCTTTTTCGGAGTCATTGTCTTGACTTGCAAACAGACGCCGCGTTTTTGCGGGCATTCTGTCAACGCAGGAGACTTAGTCTTCTTGGACTTGAGGTTCCTGCTCTTTCTGATCAACTGCTGTATCGTCGGCATATTTCACCATTTCCACTTCTTGATAATACTTTAATCCAGTCCCCGCAGGGATCAAATGTCCCACGATGACGTTCTCTTTCAGGCCACGTAAAAGGTCAATCTTACCACTAGATGCAGCTTCTGTCAACACCCGAGTTGTTTCCTGGAAGCTCGCAGCAGATATAAAGCTGTCCGTCGTCAAAGAGACCTTTGTGACCCCTAATAATAAGGGCGTTGCCTGCGCAGGCTTGCCCTTCTTTTTAATTATTTCATCATTAACCTTTTTAAACTGAACACGGTCGATCTGCTCACCGACTAAAAACGGAGAATCTCCCCCATCATCGATCCGAACCTTTTTCAACATCTGTGAAATGATCAGCTCAATATGCTTATCATTGATCCGGACACCTTGCAAGCGATAGACCTCCTGAACTTCATTCAAGAGATATTCCTGAAGGACCTTGTCGCCACAGACCCTCAAAATATCATGCGGAACAACCGGTCCGTCGGTCAGCTGCTGGCCGGCAAAAACACGATCACTTTTATAAACGTTCGGATGCTTCCCGTGCGGAATGGTATATTCCTTCGCCATACCGGTCTCACTCTTCACGATGATCGTTCGAAGACCCTTACGGTCCTCCCCGAACTCGACGACACCATCGATCTCGCTGATAACAGCGGGGTCTTTCGGCCGACGAGCTTCGAACAATTCCGCAACCCGCGGAAGACCGCCTGTAATGTCTCTGGTCTTGCCTACGCCTCGCGGAATCTTGGCGATCAGATCGCCAGCGCGAACCTCGCTCTTGTCATTGACCAAAATATGGGCGCCAACAGGAATCGAATAAATACCAACGACTTCCTTCTTTTCATCCGTAATGATAATCTGCGGATGGTATTGGGGCTTGTGCTCCACAACAACGCGTTCCGTGATACCCGTGATCGGGTTCAGCTCTTCCTGAACGGTGACATCCCCGATGATATCTTCCGAATTTACAACACCTTTGACCTCCGTGATGATCGGAACAGTATACGGATCCCACGTCGCGAAAACATCGTCTTTTTTAATAGCCGCCCCATCAGCAAACTTCAAAGTCGCGCCTTGCGGCAGTTGATAGCGTTCAAACTCCCGTCCGAACTCATTATTAATACTGATCGATCCGTTACGGTTCAGGACGACGAATTCAGCATTGCGCTCAACAACGCGCAGCTGATGGTACTTCACAAAACCATCGTTCTTTGATTGATAATGGGATTGTTCCACGGCACGCGAAGCTGTACCACCGATGTGGAAGGTCCGCATGGTCAACTGGGTCCCGGGCTCACCGATGCTTTGTGCCGCAATAATACCGACCGATTCTCCGATCTCAACAATACGCTGAGTCGCCAAGTTGCGGCCATAGCACTTCACGCAGACACCGCGATCGGAATCACAGGTCAGAACACTGCGGATACGCACCTTTTCAATACCAAGCTGTTCGATCGCCGCCGCTTTTTCCTCCGTGATCTCTTGTCCCGCTTCAACAACGACTTGATCGGTAATAACATCAACAATGTTGTCCAGCGCAACACGACCAATAATACGCTCTTTCAAGCTCACGACCAGTTCATCACCCTCGACGATCGCAGAAACCGTAATCCCATTCACGGTCCCGCAGTCCTCTTCGGTGATGACAACTTCCTGGGCGACGTCAACCAAACGACGGGTCAAATACCCGGCGTCCGCTGTTTTCAAAGCTGTATCCGCCAAACCCTTGCGAGCACCGTGCGTAGAAATAAAATATTCCAGCACCGTCAATCCTTCACGGAAACTGGCCGTGATCGGGTTTTCAATAATCTCACCTGAAGGCTTTGCCATAAGCCCTCTCATGCCCGACAGCTGACGGATCTGCAAACGCGAACCCCGCGCCCCTGAATCCGCCATAATAAAAACCGGATTGAACGGGTCCATTTGCTTGAAGACCAGGTCAGATAACTTTTCCGTCGTATGCGTCCAAATATCAATGATCTTATTATATCGTTCGCGGCCGGTGATAATCCCCTTGTGGTACTGGTCTTCAACGCGGGCCACTTCATCTTTTGCCTTCTTAATATATTTCTCTTTATCCTTCGGGCTTGTCAGGTCCGGGATCGAAATCGAAATACCCGCCTCTGTCGAAGCGAAGAACCCGTATTCCTTGATCCGGTCCAACAACCGCACCGTTGTTTCCTGCCCAAAACGCTTATAACAATCAGAAATAACGGCGCCGATTCGTTTCTTGTCCAAAAGTTCGTTGACGAACCCGTAGCCTTCAGGCAGCAGTTGGTTGAAAAGAACCCGTCCAACAGTTGTTTCAATAATCTGGGCCTTAACCGGACTATTTGCCGCAACGCCTTCTGCGGATTCGCCCATAAGCGCCTTTTCCTGGGAAATGATCAAAGACGGCTTTTCGTCACCCCAGACCGACCCTGCCAAACGCAAGCGGATCGCATCATGCAGCGTGACCACTTTGTCGTTAAAGGCGATAATGACTTCCTGCGCCGAAGCGAATATCCCTTTCGGTTCATGCCCATTATCCTTCGTTAGGTAATACAACCCCAACACCATGTCCTGGGTCGGCGACATGATCGGACGGCCATCCGCCGGAGAAAAAAGATTGTTCACAGAAAGCATTTGTAAACGGCATTCGATCTGGGCCTCCAGCGATAACGGCACGTGAACCGCCATCTGGTCCCCATCGAAGTCCGCGTTAAAGGCCGCGCAAACCAACGGATGCAGCTTGATCGCCTTCCCTTCCACCAACACCGGCTGAAAGGCCTGGACGCTCAATCTGTGCAGCGTCGGAGCACGGTTTAAAAGGACCGGGTGGTCCTTAATGACCTCATCTAAGATATCCCAAACCTCCACCTTGGCGCGTTCAACCATCCGTTTTGCACCTTTAATGGTGTGCACATAACCTTTTTCCCGCAATTTACGGATAATGAACGGTTCAAAAAGTTCCAAAGCCATCTTCTTAGGAAGGCCGCATTCATGCAATCTCAGCGTCGGTCCAACGACAATGACCGAGCGCCCGGAATAATCCACGCGTTTACCAAGAAGGTTCATGCGGAAACGGCCCTGCTTGCCTTTGAGCATATCCGACAGGGATTTCAAAGGACGGTTGCCGGAACCCAAGACCGGGCGTCCGTGACGGCCATTATCCAAAAGCGCGTCCACCGATTCTTGAAGCATGCGCTTTTCGTTGCGGATAATGATCTCCGGAGCATTTAAATCCATCAATTTCTTAAGACGGTTATTGCGGTTAATGACCCGTCTATAAAGATCATTCAGGTCTGAAGTAGCAAATCGCCCTCCTTCTAGAGGGACCAAAGGACGCAAATCCGGCGGGATGACCGGAAGCACATCCAAGACCATCCATTCAGCCTTGTTCCCGGAAATCTTGAAATCTTCAATGATCTTCAAGCTCTTGGCCATCTTTTTGGCGTTAGCGCTCAGCGAGCTCATTCCAGCAAGTTCTTTGCGTAATTCCTTGCTCAGTTTATCAAGCTCGATGCTCTCCAACAGATCCTTGACCGCCTCAGCGCCGATCTTGGCCTTAAACGCGCCACCATATTTAACAACCGCCTCTTGATACTGATCTTCGCTCAAGAATTGCTTATACTTCAAAGGCGCATCACCCGGATCAATAACCACGTATTCTTCATAATAAATGAGCTTTTCAAGATTTCTCAAGGACACCTGCAGGAGGGCCGATAAGCGGCTGGGAACCGCCTTATAGAACCAGATATGCGTTACCGGGCAAGCCAATTCAATATGGCCCATGCGTTCACGACGGACAGAAGACCTCGTGACCGTAACGCCGCAACGGTCGCAGGTGATTCCGCGGAACTTGATCCCCTTATATTTCCCGCAATTGCATTCCCAATCACGGACCGGCCCAAAAATACGCTCGCAAAAGAGACCATCCTTTTCCGGTTTCAAGGTTCGATAATTCAACGTCTCGGCCTTTTTCACCATCCCTTGCGACCACGAACGGATCGTATCCGGCGATGCAATCTTGATCGTAATTCGATCTTGATTTATGATATCCTGTTTTTTGGCCATTATAAAATTCTCCTTAATCGGATCATTGTGCTCTGTATCGTAACCTGCTATTTTTTATCCGCTTTTTCTTCGGTAACAGCCGGCTTCTCTTGCTCCAGCTGGATATCCAAACACAATCCCTGAAGCTCTTTCACCAAGACATTGAATGATTCGGGAATGCCCGTCTCTAAACGCTGCTCACCCTTGACGATCGCCTCATAAATCTGGCTGCGCCCTTGGACGTCATCGCTCTTGACGGTCAACATTTCCTGCAATGTATAGGCGGCGCCATACGCTTCCAAAGCCCAAACTTCCATTTCACCAAAGCGCTGACCACCGAAATGAGCCTTGCCTCCGAGCGGTTGCTGCGTAACCAGCGAATACGGACCGATCGAACGGGCATGGATCTTTTCATCAACAAGATGGTTCAATTTCATCAGGTAGATATAACCCACCGTGACTTTTTGATCAAAGGGCTGCCCGCTGAAACCATCACACACCACGGTCTTTCCTGTCTCAGGAAGGCCAGCTTCTTTAAAAAGATCGAAGATCTCCTGTTCGCTGGCCCCGTCGAATACCGGCGTTTCAGCGTGAAAACCCAATGCTTTGGCCGCCCAGCCAAGGTGTGTTTCTAAAAGCTGCCCGACGTTCATACGAGAAGGAACCCCCAGCGGATTGAGGACAACATCCACCGGCGTCCCGTCCTGCAGAAACGGCATATCCTCTTCAGGAAGAATGCGGGAAATGACACCCTTGTTCCCATGACGGCCAGCCATCTTGTCCCCTTCCTGGAGTTTGCGTTTGGTCGCCACATAGACCACCACCCTCTTCAAAACTCCGGCGGGAAGCTCATCGCCGCGTTTGACGCGTTCGATTTCCTGCTCTTCCTCATGGGCCAGCTCTTCCAATTTATCATCATAAAACGCAAGGATCTCACTTGCCTCAGAATCCTCAGGAAGCTTGCGCAGTTCCACAGGGCTCAGCTTCGATGTCTTAACGCCCAAGGATTCACTCAATTTCTTATCGCGCTCTTCCTCGATCAGGATCCGTTCTTGTTCATAATATTCTTTGACCTTGTTAACCGCTTCCACAGTCTTGGCCTTCTCGACTTTAGATTTGCGTCCGCGCTCCGTGCGCTGAAAGACCTCTGCCTGGATCACAACACCCTCGACTCCAGGAGGAAGCACAAAGGATGTATCACGGATATCCGCTGCTTTCTCGCCAAAGATGGCCCGCAGCAAACGTTCTTCCGGAGACAGCTCCTTCTCACTCTTCGGGGTGACTTTACCGACAAGGATATCCCCCGGCTTGACCTCAGCACCAATCCGCACAATACCATCGGCATTCAGATCCTTTAAAGCCTCCTCGCCCACGTTGGGGATGTCTCGGGTGATCTCTTCGTTACCCAGACGTGTTTCACGGGCCTCTACCTCAAAACGCTCAATATGGATCGATGTGAAAGCGTCCTCTCTGACCAGACGCTGGTTAATCAGGATCGCATCCTCAAAATTATATCCTCTCCAAGGCATGAAGGCGACCAGCGCATTACGTCCCAAGGATAAACGACCTCGATCTGTAGCGAACCCATCCGCGATGATCTGACCCTTTTTCACCTTCTCACCGAGCTTGACGATCGGTTTCTGCAAAACGCAGGTGTTCGCATTGGAGCGCTGAAAATTCTTCAACGGATAAACATGACCCCCGATAACGATCTCGCTGCCATCGACCTTAGACACTGTGCCATCAGCCTGGGCGATCACAACGACGCCGGAGTCCCGGGCCACCTTCTCTTCCATGCCGGTCCCGACCAAAGGAACCTCCGGACACATCAACGGCACGGCCTGGCGCTGCATGTTAGACCCCATCAAAGCGCGATTAGCGTCGTCATGCTCCAAAAACGGGATCAGCGAAGTCGCAACTGAAACAAGTTGCTTTGTTGAAACATCTTTATAATCCACCTTATCCGGATTGACACGGGGAAAATCCGTGCGATAGCGGCAGACGACCTCCTCATTGGAAAATTTTCCTTTTTCATCCGTTGGGGCATTCGCCTGAGCGATATATTTATCCTGATCGATATCAGCCGTTAAAAATTCAACTGACGATGAAACTTTGCCGTGATCCACTTTATAGTAGGGAGTTTCGATAAAACCCAATTCATTAACCCGCGCGCATGTCGTTAAAGACGCGATCAATCCGATGTTCGGGCCTTCCGGCGTTTCGATCGGACAGACGCGGCCATAATGCGTCGGGTGAACGTCACGAACCTCAAACCCTGCGCGTTCACGGGACAAACCACCCGGGCCCAAAGCGCTTAAACGCCTCTTGTGGGTCATTTCCGAGAGCGGATTGACCTGGTCCATGAATTGTGAAAGCTGGCTCCGGGCAAAAAAATCATGAATCTGATTAGAAAAAAGACGTGAATTGATCAAATGATGCGCCGTGAGGCTTTCAAAGGAACTCATGACAACAAGACGTTCCTTGATCGAACGCTCCAAACGGGCCAGACCGATGCGGACCTGATTCTGGATCAGCTCCCCGACGGTCTTGATACGACGGTTACCCAAATGGTCGATATCATCTGTTTCCCCAACGCCTTCTCTCAGGCCCATCAAATAACGAATGACTTCAACGACCGTATGAATATCCAGAACGCGGTTCTCTAAAGGAACGCTCGTCCCGAGCTTGCGGTTAATGATGTGCCTTCCGACCTTGCTAAGGTCATAGCGCTTGGGATCAAAGAAAAGACGGAAAAACAGCGCCTCAGCCACTTCCACCGTTGCCGGTTCGGTAGGGCGCATCTTCCGGTAAAAATCCAACAAAGCTTCTTCTTTATTCGTGGTATGGTCTTTCTCCAGGGTCGGCCCTAATTTCTTAAAAGCCTCTTCGCCCAGCATTTGGGACATCGTGGCCTCATCGGTCAAGCCCATGATCCGAAGAATCTGGGTGGCAGGAAAATTTCGTCGGCGATCAATATAAGCCAACAAAATATCATTGAGATCGTATTTGACTTCAAACCACGCCCCGCGGGATGGGATAATACGACCATGATAAACACTGCGGCCGGTAGGATGAAGTTCTTCCTCAAAAGAAACTCCCGGCGGGCGCTGGATCTGGGAAACGACAACACGCTCATCACCATTGATAATAAAGGTCCCCGTCTCTGTCATCAACGGCACATCGCCGAAATAGACTTCCTGTTCCTTGATCTCTACCGGAGTGATCAAACGGAGTTTGACCTTCAACGGAGCGCAATACGTCATACTGCGGCGCTGGCATTCGACATGGGAATACTTGGCTTTACCCAAGGTGTAATTGAGATATTCAAGCTTGATCTGTCCATCGTAACTTTCCAAAGGGAAAACTTCACGAAAGACCTCTTCTAATCCTTTATCTTCACGTTCATCCGGATCGACGTTCTCTTGCAAGAAATCAACATAAGCTACCGTTTGAATATCCAAAAGATTAGGTAATTCAAAATTGTCTTTGATCTTACCAAAATTTCTGATATTTAATGTGTTCATCTGCCAGATCTTTGGTTTTGGGTTGCCGTCCAACTAAGAAGACGTTTTGATTTTGCCCACAGATACAATAATGTGATGCTGGACAGATACACGTCTGGCTCTGTCCAACATCACATTCTGGAACACTTGTGTTATTTAATCTCGACTTTAGCGCCTGCTGCCTCGAGTTTTTTCTTCAACTCTTCAGCTTCTTCCTTAGTTGCGCCTTCTTTGATGGGCTTCGGAGCAGATTCAACAAGTTCTTTAGCTTCTTTCAACCCTAAATTGGTGACCGCGCGGACCTCTTTGATAACCGCGATCTTCTGTGCACCAGCATCGGTCAAGATGACATCAAAAGCCGTCTTCTCCTCAGCCGCGGCCGCTGCGCCACCGCCAGCTGCAGGAGCAGCCATCATCATACCAGCCGCCATCGGAGCAGCTGCTTGAATACCCAAGCGATCCTCAAGACCTTTCACCAAATCCGCCAACTCTAAAGCTGTCAGCGTTTCGATCTCTTGTGCGATCTTCTCGAGTTTTTGAGAAAGGACAACGCCCTTCTTCTCTTCTAACGTGTTGGTCGCCTCAGACATATTAACTACCTCCCTTTTTTTCGCTATATTGCTTCAAAATAGACAATAATTCTCGCGATTTTGCATTTAACGCCCCTGCCAAACGTGTCAGCGGAGCAATGATGGTTCCCAATAATTGCGCCTGTAAAACCTCTTTCGACGGAAGATCTGCGAGCCTCTGAACATCAGCCAAGCTCAAAACAGCCCCATCCAGCACCCCGCCCTTAACCTGAAATCCTTCGCAATCCTTAGCGAGCTTAATCAACGCTTTAGAAATCGCGGCCGAATCCTCATTGGACCAGGTAAAGGCCGTTTGGCCGGACAAAAGATCCGCCAATTTATCATAGGACAGCTCTTTCAAAGCAAGCTTAGCAATACGGTTTTTGGAAACAAGAACTTCCGCGCCAAGCCTTTTCATATTCTTACGAAAATCATCCATCTGCCGAGCAGACAATGCGGAATATGTCACCAAAAAAGTCCCGCTGTTCTCTGAAATCCCGGCCTTGATGTTTTTCAGAAGACCTTTTCGAAAAATTTGACCGACTCGTTCCATTCTATACACCCTGTCTTGGTGAAGAGATCCTTCACTCGTTTTTATGATGCGACGTTAATATTCAACCCCGGACCCATGGTCGTTGAAATGGAGAGCGTCTTAATCAGGTTGCCTTTAACCGATGCCGGCTTGGCATGATCGACAGCCTCCAGAAGATGCTTGGCGTTCTCTAAAAGTTGCTCTTTGGAGAACGACCGTTTCCCGATCCCAACATGGATTCCGCACTGCTTATCGGATTTGAACTCAACCCGCCCTGCCTTGACTTCTTTAATGACCCGCTCGACATCAGTTGAGACGGTCCCAGCTTTAGGGCTCGGCATAAGGCCTCTGGGGCCTAAAACTTTACCCAATTTACTCAGATCTCGCATCATGTCCGGGGTCGCCACCAGGCAGTCAAAGTCCATAAACCCATTGGCAATTTTCTCAATGAGTTCCGGTCCACCGACATAATCAGCGCCAGCGTCCTCAGCCTTTTGCGCGTATTCCCCTTTACAAATCACTGCGATACGGATCTTCTTGCCGGTCCCGTGAGGCAGCACAACCGTGCCACGGACCATTTGATCAGAAGTCTTGATATTAATATTGAGATTCAAATGAACCTCAACTGTTTCATCAAATTTGACCTTTGGAAATTTTTCGATACTGGCGATCGCCTCTTCTAAAGAGAACATCGCGTCTGGTTTGAAACTTTCAGAAAAACTTTTTTTGCGTTTGCTTAAGTTTGCCATATTAATCCACCACCTCAATGCCCATGCTTCTGGCAGTTCCTTCAATGATTTTAATCGCTTGCTCTAGATCAACCGTGTTCAAATCTTCCATCTTGGTCTTGGCGATCTCACGAACCTGAGCATGGTTCAATTTCGCGATATTCTCCTTACCTGCCTGACCGGATGCCTTGGCCAAATTCGCCGCCTTCTTAATCAAGACAGAACTCGGCGGGGTCTTGATAACAAAATCAAAAGATTTATCTTTATAAACGGTGATGATCGCCGGTAAAATAGTCCCTTCACGACCTCTGGTCTGCTCATTGAAGGCCTTGCAAAATCCCATAATGTTCACGCCGTGCTGACCTAAAGCCGGACCGACTGGCGGGGCCGGGTTGGCCTGACCTGCCGGAACATATAACTTAATCTGTGCGCTGACTTCTTTTGCCATTTTAAATTTTCTCCACTTGCCAATATTCTAATTCCACCAAAGTTGAACGTCCAAAGATCGGCACGCTGACTTTTAACTTGCCACGGTCCGGGAACACTTCTGTAACCTGGCCATTAAAATTCGCGAACGGCCCTTCGGCGATACGGACCGCTTCGCCCGCTTCAAAAACGATCTTGGGGCTCGGTTTGGTTTCTGTGTCTTCTGTTCGTTTAATAATAAAATTCACTTCTTCTTCAGAGATCGGGGTCGGACGTCGGCCCGGACCAATAAATCCGGTAATACCAGGAGTGCTCTTGACCAAATACCAGCTGTCTTTGGTCATTTCCATCTTCACTAATATATAGCCTGGAAAAAACTTGCGCGCGGCGATCCTCTTTTTTCCGCCACGGACCTCCGAAACCTGTTCGGTGGGAACAATGATTTCTTCAATGAACTGCTTCAGCTCAGTGGTTGCCATGCGGTTCTCGAGTCCAGCTTTCGCTTTCTCCTCAGCCCCGGTCTGTGTATGAACAACGTACCATTTCATCATAATCTTTACCGAATAAGAAATGCGATCCCTTTTGAAATAACAAAATCGGTTGCCGCAATGAAAATCCCCAAGAACGCGCTACTGACAATCACAATCCAAGCTGAACTCATCAAGTCTTCCCGTGTGGTCCAAGAGACCTTTTTGAGTTCTGCCGCAACTTCTTTGACAAATCTAACGGTCCGAGCGATCATTCCATTGCCTCTGATATAAAACAACAGGCCAGGTAGGATTTGAACCTACAACACGCGGTTTTGGAGACCGCTGCTCTACCAATTGGAGCTACTGGCCTAAAATACGTTTCTAGTAACCCTCCTGCCCCAATCTATCCTACTGCCTGCTTACTTTTTCATCTCGCGATGAGGTGTATGTTTGCGACAAAAACGACAGTACTTCTTCAGCTCAATACGTTCAGGCTTTTTCTTCTTATCCTTCGTACTGTTATAATTGATCCGTCGACATTCTGTACATTCAAATTGAATATTTTCACGCATCTTTGCTACTCTTTTCTTAAGCCCCCGACCGGGGTTGAACCGGTGACCTCGTCCTTACCAAGGACGTGCTCTACCGGCTGAGCTACAGGGGCAGGACAAATGAACCAATAGTATAATTGGTCAACTTTTTTTTGTCAAGGTTTAATTTATAAGTAAATTTATTTATAAGCTTGAACAGCATGTAGTTAGAATCCTGTCGAATTCACGGAATTAACTTTAAAAAACGCCGTTTCCCGATTTTCAGGACCCCCTCCCTCACTGGCCAACTTTCCTGGTCAATCCTCTGGCCTTCAAAGGAGACCGCCCCTTGTTTGATCAAACGGCGGGCTTCATTCTTGGAATCAACCATGCCAGAACCCACCAAAGCATCAACCAAAGGCATATCCTTTTTAAACCTATATTCCACAACATCTTCCGGGACCTGGCGCTGACTGAAAACCCGCTCAAACTCTAACCGGGCCTTCCCAGCCAACTCCTCAGAGTAAAACTGTCCTACAATCTGTTCCGCCAGCTGCAACTTAGCCTCTTTGGGATGAAGAGACCGAACAACTTCCAGATCCGCATCCGTCAAAACTTCATAATAACGGATCATCAATTCATCACTAATGGACATCACCTTGCCGAAGATCTCAACCGGGTCCTCGTTAATCCCGATATAATTGCCCAACGACTTGCTCATTTTCTTGACACCGTCCAAGCCTTCCAACAACGGCGTCATCACGACCACTTGGGGGGCCTGTCCTGCCACTTCCTGCAATTGGCGCCCCATGAGCAGGTTAAATTTCTGATCGTTTCCGCCCAGTTCAATATCGGCCTTCAAATGCACCGAATCATATCCCTGCAAAAGCGGATACACAAACTCCAAAAGGCTGATCTCTTTCTGCTCTTCATAACGCTTCTTAAAATCCGCCCGAGCCAGCATCTGCGCGACCGTTGAATGCGCCGTCAGTTCCAGAATCTCCTGAGCCGTTAATTTCGAAAGCCATTTGCTATTAAAAACGACCTTTGTTTTCTTCGGGTCCAGGATCTTGAAAACCTGTTTCTTATATGTCCTGGCGTTCTTGGAAACATCCTCAAGCGTCATTTTAGGCCGCAACTGATCTTTTCCCGTTGGGTCTCCGACCTGTGCTGTGAAATCACCGATCAGAAAATACACCTCATGTCCCAGATCCTGAAACTGCCGCAGCTTTCGAAGCAAAACAGCGTGGCCCAAGTGTATATCCGGTGCCGTCGGATCAAAACCCGCCTTAACACGCAGCGGTCGTCCCTCACGAAGTTTGTCCTTCAGACCTTCGGGATTGATGATCTCCGTCGTACCGCGGATAATTTTTTCGAACGCCTTATCCATCGTTTTTGTAAAAATTGCCTAAGGGGGCGCATATCTATGCGCCCCCCAGGTGAACAACCGCATTGTATTTTGGAAAATCAGAATGATCGTGAAGAAATTAGTCTAAACGAGTACTGACGCCGATCTTCATCTGTTCGACATCAACCTTGATCACTTTGACTTTTATCTGGTCTCCCGGCTTCAGCGCCGCTGCCTGTTCTTTATCAATTTCTGAAGAATAGACTAAGGCCTCGATATCATCGGCCAATTTCACGAAGACGCCAAAATTCGAATTCAAAACAACCTCGGCATCCACGACCTTTCCGACCGGATAATCTTCCGCGATCTTAGGCCATGGATTTTCGTTGAGCTGTTTCAATCCCAAAGTGATCTTTCGGTTCTCAGGATCAACGCCCAGGACAACAACTTCGATATTCTGCCCTTTTTGCAGCACATCCTGCGGATGGTTGATCTTTTTGGTCCAGGACATATCAGAAACGTGGATCATCCCTTCCAATCCCGAATCTAATTCAACGAACGCCCCGTAATCCGTAAATCCGCGCACGACACCTTTCACGCGGGAATTCACAGGAAGTTCTTTCTCAGAATCCAGCCAAGGATTTCTCTCTAACTGTTTCATGCTCAGAGAAATGCGCTTCTGATCCTTATCGACATTGATGATCTGGACCTCGACCTCATCGCCCAGATTGAACATTTCCTGAGGATTGACCATCTTTTTCTGCCAGGAAATCTCTGAAGAATGGAGCAGCCCTTCGATCCCTTTTTCGATCTCAATGAAGACGCCATAAGGCATGATATTGACGATCTTACCCTTGACCTGAGCTCCGGCCGGATATTTTTCATAAATATCATCCCACGGATTGGAAGAGATCTGCTTCAATCCCAAAGAAACTTTGGAACCGTCCTTATCAAAGGAAAGGATCTGGACCTTGATCTTATCGCCAATGGAAACCATTTCGGAAGGATGATTGATGCGTGACCAGCTCATATCCGTGATATGAAGCAGGCCGTCCACTCCGCCCAGATCGATAAACGCCCCGAAATCCGTGATCCCCTTGACCGTGCCCTCGCGGACCTGGCCTTTTTCGAGCTGGGACCAAAGTTTTTCGCGGACAACTTCGCGCTCTTTTTGATAAAGATCCCGTCGGCTTAAGATAAGATTCCGGCGCTGTTTATTGATCTTCGCGACCTGGAACTGATAACGGGTTGTCATGATCTGTTCAGGAACAAAACCCTTGAAGGCCGACAACGACATCGGGAGGAACCCTTCCACGCCGTCCACATCGACCATGTAACCGCCTTTTACAACCTTGACCACTCGGCCATCGACGACATCGTTTTCTTCAACATCCGTCATCACCCTCTGCCAGCCCTGGACCTTTTCGGCCTTGGCCTTGGAGAGGATCAGCCGCCCATCCTCATCTTCAACAGATTCGATCAAAACTTCGATTTCTGTACCCAGCTGCAGCTCTTCCGGGGTCCTGAATTCTTCAACTGGCACAAAACCCTCGGATTTAAAACCGATATCAACAACTGCTTCTTTTTTTGTTAAGGCGACCACTTTTCCCTTAACAATTTCGCCCTCCCTGATATCTTTCAGGGTGCCGGCATACAACTCTTCCATCTGTGATTGAACTTCACTCATGTTAAAAAACCTCTCTCTTTTTAGAAATTCTTTGCATAAAAATAAAATTTTACGCAAAGTGCAGCTATTATCGCAAATTTCAAAAATTTGTCAAATAAAATTATTGGGGGGAAAGCTTATAAATAGCATCCATGATGCCCTGGGAGATCTCTTCGTAAGAACGGCCCTCTGGAAATGAAACCGGCTCTCCTATATAGACATTCACCTCTGCGCGCTTGATCTTTTTCGTGCCGGGGGCCATCGCTTTGTCGCTCCCGGAAATATAAACTGGGACTACCGGAACTCCTGTTTTTGCCACTAAAAAACCCGCTCCCGGAAACACATTTTCCTCTTCTCCGGTCCGGACCCGTGTCCCCTGCGGAAAAAACACAAGCGGCCGGCCGTTTCTCAAAAGATCGATCGCCTGTTTTAAAGCGGCCCGGTCACCTCTGCCGCGGCGGACTGGAAAAGCCCAACAGCCCTTCAGCCACCAACCCAAAAATTTTTTTTGAAAGAGTTCTTCTTTGGCAAAAAACGCGGTCTTGCGCGTGCAGACCGAACCCATGATCACAGGATCCAGATTGCTGACGTGATTGCTGGCAAAAAGGAATGCCCCCTGCTTTGGGATATTCCTCTGGCCGAAGACCTTGAATTTCAAAGCCATGCGCAAAAAAAGATTGGCAGTCCAATAAGTGATGAAATAGATCATAAATGAAAAGGCGGGTCCTGAAAACGGGCCCGCCCATAATACGATTATTTATTGAGATAACTTTCCCCGAATTGGATCAGTTTTTCAAGACGGGCCTTGGAGGTCGCTTCCCCGTAAATGCGAACCAGCGGCTCAGTCCCCGAAGGACGAAGCATCACCCAGCTGCCGTCTTCACAGGTCAGTTTCACACCGTCAAAATCCTTGACCGAAACGACCTTCTTCCCTAATACATTGTCGATCTTGGAAAATTCCGCCAAATCCGGTTTGCTTTGTCCCTTGGAAAGGGTCACATTGTGGACCTTATAATAAAATTTGCCGAACTCTTTCTCCATCTCCTCGACAATGCGCTTCATGTCTTTTTTTTGATAGACCATCATTTCCAGAAGAAGAAGACCTGCCAGCGTGCCGTCACGTTCCGGGATATAATCCTGCAGGCCCATCCCTCCGGCCTCTTCCCCGCCGGCAATGATCCGCTCTTTGACCATCAGGTCAGAAATATATTTAAACCCGACCGGGGTCTCGTATAATTTCAGCCCCAGCTTTTTGGCGATATTATCGATCATCGTGGTCCCACAGATGGTCTTGACCACCCCGCCTTTGCGGCCGCGGTTGCGTGCCAAATGAAGGATGAGAAGCCCCAGGATCTTTTGCGGATGGATGAAGTCGCCTCCCTTGGCAACCGCCGCGATCCGGTCCGCATCGCCATCCAGAACAAGGCCGAGGTCGAATTTTTCTTCCTTCACCCGCTCAATGATTCCGCTCAGGTATTGAATGACCGGTTCCGGTTTTTTTCCGTCAAAATACGGATTAATATCCTCCCTCATCAAAGATAAACGGATGTCCGTCCCTTTCAAGACTTGCTTGATCAGGCTGTTGCCGCTGCCATGCATGGCGTCCATCAAGACCTTGAAGCGCGACGTTTTGATCTTCTTAAGATCGATGTAGCTGCGCATGAACTTGATATAGGCCGGTTTATAATTATGCATCACGACCAGCCCCTTGGCGATCGCCTCTTTCAACGCCATACTCTTGACTTCTGACTGATTCAAATAGCTCTCGACCTTGTCGGTAATATCACGGCCCGCGCCGCCTCCTTCAGCGGTCTTGATCTTGTATCCGTTAAACTGATACGGATTATGGCTCGCCGTGATCATAAGCCCGCAGACACATTTGTTGCGCGGGACCCCGAACGACAGAGCCGGCGTGGGGATCAAATCATCTGAAAGCAGCACGGCAATACCGTTTGCCGCAAGGACTTCCGCCACAAGATCAGCGAATTCCTTGGACATGAACCTCGCATCAAACCCCAAGGCCACGCGTTTGCAGCCGTCCAAAGGCTGAAGGTCCTTGTTGATCCAATCAGCGGTGGCTTGCGCCAGGATCCGCAGATTCTCAAAGGTGAAGGTGTCCGCGATCACGGCCCTCCAACCATCCGTTCCAAATTTGATCACCTGCTTGCTCATATGTCATCCCTTCTAAAATTGGTTATTCTTTAAGGTACAACTTATGCTGTTCAATATATCGAAGGACTTCATCCGGAACAAGATATTTTATGGATTTCCCCTGCGTAAGGCGTCGCCGGACATAGGACGATGAAATATCAATCCCGGGCAAAATGACCGAGTGATGCGGAATGCTTGCCTCACACTCATCGTGGCCGGGGCGGTTAACAACGACGAACGAAACGATCTTGAGGATCTCGTCCACGTTTTTCCATGTGTGCAAAAAAGCCGCGCTGTCGCCGCCCACGATAAAAAAAAGCCTCGCCTCCGGAAATTCCTTCTGAAAATAGCGCACCGTCTCAATGCTGTACGATTTTCCGCCCCTTTGAACTTCAAAGTCGGAAACATCGAATTTCGGGTTCTTGCGGATGCTGATGCGGATCATCTCCAGCCTGTCATCGGCGGGAGCGAGATTCGCGATCCGTTTATGCGGAGGCAGATAGGACGGCACAAAAATAACTTTGTCCAAACCCATCTGTTCCTGAGCCACCTCGGCGATCGCCAGGTGCCCGATATGCAGCGGATTAAATGTGCCCCCCAAGATCCCGATGCGCTTCATGCGAAATCCTTACTGTCGAACCTGTCCTTTTCCCTGAATGACGAATTTGTATGTGGTCAGTTCCCGCAAGCCCATGGGTCCGCGCGCGTGGAGTTTATCCGTGCTTATCCCGATCTCCGCGCCGAAACCGAATTCATAACCATCCGTGAACCTCGTGGACGCGTTGGCGTAAACACAGGCGGAGTCGACCGCTTTAAAGAACTGCGCCGCTTCTTTCCGGCTGTCGGTCACGATCGCGTCCGAATGCCCGGAGCCATACTTATTAATGTGATCAATGGCGTCCTGAAGTGAATCCACGACCTTCACCGCCAGGATCAGGTCCAGATATTCCTCGGGCCAATCGCTTTCTTTGGCCGCTTTCACGCCTGCCTTAACGATCTTACGGGTAAGCGGGCATCCCCGGATCTCAACGCCGGCTTCCTTAAGGTCACGGATCATCCCCGGCAGAAAACGCACGGCCACATCACGGTGGACAAGCATCGTTTCCATGGCGTTGCAAACACCCGGACGCTGGACTTTCGCGTTAAAACAGATCTTGTGCGCCTTATTAAGATCGGCGTATTCGCTCACATAGGTGTGGCAAACGCCCTTGTAATGTTTGACAACAGGGATCGTGGAATGCTCCGCCACAAAACGGATCAGGCCTTCTCCTCCCCGGGGAACGATCAGGTCCACATAAGCGTTCAATTTTAAAAGTTCCTCTACCGAAGCGCGGTCCGCGGACTCGATCAGCTGGATCGAGTCTTCCGAAATTCTTGTTTCCGCAAGCGCCTTGCGCAACAATGAAAAGATCGCTTTATTGGAATAAGCCGCTTCCTTGCCTCCCTTTAAAATGCAGGCATTGCCTGATTTCAAACACAGCCCGACGCAATCGCTGGTAACGTTCGGACGGGACTCAAAGATGATCCCGATCACTCCGATCGGCGTGCGGACTTTGCTGATCACCAGGCCGTTAGGACGGGTGAATTTCTCGATCACTTCATCCACCGGATCCGCAAGCCCGGCAGTATCCAAAAGGCAATCCGCCATCGACTGGATGCGCTTATCGTTGAGCAAAAGCCGATCGATCATCGCTCTGGAAAGACCGGCCTTCTCGCCGGCCTGGATGTCCTTTTGGTTTTCCCGGACCAAAAAATCCTTTTCCGCCAGGAGCATCTTAGCCATCAGGCGCAAGGCGCGGTTTTTTTCAGCTGTCGCCACCATGGCCAGCTGCCTGGACGCAAATTTCGCGGCCTGGGCCATTTTTGTCACTGAAGTGTTCTTGTTCATGTTCAACTCCCGAGGACTAGAACCGCTCGATCCGTTTAACGCTTGCAAAGGACGAGGTCATCCCGATGAACGACCTCCCGTTTGCCTTTTCTATCAACTGTTTTATGAAGCTCATCGACTGAATACCCAACGATCCCTCTGGCGATCTCCTGCCGCTGGCGGTTACAGATGACCACCACATCTTCCGCTTTAAAATGCCCTTCCCAGGAAACGATCCCCGGTAAAAGAAGGCTTTTGCCACCTTCCAAAAGCGCCCGCTCCGCGCCTTCATCCACGACAAGAACACCCTTCGGACGGGCGCTGAAAGAGATCCAATGCTTTTTGGACATCATCTTCTCTTCCTTTTCCAGGAAGAACGTGCCGATCGGTTCTCCGCTCAATACCCTCGTTAAAACATCTTTGGTCTCTCCATGCGCGATAACGCAGGGCACCTTGGACTGCAAAGCGATCTTGACCGCCCTGAGCTTAGCCGACATGCCCCCTTTGGAGATCTGTTTTTTCTGCGTTCCAAAGGCCAGCGCCTCGATCTCCTCGGTGATCTCCTGGACTTCCTTGAATACCACTTTTTTCCCGTTCTCAAATCGGTACAGCCCTTCCACATCCGAAAGGATCAAAAGCAAATCCGCCCCGATCAGGCTTGCCACAAGGGCTGAAAGCTTATCATTGTCGCCGAACTTGATCTCTTCCGTTGAGATGGTATCGTTCTCATTGATGACCGGAACGACCCCCATATCCAAAAGCGACCGCAACGTCTTGCGGGCATTATTATAACGCTTTCTTTCGTCAAAATCATCCCAGGTCAGAAGGACCTGCGCGCATTTGGATTTCGCTTTACGGAACAGTTCGCTGTAAGTATCCATCAAGACCGCCTGCCCGATCGCTGCCAGGGCTTGAAGGTCCGACAGTTCCGTCGGACGGACTTTAAGGCCCATTTCTCCCATCCCCAGGACGATCGCTCCTGAACTGACAAAAACGACCTCAATGCCCTTCTGACGGGCAAGCGCCATCTGCTGGACCAAAGATTGCAGTTTAGCCGTCCGGGGCTTGAGCCGGTAATTAGCAATGATCCCGGAGCCGACTTTCACGACAACCCGCTTGATCTGCCTTGGAAACCTCTGTGACATATCTTATCCTGTCTTTGATGATTTGAGGATACGCCGGATCTCTTTAACGACCGCCTCGACCCCTTCTCCCGTCAGGGCCGAGACTTCAAACACATCCAACTTGAAACGCTCCTGAAAACGTTTGAGATTCTCCGCGGCCTTAGGAAGGTCCATTTTATTCGCCACGATGATCCGTTCTTTCACCGTCAAAGCTTCATTATACTCCTTCAGTTCCTCACTGATCTGCGCAAAGTCCTCCAAGGGGTCACGCTCATCCGCCGCCGCCATATCCACCAAATGCACAAGGACCTTGGTTCGTTCCGCATGCTTCAAAAAACGGTCGCCCAGCCCACGGCCCTGATGCGCCCCTTCGATCAATCCCGGCAAATCCGCGATCACGAATTGAACATCTTCGCCTTCAACGACTCCTAAGATCGGCTGCTTTGTCGTAAACGGATAACTCGCGATCTTGGAGCGCACCTTGGAAACTTGATTGATGAACGTTGATTTTCCAGCGTTCGGACAGCCGACCAACCCGACATCCGCGATCAATTTCAACTGCAAATGGACCGTCTTTTCTTCCCCCAGTTCGAACTGGGTCGGCGTCCGGTTGTTCTGGTTGCCTTGCCCCCCGGCGCCACCTTTGGCCACGATGACCTGCTGGTCTGCCTCTGTAAGATCACGAAAAATAAGGCCGCTTTCCGCGTCGCTGAGGATCGTCCCGACAGGGACCCTCAACACGCAATCCGCTCCGCGGTGGCCGGTCTTGCCTTTACTGCCGCCGTGACCGCCGCGTTCTGCCTTATAATGCTGTTTGAATTTAAAATCGAGAAGTGTTTGAATGCGCGGATCCGCGACAAATACCACATCGCCACCCTTGCCCCCATCTCCCCCATTAGGGCGCGGATAGCGGAAATATTTGTTCCGATAAAAGCTTTCGCAGCCTTTACCGCCATCACCGGCCTTTATGAAGATCCGTGCTTCATCAATAAATGCCATGTTCAGCCACGCATTGAATGTCTGCCCAAAAAGGGTTTAAGCAGAGATTTTGATAATTTTTAAAGCGGTTAGCTTCGCGCGATGACCGCGTTTCCAGGTAAACCCCTTACGGCATCGGTATTTGAAAGCGAATACTTTTTCGCCCATGGTCTGATCAAGGACCTTAGCTTCCACGGTCGCGCCTTTCAAAGACGGCTGGCCGACCTTCACATCTTTCCCATCTGCGATTAAAAGGACCTGGTCCGCCTTGACGTTTTCGGATTTCTCATCGGCAAGACGATCAATCTCGATCACGTCGCCTTCTGAAACTTTATACTGACTAGAACCGAACTGAACAATCGCGTACATTGAAAACCTCCTCTAACAAGACATCGCCCGCCTTCATGCGGACGGTTTAATAATATTATTAAAGTAATCTATTAAAGCGGAATCCTGAAAAAAGTCAACATATTTTTCTTTCCGCTCTTGCGATCAAAGCCTCACCTTTCCGCGACCATGGCAATAAGGGCAGGTCTTAAACGACACCGCTTCCAGGGTCTTACCGGTGCGGGCCCTGGTCATTTCGACCAGCCCCAAAGGAGAAATGCGGTTGACTTCGGTCTTCGCGTGGTCCTTGGACAGCTCAAACTTCAACGCGTCCAAGACTTTACGCTTATGAGCCTCCCGGGTCATATCGATAAAATCAATAACAATGATACCACCGACGTCCCTTAAGCGCAACTGCCTGGCGATCTCCGGGGCCGCTGCCATATTGACCACAAAAGCCGCCTCCTCCGGAGTCCCTTTCATTTTAAATTTTCCACTGTTGACATCCACAACCGTCAACCCTTCGGTAGGCTCGATCACAATATGAGCGCCTCCGCGGATATAGACCCGCGTATCATAGATCTGTGAAAGCTGTTTGGAAACGCCCTTATGTTCGAACAATGTTTTCTGCCCGCGGTAGCAATGGATCTTCGCCGCTTCCAATGGGCCGACCAGATTCATGGTGAATTTCCGTATGCTTTTATAATCCTCCAGAGAATCGATCACGACCTTATCGACATCATCCTTCAAATAGTCACGCACGACCTTCGAAACCAGATCGTAATCCTTATACACGAGCGCCGGCGCCTGTTTCTTCTCTGCGAGTTTCAGGATCTCCTGCCAGACTTTGTGCAAAAACCTGGCGTCACGGACAAGTTCCCGTTTTGTTTGCCCAAGGGAAGCCGTGCGGATAATGACCCCGCTGTTTTTTGAAAAATTCAGCTCGTCAAGAACCTCTTTCAAACGGTCACGCTCTTCCTGGCTTGCGATCTTTTTGGAGATCCCATTGTGCGGGTCAAACGGCATATACACCACAAACCGGCCGGCAAGGGAAATATGTGTCGTCAAACGCGGTCCCTTC
Source organism: Candidatus Omnitrophota bacterium (assembly GCA_022711395.1). GTDB lineage: Bacteria > Omnitrophota > Gorgyraeia > Zapsychrales > JANLHA01 > JAKLFA01. The sequence continues at coordinate 186,723 of JAKLFA010000001.1, read as the reverse complement.
TGGGCGAAAGGGTCCTTGACCACCTGGACCAGGATCTCCTGCCCTTCCTTCAAAGGCAGTTCACCCTTCCCCCGGGCCGGACGTTTTTTATTCTCGTTCCCTTTCAAGATCTTCTGGATGAGACCACGGGGGGCTTCCATCTCCTCCGCGATCAACGGGTTGTCCGCGTCCGTCAGATACAAAAATCCGTTGCGTTCATGGCCGATGTTCACAAAAGCCCCATTGATCGAAGGCAAGATCGACTCTACCCGGCCCTTATAAACGTTGCCGAGCATGGATTGATGCTGGTCCACCTCGATATAAAAATCCTCGAGCACATTTCGATCAATAATCGCGACCCGCGTGTCAGTTTTTCCTTTGCTAATTAAAATCTCTTTTCCCACCATACACCTCTTTCATCAAATATGTCTGAATTCCAGCAAACATAAGTCATCCCTATCCCGCACATCTCGGGCGCAAGGTTGCCTTATGTCCGCCTTTCATTGGTCCATCCGGCGAAAACAAAACGTTTACGGCTTGGCTTGAGATGAGACCACCGTGGTCTCATTCTCGGGAGTAATGATATGCGGTGTAATAAAGATCAGCAGATCCGTCTTCGTTACCCCGCCCTCATCCTTTTGGAATAATTTCCCTAACAAGGGAATGCTGCCTAGGATCGGAACCTTCTTCTTGGTCTCCGTCACCTGATCCTTTACCAAACCGGCAATGACCAACGTTTCCCCATCTTTCACCATGACGCTCGTAACAGCCTCTTCGATGCTCAGTCGTGGCAGATCGGTATTTTCAACCGTGACTGTCTCAAGGATCGCTGTGACCTTTGGTTTAAGATCGAGGGTGACGAGCCCCGCGTTGTTCACATGCGGGGTCACCTCAAAGATAATGCCAATATCTTTATACTCCCAGCCGCTCACCTGCAGCTTCGCCTGATCCTCATTATACGTGTAAACCGGTATCGGATACTGACTGCCCACCACGATCCGCGCCGGCTTATTATCCAGCGTGACGATCCGGGGATTGGACAGGATATCCGTGTTCGAGCGCGTTTTCAGCATCTCAAAAACAAGCCCCAAGCTCGTTGAATCGATCGTCCCGTATTGAAAAACTCCTTTTAAATAATCATCATCCGTCGGAAAAGCCGGATTAAGATACTTGTTATCCGACCTCGCGGCAAACGGAAACGTCGTCGTCCTCGAAGAACCGTTCGCGGCCAGCTGCACGGTCCAGTCAAAACCCAGTTCTTCCGCATCGGTCAGCGTCGTCTCAACGATCTTGGCCTCGATCAAGACCTGAGGCGTCGTTTCATCCAGGCGCGTGACAACCTCTTCGATCAACTCAAGATTGGATGGAATATCCTGAACGATCAAAGCATTGGTCCGTTCATCAAAATTAACGCTTCCCCTGGTCGTGCACATCTTTTCGATCGATGTGATGATCTGCGACGCTTTGGCATAATTCAAAAAGAACGTTTTTGTTTCAAGACGTTCCTGTTCGGCCAAAAGCATGGCGTCCTCCCGGCGCTTTTTCAAATTCTCGATCGTCGTGACCGTGATGATGTTGCCTTTACGGTCATAAGCGTATCCATAGGTCTGCAAAACCACATCCAGCGCTCTCTGCCAGGGGACATCCGTCAGCTTGATCGTGACAAGGCCCACAACCTCAGGGCCGGTCACGATGTTCACGCCGCTCTTAAACGAAAGGACCCTCAAGACATCCTGAATGTCTGCGTCACGAAAATCCAGGCTGACCAGCCCGTTATCCATGACGATCTCCGGCTCAGCGGCTATCGGCTCCTTCACGGCCTCCGCATCCGCAGGTTGGACCGCAGCCTCAGGGGCCGGATCCGCAACAACAGCCTCGGCAGCCACCGGCTCTTCAACAGCAGACGGCTGAACACCCAGGTCTTGCTCTGCGCAGACCGAAGAACACCAACAAAGCACAATGACCATGACAATGGCTGCTCGAGTATGCATTTATTCCTCCTTGTTTAACGTTAACGTCACGACTTCCTGCTCACGACGCAAGGTCACGGAACCCGTGCTCACCTGCTCCACAACATATAAACCGATCGTGTCCCCTTCTTTAACGATGATGCCGTTAATAATGGCGGCATTTTTCCCGTCGTTCCCAACCATAATGCCTTGAAGGGACATTTCAGAAGAAAGCAGGTCCTTGTCATAACTGATCACCCCGCCGCCCTTGTTGACCAAAGGCCAAAAAGGGTCGCGCTTCCCGCCGCTTTCATAAACAAAATCCTCATCCTGCCCGACGGCCGGCTGCGTCTGGGCATGGGAAGCCATTCCCTGCCCCAGGCAGACTATCAAGCCACAAAAAATTATGATCAGTTTCTTTTTCATTTCAATGCCGGTTCAAAAATAATCGTGTTCATTGTGATCGAAATCTGATGCTGACGCTGCCCGCTCTCTTCGTCCCCGATCATGGAAAGGCGGGAGACGTTGGCGACGATCCCCTCCCGCTCCAGTTGGTTCAAAAAACGCCCGAATTCATGATATCCGCCTTTAGCCTCCAGCACGATCGGCATCAAATAATAAGCGCCTTCCCCGTTCTTCATGACCGGCTCATCCAGCGCCGTATCCGGAACGATCTGCTCAATGCGCATGCGGTTCTTATTGCCGATCCGTGAAATATTTTCCAAAATGCTTGGGATCTCCGCACGGGTCCTTATCAAAAGGTCCATATTTCCCATTTTTTCATCCAGCCGCTGGGATTCTTTCTGGTACTGGTCCATGCGTTTTTGACCGTCTTCCAAAAGCTTGAAATCCGTCTTGATCTGCTGGATCTTCGGGTTCAATTCCCGCAAAGCCCCAAGCTGAAACTGCATCAGCCCAAAATAATCGATCAACAGCAAACATACCAAGACCCCGATGATCACATAATACGGGTTCTTCTCGTTGAGTTTCACAACGAATTCCATGATCTTTTCTTTCACATCCAACTGCTTGAGCATCACTTCTTGCCCGCCTTTCCGCCTTTTCCCGCCTTTTCGGTCTTCTCCGTCTTCTGCGCCTTCTCTTCCTTTTTCTCCATTTCGGCCCTGATCGCAAAATCTGAGATCGGCGTTCCGCTGATCTCGCGGGACCGGATCGACTCAATATCAATATCCTTAAAATCTTTGGCGAAACTTTCAGTTTCTTTCAGTTTCGTCAGAAACTTGGTCACGTTGATCTTTTCCATCTTTTGCTTAGAGACCGCGCTGCCCTGGATCAGAAAAAAATCATCCTCGAACAAAATACGGTTGAACCAAACGCCTCTCGAAATCTCATCGCTCATGATATTCAACTTTTTGGACCAGCGGATATTCTGACGGCCGATGATCTTTTCGATAGAAGCGATCCTCGCCTGCTTTTTCCGCAGGTCCTGCTCAATCCGTTTCAGGGAATCCCGCTCAGGCAGGACCTTCTCCCATTTATGCGTCAACCTGGAATGCGAAAACCATTTGAACACTATCAAGGTCTGCAAGAGCACATTGAACGAGATCAAAAGAACAAAGAACCCGCCGATCAGCCCAATGATGACCTCCCTGGGCAGCAAAAGGCCTTTCGGCAAAAAGCCCGACCCTCTGCGTTTACGGCGAAAATCTGCTGGCGTTAAATTGATCTCGATCATAGTTCACCTTATGATAGCGCAAGCCCCAACGCCACGCCCAATTGCCCTGACACTTTCATCAATTCCTCACGGGACACGTTCGGAGCGAACTCCAGGTTCTTGAACGGGTCCCACTGCTTGACCTGGACCTCCAGAGAATGCTCGAACATTTCTTGCAGACCCCAAAAAAGAGAAACTCCTCCGGTCAAAAGGAGTTCTGAGATCGACACATTATTTTCCGTCAAAAAATAATCGAACGACATCCTCAATTCTGAAATAAGGTTCGCGAAGACCGACTCAACAGCCTGCAAAACCTCTTCTTTTCTGCTCCCCGGATCGAACTTGAATTGTTCCGCCTCTTCCGGCGTCACGTTCAAAGATCGGATAATGTTCTTAACAAGATCCGCCGCCCCCCAGGAAAGGTCCCGGCTGAAACGCGGCATCTCCCCCACAAGGATATTAAGCGTGGTCACGCGGTCCCCCATATCCAGGATCGCGACCCCGTTCTTTTCCGAACTGAACTCCTTATGGCCAATTCCCAAATGCTGATAGGCGTTGATCAATGCCAACGGATCCAGAGTGATGACCTCCGGTTGAATTCCCAGCTGTGAACACAACTTGACCCGCTGGTCAACAAGCTCTTTTTTGGCGGCTGCGATCATAACGCGCATCTTGGAGCCGGCTAAATGATGGTCCAAAATAAAACAATCCGCGTAAATATCCTGCATGGAAAAAGGAAGATATTTATCCGCTTCATAACTAAAAGACTTCTTCAATTCTTCTTTAGAAAGCTTAGGCATTTCCACATAACGGATCAGCGTGCCCTTTCCAGACAGGGCGGTCACAGGAGGACTTGATAGATCAGGACAATGCAGCAGGACCTTTTTGACGGAAGACTCAATATCGCTGCCGCTGACCGGCTCAATGGCCCAGCCTAAAAGCTCATAAGAAGACCCCTTGGGAGCAAGGGCGACCATTTTGCAGCTGCTGGCACCGATATCAAGCCCGACACGGGCCTTGACCTGCGGTTCAGGAATGTAGCGTTTGACAAAATTTATATATTGTTCCCAAAACTTTTTCATATCGTGAAAGAGACAAATCCAGAGCATTGTTTCAACTGGCTCGTGGTTATTATAACATCGTTCATTTTATTTTCTATTATAAATATTTTATTTCTATAGTTTTATAAATTTTTTTACTAATAAAAAGGGGGGGCTTAAATCTTGATTTAAGCCCCCCCGACTTACACACTCAAACAAAATCACCAATCTGGAATAGCACCGGTTGAGATTGAAAAAGTGGCGGAACCTGATGTTCCAACACTAACCGGTGTTGCAGTAAACGTATACGTGCCCGGACCCCACGTTGCTGAATAAGTAAAACCAGCAATCGTTTCACCAACATAGTCTCTGTTGATGTAGGGCGGCGTAGCTCCGGTCAAATCTCCAATTGCTGCCGGATACGTCCCATTGTTAGCCGTGGCAAACGTTTCTGCTGCTGTTGACAAAGTCCTGAGTGTGGTCTTTGCCAAAGCGTCGTTGGCCGAGATCTTGGCTCTTAACAAGTTGGGGATCGCAATGATCGCCAACAGAGCGATGATCGCAACAACGATCATGATCTCTACCAGGGTAAAGCCTTTTCTGTTCATTCTCATGTCTCTCCTCCTTCGACCTCTTTGTACCCCATTGTTATCAAGCCATCTTAGCGCACATGAGAAGAATAAGAAACAGTACGTTTAGAAAGAATCTCACCAGCGCCTAAAACGACTTTACCCAATGGGGTGGTTAAGGTTAAGTACATTTATCGTAACACACTCACACGGTGTGTCAATTCAAATATCGCCAATTTCCACCAATAAAAAATCCCGCTCCACAGACGCAGAACGGGACATTGTTTTCCATGATCTCTCATGTTAATGGCAACTGGCTACCCTTTCTTCAGATCCCAAAACCTGAAAGGGCCCTATAGCTTTGTGTCCCATCCTTACGAATGGTTTACCTTTGTTCATTAACAAACAGTTATCCAAAGAACGCACGACTTCCATTTGAAGTATAAACGACCCTCTTACCGGTTGTCAAGGGCACTTAAAAACCCCTCAAAATTTACTGAAGGGCCTTGATCTTCTTCTTTAAACCGGCATTTTCCTTCTTTAAGACCGAAAGATAGCCTTCAAGCTCTGCGAACTCAGCCCCACGACTGTCGGCCTGGAGCTGTCCAGCTTGATATTTCTTATTAATAACATCCAGCGATCCTTCGAGGGCCTTTTTCCGCAATTTTAAAGCCTTGATATCATCCCGCGTCGTTTGAGAAACTTCCCCGCTGCGAAGAGAGAAGTTTTGCCTTTGATCAGAAAGGTCCATGGCGAGCTGCTTAGCATCCTTCAGAGCGTTCGCCATTTCTTCCAAACGCGTCCCCAGGTCAGTTTGCCGCTGGCGTGAATCATTCAAGGCCGCTTGCTGCTGTTGGAACGCCGCTTCCAGGCCCTTGGACTCATCATCCATTTTCACCACGTTCTGTTTCTTCTGAAGGAGAAGGCCTTTGAGCTCTTCCTTCTTTTGTCCAAACTCCGCTTTGCGCATCTGCTCGGTCTTGTTCTTCATGGCTGTCAGGTCCCGCTCCAGATCAAGGATCTCATTTTTTAAACGGTCGTGGTCACGCTTAAAGGATTCCCCTGTTTTTTTCTGGGCCGCGATCCCGTTTTCAACGCTCTTGCGTTCTTCCTTGATCAAACGCGCACGCTCTAAAAGCTGATTATGCTCCTGCGCAAGAACAATCTTTTCGTGCTCTTGCCTGGAACCCCGCTCTTTCAGCAGAGCGAGGGTCTCAATGTCCCTCTTTTTAAGAAATAACAGTTCGTTCTGTTCCTGCAAAAATCCGATCTGCTCTTCCAGGGCCTTTTGTTGAGCCTCAAAACCCTGCTCGATGCGGGTCTTGGCATCCTTCAGTTGGTTGATGGCCAGATTCAGCTCCTTGTGAACATTGCGCAGCTGGGAAAGGCCCGCCTCAAAATCCTTGACCTTCACATTAGCCTGGTCCTGTATCTTCCGCCGGGTCTTGTCCAAAAGATCGTATTTATCCCGGGATTCTCTCAGTTTCAGGCGAAGCGAAGCGATCTCTTCCTGGCGGGACTGCTGAAGCAACAGCTCCCGTTCCTTGCGGCTCAGCTCTTTCGCCATCCCCAGGTCCATAGTGTCCAGTTGGTCTTCCTTTTCCTGGATCCGGGCGCGGGCCTGCGTGACCAGGTCCAGGAATTTATATTTTTCCTGAAAATAATATTCCAACAGGCTTCCGTCGCCCTTGGCGCGCACGCCTTCCTGGGCCTGCAGCAAACCCGTCTTAACATCTTCCGTTTTTTCAACGAGCAGCTTGCGCTCAGCGTCCAGCGATGCGATCCGTTTGGCTAAACTGCCGACCTCCAATTGCAAATGCTGCTTACGTTCCCTGGCGTTATTGGCGTGCTTGCGCAACACCTCCGCCTCATTGACGCCAAGCTTGATGGACTCACGCAGCTTGACAGACTGTTCCATCAAAGCCATTTTTTCATCGCTGAACTGTCTCATCTCCTGGTTTAAAAAAAGCATCCGCTTCTGCAAAGAATCGTTCTTCGCCGACAGTTGGCGGTTCTGCTCAATGGCCTTGTCCATCTTCTCACGAAGATCAGCAAGCGTGTATTCCAGAAAAGTATCGGTCGATATGCTATCGGCCGTCTGGGCTTGCGCCGAAAGAAACGCGCGGGGCCCCGCCGCAAGGAAAAGCCCGCAGATAAAAACAGAACAATAATATGGAATGTGTTTCTTCATATGGCCTTAATTCCCGATCATCTTGGTCATGTTGAGGATCGGCATGAACAACGCGATAACGATGAACCCGATGATCACGCCCAGAACGCCGATGATCACCGGCTCAATGATGCTGGTCAAGCTCGCGACCGCGGCGTCGACCTGGTCTTCGTAGAACTCGGCTAATTTGCTGAGCATCTTTTCGAGCTGACCGGACTTCTCACCGATGGCGATCATCCTGGTCACCATGGGCGGAAAAACCCCGCTCCGGGTCAATGGAAGAGCGATGCTTTCCCCCTCCCGGACGTTGCTTTTGACCGTCTCCACCACTTTTTCGATCACCTTGTTCCCGCTCGTTTTTCCGACGATATCCAAAGATTCCAAAATAGGGACCCCGGTTTGCAGGAGGATCGCCAGGGTCCGGCTGAAGCGGCTGATGGCGACCTTCTGCAGGATCGGGCCGAAGATCGGGATCTTTAAAATAATGGTGTCAACTGCGATCTGCCCCGGTTCCGTGTGATACCACCGCACCAGAAAAAAACCGGCCAGGATCAACGCGCCCAAAATAAAAAGGATGTAAGCCTTTAGAAAATTACTGATATCGATCAGCACTTGCGTCATGGCCGGCAGTTCTTGATCAAAAGAACTGTAAATTTCCGCGAAGGTCGGGACCATTTTGACAAGAAGCAGGGTCGTGATGATGATCGCCATCACGACGATAACGGCCGGGTATGTCAACGCCGAGATGACCTTGCGCTTCAATTTCGCGCTTTTTTCCAAATATCCCGCGATCCGGTCCAGGATCGTGCTCAAAACCCCTCCCGTTTCGCCGACCTTGATCATGTTCACGAACAAAGGATCAAAGACCTTGGGATGTTTGGAAAACGCGGTGGACAGGCTGCTTCCAAGCTGAATATCCTCCCGCATCGTGCTGATGACGCTCTTGAAATATTCCTGGCTCGCCTGTTCCTGCAGAGCCTCCAAGGCCTGCAGGATCGGGATCCCGGCATCGACCATGGTCGCCAACTGGCGTGAGAAAATGACCAGGTCATCGGATTTAACCCGCTTCCGACGGAACGAAAAGCCCTTCGCCCCTTTCTTGACCTCAACGATCGACACGACCATCAGATCGCGGCTGCGCAACTCGGCGATCACCGCCTGCTCATTGTCCGCGCCGATATTCCCGATGATCGTCCGGGAATCATAATCTTTGGCAACGTATTTATAATTCGGCATAACCCGTCCCTCTTCGAAAGGTCCCCCTCAGAAATCGTTATTTGTATTTTAACATCATTCAAATAGCAAAAAATTCTTTTCTTTATTTTTTAATCGCTTGATGTGACCCGGTAAACCTCCTCCAGGGTCGTCACCCCCCTGAAGAACTTATCCAAAATGTCATCCCAGAGCGTCGCCATCCCGCATTTTTGCCGCGCGTAGGTCTTGATAGCGTCCGACGATTCCCCTTTGATCAGCATCTCCCGGACGGCCTCATCGATCTCCAAGACCTCGGTCACCCCCAACCGGCCCCGGTAGCCCGTATGACGGCAATAATCACACCCCTTGCCTTTATAAAAACGCGCCGTCTTCGGGATCTGGTAATTCAAGCGCTTCAAGGCCTCATCGGGGATTTTTTCCTCCTCCTTGCAGTGCGTGCAGATCTGACGGCAAAGGCGCTGGGCGCAGACCAGCACAAGGCTTGATGCGACCAAAAAAGGTTCAACTCCCATATCGACCAGACGCGTCAACGCGCCGGCCGCGTCGTTGGTATGCAGCGTCGAAAAGACAAGCTGCCCTGTCAAAGACGCTTTCACGGCAATGTCCGCTGTTTCGAAATCACGGATCTCTCCGACCATCACGATGTCCGGACTCTGACGAAGGATCGAACGCAACGCTGAAGCGAACGTTAGACCGATCTCGGACCGGACCTCGATCTGGGTTAAGCCTTCCATCAAATATTCCACCGGGTCTTCGACCGTGATGATGTTGCGGTCAATGGTATTAAGCTGGTTGATCATGGAATACAGCGTGGTCGATTTCCCGCTTCCCGTCGGTCCCGTGACCAAAAACATCCCGAACGGTTTATACATCCCCTCTTTTAAAAGCGCTTGCGCCCGTTCTGAAAACCCCAACCCATCCAGGCCGATCGCCAGATTGCGCTTATCAAGGACGCGCAAAACAACCTTCTGGCCGAACGTCGTGGGAAGCAAGGACACGCGAAAATCCACTTCTTTGCCCGAAACGATCATTTTAAAACGCCCATCCTGGGGAGTCCGTGTCGCCGTGATATCCAGCCGCGACATGATCTTGACCCTGACGATCACCGCGTTCTGGTTCTCTTTGGGAATATCCATCACGTCCTGCAGGATCCCGTCGATACGGAACCTCACCCTCATGGACGTGGCCATCGGCTCCATGTGCACGTCCGACGCCCGCTGCTTCAAGGCCTCCTTGATCACCAAATTGACCATGCGGATGATCGGGGCTTCGTCAGCCTCATCAGCGCCGATGGAAAGGTTCTCATGCATTCCTCTCTCTTCAACGATCTCAAAATCCCCCAGGTCGATCTCTTTGGCCGCGTCCTTAACGCTGCCGGCCATGTCGGATCCGTAATACTCTTCAATGGCCTCCAGAATATCGGATTCCGTGCTCATGACCACATCGATCTCATGGCCGGTAATGTTCTTCAAATCATCGATCACGAAAATATTGAACGGGTCCGAAATAGCCACCGTGATCATGTTCTTTAAACGCGAAATGGGGACGATCCGGTATTGACGGGCGGCCTTCTCCGAGATCAGGTCTTTGAGCGCCGGATGGATCTTGTATTTCTTTAAATTAATGAACGGGATCCTCAGCTCCTTGACCAAAGATGCCAGCATATCTTCCTCTTTGATCAGCCCCTTCTCGATCAAAGCGCGGTCCAGGGCGATCCCCTTCTCCTCATGCAAACGAATAGCGTCATCCACCTCTTTCTGAGGGATGTTCAAAGATTCAATCAGCGTTTTAATAATTTTTTGCTTTAACGTATCGGCCATTTCAAAAACTCATTTTGACTTATTATTCACTGTTCCAAAAGCTCTTCATCAGGCGCGGTGACCCGCAAGACCTCTTCCAGCGACGTGAATCCGGCCATCGCTTTTTGAAGGCCGTCTTCCCTCATCGTGACCATGCCTTCTTCACGGCCGACGCCCTTGATCTTCAGTTCGCCCGCGCGCTTTAAAATGAATTCACGGACCTTGGGGGTTAAGACCAGGATCTCGGAGATGACCACCCGCCCGAAATAACCGGTGTTCATGCATTCGGCACAACCCTTGCCGCGGTAAAGCCTGAATTTTCCCGAAGGGCTCAGGCGTGCCAACCCGACCCTGTCGGCCATCTCAGGGGCCAGCTCATAGGCCTCCTTACAATGTGGACAAATGCGCCGGACCAAACGCTGCCCGGAGATCGCCAGCACCGAAGAACACAGCAGGAACGGTTCCACCCCCATGTTCATCATACGGATGACGGAGCCGGCCGCGGTCGTTGTATGCAGGGAACTTAAGACCAAATGACCCGTAAGGGCCGCCTTGACCGCGATGTCCAGCGTTTCGGTGTCACGGATCTCCCCGATCAAAATAATATCCGGGTCCTGCCGCAGGATCGAACGCAAAGCCGAGGAAAATGTTAACCCCACGGACGGCTTCACATTGACCTGATTGATCCCGCGAACCTGATATTCCACAGGGTCCTCGACCGTGACGATATTTTTTTCCGGGGAATCAACGAATTTCAAAATGGAATACAGTGTCGTCGTCTTGCCGCTTCCCGTGGGGCCGCAGGCCAGGATCATGCCATGCGGATGAAGCGAGGCCTCACGCAGGCGCTTGAGGTCCCTCTCCTCAAATCCCAGCTTTTCCAGGTCCAGAGTGCCGGACGATTTATCCAGAACGCGCATGACGATCTTCTCTCCGAAGGCCGTCGGCAAAACGCTGACGCGAAAATCCACCTCCCGGCCGTTGACGATCGTCTTAAAACGCCCGTCCTGCGGCAAACGGTGTTCGGAAATATCCAGGTTTGAAATGACCTTGATCCGCGAGATGATCGGCTGGTGCAGCGCCTTGGTCATCTGGTCGACCTCCCGGATCACCCCATCAACGCGGTAACGGATGCGCAGCGTCTGTTCCATAGGTTCTATAAAAACGTCGCTGGCCTTGGCGACAACGGACTGTTGAATGATCGTGTCGGTCAGCTTGATCATCGGAGCGTCCTGAATAATGTCCTGGACCGTCACATCCGCCATCTGGCCCGCCTCACGGACCAGCTCAAAATCTTCAGAAGAATCCTTGATGTCCTTGATAATATCTTTCAGGGTCTCGGAAGAATCCGTGGAATAATAACGTTCGATCGTCTGCTGGATCTGCGCCGAGCGGCCAATGATCGGTATGATGTTCAAGCCCGTCAGGTCTTTGACACTGTCGATGACAAAAATATTCAACGGGTCGGCCATGGCGAGCGTGAGATTGTCACCCATCTTGGAAACCGGGATGATTTGGTTCTTCTGGGCGACCGCGTGAGGAATGGTTTTAACGACCTCGGGGTCGATCTTAAGGCGGGAAACATCGATCGGCGGCATTCCCAGGCCTTCGCTTAAAGCATGGGTCAGGTCATCCTCCGTGACCAATTTCATCTTGATCAGGATCTTACTGAGCTCGCCGCCGTTCTTTTTCTGTTCTTCTAACGCTTTTTGCAGGTCATCTTCTCGGATGATCTGATCCCGGATCAGGATCTGTTGTAGGCGTTCTTTGAGGGAGAACATACGTTATGGCTTTTTATAATATTTTTGTAGGGCTTCTTTTATGTCCGCTGCCGTTGAAACGAATGTTTGCACCGCGCATCCTGTCAAAAGTTCCACGTCTTCAATGGCCGCGATATTCAAAGGGTCTGACATGGCCAACGTCAGGCTTTTTCCGATCTTATCAATCGGTATCAAACAAAAACGCTGACAGACATCCTGCGGGACAGAGTCCAGCACCTCCTGATCGATCTCATAATTGGACAACGGCAAATAAGGAAACCCGTACTGGCAGGTCAAGGCCTGCGCGATATCTTCTTCCGTGGCGAACTTCAGCTCCACCAGAATCGCGCCGAACAGACCCCCGTGATCCTTCTGATGGGCCATCGCCATAGCGACCTGTTCCTGGTTAATGACGCCGCGCTCGACCAGTAATTCGCCTAATTGTTTATTCGATGTTCTTTTTAAACTGCGCATTATACGTTCTCACATTCAAAAACTTTATTGCATTCTACTACAGAACCGCTTCCCTCACAACGTATAGTATTAATATTTATAAGAAAATCAATAATTTGATCAGAAGATCGTCCTCCGTTTGCTCAAACTCAACAAAAGCCCGATCATGATCACAAAGATCATGAATGACGAACGGCCGTAGCTCATCAAGGGCAGGGTCAAACCCACGACCGGACACAATCCCAGGACCATGCCGATATTGATGGTGGCCTGCAAAGTCAGGATCCCCACGATCCCTATGGCCAGCTGCATCCCGAACTTGTCCTTCACCTGCTCGGCGATCTTCAGTCCGCAATAGATCAAAACAAAATAAAAACTCACCACCGCCAGCGTCCCCAGAAGGCCCCACTCCTCCCCGATCACGGAAAATATAAAATCCGTATGGCGCTCAGGCAAAAAGTTCAATTGGTTCTGCGTTCCCCCCAGCCAGCCTTTTCCAAAAAAACGGCCTGAACCGATCGCGATCTTGGATTGAATGATCGTGTATCCGGCCCCCATCGGATCGATATTCGGGTTTAAAAAAACAAGGAGCCGGTCCTTCTGATAATCCTTAAGGATATGCCAGGCGAACGGAAGCGCCGTCAAACAGCAGGCTGAAAGTCCCAGCAGATATTTATATTCCAGGCCGCTCGTAAAGAGCATGATGAAACAGATGCCGAAAAACAATAGCGACGTCCCCAGATCCGGCTGTTTAAAGATCAAAAGCATCGGAACACCTGTGATCAAAAGCGGGACCATCAAATCCTGCCAGAGCCCGCCGTGGAAATCCTTGTCGTTAAGAGAAACGCTCGGCCTCCTCCCCGCGAAATACCGCGCCAGGACCAGGATCAACGCCAGCTTCGCCGGTTCAGAAGGTTGAAAACTGATCCCCGCGAAGGTGAACCATCGCGTAGCCCCCAAAGCGTGCCGTCCCGCCACCAGGACCAGGACCAAAAGGATGACGTTCAATCCATAAAAAATATAGGCCGCGTCAAAAAAGAACCGGTAATCAACCCGGCTTAAAAGATAAATGATCAAGATCCCCACCACCGCGAACATCTGCTGGTCATAAAAGACCTCGTTGGAAACGCGCACGTTATGATACGAAGCGCTGTAAAGCGCGATCAATCCCGCCCCCATGATCAAAAGCGTGAAAACCCAGATCAAAATATCGATATTCCGTCTCATAATCCGATCACAGGATATTCTGCTCCCTCAATGTTTTCAAGAACGTTTGCGCGACGCGCACCGCGTAATAGCTCGAACCGCCGTATTCTAAAAACACGCAAAACGCGACCCTCTTCGATCCGGACAAATTGTAGCCGGCGAACCAGGCGTGCGTGTCTTTGGTCGGCACGGTCTGGGCGGTACCGGTCTTCCCGTAAATTTCAAAACCCTTCATATCCAGCAGACGGGCCGTGCCGTGTTCATCAGCGATCGCCATCCTCATACCTTTATGGACAATATCAAAGACCGCCGCGTCCACTTTCAAGGCCTTGACGGCGGACAATTTCACGAACGGCTGGTCCCCGATCGTTTTCAAAAGATGCGGTTGCGGAACCTGCCCGGAACGGGCCAATGTCGCCATCAGGCGGACCACCTGGATCGGGGTCACTAAAATATCACCTTGCCCGATGGAGAAATTCAAGGTGTCGCCTTTATACCAATCGCTGTTGTTCTTTTTCCGCAGGGCCCGGCTCGGCACCTGGCCGACCTCCTCCGCCGGAAGATCGATCTGGGTTTTTTCGCCAAACCCGAACATCTGGGCGTAACGGTGTATGTTGTCCGGCCCCAGAAGAACGCCCGTATTATAAAAAAAGACATTACAGGAGTGCCCCAGCCCCTGCACGATGTTCTGGTCATAATGCACATGCGTGCATCGAAAACGCCTGCGCCCAAGCTGATAAAATCCCGGACAATGAAAACTTGTTTTGGTCGTGATCTTTCCTGTCGACAGCCCGGCAACGGCCATGACCGTTTTAAAGACCGAGCCTGGAGGATACTGGCCTTTGATCGCCCTGTTCAGCAAGGGCGCTGCTGAATCCAGAATAAGCGCCCCCTTCTCCCGGCCGCGTTTTTCATCGCTAAAAATATTAGGATCAAAGCCCGGCGAGCTGACCAGGCCCAGGATTTCTCCGCTGTCTAAGTCCATCACCACGATCACGCCGTGGCTGCCGGCCAGCGCGTCATACGCCGCTTTCTGGATACGGCTGTCAATGGTCAGCTGAAGGTCTTCCCCGCGTTCCGGTTCTCGGATCCCCAAAAGGCGCACCTGCTGCCCGCGGCTGTTGACCTCGATCTGCACGCCGCCTTCGACTCCCTTTAAGTACTGGTCATAATATTCCTCGATCCCGGAATAACCGACAATGCTCTGCTGGGAATACCCATAATCCTTAAGTTTCTCGACTTTCGCGCTGTCGATCTTGCCGACATAACCGAGGACATGGGCCCCGACCTCACCCTGCGGATACCAACGCCTGAAATTTTCCTGGATGTAAAGGCCGGGGAACCGGAATTTATTCTCTTCCAGGATCATCGCCGTGCGCTGATCGATATCCTCAACCACGGCGACTGGAGCGAACGGCGTATGCCGTTTTTGCTGAAAACGCGCCACAAGGCGTTTCTGATCAACATTCAGGACCTGGCTCAAGAACGAGAACAAGGCTTCCTGATTGCGGACATCCTGCGGGATCACGGTCACATTAAAGGACAGCCGGTTCTCGACCAGCACCTCACCGTTGCGGTCAAAGATCCTCCCCCGCTGGCCTTCCAAGGGGATCACGCGGATGCGGTTATTCACGCTCAAACCGAAATATTTCCGTCCTTGAAAGGCCTGGATATAAATCAGGTCCAGGGCCAGGACTATGAACAAAAAAACCGTGATTATGCGAACAATTTTAAGGCGCATTTTCGTAATTGCTCAAGAACGTATCCTGAGACGACTGCCGTTGAAATAAATTCGGGAAGCAGAATAAAACGGATCACCTGCCCAAAGTCCACATCCACGAACATCACCCTCACCACATACTGGATCATCACGCACAAAAAGGTCATCACGCAGACCAAAAGCACGCGGGACTCTTTCGAACCCGAATGATAAACGTAAAGCTTCACGAACGTGGTCAAATACGCGCAGACCAGAAAAACAAAAATATGGAACCCGAACATCTGGGGGCTGAAGGAATCCTTCATCAGCCCGGCGAAAAACGCGGCGACAAGGCTCTGGCGTATCCCCCTGAACAGGTTAAAAAAAACGACCGCGATCATCAGGAGGTTTGGGCAAAACCACGTTCCGAACAGTTCCGCGCAGACATATTCGCCCGTAAAACAGACCGCCATCATAAACCCGATCATGGCAAAATTGCGCATAGCTCCACACCTTTGATTTTAACGCTTTTGAATGACCAGGACTTCTTCCAGCTGAGACAACGATACCGCCGGCTCGATCAGGCACAGGACCGAAAGGCTGTTGCTGTCCACGAACACCTCC
Source organism: Candidatus Omnitrophota bacterium (assembly GCA_022711395.1). Taxonomy (GTDB): domain Bacteria; phylum Omnitrophota; class Gorgyraeia; order Zapsychrales; family JANLHA01; genus JAKLFA01. The sequence goes on along the minus strand of JAKLFA010000001.1, from coordinate 170,585 downwards.
ATGACCTTTCCGATCATCAGCCCTTCCGGAAAGGCGGAACTCAGCTTGGAGGTCATCACCTCGTCACCAACCTGAACATCCGAATCCACGGAAAGATACCTCATGCGGCACTTGGATTGCAGGGTCCCGGAGACCAGACCGACTTCCCTGGAACGTTTGATCAGCCCCGCGACCGCGAAGCTGGGATCTGTCAGCAGAACGACCTTGGCCTTGTTTTCCGCGACTTCCGCGACCTTCCCCACCACACCTAAGGCGCTCACGACAGGCATCCCGATATCCACGCCGTCTTCCAGTCCTCTGTCGATCACGACCGACGAATTCCAATTGGTGGGGTCCCGGCCGACCACGTTAGCCGACACCGAGGAAAAGATCAGCTTGCGTTTAAAATCCAGCAGCTTCGCCAAACGGTTGTTTTCCTTAACGATCTCATCCGCACCGTTGAGACGATCTCTTAAGATCTCAACCTCGTATTTCAGACTGCGGTATTCATTATAGGTTTTGCGGTAAAGAACGATCTTTTTCAATTCCTTGAAAGGAAAGATGATCACCCGGATGGGAAAAGCCACGGCCTGAATCACGGAGAATTTAAACGGCGTGACCGTGGATGCCGGAGTGAAAAGAAGCAGGAAGGCTCCCGCAAGAATAAGGGCATAAATTATGAACTTTGCGCGTTTTCTAGACACCCGCGATAAACCTTAAGATTTGATTAGAAGTCCAGTTTGGTCGGAACAATAAGACGCCGACGTAACCGTAAAGGCATATTCAGCGTCTGGCCTGTCCCTAGAACGACCGCTGTCAGCGGATCATCGGCAATATGAACCGGCAGTCCTGTCTCTTCAGCGATCCGGCGGTCCAAACCTCTCAACAGAGAACCGCCACCGGCCATCACGATGCCCCGATCGATCAGATCAGACGCCAATTCCGGCGGAGTATTTTCAAGGGTCGCTTTTGAGGCATCCACAATAGCCTGCACAGGTTCCTGCAGGGCCTCGCGGATCTCTTCAGAAGTGACCATGATCGTTTTCGGCAGGCCCGCGATCAGGTCGCGCCCACGGACATCCATTGTCAGTTCTTCTTCCAAAGGATACGCGGAACCGATCCGGATCTTGATCTCTTCGGCCGTGCGTTCCCCGATCATCAGGTTGTATGTTTTTTGAAGGTAATCAATGATGGAGGCGTCCATTTCATCGCCGGCCACCCGTATGGACTTGGCATAAACCAGACCACCCAGTGAAATAACGGCATACTCGGTCGTTCCGCCGCCGATATCGATGATCATGTTGCCCGCGGCTTCTTCGACCGGAAGGCCGACCCCGACCGCCGCCGCCTTGGGTTCCTCAATGAGCTCGACCGAGATCGCGCCGGCCCGTTCAGCGGAATCCTTGACCGCGCGCTTCTCGACTTCCGTGATCCCCGAAGGGATCGCGATGACCATGGCTGGCCGGGCGAGAACATGCCTGCGGTGGACTTTCTTGATAAAATAACGCAGCATCGCCTCCGTGACCTCAAAATCCGAAATGACCCCATCCTTCATCGGGCGGATCGCCACGATACTTCCCGGAGTGCGGCCGAGCATCTTTTTTGCATCTTCACCGACCGCGACAACGCGGTTCGTTTCCTTCTCCAAAGCCACCACCGAAGGCTCACAAAGAACGACCCCTTCGCCTTTCAAATACACCAGGGTCGTGCAGGTCCCCAAGTCAATTCCCATTTCATTGGAAAACAACCCCAAGACATAATTAAAGATGCGCTTTAGTTTTTTGAAAATTTTCTGTAGCATAGATGCCCCTTGGTTGGATAAGTGGCTGATATTTCAGAGTAAGTCCGCGCTGCTATATGTTAGTAAATTATTATATTTCAAGTGATTAGTATATTAATTGAAAAAAAAATTGAAGTCAAACGTTTTCACAGGATTTTCAAGGCAAAATCTTCTCTTAACGGCATTTTTTGACCTGCCCACCCAATATTTTCAGGTCGCTCAAAAACCCCGGATAAGATTTGCTGATACATTCGGCATCTTTAATCCGGACACCGAGTTTCAATCCTAATACGGAAAAAGCCATGGCCAGCCGATGGTCATGATGAGGGTCCAAAGAACGGTCCCGAAGGTATCGATCCTCAGCGGGGGTGATCGTAAGCGTGTTATGCGTTTCTGAAACGCGCGCGTTGATCTTAAGAAGCTCTTTGCGCAGGTCGGAGATGCGGTCAGACTCCTTGGCGCGGACATGGGCGATGTCCTTAAAGGTGGTCTTGCGGTCAGCAAAAAGCGCGCAGACAGCCAGAATAGGCAGCAAATCAGGGCAATCCTTCAACGAGAATTCCCCGCCCCTGATCGTAAACGGGCCCTTGACGCGCAAAGACCGGGATGTTTTTTTGAAATTCACGCCCATCGTTTTCAGGATCGAAAGGACGCGGCCGTCAGCCTGAATAAAATCATCGCTCAAGCACCCCTTCAAACAGACATTGGACCCGGTCAACGCCGCGGCAGCCATCAAAAAGGCGGCCAGGCCGTAATCCGAAGGAACGCGAAAGTTCTTTAACCCCTTAAAAGGCTGTCCTCCCGGAATTTGGAACGTCCGCCGATCGACCGCCCTGACCGACACCCCCGCTCTTTTAAGGACTTGCAGGGTCATGGTCACATAATCCGAAGAGACGATCCTTTTGCCCTTCACGCGCAGAACGCTGCCGCCGTCCAACTGGGGAAGGGCGATCAAAAGCGCCGAAACGAACTGCGAGCTCAAGCTGCCGTCGATCTCAATAACACCGTTTCGCAAGCGCCCGCCCTTAAAAACGATCGGCACACTGTGCTTTTTCCCCCGCCCGTCGACATCAACTCCAAGCTTCTTAAGCACGGCGATCAAATGATGGTTGGGCCTCCCGCACAAAGTCCCCTCTCCCGTGACGCGGACCGGCCGTCCGTGAAGAGCTGCCAACGGCAGCACAAGCCGCAGGGCCGTTCCTGATTCCCGGACATTGATCAGCGGCGGCAGGGCCGCGCGCCTGTTCCCGTCGATCAGCCAACCGCCCGGAATCCTCCGCGCTTTAGCGCCCAAACCCCGCGCGGTCGCAAGCGCCGCCAGCGCGTCATCGCAATCCGACGGAGAAAGGATCGATGATCGCCCCCCACAGGCGGCGATCACAAAGGCGCGGACCGAATACGATTTTGACGCGGGGAGCTCAACGCTTCCCCGCAGGATATGAGTTGGTTGAATGATCGCGTTCATTGCTGCTTGATAACGACCGTGTCGGTCTCAAAAATATTCTGACTGGTCAACGGCGGGACAAAATCTGCTGCTGCCATATCCTGCTCGACCCGGGTGGTCTTCAGGTCCCCCAAATATGTCTCTCCTCTATAAACGGAAAGGACATCCCCTTCCTTCAATCCATCCTCAACGCCCAACCGGACAATCACAAAATCCGTTTCCCGGTCGACGTTAATAATTGAACCTTTCGCTCCCACCGCGTTGATCACGATCGGGTCAAGGTCGATCCCGCTTATGCCGGCGCCAGCGGAAACCTGCTCCCCCGAAGGCGCGGCCGGATCAGAAGACGGGCCCTTAATGCTCATACCGCCTTTTCCCGCCTGAAGGTCCTGCCACTTCTGTTCCAGTTCTTTATTGCGCTCAAGGGCCGCGTCCAGCTGGACCTTCAGTTCCGCGACCTGCTCCTGGGCCTGTTTGATCTGGACTTCCAGTTCAGCCTTAACGGTCTCCTGCTGCTTCTTAATCGTCAACAAAGAGCTCTCGACCTCCTGCTTGTCCTTTTTGAATTTTTCCGCAAGCCCTTCCTGATAATCGGCGTCTTTTTCCAACCGGTCGATCTCGGCCTCCGCCTCTTTCAGCTTCTGGTCCAGGACCATTTTCTCTTTTTCCACTTCCTTCAGACGGTTCTCCGCGTTGTCGTACTTGACGCGCAGCTGTTCAAGGTTATACTCGACGAACTCGCGCTGGTCCGCTTCCTGCAGAAAAAAGAACACGGAGATCGATGTCACGGAAATCAGCAACACGAAAAAAATAACCAGAAAGATCGTTAACGTCTTGCCGGAAGTTTTAGCCATACAGTCCTCCACATTTATTTTAAGTGATCAATTATATTATAAAAAGCTTATACCACAAGTAAAGGACTTATCCGGATTTTAAAGCGGGCATCTTGATCGAATAAAAAACTTACGGGTAGTTCAGGAATTCCTGAGGCAAAGGAGCGAAGATCTCCATCGGCCATTTGCCGATAGGATGTTGAAAGGCGATCGATTGCGCGTGCAGCGCCAGCCGTGGAAAACCCTTTTTGTCCCCGTACTTGTCATCGCCGAGGATCGGATGGCCCAGATGCTTCATGTGGACCCTCAGCTGATGCGTGCGGCCTGTTTTGGGGAATAGCGCGACCAGGGTCGTGTTGTTCTTGCAGCGGCGGATGACGCGGTAAGAGGTCTCCGCTTCCCTGGAGTCGGTCTCATCGAACGAGACCGCCCTTTTATCAAAATGGAGCGGATGTTTTCCCAGCGGCGCGTCCACCACCCCTTCGTCAAACTCGATCCACCCCTTCACAATGGCGATATATTTCTTCTGGACCTTGTGTTTCTCGAACTGTCTGGCCAGCCGCACGTGAGACTGGTCGTTCTTGGCGACGAGGATCACGCCCGATGTCTCCCGGTCAAGGCGATGGACGATCCCCGGACGGTGCTCTTCGTTCACGTTCGAAAGGGATTTGCAATAATACAACAACGCGTTGACCAGCGTCCCGGTGCCCGTTCCGTGCACAGGATGGACCAGCATCCCCACAGGTTTGTTGACCACGATCAAAGACGCGTCCTCATACAGCACGTCCAGCGGGATGTTCTCCGGCTCGACGTTCATCTCTTCCGGCTCGACGTTTTCCAAGTGGACCTCAACACGGTCGCCTTCGTTGACCTTATGATGCGGGCTCACCCGCTCGCCGTTCAAAAGCACGAAGCCGTCCTCGATCAGCTTCCGGCCGAACGTCCTCGAAGGGATCTGCTCAACATACTGCGCCAGAAACACGTCAAGCCGCAGGCCCTTTTGGTCCGCCTCAATGGTGAAGGTGCTTAGATCCATTGCTTCCTTTCAAATAAAACCACAACGCCGCCCCGCCCAAAAAGATCACAATGCTCACATATTGAAAGATACTTAAACCAAACAACAGGACCTCATGGTCCGCCCGGAAAAACTCGACCGCCATGCGCTCAACGGAGGCGAACACAAGATAAAGCGCGAAGGTCCCGCCATCCCTCAAACCCGACTTTTGAAATTTTTTAAGGATTAAAAAAACCGCCGTGAGCAGAACAGTGTCATAGACCTGCGTGGGGTGCAAATGCGCTTCATGCACCGGAAAATAAATACCCCAATCGACCGGACGGCCGTAGCAGCAGCCGTTTAAAAAACAGCCAACCCTCCCGATCGCGTGCCCCAGAGCCAAATACGGCGCGATCAGGTCCGTCATTTTCCAGAACGGCCAGCCCTTCCGCCGAATGATCCACGCCGCGCAAAGGGCGCCCAAAACCAGCCCCCCCTGGAACGCCAATCCCCCGTGCTGCAGCATAATGATCTCTCGAGGGTCCTCGATGAAAAGCGGCAGGTTCAGCAGGATATAAAAAAGCCTCGCGCCCGCGATCCCGGCGATCATCGTCCAAAAGACCAGGTCCAGGACCGCGTCCTGTTCGATCCCGAGCGCGCGCTTGGCGTCCCTGCTCAGCAGGACCGAACACACGACGATCGCGGCCGCCAGCATCAGGCCGTAGGAATAGATCACGACCCCTCCGATACGAACGATCTCCGGAAACATCTTTTCCCCCACTTAGCAACCGTTAAAATTATTCCTCACGGAGGCGCAAACACTTCCAGGCGATCAAAAGGGCCCCCACCGTGATCGCGGAATCCGCGATATTAAAGACCGGCCAGATCCTGAAATCCAGAAAATCGATCACGTAACCATAAATGACGCGATCGATCAAATTACCCAGCGCCCCGGCCAGGATCAGCGAAAACCCGGTCACATAGATCAAGTTCAAGCTGTGCTCATGATTGCGGTAATAATAAATGTTGTAGATCAGAAGGATGATCGCGATCACCGGAATAATGATAAAAACAATACCCTGGTCCTTGAACAGCCCAAAGGCGATCCCCGTATTATGGACCAGGCTGAAATGAAACGCGTTTTTGATCACCGGGATCGACTCCCCCTCGGAGAGGACCTGAGAAAAGAAATTCTTTGTGATGCGGTCAAAAAACAGGACAAGAAAAACAGTCACCGGCGCGACTATGACATCCAGCTGAACATGGAACCGTTTATTCATGACCTCACGCGGGCTTGCGGCCATTATCAAGTTCTTCCTGGCATTTCACGCAATTTTCAGCGTAGGGCAGCGCCTTCAGGCGCGCGTAAGGGATCGGACCCTTGCAACGCACGCACAGGCCGTAGATCTTGCCTTCAATGCGCTTTAAGGATTCTTCGATCTTCTGCAAAAGTTCGCGGTCATTCGATGCCAGGTTCAGGGAGAATTCACGGTCATACATCTCTGAAGCCGCGTCAGCGATATGCATGCCGTGGCCCACGCTGCTGTCGGAACGGCCTTGACCTTCGGCGGAATTATCCGCATCCATATTCTTGATATCATGCAGAATATTGGACTTAAGGTTCAATAGATCTTTCTGGATTTGCTCTAATTTGGTTTGATCTAATTTGTTTTCCGGCATGCAAAAAACTCCTTTAACACATTAAACGGTTTTTTCTATTCGCATGACCACCTCAGCGCAACGGCCGCAAAGCTGCGGGTGCCCGGCAGAGACGCCCAGCTCTCTGTAATTCCAGCAACGCACGCATTTCTGACCATCGGCCTTGACGATCATGATCTTTGTTTGAGAAAACTGCGGACTGACGCCGTTCTCAACACTGTCCACCTTTCGGACCTCCACCTGAGAAACAATGAACGCCTCAGGCAGGTCCTTCAAGCGCCCGGCAAGATACTCCTGGTCCCGCTGGCTGGCGGTCTCAAATATGACCTTGGCCTCCAGCGAGCTTCCGATGAGCCCCTTGGCCCGTTCTTCCTCCAGGGCTTTCATCACAAAGGGACGAAGCTCCACTAACAGGGAAAACCTCTCTTGAAGGTCCGGATTTCTCCATTCCTGCGGAGTGTTAAGCCAATCCGCCAGATGGATGCTGTCCAAAGATCTCAGGTCCGCGCCTTTCGGCATGGCTTCAAAGACCTCTTCAGCCGTAAAAACCAGGATCGGAGCCAAAAGCCTTACCAGTTCATTAGTTATATAGAAAAGAACGGTCTGCGCTGAGCGCCGCTCATCGCAATGAGCTTGAGAAGTATACAAACGGTCTTTTAGAATGTCAAGATAAAAACTGGACAAACTTTCGTTGCAGAAAGCATACATGACTTGGAACGCTTTTGCAAATTCAAAGCTGTTATACGCCTCCCGGACCGCCAGGCTTGTTTCATACAATTGGTTCAGGGCCCATTGGTCCAGTTCCAAAAGACGGTTATACTCCAAAACATCCTTTTCAGGGTCAAAACCGTTCAAATTCCCCAATAAATACCGCAATGTGTTGCGGATCTTGCGATAAGCATCGATATCGCGCGCCAGGATCTCTTTGGACAAACGGATATCATCATTGTAATTGCTGGAGGCGACCCAAAGGCGCAGGATATCCGCCCCATACTGTTTGGTCACTTCGTCCGGGCCGATGACATTGCCCAGGGACTTCGACATCTTGCGGCCTTCACCATCCACCACGAAGCCGTGCGTCAGGACCGCCTTAAACGGCGAGCGCCCGTCAATGGCGACCGACGGGATCAACGATGACTGAAACCACCCTCTGTGCTGGTCGGAACCTTCCAGATACATGTCAACCGGCAGCCGCGCGCCGATCATCGGGCCGACCACAGCGCGGTGGCTGACGCCCGAATCGAACCAGACATCCAAAATATCGTATGTCTTTTCAAATTCCCCGCACCCTGTTTCCGGGCACACAAACCCTTTGGGGATCAGGTCTTTCACGTCTTTGGAAAACCAGGCGTCGGTCCCTTCGGCTTTCACGATCTTTGAAAAATGCTCGATCACTTCAGGATAGAGCCGATGCTTTCCATCCGTGCCGACGCACTTAAGCGCGGGGATCGGAACTCCCCAATGCCTCTGGCGCGAAAGGCACCAATCAGGCCGGCCGATGATCATGCCTAAAATACGCTCCTGTCCGCTTTCAGGGATCCACTGGACATCATTCTTAATGACTTCCTGCAATTTGGCGCGCAAACCCTTATGATCGATCTTCATGAACCATTGCTGGGTCGCCCTGAAAATGATCGGCTGCTTGCATCGCCAGCAATGCGGATACGAGTGGGCGATCTTTTGAGAGGCCAGTAAGACCCCGCGGCTCTTCAGATCTTCAACAATATTCGGGTTGGCCTTAAACACGTGCTGCCCGGCGAACTTCGCCGTCCCCGCGACAAAACATCCGCGGTCATCGACCGGCATCAGGATCTTCAGGCCGTTCTTAACTCCCGCCTCATAGTCCTCCTGCCCGTGACCGGGGGCCGTGTGCACCAGTCCGGTCCCGTCGTCGCGGGTCACGTAATCCGTGTTGATCACGCAGCAGTCCGCCTCCATGCCGAAGGGGTGCTCATATTTCAAGCCTTTAAGCTGATGGCCCTTGAATTCAGCGGCGACCTTGGATTCTTCGATCCCCCCCTTTGCCAGAACCTGGGCGCTCAGGGACTTTTCAATGATCAGGATCTCTTCGCCCGTGTCAAGACAGGCGTAATCGAACTGTGGATGAACGGCGATCGCGACGTTGGCCAGCAGCGTCCAGGGCGTCGTGGTCCAGATCACCAGATACACCGGTTTAGACGGGTCATGAAGGTCCAGGCCATCGGTGTCCGTCACCTTGAACTTCACGTAGACCGACGGGGATGTGTGGTCCTCATATTCCACTTCCGCCTCAGCGAGCGCGGTCTCGCAATCCGAGCACCAGTTGACCGGTTTGACCCCGCGGTAAATGTAGCCCCCCTCGACCAGGTCAGCGAACGCTTTCAGGATCGCGTATTCATAATCAGGCGCCAGTGTCAGATACGGCTTTTCCCATTCTCCGAAGACGCCCAGCCGCTTGAACTGAGCGCGCTGCGTGTCCACGAACCCGAGCGCGTATTCGTGAGCGGCCTTGCGGAATTCGACCGAGTTGACCTCGGATTTGCGCTTCTGGATCTTCTTGAACAGCTGATGTTCGATCGGCAGGCCGTGGCAATCCCAGCCCGGGACATATTTCGAATCAAAGCCCTGCATGGTCTTCATTTTGACAATGATATCTTTCAAGATCTTATTTAAGGCGTGCCCGATATGGATGTTCCCGTTGGCGTAAGGCGGCCCGTCGTGCAGGACGAAGGCCGGCGAGCCTTTGGATTTCGCGCGGATCTTCTCATACAAGGAGTTCTTCTGCCAGCGCTCAAGGATCCTGGGTTCTTTTTCAGCCATCCCTCCCCTCATGGAGAAATCGGTCTGCGGCAGGTTCATGGTGTGTTGATATTCGTTGGTCTTCTTTTCCATTCTTTCGATGCTTTCTATTGGATTTGAATTCTAAACGGGAAGGTATTTCCCGATCAAAACGCTCAGTTCTTTTTTCTTCTTTGCCGGGACCGCCTCGGGTGAGGTGATCAGCGCGTATTTCAAGGCCTCGCGCGCGCTGAAATTTTCAAGCGCCCCGATCCGCGGCACGGCCGCCTTCAAAAGCGCCTGCGCGTTGGCGACGTTCTTTCTTAACGTGGCGATGATCATCTCCACCGACACCGTCTCGTGGGTCTGGTGCCAGCAGTCATAATCCGTGACCGCCGCCAGCGTCGCGTAAGAGATCTCCGCCTCGCGCGCGAGCTTGGCTTCGGTGGCGTTGGTCATGCCGATGATATCCATGCCCCAGGACCGGTAAAGGTTCGACTCCGCTTTGGTCGAAAATTGCGGGCCCTCCATGCAGACATACGTCCCGCCTTGATGCACCGTCAGGCCCAATTCCCGGGAAGCTTTCCAAAGGACCTCCCTCAGCTCCGGCGCTGTGGGGTCAGCGAACGCCACGTGAGCGACGATCCCCTCGGTAAAAAAGGACGTGGCGCGCTTAAAGGTCCGGTCCAGGAACTGGTCCGGCAGCACAAAATCCAAGGGCTTTAAATGTTCTTTCAGGCTCCCGACCGCGGACACCGAAACGATCGCCTCGACCCCGAGCTTTTTCATCCCGAACATATTGGCGCGGTAATTGATCTCGCTGGGAGAAAAGCGGTGGCCTTTGCCATGACGCGCCAGAAACACCGTCTCGACCCCGCCGATCTCACAGACCATGAACTTTCCGGACGGCGCGCCGAACGGGGTCTTAAGAGAGACTTCCTTAAGGGCCTTGACGCCATCCATCTGATACAGCCCGCTGCCGCCGATGATCCCGACCTTCGCCATATCCCAACCTCCTCTTAAGGCACTGTGACACTATCGTGTCATTTTTTTGCCAGCGCCTGGCTGCGGTCTTTCGCCGCCTTAAGCGCCCTTTGAAAAACCTGTTCAATCTTAGCCCCGGTGAGCACCTCCAGCGCCGCCTGCGTGGTCCCGCCTTTAGATGTCACGCGCGCGCGCAACCGCGCCGGATCATCATCCAGCGCCTTCAACTGACGCGCGCTTCCCAAAAGCGTTTCATAGACCAGTTCCCGTGCAACGCTGTCCTTCAACCCTAAAGACCTCGCCGCTTTGATCATGCACTCGGCAAACAAAAACACATACGCCGGCCCGCTGCCCGAGACCGCGGTCACCGCGTCCATCTCACCTTCCTTCACCACAACCGTCTTCCCAACGGCTTTTAACAAGGTCGCGGCTTTTTTCAGGTCTGCCGCCGTCGCAAATTTTCCTTTTGACAGCGCCGTGACGCCCTCCCCGATCTGGGCAGGCATATTCGGCATGGCGCGCACCACGCGCGTTTTTGCGCCCAGCCTTTTTTCAAAATACTGAGAGGTGATGCCCGCGGCGATAGAGATCACCAGATGTTTTGAGCGGATCACGGCCTTCAAACCATCCAAAACCGCGTCCATGTCCTGGGGCTTGACCGCCAGAATAATGACCGGACATTTTTTCGCGATCTCTTCGACCGTCGACGAAACAGCTTTATACCGGGCACTCAGCCGTTTCATCTTGGCCCGGTCCTGTTCGCAGACAAAGATCGTGTTCTTTTTCCAAAGGCCGTTGATCAAGGCCCCGCCCATATTGCCGCCGCCGATCATTCCGATATTCATTCCTTGCTCCTTTGAAAAATCGCTGAACCGATCCGCACCATGGTCGCCCCGTGCTCGACCGCCAGATCATAATCCTGCGTCATGCCCATAGAAAGTTCATCAAAACACATGCGCGGGTGTTCTTTGAAACACTCTTTGGCTTCTTTAAAAAGGCCATTCATCTTTTGAAAACATTTCCCGATCTGCGCCCGGTCCTCGGTCAACGGGCCGATGGTCATCAATCCCCGCACGCGGATGTGTTCAAAAACGGAAATATCATTCAGCAGCCGAAGCGCATCTTCAGGCGAGACTCCGGACTTTTGTTCTTCCGCCGAGGAATTCACCTGGACCAGCACGTCCATGATCTTTTTGAGTTTCGCGGCGTGTTTGTCGATCTCGCGCGCGACCTTTAAAGAATCCACGGACTGGATCATGTCGAACAGCTCAACGGCCTGTTTTACTTTATTGGTCTGCAGATGGCCGATCATGTGCCGCCGGAACGAAAGCCCCTGTGACTGCAAGGCTTGAAATTTTTCCGCGGCGTCCTGAACGCGGTTCTCACCGATGTCTTCAATGCCCGCTTCGATCGCCTCACGCGCCGATCGGATATCTGTATATTTGGTCACGGCGATGATCTTGATGTCCTGAGCGTCACGGCGGGTTCTGACGCAGATCTCCTGAATATTCTTCCGAATTTCGACGATTCTTTGGAAAATCATGGGGAATACAGTAACACAAAAGCCACGGCGAGTCAATTTGGAATTTATAAAGACTATTATTTATTAAGATAATAAGAGGGTTAACAGAGCGTAGCATCGGCCGCTTAAGCAGAAAAACATATTCGTACAAAAAATGCCCTATAAGAATCTTCCAGACCTTATAGGGCAAAGTTCAGATGTGGAAGTCGCTACCCTTCCATTGGCCAATCTCAAAAGAGAGCCTGCGGCAAGCGAAATTTCCGCTCTTACATCTGATAAAGACGTAAAAAATTTGAACCGTTTAGCATTCAAGTTGATGCGGTTGGGGCGACGCCGCTTACGCCCATACAGGATAGGAATCCTCACCAGTGAGGGGACTTTCTGCTCTTCAACCTGAAAAAAGCATACCCCAAAACCAGAAAAGAATCAAGGGAAAGTCCGACGCAGAATCCCATCCCATCAATCAGTCAAATATTTACGACTGGCAACTACAAGATTTCAATCCACGCCTGCCAAGATGTGACCTTTTTTGGTCGATTGCGTGTTTCAATTCACGCCTGCCTACCGGCAGGCAGGCCCCTACGCGAGGGGCGACTTTTTAATAACTGAAACATAAAATCTTTCGGACAATAAAAAAACCTTCGCGCAAAGTCCGCCTTTTGTTCCTGCCACGGACGCGCGAAGGTTTTTCTTATTTATAGTGGAGGATTTATTCCTTCGAACTCACCACTCCCTTTATTTTTCTAACAGAACATAAAATTTCAGGATTAACGACCCTAAAACTTTAGCAAAACACAGCAATTTTGTCAACAAAACCGCTTAAACCCCTTAATAACTCCCCTACAGCCTCTGCGCTACGATATTGGCCACAAAATCGGAAATGTCGCTTTCGATCGGTTCGGTCATGAGCAGCGACGCTTCAAAATCCCTGTGAAACAACTCCTGTTCGAAGCGCGACACGGTCTCAGGGTCAGAGGTGGCGAGGTTCAGTTCCAGGTTGTCCCGCAGGCTCAGCTTGTCAAAATTGGCCGACCCCGCGCAGAGCCATCCGTCATAGACGGCCGCCTTGATATGCGACATCCCCGGATAAAAATAGACCCTGATCCCGTTTTTGAACATCAGGTTGGCCGTCACCGCGTTGTTCTTGTTCATGATACCGTGATTAACGGAAGACGGCAGGACCACCCGAACGTCCACTCCCCGCTCGCGGGCGCGGATCAGCTCGTTGATGAGCGTGTTGTCCGAAAAATACGCGTTGTTGATCCAGATGTATTTCCCGGCCCTGCGGATCGCCTCCAGCTGCGCGCGGTAAAGCTCAGGATTGCCGACCTTGGTATACAGCAAGCGGACCGGGACCCCGTCCCCTTCGATGTTCGGGCGGCGTTTGAATTTTTTCGCGAATGCGAGGCCGAGGTCGCCCCACGGCCCGGCGTGCGCCCACGCCTGTTTAAAATCGTAGATCAGCTCACTTAAGACCGGCCCCCGGACTTCCATCATCATGTCGTGCCAGTCGTAACGGTATTCCCGCCCGATGTTCATTCCGCCGGTAAAACCGACGTCTTGATCGATCACGATGGTCTTGGTATGGTCCGTCTGAAACCACGCGCTGGGCCTGACGCGCGCCTCGATCTTCGAATTCTCCTGAAGGTAACGCGCCATCGAGCGCGGCGGGACAAATCCCTCCGGCAGGTCCGGCGGCATGCTGCCCTCGCCCATGACCTGGCCGATGCTGTCGACCAGAACGCGCACGCGCACCCCTTGAAGCGATTTTTTCTTTAAAAGGTCCGCCACCGTAACGGCGTAATCGTCATTATCAAAAATAAAGAGCCGGATATCGATCGACTCCCGCGCCTCCTGGATGCGTTCGATCAGCCGGGGAAAAAAGCGCTCCCCTCCGACCAGAAACTCCAGCCTCCCCAGCGACGGGTCGCGCTTGGTCAGCCGCTGCAAATACTCGTCAAAACGCTCAAGGTCCATCGGCTGGCCGCTCCCCGCTTCAGGAGCGCGCCCGGCGCTCGGCCGCAGCATCGCCGCCGGCAGCATCAGCGCGTCGTGGACCAGGTCTTTGGAAAAATTCACGAGCCGAAACGCGTAAGAAAGCGGCCTGCCCGCCAGCCCGAAGACATGGCTTCTGACGACGGCGTATTCTGTCGCCTTGACCCCCTGTTCATAAATGTTCCCCGCGTGACGGGCCCCTTCCTTTGAGCGAAAATCCAGGATGACGGTCTCACCCCGCTCCAGGTCAATGTAGGAGAACGGGCTGCCGAATTCCACGGCATCCAGAAGCCCGACCAGGACGCGGTCGGTCAGGCCCGCGCCCCTTTTAATGTATTCACGAAGGACCATCAGGGAGAATTTTTCAATATCCTCAGGGCCGAACGTCCTCGTCAGCGCGACGCCTTCCGGCTTGCCCTGAAGGTCCGTCACGTTGAGCTCTCCCCGCTCATCATAAAAAAAGACCCTTTCGAACTGCCCGCTTCTTACCAGCACGGCGCTTTCTTTTTCCGCGGGCACGATCTGATGGATCACCGCCGAGCGTATCAGCTTCCACTCATGGCTTGACAGAAAGCTGACCGCCGTCCGCCCTTCCGGAAGCTCCGCGCGCCACGCGTCCCCGTCCATGAATTCGATCCTGGCTGACACCCCCCGGTAGCGGGAGGTGAAATCCTTTTTGTTCCAGCGCGCCCGGCAGAAGAACTCGCGCAGCTCATCGGTCTCGGCGTGGATCGCCGAATACCGGAAATACAGGCTGCTGCCGGCGACGTAGGCCTCATCGATCATGACATCCAGCGAGTGGGCGAACCACACCTCCGCCTGCGGGCCAGGGTCCTCACGCCTGATGCCGCGGGCCGAAGCGCACCCCGCGAAAAGAATACCCACCAAAATGAACGCGTAAAACCTCTTCACGGATGTTTCCTTTTAAGATTTGTGCCGGAAATGGACGAACAGCCTGCCGAAATTCTTGGAATCCTTGTCCACCCTGTGGTAGAGCGCTTTGATGTGCTTTTGGTCCAAAAACCGCAAGACGTGTTTTTTCAACTGGCCGCTGCCTTTACCGGGGATGATCTCAACGACATCGATCCTTTTTTCGACCGCGTCTTTGATCAGCCGGTCCAAGGCGTCATCAATATCGCGCCCGCGGTTAAAGATCTCATGAAGGTCAAGTTTCAGACGCGACATCCGGCCCTTTCCTATTTCTTCCCGGCTTCCGCGGCCGCCGGCTTGCCTTCCAAAAACCTCAGACTTTCAACAATATTCAGGAACGGGACCGAGGCCACGTCCTTGAATTTGGGAAGCTTCACGTTGCATTGAAAAATATAGAGCGGCCCATAATCGAACTGCTTCAATATCCCCAGGACGATCGCGTCCTGCGTCGCCATGTCCGCCGAGATAAAGATCTTGGCCGCCATCCCGCCGGGGAGCGTTTCGTCCTTTTCATGAACGACGGCAAGCCCCATGGACGTCACGTAATTCTTGAACGCCTCGAACGCCTGCTCCAGCGAGAACAGCGCCATGTCCTCATCGCGCGAGATCATGATCGTCGCCTCGGGGAACCCCTGAAGAGCGCTTCGTTCTTTTTTCTCAAGGATGATGCTTCCGGCGTCCTCCTTCAGGTCCCATCCCCATGGCAGGCGGAACGAGATCTTGAACTGATCGCTCGTATAATACGGCTTGATCGCCAGCTCGATCCGGCCGGTCTGATACCCCCAGTAAGCGCCAGCCCCCAACCCCGCCAAAAGGACGATGTTCAACAGCGCGAACATCCAGGACCCGCGCCGCGGATGCCGGTCATGGACGCAGGTGGTCGCCATGATGTCCCCGACGCGAAAACGGTCCTTGCGCATCAGCAGGCACAGGGCTTCGATCAACAAAAATATGACCACGATGATGATGCCGATATTGCGGTGGACATAACGAAGGACGTTCTGGTCCGCGGAGACCAAAAACGACAGGCAGGAAATGAACGCCAGAAAAAAATTACGCACCAGGTTTTCCCAAAAGGCGCCGCGGTATCCGAATTCATTGACGACCACCAGCCCGACGATACGCTTGCCCGGGCTTCTGGCCCCCCAAAGGTCCCTGAGCAGAAAAAGGATCCCGAACCAGACAAAGAACATCGTTGAACCCAAAACAAAGTCAATACCGCAGGAGGCGGCGATCAAAAGCGCCGCGTCGATCAAGAACGCGGCCCCCCGTTTGGCAAGGGACGCCTGCTTGAAATCCCCGGTCTCAAAGACCGATTTCGCCGATTCCATGATCTCTTCCCGCTCCAGACGCTCAGCGGTCTCCGCCGCATGGCGGAGCTTCGGATGGGAGGTCTTTAAAAGCATGATCAAAAGCATCGCCACGCCAAAGACAAAGAACGCCCCCGCCACCGCGAACAGCGTCGAATAATTTCTGGCCGTCTGGACGACCCAATCCCCCGCCTGCTGGACCTTTTCGATCAGCGTCTTTTCACGGAACGGGTCAGGCATCACTTCCTGCAATTTCTGGATGAACGCGTCCGGCGGACGGAAGCCAGCTTCATGAGCGCTATAGACATCTTTCCATGCTAAACGGTATTCCTTCTGATCATAATACATCTTCGCGCGCCGAGCATACGCGAACCCGTTGGATTTGTCCCGTTTAAGGACCGTGGTGTAATCATAAACCGCCTCTCCCAGGTTGCCGTTCTTCCAATGCGCGTTGGCGCGGTCCAGCACAACGCTCAGGTCATTGGGCGTCAGGTCCAGGACTTGGTCATAAGCGGAGACCGCATCAGCGAACCGCTCCATCAGCATGTAGGTTTCCGCCAGTTTGATCCAGACGTTGGTCTTGTCCGGCCGAAGCGCGATAGCGGCCTTGTAATCTTCGACGGCTTTTTGGAAATTCTTCATTTCGACGTAAAGATTGCCCCGGAAGAACAAAAATTTTCCCGACTGAGGGTCCAGATACACCGCCCGGTCAAAAAGCTTGAGCGCCTCAACAAGTTTCCCCTCCTTAGCCAACGCCGCCGCCTGGCTGAAAATCTGATTAGGATCTTCGTCCGGGGCCAGCACAGGTTTCTGGGCCTCCAGCTCCTTGATATATTTTCTTAACCGCTCAGCGCTCAGCGGACCCATGCTGCTGAAACGGATCTTCAGAACGCTTTGGTCCCCACGCTGGATCTTGACATACTCATCCGTGTAGTCCACGATCTCACCCTCGATGACCTGACCTCCTTCGAGCACAATGCGCAGGGCCCACGCGGGGGCGGAGGCAAGGCACAGCGCCATCATAATAATCACGCAGCGGATAAATTTTTTCATAAAAATTCTCCTCTCAAAACAATGGTCCCTCAGTATCCTGGCGTCCTAGTGTCCCCTTCCATGAATGGAATATCCGGATTAAAAATTTCAGCCATAATATAATCCAGCGCCTTCATATACGGCTCCAAATATTCGTCCACCCCGCCTTCCCCGGCGGCTTTCAGAAATGTCTTGATCTCAGGTTTGCGGATATTATACAAACCGGCGTTCAAAGGCTTGCCGGGAAAACGCCCGCTTAAATAATGCATATACAACGGAAGCTGGAACGACTTCACGTGTTCGGCGATCGAGTCTCTCGTAAATTCCATCCGCCGGATCTCCTCCGCCCCTTGGGGAAGGATGTCGCTTACGCCCGTCTTGTAATCCAGCACCATGACCGTCCCGTCCCTCATCAGGTCCACCCTGTCCACACGGTAAACGAACTTCACCGTCGCGTGAGGAAGAACAACATCTTCCGTGAATTCACTCTCGACATGAAGGACCTCCGCGACAGGGCGCCCGGCCTCAAAATCCAGAAGCCGGCCGATCCGCTCTTCGATCACGGCTTTAAGCAAAAACGCGTCCGCGCGCAGGCGCTTGCCGAACGAATTATTATAACGGCTTATGAATATTTTTTGAACATGATTACGGAATTTCTCATCCACCATGAACGCTTTCCCGATCATCGGCCGGAACGCTTCTTCCAGGACCTCGTGGACCAGGACGCCCACCTCCCTGTTCTCCGGCTCGCTCAAAAGGTCCTCCCGCTCGCGCAGGCCCAGCACATAGGCGAAAAAGAATTCCATCGGGTCGCGCAGATAGGTGTTCACGCTCGAAGCTGAGAACCGGCAGCCTTTCAGAAAATCGACCATGGCCGGCGTTTTAAAAATAACGCGTTCCCCTGTCCGGGGCTTCACGGAAAAGCGCGGGCGCGACACCTCAACCGCCGCCAGGTCCTGGTCCCTCTTTTGTTTTTCCCAGACCAGCTCTTCCACAAAACGGCTGCGTTCTTTTTCCGGATTCTCCTGAAAGACCAGATGGACGCTTTTGGCGGATGAGATCAGCCTTAAAAAACCGTAACGCTGGATCTCCTCCTCCTGCTCGATGCGGTCGAGCCCCAGCCCGACCATGACGTCACGGGGGATCAGCGCCTCATAGACGTTCAGCCGGGGAAGGACCCCTTCATTGGCATCCATCACGATCACGTGATCAAAGTTCAAAGAACGCGTTTCGAACAGGCCCAAAACCTGCAGGCCCTTCAAAGGAGAGCCGTGGAAGGCCACGATCTCGCGTTCAATAAAGCTCACGAAGATCGTAAACAGGTCGCGTTTGGGAAAGACCTCGCCGGCAAAGCTCAGGGCCTTAAGGTCATCGGAAAAATCATAGATCCTGGAGGCGATACGCGTGTTGAGAGGATAATCGTTGAGAGCGCTCTCCTCGACAAAACAATCCAGCCAACGGCACAACGCCTCTGAAAGGGACAGGCAGTGGCAGACGTTCTCCCATTGCCTGAAGCACAGATCATGGACCTGCTCGAACAGGGCCCGGGCGTCTTCACGGGAGACCTCCTCGCCCGCGGCTTGGGCGGCGGCCGTGACGTGGTCAAAAAGCCCATCACAGCCGTGAAGGTCCTCGAACTTTATAAAAAGGCTCCCTGAGAACGCCGTGTCGATCCGTCCGGCCAGGGCCTCTTCGATCGAATGGGCCAGGAGGCGGACCGCTCCGGGCGAAGCTCCCAGCGCCAGGCTTTTGACAAGGGGATGCCGCATGACGCCGAGATAATCCGGCGCGTAATAGCCATGCTCGCCGAAGGACTCCTGACAGGCAAAAACTTTTTCAAGCAAAGAAATGACCGCGCTGCGCTTCAAGGGATACCCCATCGAGATGTTAAAATCCGCGGCCACGCTCGTGATCTCGGAAACCAGCGGGATGATCCCTCCGGCATCCGGCAGAACCACCACCGTCCGACCCAGGTCCTTGATCCCCTCTAAAATGTGCCGGACCGTCGAAACCTGCGAATGGTGGTCATTGGCGGAATAGAGCCTCAGATCAAAAACCGGCTCCTGAAGGCGCTCCCCTTCCCGGATCGGGACCCCGAGCTTTTTCGACACGCGCTCAAAGACCGGCCAGCGCCGCTCATCCCCCTGGAAGACCAAAGAGGCTTTCTTCCGCTGATAAAGATCGACGATGACACGCTCTTCGGCCCGGTTGAGATAAAAAAAGTTCGCGAAGACCGTTTCATCGAAATCCGGGTCCTCAAAATCACGGGCCAGCTGCGCGGCCCGGAAATACTGGAACCCTCTGGAATACGAACCGCTCTTCAGCATCATTTCATGGAATTTTTCCCGGAGCACGACGATGTTCTCCAAAAGCCGATTGACATCGGACGGCACATCATATCCAAGCCCGGCGTTCTGCTCAACACCGAGCAGACGTTCCGATGAGACCAGCTCCAGGTCCAACTGTTCAATAAAAGAAAGCATCTCATTCGCCCAGGGCAAAAACTGCGCGAACGCCTCCCGCCCTTTTAACAGCGACGGCGCGTGCTCTTTGACCATCCCGTAAACGCGGTAGGCCATGTCCATGTCCTGGGACGGAACGAACGGTTCCGACCGAAAGACGATCCTGGCCATGAACTCGTCGATCGAAAAGAACCGCGGAGGAAAATACTGCCGGCCCACTCGCCTGGCAAGCTCCCGCTTCAAAAAAAGAGCGGGCCGCTTGCCTCCGAAGACGACCGCCACCCGGCGCAGGTCTTTCCCTTTTCGGATATATTCCTGCTCGATATGATCGGCAAGCCGCTCCAAGAACGGCTCACAAAAACCGTAAGTCACGACACCTGACATAACACGTCCTTCTAAAACGATTACTGGACAGCGACTTTCGAAAAACCATCCAGATACAATATAACGCCTTCAACGGCGCGGCCCGGGAACATCTGCCCCACAAGGTCCATATAGGCCTTGACCTGCCGGAGGTGTTCTTCCTTTTGGAGAGAACTCATTTTATAATCCACGACGCAGACCCGATGGCCCTGAACGATCAGCCTGTCCAGCCGGTGAGCACGCCCGGACCGGTCGACGATCTCCTGCTCGCAAAAAACCTCTTTCTCATCGACAAAAAAAAGCTCCGCGACATCCTCTCGCGCAATAAGCTCCCTCACGGTCATGAAATACGGCGACAGGTCCGCGACTGAAGGGAACTTTCCCCGCAAAAACGGCGTGACGCTCTTTTGCCATTGCTCAAGGTCCAGCCCCTTGGCGGAACCCAGGTTCTGCAGAAGCGCGTGCACGATAGTCCCCCGGCGGACCTGAGAACGGTTCCTGACGCCCTGGCCGTCGTCCTTAAATTCCTCCTCCAGAAACGAGATCCAGTCCCGGTAGACCGGCGAAGAAAGCGCGGCATGACCGGCATCGTGACCCTTTTCAAAAACCCGGCCGTCCCGCGGTCCGGAAGCGCCCACGTCATAAAGATCCTCTGGAATGAGAAAACCGGCCAGGTTGATGCTGCTTCCCGCGCGTTCCGGGACCCAGATGAACAGCTCCTCGACCGCCCGCGTCAACGCGACATAGGCGTTATTCAATTCTGAAAAGAACGAATCAACGTATTCCCCCGCGCGGACCGCCGCCAGTCGCCGGGAAAACCGCAGATATTTCGATTTGATCCGGTAGAGGCCAAGCGTGTCCGAATTTTTATCGACGATGAAAGCGCGCTGGCCCAGGTCGCTTCCGCTGGTCTGCCCGACCTTGACCGACATCTCAAAAAACGGCAAAAGAACCACCGGAAATTCCAGCCCCTTGGCCTTGTGAACGGTCATGACCCGGACCGAATCAGACCCTCCGACGTTGACAAAAAGGTTTTCCCGCTCATTCGTTTCATAATAATCCAGAAATGACATCAGATCGTTGGCTTCCCGCTCAAAACATTTGATCATTTCCAGAAACTGCATCACAAAGCCCTGCTGGTCCTCGAAATTCGAAAAGACCTTAAAGCCGCCGATCACGCTGACCGCAAGCTCATAGACCGGATAGAACCCCGCCCTTTTGAAATACACCTCGATATGTTCCTGCCAGAGCCGCGGATACTGCCCGCTGAAGGCCTTGTAAAGATAGAACGTCCCGTCCTTGCGCATGAAGGGCCTCTGGCTGAAGATAAAATCACGCATCTCCTCCCGCGAAACACCCGCCGCCAAACAGAACACATCCCCCAAAATGAACGAGGCGAAGGCGATATTGTCCGCCGGCGAGTTGAGGAATTTCAGCAGTGAGACAAGCTGCCGGATCACGGAGTGCTCTTTGATGTTCAGGGTCCTTTCGGATTCGACGGGAAAACCCTCAGCGCTCAGCCAGGCGGTGACCCGCTCGACGTCCTGGTTGTCCCGGGTCAGGACCGCGATCTCATGGCAGGCGTAACGCTCGCGCAGCTGGCGGACCTGCTGCAAAAGGTCCTGCCGCACGGTTTCTTCGCGCTCAGCCGCCGATGAGCCCGGCACATACCGGACGCGGACGCGCCCCCCTTTTTTCTGCGGCAGGGTCTTCTGCCGCGAATGGGCGAACAACGACGATAACCGCTCCAGGTCCTTTTCTTGAAAACGCACGCTGTCCTTTTTATCCTTTTCCTCTTCGAAGGCCTCTTTTTCCTTCACGAAACGCTGCAGGTTCTGCAGAGAAAAAATATGGTTGTTGAACTCCACCACCGCTTCCAGGCTGCGGTAATTGGTCTCCAGGATCTCCTCCCGGACGTTGAACTCCTTAAACGAACCCTTCACCTCGTCGAAGAGCCGCACCTCCCCTCCACGGAAGCCGTAGATCGCCTGCTTCTTGTCCCCCACGTAGAAGACCGTTCCGCCGGTCGAAAGCGCCTCTTGCGCCAGCGTGTAAAGGTTGCTCCACTGCAGCAGACTCGTGTCCTGGAACTCGTCGATCAAATAATGCCGGAAGCGGGTCGCCAGCCGGTAATACAGCTCCCCGGCCGTGATGCCTTCGTCCTCAAAAAGCTGATGGGCCTTTTTATTAAGCTCCTCCAAAAAAAGCACGTCATCCTGACGCGAAACAGCCTTGAATTCCGCCAGGACCTTATAAAAGATCTCCACATACGGATTGAACGACGCGCAGGCCTCCGCCTCGCTGACGGCGCGCAGGCTCAAGAACAGGTCTTCCCATGCGTCCTGCAGAAGCTTGGGAATATCATGACCGGCTTTCATCGGGAACTGCGGACGGGCGAAATACTCCGGCACTTCATCAAAATCGAACCCCCGGTGATATTTGCCGAGAAATTTGTCAAAGCTTTTCAGGAACCCCTTGTCCAGCCCCTCCGCGGGGCAGGCCGCGCGCAGATCCTTGAACTTTTGAAAGGTCCTGGCCTTCATCGCCAGCAGATCTTCCGAAAGCGGGAACAGGGCAAAGTCCTTCGCGTAGGTGTTGCTCTGCTGATACAGGGCGAACAGCATCCCCTGGATATCTTTTTTTGGGAACCAGCCGGTCTTGTTCTCTAAAAACAGATATTGCCGCAAAAAATTCTCGAACAGACCCAGGACCTGCGGGTCGGAGACCGCGCGGTCAATGGTCCGGTCGAGGCTGTAGCGGATATATTCAAAGGCGTCGCGCCGGATCTTGAAGCGCGCCGACAGGCCGATCTTAAAGGCGCAGCCCGACAAAAGAGCATTGATGAACGAATCGATCGTCTGCACCTGAAAAAAATTATAATTGAGGATGATCTCCTCCATCACCTGACGCGCGCGCTGGCAGGCGGCCTGACGGTCCATGTTCAGGGCGCCCAGGATCTCCTCGTATTGGTTGGCGGGAAGCAGGTCAAGCGCGACGCGTTTGAGGAAATCCAGAATGCGCGCCTTCATTTCAAAGGACGCTTTATTGGTGAACGTGATCGCCAGCACCTGGCGTATGGACTGCGCGTCAGCGGATGCGCCCATCAGCATCAGCTGAACATAGCGCTTTGCCAAAGCGAACGTCTTGCCGGATCCGGCGGACGCTTCCACAACGCGTAATTCCGGGGATTGGATCATGAGGGTTGTCTTGTCCATCAATTCATGAACATCTTAAGCTTGAAGTTCCTTCTTCTGCCTGATCTTTTGGATGTAGGCCTTGATCTGCCCGGCGTCGCGCACGGGCCAGGATAACGCCAGCCCTCCCAAAAACCCTACGAAGTGCGCGTAAAATCCGGTCTCTCCCGCCCGCAAAGGGGTCGCCCCATAAAGCATCTGCATCAACGCGAACGCCGCGAACAAAAAGACCGGCGGGACCCAGAACTCTTTTCGAACAGACCCGATATCGATCAGCAAATACATGGTCTGGTCCTTGAACAACACCAGATAACAGGCCAGCAAAAAACTCAGCACTCCGCTCAGGCCGATCTCCGCGACGTGGCGCAGCGGCGGGGCCAACAACGCGTGCCCTCCATTGGCGATAAGCCCGGCGACGCAAAGAAGGCCGCAAAAACGCCACGCCCCGCAACGGTTCTCGAAATTGAAACCTAAACCCCAAAAAAAAAGCATGTCCCCGCAGAGGTGTAAAAAACTTTTGTGGACCAGCGCCGCCTTAAAACAATCCCAAAACCCCATCCGGTGAGGGTAAAGCCGGTAATCCAGAAACCAGCTCCGAAGGTCGCCCCGGGCGTGGACAAAGGCGAAAACGATCACGCTGAAGACCATCAGCGCGATGGTCAGCCGCGGCCTGCGGTCGAGCGCCAGCTCCTTTTTCCACCACGGGCGTTTCATGGCTCCTCCTTCAGCTCAACGGACAGGATCGTGTCCAGCACGACCTCCTCTTTTGTCATCGCGATCGAATAACCCCGCACGACGCCGGGATCCTTGAAATCCAGGTTTCGGTAATCTTTACGGATATCCGGGAACTCCTCGGCCTTCACCGGCATCAGGTTGGCCTGGATGAAACGGTCCTTATAAAAATACGCGACAAAATCCGAAACATTGGTGAACTTGTAGCGACGGACCTCCACTTCCGCGGAGCTCCCTTTCAGGAAAAAATTAACTTCGACCGGGTCGCCAAAGGCCTGTTCCGCCTTTTTGATCACCGCGCCGCGCCGTTCACCGATCATCAGTTTGGCCGCGTAGCCGTCTTTGGCGCCCTCCGGCGGCTGGGACGACGGGGAGGACACGCATCCCGCGCACAACAGAATACACAGCATCATCAACCTTTTAAATTTCATAATGACGTCTCCGGTTCTTTTAAAGGTTCGACATGGATCGAAATAAACGTTTCCCTCCCAAAGCGCTCATGAAGTTTCTGCTCAACCGCTGTCGCAATATCGTGCGCCTCGACAATGTTCAAGGCCGGGTCTACCCAGATATGAAGTTCGATCGCAGAACGGTGCCCGACACGGCGGGTCCTTAATTTATGCGGATTCTCCGCTCCCGGAACGGAGGCCGCCAAAGCCAGGATCTCGCTCTCAATGTCCGGCGAAAGCGATCCTTCCGACAGGTCAAAAAAACTTTCCTTCATGATCGAAAAAGAAGCCTGAATGATAAAAACAGAAACGATCACCGCAGCGACGGGATCAAGGATGTGCCACGATTCGCCCAGCATGATCGCGCCCGCGATCCCCAGCATGACACCGATCGAAGAGAACGCGTCGCTCCTGTGGTGCCATGCGTTGGCGATCAGCCCCTGATTATTGATCTTCCTGCCGATCTCAACAGTCTTGCGGAATAGCCACTCTTTGCTAACGATCGAAAGCAGCGCGGCAAAACAGGCGAACCACCCCGGAGCCTCCAGCGGAGACCCCTTTAAAACCCTGACGATCTTGACCCCACCTTCGATCAAGATCGCTGTTCCGACCAAAAAAAGAAAAAATCCGATAAAAGCCGAGACCATGGTCTCGGTCTTGCCGTGCCCGTAATCATGGTCCTCGTCAATAGGCTTTGCCGCGGCCCGGATCCCCCAAAGCAACACAAGATCAGTGGAGAGGTCCGAAAGGGAATGGAACGCGTCCGCAACGATCGCCTGGCTGTGGCTGACATAACCGGCGAACAACTTCAATCCCGTCAAGAATATATTCAGAACAAGGCCCTGGACCGTAATACGATTGGCCTGCCGCACCCTGTCTTCCATCATAAAGATCTCCCTTGTTCCATTTCGCCTGTCGGCTCCTTAGCGTTTGTTCACGGTTTGTAATAGACCTTCGCTTCCGGGATCCGCTTCTGGATCTCAGCGATCCTCGTCGACGGGGCCGGATGGGTCGATAAAAATTGCGGCATGCGCGCCTTGGACTCCTGGTTCATGCGCTGCCAGAAAGCGACCGCCGCGTTCGGGTCATAACCGGCGCGCGCCATCAGGATCAGTCCGATCCTGTCCGACTCGCTTTCCTGCAACCGGCTGTAGGGAAGAACATAACCCAACGTGGTGCCGGCGCCGTAGGCGATGAGCCACCAATAGCGCGTCTTTTCCGTCTCATTCTTGAGCGCGGCGTTCAGGGTCACCCCTCCCAGTTGAACAAGCAAGAGCTGGCTCATCCTCTCCCCGCCGTGATTGGCGATCACATGCCCGATCTCATGGGCCATGACCGTCGCCAGTCCCGCCTCATCCTGGGCCACGCGCAGGATCCCCGTGTAGACCCCGACCTTTCCGCCGGGCATGGCAAAGGCGTTGACGTTCTCATCATCCTGGATGAGCTTGAACTCCCAGTCAAAATTCTTGATGTCCGACCCTCTGCCCATTTCCCACAAAAACTCCTCCGTGGCGCGGGCGACCCGTTCTCCCACGCGCTCGACCATCTTGATCTTGTCCTGGTCCGCGGAAAGTTTGGATTCCTGGATCAATTTGTTAAAACTGTCCGTGCTCATGGAAATCATCTGAACCGCGGGAATAATAGAAAATTGCGACCTGCCCGTGATCGGCACCGTGGCGCATCCCAGGATCACGCACACCGTAAACAATCCCGCGAAATGTTTTATTCTTCTCATGACCATTCTCCCTGTCTATCCACCCGACGCGGCATTGATCAACTCCTGTAATTTTTTCTCATAACGGCCAAAGCAGGCCGTTGCAACCCCATTCACGCAAGCCCCTCCCTCCAGCAAAAGCTCACAGCAAAGGACCAAAAGGTCTCCCGTCTCGATCAGATAGTGTTCGTCGCCGCCGCGCGCGAGCTCTTCGATCTCATCGATGTGGTGGCGCATCAGCTCAAGCAGGCGTTCCTGATGAGGCTTGCCCACCATACGATTATATCGAAGCGACATCTGATGGATCGCCTTCACACGTTCAAGGGCCCCAGGTAACAACACGCTTTCAGACATCATCCCTCCCCGTTAACCGTTTCCGCTTTGTGAAGCCGGGACCGCGACCATCAGATAACGGCCCAGCTCATCAAAAAACTCTTTCCACTTCCGCGCGGAAAGATTTCCCTCAACGGCCTTTTTCCTCATACCATCATAATGGTTCTTGGCCGTAATAAAATAAATATTTTGCGCTTTCCCAAGGTCCAGGTTGAGCTTAAGCGGTTTCACGGTCCTCAAGATCATGCTGGCCTGTCGCAAAAGGCGGACATCCTTGGGCCGTGCCGAAAAACGATCCATGACCTGCTTCAGCCTCCGGCTGACAAAGAACCCCACCGTCACCCTGTCAAGTTCCAGCGACCATTCCATCGTTTCGTCGACCAAGTCCTTCAGCCGCTTGAAATCAATGGGCTCCCCGGAAAGGATCCTCAAAAGGTCCGTGTTGAGCATGACCGAAACGGTGTTCACCAGAACCCCGGGAAGCGGGACATGCAACTGCTGCACGACCTC
Organism: Candidatus Omnitrophota bacterium; assembly: GCA_022711395.1. Lineage (GTDB taxonomy): Bacteria > Omnitrophota > Gorgyraeia > Zapsychrales > JANLHA01 > JAKLFA01. Next base: position 143,609 of record JAKLFA010000001.1, on the reverse strand, counting down.
AATGATCGGCCGGTGATGCTCATTGATCTGCCGCATGCAGGTCTCCACCTCGTGCAGTGACTCCTCCAAAAGCTGATACAGGATCCTCGTCTGGTCATCCTTGAACAGGTGCCGCAATGAGAACGGCCCGGCCTCAAAATATTCTTTCATCAAACGAACGACTTCCTTCTTTTTCTCCCTGCGGTAGGCCTTGGCGGTCTTTTTCTGGACTTCCAAAAAATCGTCCTGGCTCATCGTCATGCTGACCGCCGAAAACAGATCATGTCCTCCCAGATGCAGGACCGAAAAGAACAGCCCCCTCGCCTCATCCGTGATCTTGGAACGCACCCGGATCTCTCCGAAGGCCAGCTTTGACTCTCCCTGCTGCCAGATCTCATAGGCCTTGCGGCTCACCTCATAACAATAAATATCCACTGTTTCGGGAAAATCCTCGAACAGCGACATGATCGCGTAATGGGCCCCAACCCGCTGGATATCCAGGACCGCCGAGACAGCCTTTTCTCTAAAAACCTCCGCTCCGTTCTTGTATTCCGGGCGGTTACTGGGCGCCTCTTTCAGGCGCTTGATAAATTCAAAAAAAAGATCCTCTCCCGTCACTTCTTTGTGGATCTGAAGGGCCTTCGCCGCGTATTGCAGGATCTGCACGGTCTCGATCCCTGAGATCTCATCGAAAAACCATCCGCAGCTGGTATACATCAGCATCGCGTGCCGCTGCATTTCCAGAAGATGAAGGACCTTGATCCGTTGTTCTTCGGTTAAAGAAACAACGGCATAGGTCTTGAAGAACTGCTGAAGTGTTTTGGGACTGCGGTCAAAGATCACGTCAATATATCCATCCCTCGCCGCCCAGGGGTCTTTAAAAAACGGCCGCATCTCCCTTTCAAAGACAACGGCCAGCGCGTCCCTAAGCGAATCCAGCGCCTTGCGAAGCGGCGCGCGCCATGTCTGGCTCCAGCCCGGGTGCCCGCCGGAACAACAGCCGCAATCCGCCCTCCAGCGTTCGATCCCGTGCACGCAGCTCCAGGAAGAATTCTCCATGATCTCAACTTCATATTCCGGCGGATACAATTCCAGGAACTCTCCATAGACCGTCAAACGGACCCCATAGTGAAGTTCCAGCTCTTTCAGGCAGAACGCCAACGCCATGTCGCCGAAACGGTGATGATGCCCGTAAGATTCCCCGTCGGTAGCGATGTGGACAATTTGCGGACGGTCGTCCTCTTCAAACACATCGGCCAAACGCCGCGCGAAAACACGCCCGTCATCCAGCAGGCTTCCGAAAGCGATATCCTTGGCGATCGGCCCGTCATAAAAGAACACCGCGATCTTTTTTCCGGAAGGAAGATCACATAAATACGCCCGTTTAGGGTCCACCCGCTCGCCGCTGACATCTGTCCATTCATCAGTGCCGATCTTGCGGACGCTTTTGGCCTGACGGGGAGCGAGAATGGTGAACCGGATCCCCTCCTGCGCCAGAACCTCAAGCGTCGCCAGGTCAACCGCGGTCTCAGGAAGCCACATTCCTTCCGGATGCCGTTTGAACCTCAATTCAAAATCACGGATCCCCCAAAGGACCTGCGTGCGGCGGTCCCGCTCATTGGCCAACGGCATGATCATATGGTTATAGCATTGCGCTAAGGCCGACCCGTGCCCGGAAAAATTCTCGCGGCTCCGCCGATCCGAATCAAGGACCTGCCGGTAAACTTCCGGCTTATGCTTTTTCATCCAGCTTAAAAGCGTCGGGCCGAAATTAAAGCTCATTCGGCTGTAATTATTGACGATATCAACAATATCCTTGCGGTCATCCAAAATGCGGGCGGCTGTGTTGGGGGCGTAACATTCTTCGGTGATGCGCTGGTTCCAGTCATGGAATGGGCTTGCGGAATCCTGGCGTTCCACATCTTCCAGCCAGGGGTTCTCTCTTGGAGGCTGATAAAAATGACCGTGTATGCAGACGTATCGGTTCAGAGATCACCTCATGAAATTCAAAACACGCAAAAAAATTGAAATTTTTTATTATTATACTAATATTGATATTATTCATCAAGCTGTTATCCAAAGGAGTGACCTTGAGCGCAAAACCATTTTTTCTAGCTGTCCGTGGCATCCTGCAGGACCATCGGGGCCGCTTTCTGCTTTTAAAGCGCGCCCGCGCATCCAAACATCAGCCCGGATTCTGGGAATTCGCCGGCGGTAAAGTCGACCCGGGAGAAGATTTTGCCAGCGCCCTCCTGCGTGAATTCAAGGAAGAGACAGGGCTCACTGTTTCTTTAGACAGCGTCTTCAGCTCAGGCGAGTGGGAACGCGAGGACTACCGGATCGCCTACCTTTTCATGAAGGTCAGCCTCCTCAGCGGGGACGTGTCCATCAGCCGCGAACATGATGAATTCCGCTGGTTCTCAAAAGAAGAGCTGAAAAAGCTGAACGTCTCCCCGCAGCTTAAACCGCTTTGCGAAGCGCTCACGCATTGAAATTCGCCGTTCCCATCAGATATACTTGCACTACTTATGTGCAGACTTTTTTGGGGGAAACAAAAAAGACCGGTCTCAGCCGCATGCTGCCTGCTTCTGGCAGCCTTCCAGATCTTTATCTGTCTCAACAACGCGCGCGCCGTGGACCCTTCCGATCACCTGAAGCAATATGAACGCTGGCTTATCAAGAACCGCGACCCTCGCAGCGGATTGACCTACAGCCATATCGGGGACAAGAACCTTCACCATTGGGTCATGACCTATGACTCGTCCGTCACAGCCTTAGCCTACATCGCTTTAGAACGCAACAAAGACGCCAAACGCATCCTTGATTTTTATATCAACACGCCCGGCGTCTGGCGCCTGAACGGGATCATCTCAACAGTCAACCCCACCCGCCCGGAGTTGGGAGAAGAATGGAGCGTGGTCACCGGGCCGAACATCTGGATCGGTATCGCCGCGTTCCATCTTTATAAATCGACCGGTGAACTGAAATACCTCTCCTTTGCCAAGGACCGGGCGGACTTCGCCCTGTATCTTCAGAACACGGACCCCAAGGATAAAAATTTCGGCGCTATCCGCATGGGGCCTTTAGGGGACGCGAGCCTTTCCGGGGACCAGCGCATCCAGAACATGAACAACGCGCCCCGCCTTTATGATATTTATCCCACCGAGCACGCCATCGATGCTTACGCTCTTTTTAACCTATTATTCAACGAGACCGCTCTGCAGCGCTATGGCCAGGGCCGCGACCGCGCCCTGAATTGGCTGCGGCAGACAGCCTTCAACACGAAACAGGAATTTTTTTCCCGCGGGGCGCGTCCGGCGGTCGATCCCGCTTTCGCGACGGATGTCCAATCATGGGCCATATCCGCCCTGGGCCTGAACACCCTGGATAAAGTTAAAGAAGGGTTGGCCTTGCGCCTCGTTGAAACGATCGAACAAAAGGCCGTGCATACCGTTTCGTTCACCAAAGCTGACGGAAAAAAGGTCGAGGTGCGCGGCGTGGATTATGTGGACCACGCCATGGCCTCCGCTTTGGGGCGGCCTCCCATGGTTTCCCCTGAATGGACTTTCGGCCTCATCAACGCTTACAGCCGTCTGGAGCGCGACCTGGCCGAGCATCAGTTGTTCTCACAGGCCGAATCTCTCAGAAATAAAAAACAGACCCTTTTGGAAAACATGCTCAAACTTACCAGCGAGACCGGCCACGGCGCAGCCCTCCCCTACGCGACCCAACCCAACGCCAAGGTCGGCCACGGGTTCATGACCCCCAGCCGGGGGAATTACAGCACCATTTCGATCTCTTACGGCATCCTTGCCATCACGGGTTTCGATCCTCTTTACAACAGATGATTTTTTGAAAAAGACCGAAACTTTTTCAACGCGTCCGTGTTTACATCAACGGACGTCCCGAACATGGAAGAACATCAACCTAAGGAGCGCACATGAACATCATAAGAACATCCGCCTATACAGCTTTATTCTTTTTAATGGTCTCACCCCGGGCTTTTGCCGGGCCGGGATCCTCACCAAATTGGAACGCCGAGGGAAATTGTCCTTGGCAACGGACAGGCCAAAGACAAGGAATGTTCAATGATATCCGCCAGTCAAGCCGTAAAAAGATCGAAACATTCCGGAAAGAGCAGGAACAAAAACGAAAAGAATTTTTTCGCTCATTGCAAGCCCTTGAGCCCCAGGCTCGACAGGACGCCGTCCTCCGGCATATAGAGGAACAAAAACAGGTCCGCGATCGATTCCGGCAGGATCTCCACGCTGAGAATCTCTCCCGGCTTACGGAAAAACTGAACCAGGACCCGGACTTAAGCGAAGAAGAAAAACAACGGATCCTGACGGAGTTCCAATCCCGTTACGAAAAGCGGGCCGAACAGCAGAACGCCCGTTATGCCCAACGCAAAGACCGTTTCCTCAGCGTCATCAGCGACGAAAGCCTCAGCGCTGAACAAAAGCAGTCGCTTCTGTCCGAGGCCCGCCGCCAGAACCGTGGCGAGCGCCGCCAAAAACATCACGGGCATTCTTCCCAAAAAGGCCCAGGCCGGACCTTTTAAAGCGGCGCCGTTTTTAAAAACAGGGCCCTCTGAGCTCAACAAAGCAGAGGGTCCTTTTTTAAAGGGTCCCTAATTGTTTTCGAAAATGGTATTCGACATAACCGGAAAGGATCTCCTGCAGTTTCGCGGAAGGCGGGACAACAAAATAGTGGGACATAACGACGTGAGCGATCTCGTGAACAATGATCCCGACCGTCAGGTCCGCGGCGGAAACATACAGGGTGTTCGTTTCATGAAAATAGAACGACCGCTCCGTGAAATCGCTTTGGAACATCGCCCGGTATTCGTCGCTTAAGCTCTGCTGGTCCGGAAAGATTTTCAAATTCCCATGGAAGGAATACAGCCCGATGCCGAGCGTGTCGCAGACCTCAAGGTAGATCCCGTCCAGGGTCTTTGACAGGACCTGACGGGGTGAGGGGGCCTGCCCTCCCTCTTTCACCGGCCCGATCATCTCCAACTGATAAAAATAGTCGAAGTTGACCCGGGACAACAGGCTTTCAATGTCGATCCGGGGATCGGCGTAAATGTCAAAAAACTCGCCTTCCGCCACCAATGGATAGACGTTCCCGGCGGCATGAGCGCAAAAATGCCCGCAACCCGTCACCCACATCCACACGATCGCTGTTATCAATAAGGCCTGTTTCATTAGACTTTAAAATAATTAAGGACTTCGTATAGGTCTTTCAGCATCTGGTGAAGTTTTGCCCGGTCCTCCTGGGACGCGCTGAAATTCTTTTCTTCAAGAAAATTCGTCAGCGAACGGCATTGCCCGCCGATCTCAAGGTGTTTTTCCCGCAGGGCGCCGGTCATGACATGGAGCGAACGGGCCAATTCCTGCAACTGGTCCGTGCTGCGGATCGTGAACTGCCGGGTCAGGTCCCCTTGCCGGACAAGCTCCAGCTCCCGCTGGATCCGGAAGATCGGCCCGGCGATCTTGTGTGAGGACACCAGGGTCAAAACGATGACCACCAGCGACGAAAAACCCGCGACAAGCGCCAGGGTGACGATCAGAGCCGGAAGAATGAAATCCGAGGTTGTTTTAACGACGACTTTCGTATTCTCGATGGCCACAGTGGTCGAACCGCGGAAGATCAAGAACAGCGCCGCTCCGATCAAGACCGAGGCGGCCAGAACGATCACGGAAAACTTCAGAATAAACTTCAACTGAAACGAGGGATCGATAAAATATTGTCGACGCTTCGATGCCGGTTTCATGATCTTCCTCCTATGGGTTAAGGCCCAATGCGGCCCAATCAACTTTAATATCAGCCTGTGAACGCAATCCATCCGTCCACTGGGACACCGCTTCGCTTTGCTTGATCTTTAAAAGGAGCCACCGGACCTGGTCGTAGACTTCGGACAGGGGCTTATTGCCGAACTCGGCCCTGTGTTCCTCATAATACTTCTGCACCTCCGAGTCCCCCACGCGGACCTGGGACGCCAGCTCATTGGTCCTCGCGGCGATCGCTTCCTTTAATAAAGATTGCTCCCAAAAAAACTGGATATCCCTCAAGAATTCCTGGTCCTTGTCCAGGCCAAGCTCCTCCGCCTCTTTAAGGATCAGCTTCATGTTGATATAGCTGTCCAGAAAAAGCTTTTTCCCTTCCTGGCCCATGTAGGCATAACGCGAACGCTGAAAGGCGTCCTCGAATTCCTGCTTACTGATCTCGATCGTGTTGATCGTCAGGACCGAATTCCGGGGTTGTCCGCATCCCAAGACCCACAAACTTAAGACCAGGCATCCCACAAGGCTGGCACGTCTCATGTCCTTCCTCCTCTGAAATTCATTGATGATGCCTTATTATACTATGCGGCATCTGAAAAACGAACACGTTTTATAACATCGACGGCAAATCAAACGCTCCTCATGCTCAGAATATATAGGAGAACTCGATCCATGGATGGGCGTGGTCCTCATCGGACGGGACCGGCCCCCCCAGCGGATAACCGACCTCAAAAGCGAAATCCAGATGTTCCGTCAAATTCAGCCGCACGCCGAAGCCAGCGGCCCGTAATGTGTTGTGCTCTTCTTCCCCGACGGAAGGTTGATGCCGGCTGACATAGCCCCAATCCCAGAACGCCACCAGACGCAGGGCATCATAAAGCCGGTCCTGTTTTCTGAACGGGACACGGATGTCTTTTGAAAGAGGATAGACCGGAAATGACAGCTCAAAGGATGTGTAATACCCTTTATCACCGGTAAATTCCGCGGCCGGATATCCCCGGACGCTCGTCGGACCGCCGATCTGGAACTCCTCAACAGCGGCCAACCGGTGATTGGTGAACTGTCCGGTGTTCTTCCACAGCAGCGTCAGTTCCCAGGGCAGCGGCTGCAGGCGGTATAAATTCATGACCCCCTTGGTGAAATCAGCGCTGGCGTTGGGCCGCGAGGCCAAAGGATCATGGTCCTGCATCGCTCCCATAAAATTCGGGATCCCCGCGTTCAATTCCGTGGTCAGGATGGTCCGACCCAGGGGATCGCTCACATCAACATCAATCCCGCTTTTGACGACCCGCAGTTCATCCCTCGTCCGCGACGCCCCTCCCAACGACTCATCCTCGATGCTTTTACTGTCAAACCCGAAATTCAAACGCAAATCGAGCGAATCCTCTTCGATCATCCGTTTGTTCAAAAATACCCCGTAAAGCGCCGCTGAACCGTTGGAATCCAGAGGTTTGAACTCCAGCCCCGATCGGACCTCGTTATAGGCCGCGTATCCACCCGCCTCGACCGTCGTCGTGATAGGGTAGGAATACCGGGCCATGCCGAACTGCAGGCGCTGCGCCTCCGATTCCTGATATTTCAGATACAGTTTGTCATCCTGGCCGAAGAGATTGTTATGCTGAAGGATCCCTGCGTAGCGATGTTTATTCACGTAACGGGACCCCCAGTTGTCATAAGCGACCCCGGCGTGAATGGGCAGGCGGTCCTGCACTTCCAGGACCACGTCCGTGGTCCCGCTCTTCTGCCCCGGGATCAGAACAGCCTTGGCCTTGCGGTCCGGATGCTCATTGATGGCGCTGAGCGCTTTTTGAAGTTTCGCGTAATCAAAAAAATCCTGCGGCTTAAGCGCGATCTTTCTGGCCAGTAAAGACGACGAAAAATATTTATTACCCCGGATCTGAAGATCGCCCAGCGTCCCCTCCACGATCCGGATCAGCAACGTTCCCGATTCGATGTTCTGCGGTGGAAGATACGCCCGCGATGTCACATAACCCTTCTTGCGGTATTCCGCGGTGATCAGATCCGCGACCTTCTGCATGTCCTTGAGCGAAAGTTCTTGACCCTCATACTGCAGCGTTACCGCCCGGACCTCCTGGGCCGTCAAAATCGTCGCGCCTTCCACCACGATCGAACGGATCAGGACTTTAGGGCCATGATCGGCCTCCACTCCCTCTTCAATAACCTCTCCCTGATCGGATTGGCGGGGCGCTTTGATGCGCTCTTCGATCTGTTCCTGGTTCTTTTCGATCTGTTCACGGCCCACAATGGAGCCGGCCGTTTCAGCAGCCGCGAACGCAAGCCGCGACGCGGTTCCGAACCCAAAACACAAGACCACCAGCACACACAAGATCCTTTTGAACATGGTTTCCTCTCTTGCAACCGTTCCATGATACGATGAAAGGCCCCTCCATGATCAAACGTCTTTCCCGTCGATCGATGGATGCTCGGCCGTGTGGATCATGATCATCAATTCGCCGGCCAAAGCAGGGTCACGCTCTTTTAAAAGAGCATGCTGCCTCAGGGCTGAATGATGATCATTAAGTTTAGCATAACTCAAGCCCAAATAATAACAAACACTGGGATTTTCAGGATTTAAACGGTCCGCTTCCTTCAAACCCCGCACCGCATCCTTGAAACGGCCCATCGAAAACGAGGCCTTCGCGAACTCAAACTGAGACTCAAAGCATTGCGGGTCCAACCGCACGGAGGTGCGCAGGGCCTCAAAAGCTTCCTGAGGGTTATTGAGAAACTGCCCCAGGATCACACCAAGGCGCAGATACGAGTAGCTGTCCTTTGATGAAAGAGCGATCGCCTCCTTAAAAGAGGCGCACGCGTCCTCATAACGCTTCAGAGACATATACGCGTCCCCCAGGTCGCGATAGGCCTGCTCTTTTTTCGGCTGAATGTGCGTCGCTTTAAGAAAAAATTCCGCCGCCTCCTTCGCCGACCCCTCCCTCATGAACAACGACCCCAAATTATAATTCGCCTCATAATGAATGGGGTTCAGCCGCACGGACTCCTGCAGGGCCCGCGCCGCCTGCGGATAGCGGTTCATCCGGATATGGATCATCCCCACTTGAAAATGGAGATTCGCGTTTCCCGGATCGACCGAGATCGCCTTCTCCAGCGCGTCCAACGCTTCCTCAAAGCGCCCCAACTGAACATAAGCGACGCTCAGGCTCTCGTAACGGTTCACGTCCGATTTCAACGGTTTCTTGTTAAGCGGACGCTCCAGCCATATTTTCAACCGCAGCCCTTCCAACTCAATGTTGAACTGCTCCCTGATCTCAGGCAGGGTCAAAAAACCGACATAACTGATCGCCGCGACCATGTTGAAATATCCTTTAAAAAAGAAATCCAGAAAGCTCCCCTGACCATGATGGAGGATCACAATATACGAAAGCACGGTCATATGGATAACGTTAAGAACAATGAACACCGCGCGGGCGAATTTGTTCAATAACAGGATGCCAAAAGCGCAAATAACGATCAGCACCATCCAGGAAACATGAACAAGCCATTGGTCCCGAAAATATCCATGGAAAAAATCGATCGGGAACACAGCGACCATCGCCAAAAAAGAGGATACCCGGGGATGTGTTAAAAAAGAATCCGCGAACACAGCGTAATAATACGGCAGGACCAGCGCGAAATTGGCGATCACCATGGACCAACCCAGAACACAAACACCCCAAGACCGCCTGCGAGATTCCTTCATGATAAAAACCTTTTAAATTAATTGCTCAGATCCTTCATCGCCTGGGGCGCTGGATTTACGGCCGCGGGCCGCGACATCCTGTATGACCTGAATAAGCAATTCTGTCGAGAACGGCTTCGAAACATAATCCGCGACCCCGTAAGCCTCTGCCAAAGCCTCCGCGCCCTTAACGTCCGGCAGGTCCCCCCTGGTCTGAACAAGCTTGGAATGCGGGATCCACTGGAACTCCCCTTTTTTCTTGTTAAAGACCATCTCTCCCTTGCCGCTGACAACAATGATCGGGATCTTTTTGGTCGCCGGATCCGCTTTCAGCGACCGGATAATATCTGAACCTGAACGTCCCGGCATGACAATATCCAGCAGGATCACGTCCGGATTTTCTCTTTTTATGATCTCTTCCGCGGTCTCCGGCTTATTATGCGTCACCACCATAAAAGACCCGGCCGCTTCAAGGTTGTCCTTCACGATCATGCACAGATCGACCTCATCATCAACCATCACGACTTTAATCATAAACCGTTCTCCTCTGTATGCATGTTGATCTGATCAAAACTCCGCCGCTTCTCCCCCTTCAGCGCCGCCGATCTTCCCCCTGGCCTTCAACAGGTCCTTCATCGCCTCAATAATAATATCCGTGGTCACTGGTTTTGAAATATAACAATCCACGCCATACTCCTGGGCTAACGAGTCAGGATTCTTGCTGTCGCTGATCTGCCCTCTGTTCTTGACGATCGGGCGGTTCGCCTCCCATTTAAAAGAAGCCGTCTTTTTATAAAAGACCATTTCCCCGCGGCCGCTGATCATGATGATCGGGATCCCTTTTGTCTTTTCCTGTCTTCTCAAAGCATGAACGATCTCCGACCCCTTACGGTTAGGCATCACATTGTCCAGCAGGATAATGTCCGGCGCTTCCCGTTCAACGGTGGCTTCCGCTTTCTGCGGATCGATCTCATAAGCGACCTCAAACTCATCCATTAAAGAAAGATTTTCCTTCAAAAGCTCGCAAAAATCTTTCTCATCATCAATGATCAGGACCTTGCATGATTTTCCCATATCATCCTCCTCCTGTTTTTTCTTATAATAGTATACGAAATATTTTTAGATTTAAAAAGACAAAATCTAAAGGAATGGTGCGGAAGGTTTTAAAGGGCTTCCCGTCTAAACAGACAAGTCCCTCAGACGGTTGCCGATATGGTATGCGGCGATACCAAAGGCCACGGAAACATTGAGCGAATTTTTCATTCCGTGCATCTTGATGTCAACGGCGTAATCCGCCAGGGGGACGACCGACTCCGAAATGCCGTCGACCTCATTGCCGATGATCAAACACACCGGCGCGTGCGGTTCGTATTCGTGATAATCGCGGCTTTGCGGCGTTTGTTCCAGAAGAACGATCTGGTATCCCTGGCGCTTGAGGCCTTTGACCACGCTCACAACATCCTCTTCATATTCCCAGGAGACGACCTGTTCAGCCCCGATGGCGGTCTTGGAAATCTGCGACTGTGGTGGAAATCCCGTGATCCCGCACAACCACACCTTCTCAAGCCCGACCCCATCGGCCGTCCTGAAGGCGGAACCGACATTGTGAAGGCTTCGCAAATTGTCCAGAACCACCACAAAGGGAAGCCTGGGCAAAGACGCGTTCTTTTCCTGCCTTTTGACGATCTCCTCATGGGTCAATTTCCGACGGGGCCGGCGGGCCTTTTTCTTAAAATGAAGTTTGGGCCAATGTTCCTCCGCCAAAATATATCCAACGCAGTTTTCGGCCCCGCAACGGCAGGGGTGGTCCTCGTAACTGTCCAGATCATAGCCGTAATTGTAGGTCAGCTCTTCCCCTTGCTGAATATCCCTGAGGGCGGTGATCCAGATATGCCCGCTGGAAAGGACCGCTTCGCAGTTCGGCGAACAGGAATGATTGATCAGCCGCGCCGTATTATAGGGAACATTGCCATCAATATCATACCGCGCGTTCAGCGTGAAAATATAGACCGCGCCCTTGGTCCGGTCCTTTTTATGCTGATTAAGCGGAATTTCCGCCCGGCGCTCGGATTCGGCCTTGGTGATCTTCTCCCCCACATATTCGATGATCTCCACCCCGGCGGGGATTCGCTTACGCGCGAAAACACCCATCCCATGGATCCCGGAATCCTCGACCCGGACATAAGGGCTCGTCGTTCTTTTCAAGACCTTGGACATGCCTGCTCCTTTTAAACACCGCAATTATAACAGAATTTATCGAAGTGCAATATGATAACAGAAAAAGAGGTTCTGTCCCTTTTGAATTTTTGTTATAATGGCTTCATGAAAAAAATCATCCTGATCATTGCGCTGGTCTTGCTGTTAATGATTGTGGCCGTTACTGTTTACATGCACACCGTTTTTATCCCTGTGACCTTAAAGACCATGCTCCAGGAACAGGGCCAGAACTTTTTGGGCCGAAAGATCACCTGTTCCCAGCTGCGTTATTCTTTGACCAAAGGCGTCACGCTGGAAGATTTCAAGATCCAGCAGAAGGACAATCCGGAAGAGACCTTTTTATCTGTTGAAAGGATCAATTTCAACATCCTGCTGGTCCCTCTTCTAAAGGACCGCACCGTCATTATCCCCTCCCTGATCCTGACCAATCCCCAGGCCGCGCTCACCCGGCAGGCCGACCATCTGTGGAACATCACGGACCTTTTTCAGAAAAAACCGGCATCTGAAAAATCCACGCGGGTCTTTCTGAAACGGATCATCATCGAAAACGGGGCCTTTTCTGTGATCGATCAGGCCGGCGCTGCTTCGCCTTTATATCTGGTATCCGTCAACACAGAGGCTTCGTTGTCCCTGCCGCAGTCCATCGAATTCAAAACCTCCGCGGGGATCAAGGATTCTCCCGCTTCATTGTATTTTCAGGGGTCCTTTGACCTAAGAAAAAAAGCTCTGCTTTTGACCGCCGCGGCCAGCTCGATCGACTGCGTCCCGTCGGTCCTGCCGCTTCTTGATCAAAAAACGCTTTTTGAACTTCTGAAAGTCCAGACCGCTCAGACCAAATTCCAGTGGCAACCCGCGCAATGGTCGCTCCAGGGCCAGATCGCGGCGGACGTCAAGGTCAAGACCGCGGCAGGAGCTTCCGTCGAAGGGGCATTCGAAACGCAAAATTTCACTCTTTCATCCCAGGATAACGCCCGCAACTTAACGGCTGACTCGCTGTCGGCTCACAACGCCGTTATCCAGACCCCGCAAGGGTCCTGGACCGGCCCGTTCAGCGCCAGCGGCCTGTCCGTATCATTCGGCCCGGAGACGCTTTCCGTCCGATCGGCCTCCGCCTCCGCTGACAAGCCAAAGGCCTCCATCACTTCAAACGCTTTGAGCGGAGAATCTTTGCGCCTCATTGATTTCCAACTCAGCAAAGACAATACCGGCATCTCCGTTCAGAGCCAGCTCCACATCATCAACGCCGATCTAAAGACCGACGATGCCCATATCCAGGGGGACCTGGCGGCCACACAATTCCAAATGAGAACGGACGGGGATTTTCTAAAGATCTCTTCCCCTCTGACCCTGACCGAGGCGATCCTTGACTTTAAAAAGAAAGCGAATATTTCAGGGACCTTGCGCGTCCCGAAACTGGACGTGGAAAAAAACAGCCGGCTCCTGACCGTGGCCACCCAGCTCGATGAAGACCGCCTGACCGTGGCACTGCCTGACGGGATCACGTTGACAGGGTCCCCAAAAATGGATCTGATCTTAAACCGCGTCTCTTCGGACGGGCCTTCCTCCTTCAATTACGACGGAACGCTTTGGCTGAACGACACGACGGTCAACGGAATAAAAGATGTCGGTGAGATCTCAGGCCTTCAAGGCAGGCTTTCCATCGCCACCGATTCGCTTCAAGCGGACGGGGTCACGTTCAGGATATTTGAAACGCCCGTGAACCTTTCAGGCCGGGTCCGCGACCTGATCAATTTTCAGTCTGAGCTTCTTTTGACCGCGAAAGATGTCGCTCTGAAGGACCTTGCCGCCCGCGTTCAGTCCATAACGGGAAAAACCCTGCCGGTCTCGCTGGAGGGAAAAACGGACCTTGAGGTCACTGTGAGAGGCCCGTTAAAAATAAAACGCCAGATCGAATATGAAGTGAAAGGCCGCCTTCAAAACGCGTCCCTTCAAAGCGCGCAGCTGCCAAAGCCATTGACTAATATTTATGGAGACCTCCGTTATAAAGACAACTTCATTTCATGGCAGGACTTGACCTTCCAATACGATGGGCAGAACTATGACAGCAGCGGGGCGTTCCGGAATTTCACCGATCCGTCCGTTAACGTCCGTCTTAAAAGCCGGGACCTTGTCCTCTCGGCCTTCGCGAAGTCCCAGAACAAGATCTATGATTTCAGCCGTTTTGAGGTCCAGGGAAAGAACTCCATGCTCAAGGCGACCGGCACCGTGGACACGGCCAGCCCTGGTCTGAAGGCCGATATCCTGGCGGAGGCGCGACTGGACCTTTCTGAACTCAGCTCTTTGCCGCAGGCTGTTCAAAAATTTCTGACTCCGATCAATCCGCGCGGGACCGCATATCTGAAAGGGCAGTTCACCGGGCCGCTCAAGAAGCCCTTACAAGGACGCCTGGTCCTGAACTATCAAAGCGAGCTGATGCGCATTTACGGTTACCGTATCGATAATCTTTCCGTCGACGGGTCGATCAACGCCAACCAGAAATCAGTCTGGTCCATCAACAGCAATCTTTACAACGGGCTGTTGAGCGTCCAGGCCAAAGTGGATTTTTCTGACCCGTCTCTTCCCAGCCAGATCCAGGCCAACTTAAAGGGCGCTGACATCACCAACTTAAAGAACGACTCGCCTCTCAAAGAAAAACCCATGTCCGGGATCCTGGATGTCAGCCTTTCAGCCTACGGACCTTTGAAGAACATCAAAGACATCACCGGCAACGGCGAGGTGTCCATCTCCAACGGCCATATCTGGACAGCCAACCTTTTAAAAGGCGTCTGGGAACATTTGCTGATCGAAGACTACCGGAATATTGATTTTACCGGCGGAAACGCGAAATTCCAGATCAAGGACAAACGCTTCGTGACCAACAGCTTATTTCTTTACAGCACCCCGCTCAACCTGGAAGGAAAAGGATGGGTCGGTTTCAACAAAGAGATCGATATGGACATCTATCCGGACTTCAAAATGTCGCAGATCCTCATTTCCAACGACCTGAACAAGGGCGTCTCCGCCGCGATGGCCCAGACCAGAGGATTTCTTTCCATTAAGCTCTACGGCACGGTCGATAAGCCCAAACACAAGGTCATGACCCATCCGAACGTGCTTCTGCAAAAAGGCGCGGAATCCGCCATCGAAGGCGCGGGAGTCCTTTTTGAAGGAGTGCAGGACGCCATCGGCGATCTTTTTCCCTAAAAAATTTTTATCTTACTATGTAGCGGATCTCGTTGCATTTTTCATTGGAGATGCCGAAACCGCAGGTGATAAGATTGTGGCCGAAATAGGTCGACATGAAGAGAAAATCTTTCGCCGGCTGGTCCTGGTCAGAAGGCCGGGCGACGATCACCCAGTCCGTGTGATCGGCCCAGATCCCGTAATCAAATTTTGCCTGGGGATGATCTCCCGGATATTCAATATCAAGCGGCCACTCGCCCTTCAGAAAATACCCCCCCTGACAGGCCGCGTAAGCCCCCCGCATCATATAGCACCGCTCCAGGGCGCTGCTGATGTTGGAAATATTGGTGATCGCCTCGACCGAACGGGCCCGCTGAATGGCCTGACTGAAAAATTTCAGCCCGGTCCCCGTCATCAGCCCGAGGATGGAAATGACCACGAACCATTCAACCAGATAGGAAAATTTGCTGCGCTGGGAAAACATAACATCCTTTCTGCCGCCTGCTGATATTTAAACACTCCCCAAATACCGTTTCAAAAACTTCTTCACCTTTTTCATGGCCTTGCCGCGATGGCTCAAGCGTTCCTTGACCTCAGGCGGAAGCTCCCCAAAAGTTTTATTATATTCCGGGACCAAGAACAGCGGATCATATCCGAAGCCGTTCTTCCCGCGAGGCTCACGGGCGATGGACCCCTCACAGGATCCGGATACCGTCGCGATAAACCGCTCGCCATCCGTCAGAGCGGCGACACAACGGTAACGGGCCCGGCGGCGTTTTGGATCGACAGCCTTGAGTTCCTCTAATAATTTCTGATTGTTCTTTTCATCATCAGCCTGTTCCCCGGAAAAACGGGCCGAAAAAATACCCGGCCTCCAGCCTAAGGCCTCGACCTCAAGCCCGGAATCCTCCCCCAGGACAAGCATCTTTGTCTTACGCGAGATCGTGAACGCCTTTTTCAGGGCATTGGCGCGGAACGTCTTTCCATCCTCAACGATCGGCGGCATGTCCGGATAATCGGCAAGCGAAACGACCTTCAGCGGAAGGTCCTTCAGCAATTCCTTGATCTCTCTCAGTTTTCCTCGGTTCCTGGTGGCGATGATCAACGTCTGCATGGATTGTCAGATCCCCTTGATATATTTTTTCTGAAGGCTGATGAGCTCCCGTATGCCGTTCTGGGCCAGGGCGACCATCTTTTCCATCTGCGGTTTGCTGAACGGTTTTCGTTCCGCCGTGGCTTGCACTTCCACAAGCCCGCCTTTGGCCGTCATGACCACGTTCATATCGACTTCCGCGGAAGAATCCTCCTGATAGTTCAGGTCCAGGACCGCTACCCCTTCATGGATCCCGACGCTGATAGCGGCGACATGGTCCAGCAAAGGAAGCTGCGCCAGGCGTTTTTCCTTCCGCAGCCGCTTAAACGCCAGCGCCAGCGCGATAAACCCGCCGGTAATGGACGCCGTGCGCGTCCCTCCGTCGGCCTGGATCACGTCGCAATCGACCTTGACGGTCTGTTCACCCAAAGCCGACAGGTCCACCACGGACCGTAAAGACCGCCCGATCAAACGCTGGATCTCCTGCGCGCGCCCCGACGAAGCGTCACGCCTGACGCGGCTGGGGCATGAGCCCGGGAGCATTCCATATTCCGCGGTCACCCAGCCGGAGCCTTTCCCTTTTAAAAAGGACGGGACCCCCTCTTCCGCCATGGCCGTGCAGATCACCTGCGTTTCGCCAAAACAGATCAGACAAGAGCCGTGCGCGTGCTTGGTAAAATTCGGTTTAACAGTGACCGCCCTAAGCTGATCGGGTTTACGGCCATCGATACGTTTCATCACCCTGTCCTTTCGGTTCTTTGCCTGTGTTTAAGCTTTCCGGCGGTATTGCGCGCTCACGGTTGTCGTGATACCGCCCCGCGGGTTCATCACCACCTGAATGTTCATCCAGCGCGGATGGCAGGCCTTCACGCAGTCATCCAGCAATTTATTGACAAGGTGCTCGTGGAAAACACCCACATCGCGGTAGAACACCGTGTAAAGTTTCAACGACTTCAGCTCAAGGCAGTGCTGGTCCGGCGCGTACTGAATGCGGATCAGGGCAAAATCCGGCAGGCCCGTCTTGGGGCATATGCAGGTGAACTCCGGGATCTCCAGGTCCACTTCATATTCCCTGTCGGCATATTGGTTTTCCCAGACCTCGATCTGCGGCGTTTGAAGGTCACGGATATGCCGCTGTAGCCCTTCATAGGAACTGCATTGTTCTGTCATGAATTTCCTCCCGCGCTTTAAGGAATCAACATCAATTTATGGACTTGCGGAATGACCCGGACATCCTTCAGGCGCAAGGCCGCCATTCGCTGCAGCGCCCGGCACTTCTCTAAAGCCCCTTTGAACAGGCCCGAATGTTCAGGCTGAAGGCAGAGCGTGATCTCCGGCGACCGCCGCGCGATCAGGTCAACCGCCCGGTTGAACTCATCGTCTGATGTCTCCGGCGTAATAACGGTCTTAACGAAGACCTCCTTCGCCGATGCGGCGCGCAGGAACTCTTCGTGCTCTTTCCAGAACGGCCCCTGCCCGGCGGAGCTTGGCAGTTTTATATCCATCGCGATCACGTCCACGCAGTCGATCACTTTTTTCAAAGGCCCGGCCAGGATCCCGTTGGTCTCCAGATAGACCGGCCATTTCCTTTCTTTGAGGCTGGGCAGAAAACAAGAAAGCTCTTCGGCCTGCAAAAGCGGCTCCCCACCGGTAAAACTGATCCAGCAGCCCGGATGGTAAAGCTCTTTGATCCGCCCTAAAAGATCCTCGCAAGAAAGGGTCTCTTTCAAAGAAAAATCCGTGTCGCACCAGCGGCACCGGATATGGCAGCCGGCCAGCCTCACAAACACGTGGGGCGTTCCGATATATTTCCCCTCACCCTGCAGGGATAAAAAAATTTCCGAGATCCCGATCTTCATATCACCTGTTTTTCAAAAGCGGATCAGCATGGCCCGCCTCTTGAAATCCTTTCGCCCGAAGCAGGCAACTGTCGCATTGCCCACAAGGACGCCGGCCCCCTTTGTAACAAGACCAGGTCAGCTCATAGGGCACGTTAAGCCGTCTGCCCAGACGGATGATCTGGGCTTTTGTTTTATGGAGAAGCGGCGCCGCGATCCGTATCGTTTTCCCATCGAGAGAGGCCTTAAGGCCTTTTTTCAGGACCATTTGATACGCTTTAAAGAATTCCGGACGGCAATCCGGATATCCGGAATAATCCAGCGCGTTGGCGCCAATGAACACGGTCCGCGCCCCGGCCGCCTCCGCGCAGGAAGCGGCAAAGCTCAAAAAAATGATGTTGCGCGCCGGCACATAGGTCGCGGGGATCTCATCGGCAACAACAGCCCGCCCCTGCGGGACCTTGATCCGGCGGTCCAATAAGGCGGATCCTTTCCAGGGCATCGTGATCCTGACCACATCAAACGGAACGCCCGCCCCGCGCGCGATAGCCTTGGCCTTTTGAAGTTCCTTACGGTGCCGTTGCCCATAATCAAAGATCAAACAATGGCACCGGTAGCCCTTTCCCATGGCGTGGAACAAAACCGTCGTGGAATCAAGCCCTCCGGATAAAAGGACAACCGCTTTCGTTTCTTTTTGGACTGTTGTCGTTTTCTTATTCACTGTATTTGACACTGGCATTGGCGGATTCCCAGACCCGCGAATGGATGATCTTCAATTCCGGATTCGCGCTTTTAAATTGCTGATAAAGGATCCTGGCCAGGTTCTCCGTGGACGGGTTGACATTCTGAAATTCCGGAAGTTCGTTGAGGCACACATGGTCCCAGCGTTCCATGATCTTCGCCAGGTTATTTTTCAGGTCCTTGAAATCGACCACCAGACCGATCGAGTTCAGCTCATCCGACTGGACGGCCACTTCCACTTTCCAGGTGTGACCATGCAATTGTTCGCAGGCGCCCTCGTATCCTCTCAAATAATGCGCTGAAGAAAACTGGTCGCGAATGATCAATTCATACATAAACGGTCTCCGTTCAAAAGGATTTCTTTTTTAGAACAATCTCCCGCCCCAGAAATTTTCCGGCGAGCTTTCTGAAATGGTCCGGCCCGTCGCTGACCAAAAAAAGGTTTTTGGCCTTATGCCTGGAGGCGTTCAGCAGCCCCTCCCTCGCGAGAAGACCCTGCAGTTCCAGCGCCACTTCCTGGGCGGAATCCACCAAAAACACGTCCGGCCCCAGGATGCTTTTAAGCGTCTGTTTCAACAACGGATAATGCGTGCATCCTAAGATCAGCGTGTCGACTTTGGCCCGCTGGATCGGGCGCAGATATTCCTGTGCCACAGAAACGGTCACGCCGCGGTCGAACCACCCCTCTTCGACCAGCGGAACGAATAATGGACAGGCCTGGGCCTGGATCATGCAGGTCGGGCGCTGCTTAAGCAGCTGTTTCTGATACGCGCCGCTCTTGACGGTCGCGGGGGTCGCTACAACACCCACCCGGCCGCTGCGCGTCATGGCAAGCGCCTTACGCACTCCGGGGCCGATCACCCCCAGGACCGGAACATTCACATGCCGCTTCAGCGCCGGCAATGCGTAGCTGGATGAAGAATTACAGGCCACCACGATGGCCTTCACTTTATGTTCCAAAAGCACATCCGCGTTCTGCAGAGAAAAACGGATGATCGAATCTTTGGATTTTGTTCCATACGGGACACGGGCCGTGTCCCCGAAATAGACAATGTCCTCATTCGGCAAAAGTTTAAGGACCGCCTTGGCGACCGTAAGCCCGCCCAAACCTGAATCAAAGATCCCGATCGGCTGCTGATGCGTTTTCAAAACAGGCACATTGTTCTCCTTCCTGCCATTGATATTGTATCATTATATCCAAGTCCGAAAATAACACAAGCTGAGGCCCCGGCCTCCAAACCCATCAGAAACCGTTGCCCCGGATCCAAAATTATAAAGCATTAACGTAACGGACGATCGCGCGGGAGAGGCTCTCAGCCACCTGCTGCCTGAAATCCTCGCTTTTAAGCAACCGTTCTTCCTTGGCATTGCTCATAAATGCCACCTCGACCAGAATGGCTGGACAAAGCGTGTTGCGCAAAACAAAAAAACCGGAATCGCGGGCTCCGCGGTTCTCCAATTTAAGGTCCTTGGGGACTTCGCGCGTGACCTGCTCAGCCAGAACAGATGATTCGCCCCTTTTATAGGCATACATCAGGTCATCGACCACGCGTTCCAATTTGGAATTATTCTGCTCCATTTCAACACGCTTGAAGAAAATATCGTGGTTCCTGCGCCGCTGCGGTTCCTTACGGTCCTGGGATTCCAGAGGCCTCACGGTCCAAACCTCAAAACCATTGACCCGGGGAGTCTCGCTGGCATTGGCATGGATGCTGACATACAGGTCCGCCCGCAATTCAGAAGCCTTCTCCGTGCGCTGTTCCAAAGAGATGAATACGTCCTTGTCACGCGTCAAATGAACATCCCAGCCTTCTTTTTTGAGCTTGCGGTGAAGCCGTTTCGCGATGTCCAGAACAACATCTTTTTCCTTCAATCCGCTCCTGCCCCTGGCACCCGGGTCCTTCCCGCCATGGCCCGGGTCAATGACAACCACCAGACGATCATGGCTCTGCTGGCCGTAAACGAAACCGCTCATACGGTTGAGGACCTTTTCCTTGAAATCATCGGGCACGATAATGTCATGTCCGCTTTGATAGAGCGGTTCGGTCAGAAGGACTTCCTCTTCCCCGATCCAGGCCCGGTTATTACCGATGAACGCGTGCGCTTTCTGACCCGCCCGCTGCAGAACAACCCGTCCGGTCAACTGGTCATAATCCATCTCGATCCCGCGCAGCTGGGCCGCGTTCTTTAACAAAAAACCGCGGGTCGGCGCCGGGGGGACAGAGGAACAGCCGTTGAGAAGAAGAACCGCCCCCATGATTAAAAAGATCTTCGGTTGAAAGCGCCCGAGGGCACAGATGATATTTTTCATTATTTTTTCTCAGTGATAAAAGAATGTTGTTCTTGCTGGTCTCCGATCATGACCCGGGGGGTCAAAAAGATGGCGATCTCTGTTTTGACAACAGAATCATCCGTATTGCGGAAAAACTTTCCGAGCAACGGGACATTTCCCAGAAGAGGAACTTTCTTTATGGTTGAACGTTTTTCATCCTTGATCAGCCCTCCGATCACGACCGTCACGCCGTCCTTGATGCGAACGATCGTTTCGGCCTCAGAGGTCTCCACCACCGGGATCTCATTGTTCTGGCCGGTCGTGATGGGCGTTAAAGCCGTGCTGACCTCCGGCTTGATCTTCATTGTAATGAACCCGTCGCTGTGGATCGTCGGCACAACATAGAGCTTAACGCCGACCTCAATAAAGTTCACGCTTTCCGAGACCGTTGTCGGTCCGCTGGCCGGGGTCGTGGTGGTCGTTGTCACATATGGCTGTGTCGTTCCGACCAGGATCTTGGCTTCCTGATTATTAACGACCGTGATGCTCGGGCTTGAAAGGACGTTGGTCTTGCCGATGGTCTGAAGGGCCTCGATCATGGCCGTATAATTATTCGTCGTGATGGTCCCGATCTGGAGTTTCCCGCGGTTCGATTCCGAATTGCTGATGACATCAAAATCCGACTGCGCCGTCAGGTCATCCATTCCCGGAAAGACCGCCTTCCAGTCGACCCCCAATTCATAGCTGTCGGAAAGCTGGATCTGCACGATCTTGGCCTCAATAAGGACCTGCCGGTCCTGAACGTCGAATTCCCGGATCAGCCTGGCGATGACCCCCATCTTGGAAGGCTTGTCCGTGACGATGATCTTATTGGAACGCTCATCAAAACGAACACTACCGACGCTCTGAGTGATCAGCGGTTCGATCTTGGCCACGATATCTTCGACCTTGGCATAATTCAGTTCAAAGACCTCCACTTCAACCGGGATATCGACCTCCCGGATAAGGGCCTCGATCATCTCCGCGTTCTCCCGGGCGTCCATCACGACAATGGTGTTGGATTTCAGGTCGGAAATGATCTTTCCTGTGGAGGACTTAAGATGTTCGATCAATGGTGAGAGGTCCTCAGCTTTGGCGTAATTCAAATGATAGACCTTTGTCTGGGACTTCCCTCCAAAGACCTGCCCGTAGCGCCGTTCATACTCCTGCGCGGTCATGACCCGGACGATCCCATCATCATATTTATAAGCGAGGCCGTTGGCATCCAGGATGATCCTTAGGGCTTCGGTTGCGCTGACTCCGTTCAAATAGATCGTGACCTTTCCCTGGACCCCTTTGCCGACAATGATGTTAAGCCCTGTCTTTTGAGCGATCAGCTTCAGGACATCCATGATGTCCATATCCTTTAATTCCAAATGATCGATCTTGACCGTATTAAGTTCATCGCTCAAGGCGCCAGGGGCCGAAACTGATCCTGCCAGCAGGACCGGACTTTCAGCGGGAAGCGCGTCCCATTTTGAAACTGCGTTTTCTTTCGTGTCCGGAGAGGGTGAAAATTCCTGCGGAAGCGTCAATGCCTCCCCCGACTGAGGCCCTGCGTCTGATCCCATTTCCAGGCCAGCGGAGCGCTGGTCAGGAAAGACCGGCGCTTGCGGGATCTCGCCCGGCGCGTCGGCCAAGACCGGGGCTTGCAGCTCTTGTCCGGAAGGCTGCGCCGCGCTTTCATCCAATGCTTGCTGGTTTTGCTGCTTCAGCGCCTCAATAAGTTCCGGAGGGAAATTCGCGTCATTCGACACCTCGTTCAAAAGCTCCGGATCGACACGGTTAAATTTCGGGGCCTGGCTCTGCGCCAACAACACCCGTCCCGGGGCAGCTTCCGATGCCGATGCCATAAACGGGCAGCTCCCATTCAAAAAAAACGCCCCGGAAACAATGACCGCGGCACACCAGACTGTTCGGCTCCTCTTTTTCATCACCACTATGATCGCTCCTTTAAGGTCCCTGCAGTAATTTTACCGAAAGGAGGCTTCCTTGATGCTCCAGTTCAATCTCCCCCGGCGTGACATCCTTAAGCGTGTGTCCTTCCAAACTTTTATCTTTCTCAAGAAACACGACCGATCCGTCCATCAAAGACTCAAAAACGGCCTGCGGATGATCGTCGATCACGATGCCGACCAGTTTATATTGCTTTATAAAATCTGATGGGCCGCCCAACGCATTAAGATCCTCCAAAGACTCCTCAGGCGCCCCAGAGGACGCCCCTGGCCGAAGCGCGAAGAAATTCCGCTGCTCAACAAAACTGAGATCCGATTCTGCTAAAAATGGCCCTTGAAGGGCCTTTGAAGACCCGCCGGATTCCGCGGCCCCCGATACTTCCGGTTCAGCCAAAAGCAACGACATGTCAAAAGGACGGACGGTCAAGATCAAAAACCACCCCAGGCATACAGCCCCAATGATCCAAAAGAACCGGACCGCCGCATCCATCCACTGCACAATGATATCGCCTGAAATTCTCGTCATTTATTTAGACTACTAATATTAATAAAGTTAAATTTAATTTGTCATAATAAAGAAACAGTGTCAAGGCTGTTTCTCAGTTTTCTGCCCGATAATCATGGACTAAGCCGCGATCGGCTGACCACCACGATACAAAGAAGACCCTCTCCTGCCGCGTCCGCCCGCTCAAAGGAAAATTCATCCACATTAAAAAAAGACGGGCCGCCCTGAAGGGCGGCAATAAATTCCAGAACGGTTTTCAGGTCATGCCTCAAGGCCAGCCTCACCGAAAAGATATGCTCCCGGCCCTGCACCCGTACCGGTTGCGGTTTCATATCTGAAATCTGCACGCGGCCCTGAGACGCGATCGCTTCAAGCTCTGCCAAGACGGACGACATCTCTTCCGCGGGGGGTCTCTTCAAAAAAACGTCCCCGAGGTCCCCGGAATGCTTCATGGCTATTTTTTGCATTTGCATGGTCTCGTTGGCCTTCCGTAATTTCTTCTCCGCGGCCACGACCCGGGCGTCAACGCCATCAGCACGGACCCGGAAGGATTTGTAAATGACCTCGACCGCGACATAAACACAGGCCGCCGCCACAAAAACATAAAGAGCCATCCGCTCACGCCTGGAAAAAGAAATGATCTTCATTCCCAACCCTTTTTCAAAATTTCACGCGGCACGCGATCTGGAATTCCGTGACCTCATCATTGATCCTCTTGCGCTTGGTCGCGTAACGCAGCATCTCATCCTGGAACATCCGTGAAGCGACCAGATTTTTCTGCAAAAGACTGACGCTTGCCCCGGAACGCGCTTCCCCCTGCAACGTCAAAGTCCCGGCGGCATCCATTTGAACGCTTCTATAAACAATGTCCTCCGGCGTCAATTTGAACAGCTCGTTCAAAAGGGAAACGACATGGACCCTTGGACGCGATCGCTCCTTGACCATATTCATAAGATCAGCCGCTTCCTGCGCGCCCTTAAGCATCGGCCTGATCTGTTCATAACGCTCGTTCAGTTTAGCCAAATAGAGCTGCTGACGGACAGGACGGCTGTTTAACAGCGCGGCCAAAGAAACGCTGGCGAACAACAGACTGATCAAAAACCGGTTACGGAAGGCCCGTTTTTTCTTGAAAATTTCCTGTTCGACCTTCACGGCCGGCAACAGATTGATCGCTGAAGTCTCCTGCGGACCAGCCGCGCCCAGCACTGCGAAGGCGGACGCGGACTCGAAATGCGCGTTCCATTTCTGCTGGTCAGCCCCGTCAAAGACCGGCATCGGAAGGTCGGCCGCCGGCTCGATCTCGCGGCCAGACAGCGCGCGCAACTGCGCAATAAATCGCTCACGGCAACGCAAAGGCGCCGCCACAATGACATCCTCAGGATCGGTCCCGGGATAGTCCCGGACAAAGGTCTGGATCGCCCTGACGACCTCCCGGGCCAGGGCCGGATCGTCGGTCTCCATGACCCCGCCAAAACCGACCGCAAAGTGCTTTGAAAAAAGCATCTTTCCGCCAAAAATGAAGCACAGCTCTGAATGGCCCTCATCAACGCACACGAAAGCGCGGCAGGACCGGTCGTCTTTTATTTCCGGCCGCGATCGAAGGCAGGCGTTGACCAATGCCGAACTGCTGATGATCATCCGGCTGACCTCCAGCCCGCGAGACTGGACCGCCGCAAAATACCATGCCGCCTTTTCCTTTTCGATCACGGCGACCAGGACGCGGGAACGGCCATCCTCAAACGTCTGAAGAACATCCAGGCCGTATTCTATCTCATCCTTTGTGAAAGGGACCTGGCTTGCGATCTGCATGTCGACCATCCGCCTGAGTTCATCAGCGTCGCCGGAAGGAAGGTCCAATATCTTAAAAATTACCTCACGACGGGCAATGACCAATATGACTTCAAAGGAAAAAAACCTCTTGGGGATATCGATCTCTTTAAGTAAAGGCTCCCGAGGGTCCCGAGAACGGGCATCAACATGACACAGCCGCCCCGACTGAATGCAGGCCAGACGCACATATCGGTCGGTCACTTCGATCACCATTGTTCCCTGCTTTTTCATCTCACCATCCCCTATTCCCCATCCCTTCGCCAAGACACTATCGAAAGGTCGCTCAAACGAATGACCGTGTTCAAACGGGTCATCACCCTCATCGGTTCCGCTTCTGCCAAAATTTCCATCCGAAGAAAGGTTGGACGTTTCTGTTCATACATGAGCAACGACGAGGCCAAAACTTTTTCTTTTGCGTTCAGAACGATGTCTTTAAAGTCCACGGGCCGATCATCATCCGTGCGCTCCTCCCCGTCAGGGCCGGCCCTGTATTCCAAGACCTTACGGACCAGTGACTGAGCGTCCGATAAGTCCGTGTTCGTGCGCGCGCCGCTGAAGTAACGGGCCAGAGCCAGAAGAACGGTCTGCGACGCATCCGAAAAATTGACCTTCAGGGGGCCTTCCGCCGGAACAATCGTCACGTAAGGGCCCAGGTCATTCCAGAGCTGGTCATTCATTCCGCGAACGCTCAAAAGTTCTTCCAGGCTTTCCAACGGGGCGTTCTTGCAATGATACGGCCTCTTCTTGTGCTGATAATAATCTTCCTCGCCGCCAAAAGACCGGTCTGACAAATTGTCGTCAGCGTCTTTCCAGTCGATCAGCGAGGCGCTGACCGTTTCAGCGGTCTGTTCATCATGCCCCAGCACCAAGATCAGCTCTTTCAGGATCCCCGCGTTCTGCAAAGTCAAAGCATTGAGATTGATCCGCCCCGCTTCATCAAAAAATCCATAACGGACCGTCTGCTGCTCCGGCGTGGACGCCTGGCGTATATCAAAACTTCCATAAGACGTCCGGATATCCTTGAAAAGTTCTCCCCCGTTCTTCCCCGAAGGTTTCCCTTGCCCGGAGGAAGATCGCTCCTCGCTCAGGATCCGAATGCCATAGAAAACAGCGGACCACGCGGCGTGCCTGGACCTCATTTTCCCGATCTTATATTTCGACAGCGCCAGATCGACCCTCGTCTGCCGACCGATTCCCAGCGCGAGCAGGGTGAGGATCGCCATGATCCATAGCGTGACGATGAGTATTATAGCAGAATTCGTTTTAAGCCTGCCGGCAATCGTCATTTTTTATCCTCTCTGTCAGGGCTTGTAAATATCCCGGAGGGGACCAGCATCTTTTTTTCCATCGTATAGATCAAACCCCCATCGGGGTCCAAAAAATCCATCAAGATCTCCACCCCCAACGGCGCCGACAACTCGCTCCATTGAGGATCCCATCTCAGGCCATCGCCATCATCATCGGTCCTGACCGTTGCATACATGAACTTCAGGCCCCCTGTCACGACGTGCGCGCTGATGATCTCCTGAACGGTCGTCTCATCCCTGCACGGCCTTTTTTGACAAGGAAAATCCGAAACTTCTCTCACCAAAATCATGGGCCGCGGGCGCGTTCCAGCGCCTGGCTTTTGGGGCCCATCTTCCCAAAGGGCCGCAACCCCCGAAAGGGCGCTTTTCTCCGGAGGGACTAAAAAATACCGGACTTCTTTCAATCCATCCCGCTCAGTGACGATCATTGAGATCTCTTCGCCGTTTCCCTTAAGGCTTCCCTCACCGGCGGCGCGGTCCGTGTAAGAGACCATGTTTTCCAAATCCCGCGCCATGAGTTCCATTGAAAAGAACATCTCTCCATCAAGAGTAGAATACCGTTGCGCCCTTCTGCTGATCATGATGCCGTTTTGAAAGATCAAATACAAGCTGACCGCCATCACGCTGAATATGCTTAGACCCAGCAAAAGTTCCACCAGGGTCAAACCCTGAACAGACCTGAATTTGCGAAACATTTTCATTGCTCAATATTGTCCGGTCTACGGATCATGAATATTTCAGTATCCAAAACCTCTCGACGCTGTTCCCCCGCAAGCGCAACAGACACCCCCACCCTCTGCAACGCCGACAACCGCTCATCAACGGCCTGATCGGGATACGTCAGAGAGGCCTCCCAGGCCAATGGGCCTTTTTTAGACTCCGCTTGAAATCCTTCCTGCGGGGCATAGCGCCCTTTCAGGATATGGAACATCGCTTCATCCGCAAGAAAAACGGCCTGAGAATGCACAACGGTCTGAGACGCGATCTTCAAGTTCTGCGCCATGGATTGGACCATGATCGAAAGCCCCGCGGCCAGAATGACCACGGCGAGCAGCGCCTCCAACAACACAGAACCATTTCTCAGGTCTTTTGTCATCCTTTACTCCGATTCGCAACCGCGTAACATCACCGCTTGCCCCCACACGATCCCCGTCCGGACCGACAAACACTCTTTGGAAGCACACAAACAAAACTCGGCCTTACCGATGGACCCATCACGGGAAAACCGAACAATTTCCGGACACCCTTCACGTAATTCAAGATCCGACGGGATCCTGTAAAACGCTCCCCATTGCCCGCGGAGCGGAAGAAATTCCGTTTCCCCGTCATTATTCAGGCGGGCCTCTTGCAGGCGGAACGTTCTTCCGGCCCGGTCAACGGCCAGAAGCACAGGCTCCTGACGGATCAACGCACGCGTCCGCCCATAACGAAGATAATGCGCAAGGTCTTCGGCAGTCTTGGTCAAACGCATCGATCGGAAAAAACTTTTATAGGAAGGAATTGTTACCGCCGCGGCCAGGCTCAGGACGACCAAGATCACAAGAAGCTCGATCATCGAAAAACCGCCGGACCGGTTCAAACGTTGTTTCGGCACACCTGTCATACGGCGCTCACGTTCATGGGCCCTCATTCCACCTCAGAGCCGGCTACCGCCCAATTCGTTATGTCGTCCTCGCTCTCGATCCCGTCGGAACCATACGACATCAGATCATAACCGGCAGGATTCTGTTCCCCCGGAAAACGGTAAACATACGGCCTTCCCCACGGATCTTGAGGGATCCGTTTCTTTTTAAGATACGGCCCTTTCCAGTGGTTCGGCACCGGCGATGTGACGGGTTCAACGATCAGCGCGTTCAAACCCTGCTCCGTAGTCGGCAGCCGGCCGTTATCCAATTCATACATATCCAGGGCTGATGCCAGGTTCGCCTCGATATCCGTGCGCGCGATCAAAAAGCGCGCCTCCTCTCCACGGCCAGCGATATTCGGCACGACCATCGCGGCGATGATGCCGATGATCATGACCACCAGCAAGATCTCAACCAATGTGAGCCCGCGTTGATTTTTAAATCGATCCACAATTCCCTCCTTATGGAAAAAATGTTCACTGCACCATCAAGTTCATCCGAAAGATCGGCATCAGCATGGCCAACACAATAAAGCCCACAAAGATACCGAGGACCAGGATCAGAACCGGTTCGATCAAAGAGGTGATGAGCTTCACGGCCCTCTGGGTCTGGCGTTCATAGAACCGGGCGAGCTTCAGAAGCCCACTGCCCAGTTCACCCGATGTTTCTCCGATCGATATCAGGCTAAGGGACATCTCCGAGAAGAACGGGCTCACCGCCAAGGCCGCCGTCAGTCGTTCCCCATCCCTGACGCGAGCGGCCGCCTGGACAAGGTCCCGCTTTAAAGCCTCGCTCCCCGAGACATCCTGCACGGTCTCCAAAGAACTGACAATGTCCACGCCGGACTGGATCAACATCCCCAGCGTCCGCGCGAACCTCGCCAGGACCGAACAGCGGAGCATGTTGCCGAACAGCGGGACCTTCAGAAGGATGCTGTCAAACTGCAGCCGCCCCTCCGGAGTTGAAAACTTTCTATACCCCCCCAATCCTATCAAAGCGGTTATCAGCCCGATCATCCACCAAAATTTTTGAAAAAACAAACTCACCCCGATCAGCATCCGTGTCATCAACGGCAGCGCCTCGCCCAGATCCTCAAAGATCCCGACAATGCGAGGGATCACCCATGTCAGCAGAACAAAGACCGTGACCACCCCGACGCAAAAGATCAAGGCCGGATAGACCAGACTCGCCGAAACACGCGAACGCATCTCCTGCTCTTGTTCCAAAACATCGGACAAATATCCCAAAACCGCGGTAAGTTTTCCGCTCATCTCGCCGGAACGGACCACATGGACGACCACGTTCGAAAAGACCCTTGGATGGCGCGCCATGGCTTCCGACAGGGAAGCTCCATCCCTGACATCAGCGGCCATAAGACGGACCGTCTCCCGCAAGAACGGGTGTTGCGTTTGCCGTTCCATAAATTCTAAAGACTGCAAAACCGGCAAACTTGATCCGTTCAGATCACTGAACTGCTGCAAGAACATTGAGACATCCGCCCGAGAGGCCTTTCGGAACCTTCCTCTGAGCCGCCGCCGGCCCGAAAAGGCCGCAGCCCCCCCTCCGTCTTTCACGTGAACATCCACCGGAGAGAGCCCCATTTTTAAAAGGCGGGCCACGGCCGCTTCCGCATCATCAGCGTCGATCAACCCTTCCACGATCTCTGAAGGGCTGCGCTTCGCTTTGTATACAAATTCCGCCATGACCCATCATCCCTTCTCAGAGCTATTGATCATCCTCTTGTGTAACACGCAAAACCTCTTCGGCGGTGGTGACCCCTTTTAAAACTTTGTCCCATCCGTCATCCAGGAGGGTCTTCATCCCCAACGTGACGGCCTTCTCTTTGATCTTTGAACAAGGCATCTTTTGCGCGATCATCTCTTTGATCTCATCGCGAAGGACCAAAAACTCATAAATACCCTGCCGGCCATAAAAACCGCTGCCGTTACAAAATTCGCAACCCCTGCCCGCGTACGCCTCGATCGGGGAAAGTCCACCCGTCACCGCCCCCAGGTCTCGCGCCAACTGCCGGTCCAACTGGACCCGGACCTTGCATTTAGGGCAGATCCGGCGGACCAGGCGCTGAGCGATGAAGCACTCCACCGCGCTGGAGATCAAATACGGTTCAATGCCCATATCAAGAAGCCGCGTGACGCCGCTGGCCGCATCGTTGGTGTGCAGGGTCGAAAAAACCAGATGGCCGGTCAAGGCGATCTGGATCGCGATCTCCGCCGTCTCAAGGTCTCGAACTTCACCGACCATCATCACGTCCGGGTCATGCCGCAGCATGGAACGCAACCCGGAAGCGAATGTAAAATGAATGGCGGGATTGATCTGGAGCTGGACCACGCCTTTCAGCTGATATTCGATCGGGTCTTCGATCGTGATGATCTTATGCTCATCATGATTGATCCGGGACAGACAGGAGTAAAGCGTCGTTGTCTTTCCGCTTCCAGTCGGTCCCGTGACAAAAATGATCCCATGAGGTTTACGGATCAGCCCATCCAGGATCCTGAGATTTTCATCCGACAATCCCAATTCCGTTAGGTCGAAAAGCCGGTTGGAGTTCAGGAGCCGGATCACGACGCTCTCGCCGTAGGGGGTCGGCAAGAACGAAACCCGAAGATCAAGCTGTGCCCCTCCGACCCTGACCTTGAACCGTCCGTCCTGAGGAAGGCGCTTTTCGGCGATATTCAAACGCGACATGATCTTGATCCGCGAATTGATCGCGTCCCGGAAAACCCATATATTGGAAGGGGCCTGCGCGTCGGACAGGATCCCATCCACCCTGTAACGGACCCGCAGCGCATCTTCAAAAGGTTCGATGTGAATATCCGTTGCGCGCCGATTATAAGCCTCCAAAAGGACCTGATTGATGAATTTTCCGATCGAGGCTTCGGAATCAATTTCCAAAATATCCGTGACCGCTGATTCCTGTGGCGAGCCTTTCTTTTCCTTCGTTCCCATCATCGCGTCGATGGTTTCCGCTCCGATGCCATAATGTTGACGGATTACCTCCGCGACATCCGAAGCGCTTGACAGGACCGTCCGGATGCGTCCGGCCCACAATGTTTCCACGGCGTCGGTCATTGACAGATCGAACGGAAATGGCGTCGCGATCGTTAAAACATCGCCATCCTGCTGGATCGGGATCGCGTTATAATGAGAGGCGAATTTGGGCGGCAGGAGCTTTATGATCTCTTCCGGAATATCGAGCGTCTTAACATCAACATATTCGCATCCGATCTGCCCGGCGAGAAGCGGCAAAAAGACTTTTTCCTCACTGATAAAACCAAACCTTAAAAGAACACAACCCAAGCGTTCACGCGTTACTTGCTGTTCCTCCAAAGCAGCCTGAAGCTGCTGCGGGGTGATCAACCCTTTTTCAATCAAAAGCTGGCCCAACGGGATGTTACGCTCAACAGTCATCAGCCGTCCTCAAACTTATGTGCCGTTCAGGACCGTAACGAATGCGCTCGTGTCCAGTTCTGCTAAAGGGAGTGTCTCAATCAACGTGCGTTCCGCCGCCTGATGGCCTGCCGGCAGCTTACAAGGCAGGGCCCTTTTCGAGTTTCGGTCTCAAAAAGATGATATACTCGGTATTGTCCGGACGGACCCTGTCCCGACGAAATGCTCCGCCCAGGACCGGCAGGTCGCCCAACAGGGGGACCTTGCGCGTCCTTGAAACGGTCTGCCTTTTAAGAAGACCGCCGAAAACAAAATAGGTGTCCTCCTCAATGTCACATTTGACCGGACTATGCGCCTGGACGACCATAGCGCCGTCCTCTCCCACCTCACCGCCCATCCAGAACAGCTCAAACAAAAACTGCATGGAAATATTTTTTGCCAAGGGCGCGCCCTGGGTCAAAAGATGCGTGTTAAGCTTGAACCCCTGCGAATCCAACTGAAAATCCTTCCCCTGTGACAAAAGTGTCGAGAACGGATTGTTCGTGTCAATAATAAAGGTCTGTTCCTGGCCGACAAAAGAGCGGATCTCCAAAGGCATGAGGTCTTCCACGTCTCCCACCGTGTCCAACGCTTCCAAAAGGACATCGTAATCTTCCTTGCTCAATGTGCCGAATTGCATCTGATGGCTGTTCTGCGATTCATTCTCGACGCCATTGAAATCAACGCGCTGATAATCCGAAACGATCGCCTCCCAGTCCACCCCATTGGCATGCTCCTCGTTCAACGAGATCCTGATGACCTTTCCTTCCAGGATGACCTCCCGTTTCTGGTCCTGCGACTGGATGAACTCCACGATGCCCGACACAACATCCGGCTGGTCCGTGATCGTTATCGTCTGCTGGTCTTCATTGAACTCCGCTTTTCCCAAACCGCTATACAGGCGGCTTTCGACCCCGGCTTTGACGTCTGCGATCCTGATATTCTTCAATTGGATCGTTTTGCTCGTCAAGGCGACGTCCCGTTCTTTGACCAAACTTTTGATCGCGTTGACCGCCGCCAACGTGTCAAGAACAGCCAATTGCCTGTTTTTAAGATCGATAAAGATCTTGCCTGTTTCTGTCTTTAAGGCCTTGACCAAGGACTCCATGGACTGCAGGTCCGCGTGCTCGACCTTCAAAAGAGCAGCGCTCTGGCCCTTCTGAAATTCTTTGCCCATGCGGGTCTGGTAATCCGGCAAAGACATCAGCAACACAACATCACCCTGCCGGTCGAGCGCAAAACCATAGATGTGGGCGAGTAAAGACAAAAGGTCCGCGGTATAAACGTTTTCCAAAGACAGCGTCACGGCGCCCTGAGCCTGCTCAGGAGCGACAATGGTCAAACCTGTCTGCTGGGATATCTCATGAAAAGCGCTCTTTAATGGCGTTCCTTTAAAATCCACGCCGGGCAACGTCTCTTTGACCTTGACCGGAACCTCGATCCGCGATCCCTTCTCATTCTTTAAGACATTGCCGTTCCCGGCTTCCAACGGTGTGGCCGTGACGACGCTTTCATCCTCGAAAGCGTCGAGCAATTGATCGACAACAACCCCCCGGTCTTCAGCCTGGGCCGGTCCCGCGATAAAGGAAAAAATGATCAGCGCTTTTAAAAAGATATTTTTATTATTTATCATGACGTTGTTCCTATTCTGGATAGGTGTATTATATCAAAAGATTTTCCGGGCTCCATGGAATCTCTGGTTTTTTAGCATCCTCTGATCACGGATCCGAGAGCTCCTGGATCCGCTCTTCGATCGCCGGATCCCCGGGATATCTGGTGTCCAGATCCGTCAGGACCTCTAAAGCCGCCGCGCGATCGCCCATTTCAAACAAGATATCCGCTTTCAATTCCAGAAAGATCGACCGTCCCGGATTGTATTTCAAGGCCCGGTCAATGAACTCAAGCGCCCTCTGAAAATCCCCTTCATCTTCCAGCGATAATCTCGCCAGGTCATATAAGGCCTCGGTATTTTGCGGGTATTCCCTCAAACTTTCCATCAACAGAACATTTTTCTCCAAAGGGGAAAGCTGCTGTTCCAGGGCGCGGTACCGAAGATAGGACGGATTGACGTATGACAGGACCGCCACAGGAATGATCACCATCGAAATATTAAAAACATAATGCATGACCACGCTCGGCTTTGCGGAACCCGTCCACGCCCTCATCAAGGTCAGCATCAAACCGATCCCCATCACCGCCAGGATCGAAAAATAGTCCCCTGAATATTGTTCAATATGGATCCCACCGAAGATAAGGGTCACGACCAGAACGGCCACGCCCCGGCCCTTGACCCGTTGCAGGACATAGAAAAAATATCCCCTGAAGATCAGTTCCTCCAAAAGCGGAGCCGTGACAAGGCCGATGACCAAAAAAAGAATGGCCGACAACGGCGTCTCCGCCTGGTCCATCAGCTCGCTGAACGGGGTGACCGGGGTGACGTCACGGAAAAAAAGGACCCATGAGGAGACCGCGGCAAATGAAACCCCGATGCAGATCGGAACGAACCATAGTTTAAAGAACGACCGGACCGGGGCCTTCAGGCCCAGAAGTTCTTTCAGGGTCGCTCCCGGCAAGCGCCGGCTCATGTGCTCGATCAGGCCCAGCATGATCAGTCCAGCCAAAAATGACAGCAGGACCACACGGACGATCTCCGGTTCAAACGGTGTGACCCATTGAGAAGAAAATTTCAAAATGAACGAGGCCGCGATCACCGCGATGAACCACTTTAAAAGGATCCCCGTGGCCTCCATGCTGAGAACGAACGGATAGGCCTGATGGCACTCGTCATAGAATCCCTGGCTCTGAAGCCGCCTTACGGCGCGAGCCCTCCTCAATAGATAAAAAACCACAAGCAGCGCCAGTAAAAATATTGCCAGGTCGCCCAAACTGTCAACCTGCGCGACCAAGACCACACACAGGATCGCGACAATCCCTCGCAACGAATAGGTATACGAAATAACCTGACGGAACGTCTCTTTCTGGATCTTTTTCAGAAAAAACAGATCACAAAACACGAAGAATGGAAGAAGGATAAATAAAACGCTCATGTGAAAAACGTAACGCTCCTGATAGCCGGGCCAGCCGTTTATTCAGACCTCCTCCAGGGAGTCTGGACTTTTAACGGCACACTCTTTTTAACTGAGCCATCCTCATGATACAGGGTCAAGAGACGGGTCTTATAATTCCAAACAGCCGAAAGCCTTCCCTCAGGAGTGTATTCCTTTTTCACTTCCATCAGGTTATTGTCCCAGACCTCATCCCTCAAAAGGCCGCCCTGAGGAAAAAATGTTTTCTGCCGCAACAATTCCCCTTTTTTATACCAGCCGACCGTCCGCAAAGCACCGTTAGAGTAATAGGTCTTATAAACGCCATGCCTGGCCTTTCCCGCCGCCGCCGGAAGAGACAGCGAGCACAACAGACACAGCACCATGCACAACATACGGATGTGAACCCTGACGCCTTTGATGATCATCGTCTCAGCTCCATCGTTGATCGGATTGAAAGATTTGATGAAGTATTGTAACACCTTTTTCCTGCTCAATAAAGTAAGGACTTGTCGCAATCGTGATAAACTTAGCGCGCCGGATCTGCTTCCGGATAAAGGCGATCTTTACCTCCTCCGGAATATAGTTCATATCCCTTGAAAAAATGTCCATGTCTATGTCCAAGACCTCCGAAGCGGGCCCATTGGAACTGAAAACAGCCGAGTGGTCGCAGTGGATGACTTCTGAAAAAAATCCCCGCTCCAGCGCGGGCGGAATGAAGTTCCCGACATTCAAAACAGTATTGGTATATTCAAAGGCCTTTTTGAGCGCCCGCGGGCTTTTAAGGTCTTCCTCAAATCCCGCCGCCGGCCGGCGGGTGTCCTTATGCTGGTCAATATGGGTCAGCCTGGCGCCCGGGTTGAAGATCCCCCTGCTGAGGGCCCAGACCCAGAACACGAAAGCGTGATTATGATTATCAAAAATAAAAATGTGTTTCTCGTCCGTCTTCCAGTAAACGAAGGACCGAAGTCCGTTACGGACGATCTCCTTGTCATCAACGACCTCACAGAACGCCGCCTCCGTTCCCACCTTGACATCATTGACGGTCGCGCGGACCAGAGGCGCCACGTAGATCCTTTTGAAGCGGCGGCTTTCAAAAGAGAACGCGTTATTGCTCACCGGCTGATCGATGTAAAACCCGCAATAATATTGTTCCAACTCATCCATGTCACACCGTTCCTTCCATGGACCTCTTGAAGAACAAGCCTTTGGCCCTCATGTCCGTCTTTAGAATATGCCATAAAGGCCGGTCCCGGATGATTTTCCTAAAAAACAACTTCTTGTTTTTTCTGGAACGTTTTTTCCGCTATAATAAACATCAAACCTATGCCAAACAAAATGCCGACCCTTATCTTTGATTTTGACGGAACCATCGCTGACACGCACCATTACATCGTGCAGATCAGCAACCGCCTTTCCAAAGAGTTCAATTACCTCAAGATCACGCCTGAAGAGGTCGAACTCCTGAAAGACCACACCGTGCAGGAAGTGATCCAGCATTTGAAAGTGCCGTGGCTCAAGATCCCGGCCATCGTCGCGCGCGCCAAAGAAGAGTTCTATAACGGGATCCGTAATGTCGAGCCGATCGAAGGCCTGGCGGATGTCCTGCGCGCCATCAAAGGCGCGGGTATCCATATCGGCATCCTGTCCTCCAACGCCATTGAGAACATCCAGCATTTTCTAAAAGATCACGACCTGGATTTCTTTGATTTCATCGAATCCACATCCAAAATATGGGGAAAGAACATCTCACTCAAAAAAATGATCGAGCATCTTCATCTATCCAAAGACGATGTCATTTATATCGGTGATGAGATCCGCGACGTGGAGGCCGCCCAGAAGATCGACATCCGGGTCGCCGCCGTGACCTGGGGATACAATTCCGGGGCCGCCCTTGAAAAACGCAATCCCGATTTTCTGATCAACACCCCCCAGGAGCTGTTCAAGCTCTGCCCCCATGATTCATTGGCAGTCAACAACCAGATCCAATAGCGCCCCTGAAACTTCCTCGACCGTGATCTCCGCTAAAGATTTAAAGATCTCTTTGCACGACGCGTGCTGTTTGTAGACGCCCCATCGCTGCGGGCGCGACCCTCGGGCGTCACGGCTGAAGATCCCGACGACAGGGGTTTTTTGCATCCAGGCCAGGTGGTACGGCCCGGAATCCAACGACAGGCAGAAGCGCGCCGCGCCCAACAGCACGGCCAGTTCGGTCAGGTCCGTGCGGCCGACATGATTGAGGACTCGGATGGATGCCGCGAGGTCCTTGAAAACACGCTGGATCTCTTCCCGCTTTTCCGAACCGAGCAAAAGGATCGTCCCTTTAAACCGCTCCTGTAATTGAACGGCGACCCGCGCGAAATGCTCCAATGGCCACTGTTTGGCGGGATTGGATGTCGTGACATGAAAAACGCAGAACTCCTCTTCTTCGCGCAAACCGAACTTGGATAAAACACTGGCCCGCAAAAGACGGTGTTTGAATCCCAGGCTGATGGCCCCGCTCCAGGGCTTGGGGCAAAGAACGTCCACGACAGCCAGGTTCTGATCGATCTCATGGGACCCTCCTTCATCCTTAGCGTCCGTCCGACGATAGTTCAGAAAAAAACCCCACTTCCGATCGAAACCCATGCGCCAATGAGCGCCCAGGATCCATGATAAGAGGTGCAGCTTTTTATGCGGGTGAGTGATGATAACGCAGTCGAACCTTCTTTTTTTCAAACGCCTGTAGATCCGCCAAAGGCCGCGCAGGGTATCGATCTCAGCGAACGTGGCATGCTCAAAACAGTCGATATCCTCGACCTGGCTTAACACGGGCTCGATCGAAGGCTGGCACATCACGGTGAGACGGGATTGAGGGAAATTCTCTTTCAAACGATGAATGAGCGGCACATTCATCAACACGTCTCCCAACCGGTCGAGACGTATGACAAGAATGTTCTGTAAAGAATGCTTCATGACTTTTTGCGCATATAGCGGCGTAAGAGCTCAAAATTGCGTTCACTGGAAAGGATGTGATACTGCGCGAACCGCCACGACCCCTCCTGCGGTTCAAAAGCGCTGATATCCAAACGGTCAAAGACCTTTCCCGTTTCAAAATGGCGCAATTCAAGGCCCGCGCTCCGGGCGATGGGCCATGCCCCGCCGAAATCCCAAATGTTCGAACGGTCCAGTGAGCCGCAAGCCCGGCCGATCGCCGGCCAGCATAGGTTCACGACCGCGCAGGCGGAAACCAGAAAACGGCAATCCGTATAAGCCCAATCATGGTCTTTGAAAAAATGGTCTGACAGCATGAACAGAGATTTGCTGGAGATCTCCGCGTCCACCGTTTCGATCTCCTGCCTTTTTTGTTCAGGCGTGAAGGCTCCGGTCAAAAAAAACGAGCGCGTCCCGTCACAATAGAACAGCTCTTTCAGCATCGGAAAATACACCACTCCCAGCCAGGGCTTAAGGTCCTTAAGAAGCCCGATCGAAACACCGTATAAAGGGATGCGGTTGGCGTAGAGCCGTGTTCCGTCCACGGGGTCCAACACCCAGATAAAGGGCACTTTTTCCAAAAGCGATTGATCGCGGTATTCCAGCCGTTTCGGGTCCTCTTCGTCGATCAGGATATGCTGGCCGCTGCGGACGTATTCATCCAGACGCTCACGCACGATCAATGAGACAGCATGGTCCGCGGCGGTCACCACAGAGTCGTCCGCCTTTAAACTCGCCTTGCTTTCTTCGATCATCTCCAGCGAGACCCGCCCGGCCTGCCGGACAACATCAAACATCAGTTTCAAATATTTTTCTGCCGAGTCCATTCCGATCGAACCTTTATCGTGCTTAAAACCTCTTTGTGGCGGACAAACTGCCAATTTCGAAAATATCTTACATGAAGAGAGATTGCCCGTCCAGCCTTATCTCAAAGATAGACA
Organism: Candidatus Omnitrophota bacterium; assembly: GCA_022711395.1. Taxonomy (GTDB): domain Bacteria; phylum Omnitrophota; class Gorgyraeia; order Zapsychrales; family JANLHA01; genus JAKLFA01. Next base: position 105,137 of record JAKLFA010000001.1, on the reverse strand, counting down.
ACACCTTAAGCCCCGGGTTGAGAAAGAAGTTCCGCCGCCCTTTGCAGGGAAGCATCGATATTGTGACAGATATTATCTTCTCCGATCTCATCATAAAGCCCGTCTTTCTGGATCGCCATCAAAGGCTGGGCGTGGATGCCGGAAAGAACAAGATGGATATTGTTCTTTTGAGATAACAAAAAGGCCTGCCTCAGCGCGTTCAAGGCCGCGGCGTCGATGCTCAGGACATGCCGCATCCTCAGGATACGGACCCGCGTTCTGCTGTCGATCTCGCTCATGGTCTGGATGAATGTTGAAACGATCCCAAAAAAGAACGGGCCGTTGATCTCATAGACCTCCACTCCGTCCGGGATCTGACGGCGGCTGATCGCCAGAGGATCGTCACGGTCCTCTTCATCCGTGAATTCCTTCGTGATCACGCTGATGTTGGCGACATTCGCCAAGCGGTTCATAAAAAGCAGCGCGGACAGAACAACCCCGACCTGGATAGCGACCGTCAGGTCTATCAGCACGGTCAAAAGAAACGTCGTGGCGAGGATCGCGACATCGCTTTTAGGCGAACGCAGGATCATAACAAACGACTTCCATTCGCTCATCCGGTAAGCCACCAAGACCAGAATCGCCGCCAAAACCGCCATGGGGATATAAACAAGCCACTTCCCCAGGATCACCATGCTGATCAAAACCGTAAACGCGTGGACGATCCCGGCTACGGGAGTGCGTCCGCCATTATGGACATTGGTGGCGGTCCGGGCGATCGCCCCCGTGGCCGGCATCCCTCCAAAGAGGGAAGACGCGACATTCGCGCAGCCCTGGGCGATCAGTTCGGTGTTCGAACGGTGCCGTCCTCCGATCATGCCGTCAGCCACGACCGCCGAAAGCAACGACTCAATGCTTCCCAAAAGCGCGATAGTCAAAGCGGCCGGCATCAGCAGCTTGATCTGCTCCACATGAAAAACCGGCATACGCGGATGAGGGATATGCTGAGGGATCGAACCGAACTGCGTCTGGATCGTTTCCACCGGAAGGTGAAAAAGATGCGTGACCGCGGTTCCCAAAACCAGCGCGATGACCGCTCCGGGGATCGCCTTGATATATTTCTGCCATACCAGGATCAGCATGATCGTTCCAATGCTCAGCCCCAGCGCATAAAGGTTAGCGGTATGAAGATGTTCAAAGATGGTCCTCCACTTTTCCAGGAACTCAGCCGGGTTCACCGGCATGGCAAGCCCCAAAAAATCCTTGATCTGGGACGAAAAAATGATCAGCGCGATCCCTGAGGTGAACCCAACGGTCAACGGATACGGGATAAACTTGATGACCACCCCCAGGCGCATGCACCCCATCAAAAGCATGATCAGCCCCCCCAGGAAGGTGGCCATGATCAGGCCGTCCACTCCGAACTTCTGAACGATACTGTAAACGATCACGACAAAAGCGCCCGTCGGCCCTCCGATCTGGACCCTGCTTCCGCCAAGGGCCGAGATCAAAAATCCGGCGATCACCGCCGTGATCAATCCCCTGTCCGGCGTGACGCCTGAGGCAATGGCAAAGGCGATCGCCAAAGGAAGAGCCACTATCCCTACAATAAGCCCTGCCAGACAATCCGCCCGCAACTGCTTGAACGAATAATTTTTTAATGTCGTGAACAATTTTGGTTTAAAGACCGATGGTTCCACAAAAGCCTCCTTCATGGCAAAAAAGACCTGGCCTTTTGCAAAAGGTCACTCCGCACTGTAATGTCTTTTGGATTTCAAGATCGTGAGGATTTATACATCATAATACCAGGGAATTCTTCTGTCACTGATTTTTTACTGTTTCCACATGGCCGAAATATCCCGTTCTGAAAGCTTTCGAGCCGTCGTGTTCATCCGCCGCTCTTCTCCGATGAACCGGCAGGATGCGACTTCCGCGGGCGCGCCTTTCGCCTTCGAAAAATACTGACTGATCCCCGCGCTTATCTGAAGGACGTCTTCCGAGATCTCCGCCCCCTTAACAAGGGCGAGCGGAGCCCCAACATTAATAAGCTCAACGATACAGTCCCCGCGGACCGCGCAAGCCTCGAGCGACGCATTTTCCTCCTGATCCCGTCCGATGATCACGGCACATTTCCGGTCCACGCGGAAATACCGTCCAAAACATAACGCGCTGGTCTCCTTGGCGTCACGGCAGATCCCGTCCAAAAAATCCTTAAAGCGGTTCCCGAACGGTTTTTCGGTCAACAGGCATCCTCCGGCCGGCGGAGAAAACCCCGTGATGCCATACTTTTGAGCAAGATCAAATTGGCTCTTTCTTGAACGCCCGGACAATCCCAAAAGCCTGGACCGGTCAACCATCCCCTCACGCTCAGGAATGGTCTCATCCAAAAGTTTGGCGGATAACGGCCTCAAGAGCCGGCCCTCGATCTCCGTGTCCTTATCGATCAGCGGCAGACAGCGTTTGAGCTGGGACATCGGCCTCTGCCCAACAACTTCGCCGGTAAAGACAAAATCAGCACCGACCTCTTTCATATATTCTGCAGCTCTGCGGACCATAAAACGGTGGCAATCAATACACGGGTTGAACGCTCCTCCATAACCATACTGCGGACGTTTTAGCATCTCCAAATAATCGTTACCCAGATAGATCGAATGAAAATGGACATCCAGCTGCAGGCACAGGGCCCGGCAGCGTTCAAGGTTCCCGGATCCCCACGGCATCACGAAATACACCGCATAGACCTCGATCCCCTGCTCCTTGAGCAGTTTGACGGCCAGGATACTGTCCAATCCTCCGCTGATCAACCCGACAGCTTTAACAGACATACGCCTCCGTTACCTCCGTTTTAAAAATTTGGCGATAAAAAAACCCTGAACTTTGTCCGACGGCAGAATGCGCACACATTGCTGAACCCTGGGGTCAAAGACCTTCTTTTGCCAGGAGGCAAGCGCGGGATAGGTCTGCGCCTCCTGGATCGGAAAATCCATTATTTCAAAATCACCCTCGGCCTTTCTCAAGAACCAGTCCACGACCCCTTCATTTTCCTCCGGCGCGAAGGTGCATGTTGAATAGACCAGCGTCCCGCCGGGTTTCAACTGACGCCCGGCATGAAGCAAAAGGCCTTTTTGTTTCTTGACCATCTCCTTGATCTTTCGCGCGCTCCAGTAAGCAAAAGTCTTTGGCTCATCCGCGCGGAAACGCCCTTCACTGCTGCAGGGCGCGTCCACCAGGACCCGGTCATAAAGTCCGCCACGGGCCTCAAAACGCCTGCCGTCCATGCATTTAAATTCCACGTTCCGGCATTCTAAAAGGCCGCAGACTGATCTCAATTTATAATAACGTCCACGAATGGCTTCAACTGCCGTCACAAGCCCGGTGTTCTTCATGCGGGCCGCGATCTGGGATGTTTTACTGCCTGGCGCCGCGCACAGATCGAGGACCCTTTCCTCCGGTTGTGGGTCAAGCGCCGCGACGGCCAACATGCTCGCAAAACTCTGCTGGTAAAATATTCCTTCGCGGATCAGGGCATGGTCCTTCAAATGGGCCTGCTGCCAGTTGCAGATCCTGACTCCTTCCCCAGCGTCCGGACAATCACAGAAAGAAGCCCCTTCGTTCTTCAGAAGTTCGCGGGCCTTTTCAGGAGAAATTTTTAACGTATTGATGCGTAAAAAAACAGGCTGTTCCGTTTCAAAACACGAAACCGCCTGATCATAAAAAACAGCCGGTATGATCTGTTCCAAACGCTTTAAGAAATCTTGAGGGATGTGCGTCTTGTGCATCTGCCGGGTCTAACTTTTTCGGACTGCTTTGCGGATCTCGAGAGAAAGATGTTTCAAAAACTGTTCCTTACGGTTAAGCGCCTTTTCCTGCGCCTCGGTCGAAGGGGCAGGCACAGACGACGATGGCGCTTTTTGCAGTTTCGCCGGGATAAATTTCTCCCGCCGTTTATGCCACACAATATCATGATGCTTTGCCATACGACTATTTCTTCTTTGCTTTACGCTCCGTGCGCGCCAGCGCCTTGAGCATACGGTCCAGCGCCTGGTTCTGGGTCGACCCCTCGGTCAAATGATCATCGCAGAGAGCCGCGTATCCCTGACGGTTCTGGATCTTAAAAATTTTCACCGTGCGCTTGCCGATCCGCTGTGTTTGAGTGGCCATCGCTTCTCCTTTGGTAACAGTGCCTTACCGACCAACGATCTCATCTTATCAGCCGTTTAAAATTTTGTCCATGTGAAGAAACAAAATACGCCGCACATTAAAAAGGCCCCGCTTTCGCGAGGCCGAGTGATGAGTAATACGAACTGGTTGTTAGCGATGCGTATGAGCTCTGGGTTCCTTAGGTAGGAAAAAGGAAGGCTCATACAACGCCTTTATTATAACAAAACTTCTCTAAAAATCAACCGTCCGTCCCGCCGCTGTTTTTTGCGCCTGGCTGTTTTTGTTCCAACTATCCCAGCGCCACATCCAGCGTCATCATCACCGCAAATCCGATCATCGCCCCCATGGTCGCAAGGTCCGTGTGATGTCCCTGTTGGGACTCCGGGATCACATCCTCCACCACCACAAAGATCATGGCCCCGGCAGCAAACGCCAGGGCATATGGCAAAACCGGACGCATAATAAGCACAATGGCTGCACCCAGCACGGCAAAGACCGGCTCAACGATCGCCGAAAGCTGTCCATACCAGAAACTCTTCCACTGTGAAATCCCCTGCCTTCGAAGCGGAGCGGCGATTGCCAAGCCTTCAGGCATGTTCTGGATCCCGATCCCGATCGCTAACGCCACGGCTGCCGCTGTCGTCGCCGAAGGAAGTCCGGCGGCAGCGGCGCCAAAGGCCACACCGACCGCCAATCCTTCAGGAATATTATGCAAGGCAACGGCCAGCGCCAAAAGGATCGTCCGCTGCCAGGATGTTTTGATCCCCTCCGCCTCGCTTGGCGGGAACCACATATGCAAATGCGGCAGAAACACGTCCACCAATCTTAAAAATATTCCACCGGCCAAAAACCCAACGACCGCAGGAAACCAGGCGGGAACATTTCCCATTTCCTCGGTCAAACGGATCGCGGGCGCAAGAAGCGACCAGTAACTGGCCGCGATCATCACGCCGGCGGCAAACCCCAGCATGCTATCCAAAAGTTTACGGTTGATCTCTCTTGTAAAGAACACCGTCGAAGCGCCGATCGCGGTCAACCCCCACGTGAACAACCCGCCGATCAGGGCCTGAACAACAGGATGGAATTGTTCAAAAAAACCGACCATGTCTTATCCTATGATGTGATCGAAACGACCGTCTGCCACATCTCCCCGCAGGGATCGATCTTCTTGCGGCGCCCGACAGCCATCTCAAAGGGCACATGCGTGAAATGATTATTCCAATACCCAACGAACATATCCGTCTTTCCGGCCATGGCAGCGTGCACGGCCCGCTGACCGAAAAATATGCAAAACGCTGAATCAGAGGCGTTGGCCGGACAACTGCGTATCATATAGCTGGGATCAATATATTTTATGGTCAACGGGATATCTTTGGACTTAAAATGCCGCTTTATTTTTTCTTTTAAAAACAGTCCGATGTCCTTATGGACCACATTCCCGGAAAGGTCTAGCTCCTTCTCACCACCCATTAAATCCTGCCCGGCGCCTTCGGCCGCTACGATCACGGCATGATGCTTGCGCTCCAACCGCCGTTCAAGGCGTTCCAAAAGGCCATCCTTCCCTTCAAGCGCGAACGGCACCTCCGGGATCAGACAAAAATTCACATCACTATTGGCCAGCGTCGCTTCAACAGTAATGAACCCGGAATCCCTTCCCATGAGCTTGACCAGGCCCACCCCGTTCCAAGCCGCTTCGGCTTCTTCATGGGCCGAGGCAATCGATCTGCGGGCCTCCTCCACGGCTGTAGCAAAACCGAACGTGCGTTCCGAACAGAAAATATCATTATCAATTGTTTTGGGGATCCCCACGACCGCGATCGCCAACCCCCGAGCGGCAGCCCTCTCAGCCAGAAGATGGGCGCCCATGAACGTTCCGTCGCCTCCGATCACAAAGAGCATGTTCACCTTGAACTTGATGAGTGTGTCGATCATGTCATCGATGTCCTGGGGGCCGCGGCTGCTTCCAAGAATGCTCCCGCCTTCATGCTGAATATCCGCGACCGTGTCTTTTGTCAATTCCACAGGCTCTTTACGGCGATTCGAAGAAACGCCTTCATATCCATATCGAAAGCCCAGCACCTTTTTCACGCCATATTCATAAAGTGATGTCAACGTGATCGTGCGGATCACGTCATTCAAGCCGGGGCAGAGCCCCCCGCAAGTCACGATCCCCGCGATGACTTTTGAAGGCTCAAAGAACAGCTTCTCTCGCGGGCCGGCCTCTTCAAAACCAGGTGGATCCATCTCGCAGGATCTGCAAAACGCGATGTCCGCTGAATTCGCGAAAACATAAACACGGTTCGCGTCACTGACGAACTGACGTCCCTGACCGCACAAAGGTGAACCATGCTTCGGCTCACCCAGCGTTTGGATCGTTAAGTTTTTCAATTCTTCTAATTTACAAAAATTCGGATCCATACCACCCCCTCATATCATAGTAAGATCCATTAAAAAGCTCTTTAATATTTATATTATCCAAGAACCACTTTATAGCAAGGGCTATCTCGGTTTTAAGATCTCCGTCCGCAACACAAATAACCGCACGTTCAGGCCAGAAACGGCTGCAGGACGTTCAAAAGATAACCGATCAGGATAATATAAAAAGTGACCATCGCAAAAAAAACAAAGATCAGCTTAAGTTTCATGGCCCTTCTTAAAAGCACGGCTTCCGGCAAACTCAACGCGGCTGTCGCCATCATAAAAGCCATCGCTGTTCCCAGAGGAACTCCCTTTTGGAATAACACCACGGCCACCGGAACGATCGAAGCACAACTTCCGTACATCGGAACACCGATCAGGGTTGCCAACGGCACCGCAAAAAAACCCGTGGAATCCATAATGGCTTGTATGGTCTCTCTCGGCACAAAATTGTGTATCACCGCCCCCAGACCGACTCCCAGCAGGACCCATTTCCAGATCTTCATAAGGATCAAAGTCGACTCGCCCAAGCCGAACTTGACCCTGGGCCAGAATCCCTTAAGATGCAATTCTTCCAGGGGACCGTTCTGCTGGCTATTGACGATATCCTCCTCCAGAAGATGGTCCATTTTGATACGATCGATAGCAAAACCGACCACAGCCCCAACACTGATCCCGGCAAGAACATAAACAAGCGTGATCTTCCAGCCGAAATATCCTAGCATCAAAACGACAAGATATTCATTGATGATCGGAGAGGTCGTCAAAAAAGAGAAGGTCACCCCCAAAGGCACTCCGCCTTTAAGGAAGCCTAAAAAAATCGGGATCGATGAGCATGAACAAAATGGTGTCACGGCCCCAAAAACAGCGGCCGCCAAATTGGCCGCAAATCCTTTGCCGGCCAGCCAGCCCTTGACCTTATTCTGCGGAAGAAAAGTCCGCAAAAAACCGATCAAAGAGATCATAATAAAAAGGAGCATTATGATCTTTAAGGTGTCATAGACAAAAAAATGGACCATGCCGGCGGTATGACTGCCTTCGATCAGGCGCAAAAGGTCATACGTTACAAAATCCGAAAACTTCAGCAGCATGACCCGCCTTTGGGCTTTTCATCCTTAGGTTGTGATGAACAGCAGCAGGACGATTGATTGGCCTTTTCCTGCATCTTCTTGTCGATCCTTTCAAAAAGTTTAGACAAAAACCCTTTCGGCTTTTCTCCCTGTGATGAACAGCATTGGTCTCCCATCTTCAACTCCTTTTTGTTGTCCTTATGTTTTGATCTTCATCGATGTTTCCGTGAATTCAATGATCTGCCGCATCATACGCACGGTTTCGACCGGAAACTTGCCGATCGCGGTCTCTCCTGAAAGCATCACAGCCTCCGCCCCATCAATGATCGCGTTGGCCACATCGCTGACCTCCGCACGTGTTGGTCGTGGATTCTCTGTCATACTTTCAAGCATTTGTGTGGCTACGATATCAAAGCGGCCATAGCGGTTCGTCCGGTGCAGGATCTTTTTCTGAATGACCGGAACTTGATAAATAGGCAGCGATACGCCCAGATCCCCGCGGGCCACGATCACGCCGTCACAGACTTGAATGATATCATCAATATTCGTCAAGGCCTCTTTGTTCTCGATCTTGGCCACGATCGTGCATTTGGCCCCGTGCGACCGAATGAACCTGCAAACATGCTCGACATCGCGCCGATTACGGACAAAAGACTGGGCAACACAATCCAATTTCTGCTCCAATCCGAACGCCAAATCCCGTCGGTCCTTTTCGGTAAAGATATTCGCCCCCAGCTTCAACCCCGGAATATTGACGTTTTTCTTGGAGGAGATGGTCCCGCCCTGCACGACCTTGACCTTGACCTTGTTCTTGACATTATCCGCCACTTCAAGATCGATCGTCCCGTCAGCAATATAAATATGGGTTCCTTTTGTCAAGGTGCTCAGGTCGAATTCCGCGTCTAGCGGAACACTGTCGGAAGATTCTTTGACATGAGAGGACAGCCAGAAAAGATCCCCTTTCTTCAGTTCCCTGGGCTTCGACAATTCCCCTAAACGAATACGGTAGCCTTCGAGGTCCTGCATGATCTTCACGGGTTTTTTCAGGGTCTTGTTGACCTTACGGATCATCTCGATCGCTTTCGCATGAGACTCATGAGTGCCATGTGAAAAATTCAATCGCACCATGTCCATGCCTTCCTGGGCGAGCTTCCGGATCATGGCCGGGCTGTCGCTAGCCGGCCCGATCGTACAGACGATCTTGGTTCTTCTGCGCATGAATGCTCCTTGAGTTTCAAAATCGCGGAACACGAACGTTCACGTTCTTAAAATGTCCCACCGTAATTTTTATTATTTTAACGTTTTCAATATAACGGAATTTTGAACGTTCGTCTAATATTTTCCCATTTCCCGTTCAGGCCGGCCTGAACTGCCCGTATCGGGCTCAAGGCGCCTTTTCAATGGGTTGCTCAACAAATTTCAAGGACGCCGAATTGATGCAATATCGTTTTCCTGTCGGCGGCGGGCCATCATTAAAGACATGGCCGAGGTGAGCGCCGCAGCGAGGGCAAAGGACCTCCGTCCGTTCCATGTTCCAGCTTTTATCGTCCTTATACGCGACATTGCCGGAGCGGATCGGGCAAATAAAACTCGGCCAGCCGGTGCCGGAATTAAATTTATCTTCTGAAGAAAACAAATGCGTCCCGCAACGGGCGCAGACAAAGACCCCCCGGCCTTTATGATCGTTATATTCCCCTGTAAAAGGGCGTTCCGTGGCCTTCTCTTCCGTGACCTCATAGACCTCAGAGTCCAGCTCACGCTTCCACTGTGCAGTGGGTTTGTTAATAATTTCAACCGATTCCTGTTGGCCGGTGAAGGCATTAAAGATCCGGATCTTGGAGACGGAACGTTCTTTCATGATGGACCCTCCTCGTTCAACCAATGGCCGGCCCTTGTTAAAGCCCAGCCAAAGAGCGGCAGCCGCTAACAAACACGCAAAAATAATTTTTGTTCTGACGAAAACCTTCATTTTCAAAATGAGCTCAAGAACCGGATGATCGGATTATTAAAAAAATACGGCGCCAAAGCGTTGCCACTGATATTCTTATTGATCTCCGAAAATGTGGGATACGGATGCACCGCCCGGGCGACCTTCGATAGAGGGATCTTCGCCGCCAGGACCGCGATCCACTCCCCCAACAGATCTCCCGCGTGAGGGCCAACGATCTGCACGCCGACCGGGCGCCTCTTCTTATTGAGCAGGATCTTCATAAAACCCTCATGCGTCTCTTCGGCCAGGGCGCGGTCATTACGCCCGAATTTTTCGATCTCAACGTCATAATTGATTCCGGCCGCTTTGGCCCGGACTTCGTTATATCCGACGGAAGCCACCTCCGGGTCAAGATACGTGACCCAGGGGATCTGTTGATAGTCCACTTTCAACGGGACATGCAGGACCGTGTTGGCCAAGACCACGCCTGCCTCATAACTGGCGACATGCGTAAACTGAAGGCCCCCGTTAACATCGCCGCAGGCGTAGATATGTTTGATGTTCGTCTGGAGCCTGCTGTTGACCGGGACCCCCCATTTGCCGACCTTAACCCCCGCCCAATCAAGCGCCAGGGTTTCCACATTCGGTCTTCGCCCTGTCGCTATAAAAAGAGCCTCCGCCGAGATCTCCGATTCCTCGGATGTTTGCCGGTTCAAAAAACGCATCCTGATCTTTTTGCCATCACGCCGCACTCCCACAGCCTCATGAACTGTAAGCACCTTCACGTTCTCCTGCAAAAGGACCTGCTGAACGAACTCCGCGACGTCCGAGTCTTCCCTGGGAAGCAGATGATCCCCGGATTCAACGATCGTGACCCTCGTGCCCAAACGGGAAAAGGCCTGCGCGATTTCTGAACCGATCGTGCCGCCTCCCAGAACGATCATGGAAGCCGGCAGCCTTTCAAGCGAGAAGATGTTCTCACTTGTAAAATAATCGATCTCCTCCAAGCCATCGATCCCGGGAATATCAGAATGCGCGCCCGTAGCCAGAACAAAATTTCTTGAGCTTACGGGCTTCCCGTCGATCTCAATGGTATGGCTGTCCACAAAACGGGCCTGCCCAAAGCGGGTCACGGCCCCATAATGATCCTTGATCCACTGCGGCGAATGGTGCCGCTGGATAAGCGCCTGGACCTTGCGGATACGTGCGGAAACAGCCTTAAAGTCAACCGGCGGGACCTCGACCCGGGGCAGTCCAAAACGTTCACTGTTTTTCATCGATTGATAAACAGCGGCTGTCTTGATGAGCGTTTTAGAAGGAATACAGCCAAAGTGCAAAAACCCCCCTCCCAGGCGGTCCTCTTTTTCCACCAGAAGCGTCCTGGCTCCCAGCTTTGAAGCACCGGTCGCGCATGTCAGTCCGGCAGCTCCGCCGCCGATAACGACCAGATCATAATCATAAACAGGCATGGATACCCCTTTCGTAGAACATCCCCCGCGGAGGATTTTCAGCCGCGGCTGAAATCCCAAACACAGAAAAAATGCTCAAGATTCTCTTTATTTTGTCGTAAAAAGAAGTGGAGAATTACACACCCAGGAAGCGTGGACGGGCGATCCCAAAACGCCCAACTCTTGGAAAGTGAACGGTTTATGGAAATATCCGAAAACAACTCCGGCAAATATTCTGCAGAAAACGGCTTTTCATTTTGTTCATCATCCAGACCTCCGAAACCCGTTTGGTCAAAAAACCCATGGTCGGGAATGAATGCTGCAGCATCATGATATCCGTAATGCGCGCCTTTTTTTGAATAGCCAGGGCCCATTCATTGATCATTTCACCAGAGCCCTCTCCAATGATCGTGACCCCATAGATCCGGCCGGTGGGTGAAATAAAGGCTTTAAGAAAACCTGTCCCGATGTCCTCGGCGATGGCCGCGCCGTAATCCTCATATTTGACTTTCACGACTTCATAGCGAAGCCCGCGTTCTTTCAGGTCCTTTTCCCGCAGGCCCACATGAGAGTTCTGCGGTTCCGTAAACACCGTCCACGGCACGGCGAACTTTTGAAACTTCATCTTGAAAGGCCAGGGCATCATGCTGTTCATCAACGCGATCATGCCCTGATGCATTGCCGCGTGCGTTAAAAGAAAATGTCCGTTGCAATCACCGACCGCGAAAATATGTTTTTGATTTGTTTGAAGGTGCGAGTTGACCACGATTCCGCGTTTTCCGTAAACAACACCCGCCTGTTCAAGGCCAAGCCCTTCCAAAACAATGCGGCGGCCGGCGGCAACCAAAAACCGCTGGGAACGGACAACGATCCCATCCTCCGTGTATAACGCGACCCCGTCGCTCTCTTTGACAAGACGGGTGATCTTTTTCTGATTATGGACCGTAATGCCTTCTTTACGGAAAACCTCTTCCAAAAGAGCTCCCGCCTCCGGGTCCCCGACAGGGACCAGATACGGGTCCATTTGAACGATCGTGCATTTGGCGCCCAGGCGCGTTAAAGCCTGCGCCATTTCCGAACCGATCGCCCCTCCCCCTATGATCGTGACGCTTTCGGGGATTTTTTCCAGGTTAAAAATATTAAGGTTCGTCAAAATATCGATCCCTTCGATCCCCGGGATCGGCGGGACCATCGGTTCTGTCCCGGTCGCGATAAAGATCTTGCGCGCCGTGTATTGTTTGTCTCCGACCGCGACCGTGTGGCTGTCAAGGAAGCTGGCGCTGCCCTGGCCCAAAACCAGATCGACCTGATCGAACATCCGGCGGGTCTTCTGATCATTAATGAACTGAATATATCCACCGATCCGCTTAAACGGCGCCTTGACGCCGGGTTTCGGCATGGATTCCAGTTCCATGTTCGCCAGCTTATCGAACATCGCTCTTGCCTTTGCCATACGCAAAAGCGATTTGCTCGGGATACAGCCGACGTTCATGCACTCGCCGCCGATCTTGTTCTTTTCAATGGCGCAGACTTTCAAACCCATGGCCGAACCCATGACGGAAACCGCCATGCCCGCCGGTCCTAACCCGATCGTGATCAGATCATAATCATAGTTCATATCGCCTCACTCTGGACGCAACTCTTTTAAAGGGTTATTTTTCCTGATATAAATGCACGTCGCGCTGCGGGAACGGGATCGTGATCCCTGCCGCTTCAAGCGCCACTTTGCCCTGCTCAACGATATCAAAACGGACATCCCAATAATCTTCCGGCTTACACCATGGACGGCACACAATGTTCACACTGCTGTCCGCCAGCTCGCTGACCGCGATCGTCGGGGCCGGATCTTTCAGAACTTTAGGATGCTTTTCAACCACGGATTGAAGTGCGTTTTTGGCGGCTCGCATATCATCCCCATACGAAATACCAAACACCAGATCAACGCGCCTCTTGTCGACCGCGCTGAAATTGATGATATTCGCGCCTGTGATACTGGAATTCGGAATGATCACAGCTTTATTGTCAGGGGTTTGAAGGAAGGTGTTAAAGATCTTGACCTGGTCCACTGTTCCCATCACACCTGCCACATCAACAAAATCCCCGACACGAAAAGGTTTCAAAATGATCAGAATAACACCCGCCGCGAAATTCGCGAGCGACCCCTGCAAAGCCAGACCGACCGCCAAACCGGCGGCACCGATGATCGCCACCAATGAAGTCGTCTCAACGCCAAGTTTGTTGACGGCCGCGATGATCACAAAGACCATAATGCCGAAATAGACCAGGTCTTTCACAAATGTCGCCAGCGTTTTATCAATATGGGACTTCTGCATCAGAGTCTCGACAAAGCGCGAGATCAGGCGGGCGATCCATCTCCCGACGAAAAAGATCACGACCGCCGCCAGGATATTCAGCCCGTACTGCAAGATATAGGCCCCAATATTCTTTATACTTTCCTCCATCTCCATACCCCTCCTGATTAATGTTCCGTGTTATTTTGTTTTTAAATTTTCCGCGAGCCTTCCGCCATCTCATTCAACCGAAACCCAATAGAATTCAGGATCCAGAATCAAAATGTTCGCTCCGTGGCTAATGATGGACCATCGCCGCTCCAGTTCCTGAAACAATACCGCAGTCGAGGACTGGTCCTGTTCCTTTAAAAACCCTTCGATCAATTTGTCTTTTAAAAGAAACAACGGAAAAATCCGGAGAATTCTATTTTGACGAACGACTCATTCTTTCAAAAGAAAGATGGCTCACGCGCTTTCCGGGCGCCAGGCGGCCATCTTTAAAAATATCTGAAACCCCTCCCAGGCCCACCATGAACAAAAATACGCTTTTATTCTCCCGCCTCGCCAGCCTTTTTTTCCATTTCTCTCTTCATCTCCCGTTCAGCCTTTGCTTTCTTACCACCGAGCTTATTGACCATCTGCTCTGTGGTCTTATCCCTCATTTCCTCTTTCGCCTTCTTTTCTTTTTTCACTTTTTTTTCCAGCTTGGCCTTCTCCGCCTTGACTTTTCCCTTTTTGGCCTTTTTTTCCTTTTTTGCTTCATCCCTTAAAAACGACGCGTTCTCATTAGCGCGCTCATACGCTCTATCGCTCGGCCCCTTCTTGCCTTCAGGAGCGGCAAAAGACGTCTGTGTTGAAATCAGCAAAAAAAGAACAACCACTCCTGTGACCATCACGTTACGCATGATATCCTCCTAGGACAATAAAAAACGGGATGGGCGAAATTACCCATCCCGTTTTCCTCAAAATTACTGTTGTTTTTTTCCAAGCAAGAAATAAGCAATAAGACCAACAACCGGTAAAACCAGAATAACAATGATCCATATCGCTTTTTTACCTGTTGTTTTCTGGCTTTTCCAGCAATCCAAAATCGCAATAATGTCCAACACAAGAACTACCAGTCCCAGTAAACCCTTCATATTGCTCCCCCCTCTTTTAAGTAGGTTTTTATTGGCCCAAGCCGCCTAAAGCGTTCTTCACGCTGCTGGCCGCCTCATCAACCTTTTGCTCGGCCAGAGCCTTAAGCTTTGTTTGGGCCTGTTCGATAATGCTTTGAGCCTCTTTGGAATTCTTATCCAAATTGGCTAAAACATATTTCGCTGTGTTGATGGCCTGATCGAATTGTTGACTGTTTAAAAACGCGTTGGCTTCTTTAACAAGATACTGTGCCTGTGCCTGAACATCTTGAAGCTTTTGAGCATTGGAAATAGCCTGCTTGGAATCCGTCGATTCCGGTTTCTGCGCGCAACCGGCAACCATGACGGCCAACACGCAGAAAAAAATCACATAAATATGGTTCCTTCTCATTCATTCCCCCTTTTTAATGGCTGTTAGCTATGATACACGAATTCCAATAAAACGCAAAACGTTATTTAGTCTGATCGATCTATAAAATCTTACAAAACAAGAACTTACTTCTCTAATACTGTTTTTAGCTCTTTAGCGGCCTTATCTAAAAAAGCTGCTAATTCATCGCGTGGCCTTCCCGGGACCGCATAAAAATATTTATGCCAGACCACGTCCATCCCGCAAAAACCAAAATTCCCGAAATCAATGGTCTTGTCAAGCGCCGAACGCAGACCATTCTGCTCATAGGCATCCTGAGGGCCTCCGGTCGTGTTCAAAATGATCACCTTCTTGCCCTGCAACAGCCCTTTCAACTGCTTTGTTTCCGCATCAAAGGTGTAGGCAAAACCATAACTGAAGACCCGGTCAATGTAGCCTTTCAAAATGGCAGGCATGCTGAACCACCAGATCGGAAACACAAAGACCAGAAGTTCCGCTTCCTTTATAAAGGATTGTTCAGTTTGGACATCTTTCTTTGGTTTTCCTTCCTGAAGGGCCTTAAAATCTTCTCCGGTCAGAACAGGATCAAACTTTTGGGCATACAAGTCCCGGGTCGAGACTTCATATCCGTTTGATCTTAAAACATCTTGTAGTTTTTCTTTGACCGCGTGATTATAGCTTGCGGGGTTGGGATGTGCGTAGACTACTAATGCCTTTGACATAATGCTCCTCCCTTTGAAAAAGGTTTCTATTATGTCGAAAATACATCAAAATATTAACGGAATTTTTATCCTATTCTTCTTGTTCAACCGGTAATGGATAAAACTCCGCTACTTTATAGGCCGTGTTATAAGGCGCATCCATCAGAGGATGCTTATTCTGAATGATCCTGTTCAAGACAGCGGCCGGATCATAAAGATAATTGTAGGTATCTTCATCCATCAGACCATTGGCTTTTGCCTCCGCGATAGACTCATCGGCAATGTCAACGATCCTGGACAACGCCCTGATCAATTCAGGGTCTTTCTGGTCAGCGATCAGGTCTTCCAGTATTTGATGCAGAATGCTCACCGGGTCATAGATGACCCCAACGCTCACAACTTGGTCGTTAAAAATATGCTCATGAAAGATCTGCTCTTGATTCCGCATCTCAACAACATTGCGTTCAATGATAAAAACATTCCGGATCCCCAGATCGGTCCGTTCCCGGGACACTTCGCTGATCGTCCGCGCTTTTTGGCGGTTATCCGGCCATTCAAGCCCGTAAAAAGCTCCCATCCCCCAGGGGTTCCATCTTGCGATCCGTCGATATGGTTCAAAATTATAGCCCAACGGAGGAATATGCGATGTCGCCCAGATCGGATTGGGAAATTCCTCAAAAAGCTCATCAACCAAAGGTTTCAGGATCGGGATCAAATCCTCGCAATCCGGGCAGCTGGCCAGACGGGAAGACCATTTATCAGAAAAAGCCTGAACCGGATGGATCGAAGCCTGAGCCAGGTCCTGCTCGGACATCGCCTGTTGGACCAAGATCATGTCTGATAAAAATTCAGGAAGCATCCCTTCGATATCATCAGCCCAATCCCCGATAGCGGAAACATCCCTCCCTGATTCGCTAATGGTCTGTCCTGCGATCTCAAAAAAATAAGGAATGACTTGCTTATAAGAACGCGCGGTGGAAAAACGGGACGCGTAAAGATCACCGAATGCGCCCGCTGCTGGAGAAATAAACCCATAGGCCACCCATGTCAATGAGACGACCAATCCTGCAGCGATCGAAAACGAAAAGAACTCTCTAAAACCCCTCATAACTGTTTCCTTTTAACACGCGCATCACGATAAATAAATAAAAAAATTTTACCCAAATGGGAGTTTTATTATAGTATAAATATAAATAATTACAAATTTATAATTCCCTATGAACAAACAACTTACATCTTTCATTCAGAAATACAATCAATTCTTTGTCCTGTGGGTCATTCTGGGCGGATGCCTGGCTTTTCTGTTTCCCGGGATGTTTCTAAAAATGAAAAACGGCATGGAGGCGTTCTTCGCGCTTACCATGTTCGGGATCGGCATGGTCTTAGACCCCAAAGCCTTTGTCCATATCCTGAAACAGCCGTGGATCATCGCCCTTGGCGTGGCCGCGCAATTTACGATCATGCCCGGGCTCGCTTTCGTGATCGCCAAGTTTACGAACCTGCCCAACGAACTGGCGTTAGGGCTGATCCTGACCGGCTGCGCTCCGGGAGCCATGGCCAGTAACGTTCTATGCTATTTGGCCGGAGCTGATGTGGCTTATTCTGTTTCGTTGACGACCGTCTCAACCCTTCTCTGTCCGGTCTTAACGCCCCTTCTGACATTCTGGCTGGCCAGCGCGTATTTTCAGATCCCTTTTTGGGCGATGTTTTTAAGCGTTCTAAAAATGGTCCTGGCTCCGCTTGCCGCCGGATTCATTTTAAAATATCTTTTTCCAAAACGATCCGAGGCCATCCAGGATATTTTTCCGGCCATATCAACGACATTTATTGTTTTTATCTGCTCGCTGGTGATCGCGCTGAACAAAACGTATCTGCTGCAGTTGCGGCCTCAGATCTTTTGGACGGTCCTGGGCCTGAATTTCGGCGGGCTGATCCTAGGTTATACGGTCGGAGCATGCGCCCGGCTGGACACTCTAAAACGCCGGACTTTAGCGATCGAGATCGGCATGCAAAATGCGGGGCTGGGTTCTGTCCTGGCCCTTAAACATTTCAGTGAACAGACCGCTCTGCCTGCGGCATTGTTCGTCTTTGTTTGTATCTTAAGCGCTTCGATCCTGGTCCCTCTCTGGCGGAAAGACCGCGAAAATTCCTAAAAATTCAAGGCCGGTGGATCTTTTTTAAAAGCCAGGCCATGTTGCGCCCAAGGGTCTGCATGGTCTCAACACCTTCGGCGTCATTTTCCACCTCACCTTCAGCGCGGCCAATACCCAGATTCCAATAGCTGGACCCGACCACGATCATCTGTTCGATCAGAAAAAAATGGTTCATAGCGTCAAAGGCAGGAATCGCCCCTGCCCGGCGGACAGCCACGACCGCCGCGGCGATCTTGCCTTTAAGAAGGTCTCCGTTGGCCCGGGCCACGATCCCCGCCCGGTCGATCAGGGCCTTCATTTCGGAGGTGACATTGCTGAAATACGTCGGAGACCCCAATAAGATCCCGTCCGCCTCGAACATTTTTTTCAGCCATCCGTTTAAAGGATCGTCCTGGATCACGCAACGGCCGTTCTTTTGTTCTTTGCAGACAAAACAGGCCATGCAGCCGCGCAGGCGCACGCCGGCCATTTCGATCAGTTCGGTCTTAACCCCTTCAGTTTCCAACTCATCTAAGACCATCTGAAGCAGTCGACTGGTATTCCCGCCGCGCCTGGGACTTCCGTTAAAAGCGACAACTCTCATGGGCCCTCCTTTTAAAGACAAATTTTATATTCAAATTTTGAACCTATTGTATACTTAGAATGAAAACGTTTCAAACAAAAGCGTCCGAAAGGAGGAGCTGTCATGAAAAAGGGTTCGTTAATGCTTTTTATTGCGATCTTAATAACGATTCTCTCGGCCTCTTCCGCAAAAGCCCAATACTGCGTGCAGGACGGCGGCGGGGTTTTTGTGGGAGGCGGGGGTTTTATGTTGATAAACAATGCTCGTTTTTTTTCAAATAGAACAGATCTGGCAAGCTTCCTTTCAACCGGAACGTTTGGTGGCTGGTCGTATCCCGTATCATCTTGTCAGGCCTGGGGTAAAGCACAATGCACCGGGAACACATCCCCATATATCACATGCACGGCGGGGCAGCGAAAGGTATTCGCTGTGTCCCAGTTTATACATAGCGTAGATTTTGATGCAACAGCACCGATACAAAATCCATTTGCATTAGTCACCACGATCGTCTGCGTAGACCCGACCGTGACCCCTTAAAAAATGAAGCTCCGCGGCCTTACGGCCGTGGTTTTTCACGATAATAAAACAGGCGGATGTTTTTTAAAAACATCCGCCTGTTTTGTTTTTCACGACCTACTTACCGGCGTTTAATCTTCTTTTCGCTCACCCAGCGCGCGGTCCAGCATCAAAATGGCCGCCGAATCCTCTTTCACATACTCGAGCTTCGCTAAAATATCGTTGACATTCTTCTCTTCTTCCACCTGTTCATCCACGAACCATTGCAAGAAGGCGACCACCGCATGGTCATTGACCTTGAGCGCGATGTCATAGATCTTATTGATGCTGGCTGTCACACCCTGCTCATGTTTCAAGGATTGCTGAAAAACCTCCTTGATGGACTTAAAATCTGATTTCGGTTTTTCAAACGCGCCCAATTTTACCGCGTCCCCACGGTCATTGATGTAATTAAAAAACTTCATCCCGTGCTCAACCTCTTCCTTGGCCTGAACCTTCATCCAGCCGGCCATGCCGCCTAAAGCCTTTTGCTCAAAATACGCAGCCATCGAAAGATATAAATACGCTGAAAACAGCTCCTTGGTAACCTGCGCATTCATGGCCTCGTAAAGTTTTTCATCCATAGCTTGCATCCTTTCTCTGAAACAGCATTGGTTTTGTTTTAAAAGTGAGTTTATTCTAATATGAAAATTATTTTTTGTCCAACCCCAATTAAAACAGGGGCCGTCTGAGAGGCCCCTGTTAGGAACTTCGCGTAAATCTCAGACAAAAGACAGAGGGGGTGAATCCAATTCACCATTGCCATGCGTGATTGTGCCTTTTGCCCAAGATCCTCCGCGAAGCGCCTGCTTCGTCAACAACTCATTCTTTTGTCGCAGTTGCATTCAAAAAACTTACGCCCCGCCCTTTGAAATTCAGGAAGAACCAAAGCAGGCCGGAATAAAAAATATTTACAGGGAATCCGATTGAAAATGCATAAAATCATGTTACAATTCCTGCATGATCGAGCAAATTATTCTTGGCATCGTGCAGGGGATCGCGGAGTGGCTTCCCGTCAGCTCAGAAGGAATGATCGTTCTGGTCGAAACACTTGTTTTCGGCAAAAGCGATCTGCAGGGCATGATCGAAAGCGCCCTGTTCCTGCATTTAGGCTCCGCTTTAGCGGCGATCGCCTATTTTCGTAAAGACATTGTTCGATTGTTCAAAAGTTTGTCGCCCCGCGCCGGCTCTCCTTCTGAAGAACTTCCTTTATTCAAATTCCTGATCGGCACCACACTGATCAGCGGCAGCCTGGGTTTTATTCTGCTAAAATATGTCACACAAACTGTCGCAGAACATCCTTCGAATGTGCGGTTGATCCTTCTTGCCCTGGCCTTTTGCCTGATCATCACGGCCATTTTGCAGCTTAAAGTCAAACACAGCGGACACCGGGCGTCTCCACAGATCACCATGCGCGACACGCTGATCCTGGGCCTTGTCCAAGCATTCGCGACCCTTCCCGGGCTTTCCCGTTCCGGGTTAACGGTATCGTTCCTGCTTTTTCAGAACTTCAAAACGGAGGAAGCGGTCCGCATCAGCTTTCTTATGAGCATCCCGATCGTGCTGGCCGGAAACCTCGTCCTAGGCATTTCGAATTATGTGTTCCACTGGGAAAGCCTGCTCGGGCTGCTGTTTTCTTTCCTGACGAGCCTTGTGATGATCGATATCCTGATCAAACTCGCCAAACGCCTGAACTTCGCGAAATTTATCTTTATTATGGCCCTGCTGGTGGGTTTGTCCGCGTTCCTGCCTCTTTAGAACCCTTCTGGGGCCTTCCCCAGATCTTTTCCAAATATTTATCACGCCCGGACATAAAACGGTAGGTCTTGTATCGAGATGGGTTTTTCCTGTAATAATCCTGATGATAATCTTCCGCCGGAAAAAACTCGTTAAATGCCACGATCTGTGTGACAATGGGCCCTCCAAATTTCCCGGAGCGCTGAAAATCCTCAAGGCTTTTTAAAGCCGCCTTTTTTTGCTTTTCATTATGGTAAAAAATAGCCGTACGATATTGCGTCCCCACATCATAGAATTGCCGATTGAGCGCTGTTGGATCGATGTTGCGCCAAAAAACATCTAAAAGTTCCTCATAGGAGATCTCATTGGGATCAAAATAGACCTGGACCGCCTCCGCGTGGCCGGTCTTTCCTGAAGAGACCTCTTCATAAGTGGGTTTACCGACATGGCCGCCAGCGTAACCTACAATGGTCTCCTTCACGCCTGGAAGCCTGTCAAATGGCGACTCCATGCACCAAAAACATCCTCCGGCAAAAGTTGCGATCGAAAGTTCTATTTCTGCGGGATTGTCTTTCATCGCCTCCTCCCCCTGGGCCCAAACGGAAGTCGCCAGGACAAAGAATAACATTCCTGACATGATCATTAAACGCATCTTCAGCCCTCCATGATTTAGTCAAAGAACACCCGCGGCGTCTTACAAAAGAATTAAAACCCGCATCATTTTTATAAGTGGATTTTTAAAAGACCGATAAGGAATGTCAAAAAGGCTTACATGCCGGCACGCACCAAGGCATTATTCGCCAAGCTGCGCCTTGACTTTGCGGATCAGTTCTTCCGGGCCGATGGGTTTGGCGATATAATCACTGGCCTTGCATTCCTTGGCCTTTTCCGCGATCTCTTCAACGCTGGCGGTAATAAGGATCACCGGCACACTGGCCAATTGCGAAGAAAATTTCAATCTTTCGACGATCGCGGCAGAACTGATATCCGGAAGTTTATAATCGAGCAGGATCAGGTCAGGCCTTTGCGTTTCAGCCTTTTGAATGCCTTCTTTCCCTGTCGCGGCCATAATGACCTCATAGCGAGAAGCCTTTAAGCGGTACATCAGCATCATGACCACATCGGTTTCATCATCAATGATCAAAATTCTTTTGCCCATATCTCTCCTTTTCTCATACTAAACCGGCAACACAAAATGAAATTCTGAACCCTTGCCGTATTCGGATTCAACCCAGATCTTGCCGCCATGCCTCTGAATGATCTCACGGCAGATCGCAAGGCCCAAGCCGCTGCTTCCCGTGATCCGGCCGCGGCGGCCCTCGACCTGTGTAAAGCTCTCGAACAGTTTAGGCACATCCGACTCCTGAATACCCCATCCCGTGTCAGCTATCACGATCTCCGCGCATCCCTGCCCCTGCCTTGTATAGACCGTCACCCCCCCGGCATCCGTGAACTTAACGGCGTTTCCCAGAAGGTTCGCCAGGACCTGAACAATACGGTCCTTGTCGCAACGGACCTTCGTCAAATTCATGTCCAAATGTATATCCAGCGAAAGCCCTTTTTCCTCGGTCAAGAGGCGCATATCCTTGCAGACCTCTTCCACGATCGCGTTCATGTCCTCCGGCTGAAAGCGGAACTGGAATCCCCCTGAATCAAGCTTTTGATAATCCAGAACGTCATTGATCAAACGGTGCAAACGTTCCGCGTTACGGCGGGCGGCTTCCAAGAGTCCCCGTTGTTCAAAATTTACCGCGCCAACTAATCCGTCGAGCACGATCGATATCCCCTCCTTGATCGGGCCTAATGGAGTGCGCAATTCATGAGAGACCGTCGAAACGAATTTAGAACGCATGTTCATCGCCCGTTCCCTCAAAGCCTCCGCCTCTTTGCGCTTTGTGATGTCCGTATGGGTCCCGACAATACGGAGCGGTTCCCCTTGCGTGCCCCGCGCGATCACCCTGCCCTTGGCAAAAACCCATCTCCAGGCGCCGGACCGCTCCCGCATCCGGAATTCAGCCTCATAATCATCCCTGCCGCTTAAGACAAATTCACGAAAATTCTTCTGAGCCGTCAGAACATCATCCGGATGGAGGACCGTGAGCCACGTCGTGTAACCCTGCTGAAGCTCTCCCTCCTGATATCCAAGCATCTTAAACCACGCGGAACTTAAAAAAAGCCTCTCTTCTTGAGGATAATAATCCCAAACCCCTTCACTGATCACTTCCATGGCAAGATTATACCGGTCCTGACTTTCCCTTAAGGCTTCTTCCATGGCCCGCCGCTCAGTGACATCCTCGAAACTTTCAATTCCGCCGACAACTTCTCCCTGATCATCCTTGAGGACATCGATGTTCTTTGTGATCCATTTCCGCTGACCATCCTTGGTCAAGATCGTGCATTCTTTTCCGGTCACGGGCTCCTTGAAGCTTCCGGACAGAACCTGACATTGGTCCCGATCGCGGCAGGGAGATTCCGAAAAGATCAAACATTTCTGGCCAACAATCTCTTCCGACGAGTAGCCTGTGATCTCTTCCGCCTTTTTGTTCCAGCTGGTCACCTTCATTTCCGGATCGACCGTAAAGATCGCACTTGGCGTCAAACTGAAGATCGCTTCCATCCGCTCCTTTTGCTGTTCTATAACCGCCCTTGAACGGCTCTGAATAAAATAAATGATAAAGAACAAGGTCAGCAGGCCCGCCACAAAACCCGTAAGCATCACTCCGACCCAACGATAGAACTGAACCTGTTTCAAAGACATCAGGCCGACAACCTGCCAATCTCCGAACCCAACGCTCTGGTGCAAATAGACCCGCTTTTCTCCCCGATAATTAATGACGTTCTTCTGCTCTATGTTCCCGCTCATGAGCGGAAGGCCGATACTCTCCCCGAATTGGCGGCTCACTTCAAGGGACGTTGTCCTCTCAGAACTCAAAGGAAAAAGGGTGCGAAAAGACAGCTCGGGGTCGCCGGCCAGAAAGACCACCCCGTCCTGATTAACAAAAAACGTGTTCGGTTTTTCCTGAAGCAAAAGCCCCAGGTTCGAAAGGTCCTTTTTGATAACAACCACGCCCCGGATCTGCCCTGAACCGTCCATGACAGGTGCGCTCGCATAAAACCCCTTTTCTTTGGACGTCACGCCGAGGGCAAAATACTGAGACGCCTTGCCATTTATCGCCTCCAAAAAATACGGCCTGAATTTATATGATTTTCCGACGAAACTTAACGGCTGGTGTCTGTTGGACGAAGCGACCGTGACCCCGTCCCTGTTCATAACATACGCCACACCGCCGATCACGGCCTTGACATAACGGTCCAGGACTTTGTTGATCTTTTCTAAAGAATGGCCCTCCGCAACGCCGGAAAGGCCTTCGACCAAAGCTGGTGAGGTCGATAGGATCTCAACAATATCCTTGGCCTCATTGAGCTCATCCCGGAAAAAATCCGCCAAAAGGTTCAACGCATTCTGCTCACTTTGGACCTTTTCACTGAAGGCGCGCTCCTCCAGAAAAAAGGTCAAATAGACGCCTGCCCAGACCACAAGCGTCAACAGCACCAGGAACAAGCCGGTGAGCAAAAAATCTTTCTTTGAAAAACGAACCTTTCTAAACATCCTTCCCTCACAGAATTGTCCGAGCCCCGATCAGATCTTTGTTGAGCCATCCCTTCTTTGAGAATACAAATGATACGCACAATCCGGGCCGACCAAAGAAATGGCCGCCTCCAGAGGAATGTTTATCTGCCCGAAGACGATCCTCTTGCGCAGCGCGTAACGCCTTCTAACGAACTCTGCCTTGGGATCATCCATCACGCCACTCCTTACGGTTGCGCTATTTTCTTGGCCCTGCTCAGGATCTCATCCACCTTGTCCTGCTCCCGCTCAAACGAGAACGGCATTGTGTCGCGCTCACCGATATTGTAAAGACTTTCTTCAATATGATATTCCGTTTTCATCAATAATGAGGTTCTTGCTTCATTGAGAAGGCTGATGATCTTTGGCGGAAGGCTCTGGTCTATCTCGATACTATTGAGGAATTGGCGGGCTTCCCGACAGAGGGCCAAACTGTCGCCGGGATCGTAGTCTTCCTTGCCGACGCTCTGAAAACATGGGCCGACCGCCTTATGGGACGCGTTCTCAAAACCCAGAACGGCTTGATAAACATCGTTGGCCGTTTCATCCAGATAACCTTGCGGGACAGGCTGACGACCGCAGCCCCAAACAGTCCAAACGATAACGATCGTTATCATCATGCGGGTGTGCATGAACTTTACCATGGATCCCCACCTTCCCTACTGTCCATCCCACAAATCCCATTCCACCTTATCACTAAGCGCGCAGAAAGACAACTTTTTTTATGGCCTAAAAATCCGGTATAAAAAACATTTTCTGGTATTTTAATGAGTTTTGGAAAGGTGAAAGGTGCCGTGAAATCCCAACTGGTCCTTCCAAACGCCATGGACCGAATCGAGGGAATGGTCCAAACGGCCTTCAAGGGTAATGTCGATCGCTTGTTGTGTTTTCAAAAAAAAGCGGAATTCCCCCGTGCCGTCCTCAAAACGCTGAAGCCGGCTTTCATGGAATGATAATTCGCAAAGCCCGCCTCTTTGGATCCCGGATCCCCTTAGCTCATGGCCGGGATCAACGGACATGGCGACCGGCAGAACAGAACCGAACAATGTAAAGTCCCCCCGCCACTCACCTTCCAAGAGCTCCACTTTATAGACCGCCCTTTGCGTCTGATAGGCGGGAAAGGACGAATACACGGTTTCAACATATTCGGAAAACGCCAGGGCATCAGGCGTGATCATCCTGCGCTCCAGTGGAAGGCCCCCTCCGTCCAGATACCGGATCTCTTTTTCATACGGCTGCCACTGGAGATCTCCCAGTCGGACAAAACCGGCCATTGAAAGGCCTGCCCCTTCCAAGACCGCCTTATAGATCAGTTCCGAACAATAGATCTTTATGTCATCCCACTCATATTGGACATCATACGGACGCCCCAAATACCGATAGGCGGCCTTAAGGATCGCGGGCAACTTAGGACGATATTGCGGTTTGAGCCGGACAAGAGTAAATCGCCCACCGATCCCGCGGGCGATCCATTCATTGGCTGGAGTCTCTTTGACCGGGCCTATGGCTTCAAGCACATACCATTTCCCGTCTTTCTCAACAATGATGCCGCAATGGGAATAAGTCCCTTGAGAAACATCAACGATCATCCGGGTCAGCGGCCCGGGCAGGTGTTGAAAAATAAGGTCTCCATCCTGGACGTCGACATCATGAAAATAATCGACCGTCTTGGCCCTTAACATGATCCCCGCGAAAGACACCGGGGATGCGTGGTAAAGAAACCCGATGATCAAAAAAAACCGGATTACGATTTTCCGCCAGCGATATTGACGCATTCTGATCTCCTTACCGCTTGCCGATCAGGGCCTGTTATCGGCTTTCAAGGTCCTTTCAACCTTCACCTCCAGGGCCTGGCGTTCTTTCACGGCCAGCACCCACATCAAAAAGGCGATGATCCATGGTGTCAGGATCGTTTCCATGCTGATCACGCGGATCTCATTAAGGATCAAGGAAACCCCGTGACGGACCCCGACAAAAGGGGTCATCGACAACACCGAAATATGATCGCCGCCATGCAAGCTGAACATCAGGGCGATGATCCATGGAATAAAAGCCCACCAGGACATCATCACCGTCACAAAAAAGATCTTATTCTGACGGAAACGGCTTAAACGGAAAAACTCCAAAAATCCCGCGAAGCCCACCGCATAACTGATGACCAGCAGACATCCTCCCACGGCCTGTAGAGAAAAATAATCCAGCGCTGCCAAATAAAAGGAAAACAGCAGCACGCCGCTGACGGAATACGCGAGAACCGCGCACCAGCCGGAATATCCGTCATCAAACACATGAGACGTCTTGATCTTGCCGAGCCTTTTGAGAACCTCATATTTTGAACTTTTAAAATACGTGGGGACAAAAAACGCGCTCATCACCACTCCCATCAAAACATACGAGATCACAAAACGCCAAACGTGAGACTGAATGAATTGCTCAACCGGATTGGCGTAATAGTTATACGACCAGTAATAATAACTGCTCATGGTTTCTTCTGAAAGATGCGTATACTCAGCGATAAAAAACCCTGTTGTTAAAAACAGAATAAAAAAACAAAAACGCAGGATATCTTCTTTGGACCATGCCGGGCTGTTGGGTTTTGAGAACATGCGCAGCATCCCATTACCAAAAAGAAGCGTGAGCGGAGCCTGGATCAGGGCCTGCAGCGCAATAACCGGAAGGGTGAACGTAAAGAAATGTCCGGATACCTGTTCGAAAGAATCCGGAAACAGGTACTTAAACCCGGAAAGACCGAACAGGTAGGTCATAAACGACGGCGCCCAGGACATCACCCCGAAGACCGCCGGCCCCAAAAACCAGATAAAGATCAACAGGCCCAAACCCGAGACCCCTCTTTTCTTGCTGGAGGACAGCATCCCCAGCGTCACGCACGCTGTGTGAAGAAAGATCCCCGATGCTATAAGCGAAAGATTAAACAGGAGCACGGATTCAAATGGGATTTCCGGATGAAGGGTAAACAAAATCTCCAGCGCGAAAAAACACGCGCACAGGACCCACTCCACACAGGTGCTTCCCAGAATCAATCCAAAAATTTTCTCAAAAACATCTTCCGGCGAACTGCGGTGAAAATCCAGAGTCCCGGATGTTTTCTCACGGGAACCCATATGCCAGGCGAATAGCGGTGCCTGAACCAGCAGGATCAGGGCCTGCAGGCCTATGACCACCGCAAAAAAATCCTTAAATACTTTGAGCGGCGTCCGGTCATAGCCGTAACCCATGGCCACGCTCAAATAGCCCAAAAATAAAACGCTCAGGATCATGATCCCGAAACAAATGAGCTGAACCGGACGGTTGCGTTCGTGCCAGCAGCTTAAGAACAGCGCGTTGTTTTTCAAATTCATGATGTTCATGAGACCTCCTTTGCCCCGACCTTGAAGAAAATGTCCTCGATGTCATCGGCTTCCAGCTCAAAATGTTTAACACGCGCGCCGCGTGCCACCAACTGATTCAAAAATTCAGTGCCGGCTGCTTCGTCATGCGGAAACTCGATTCTGAATTTTCCGGCTTCCTCTGACACAAAACTCCGCGGGATCTGCCATTGATCGACTTGCGCCCAAAACGCGTGGACGCTGTGCTCATGATCCAAAAACTTCATCACGAGTTTCTGCGAGCTCCCTACCCGCCGGCGAATATCTTCGAGAGACCCGGACACGACAAGATTCCCTTTTTCTAAAATCCCGACCGCGTCGCAAAAATCGCTCAACTCCGATAGAATGTGGCTTGAGATCAGGATCGTTGCTCCGCCCTGCGCCGCCTCTTTAAGCAGGTCCCGCATTTGCCGGCGGGCTGCCGGATCCAGTCCGCTGGCCGGTTCATCCAAGAGCAGAATTTCAGGCGCCGGAAGAAGCGTTTTCGCCAGGACCAGCCGCTGCCGCATTCCGCGCGAAAGTGTTTTGACCAGTTCTTCGCGTTTGCCCGAAAGGCTGACCTTTTCCAGCCACTCTCCGACCTTCTTCGGCCGCGCATCCGCATCAATGCCGTAGGCAGCCGCAAAGACATCCAGATATTCCCAGGTCCTCAGGCTTTCATACACCGGCGGGAAATCCGGCATATACCCCAAGCGCACC
Source organism: Candidatus Omnitrophota bacterium (assembly GCA_022711395.1). Taxonomy (GTDB): domain Bacteria; phylum Omnitrophota; class Gorgyraeia; order Zapsychrales; family JANLHA01; genus JAKLFA01. The sequence goes on along the minus strand of JAKLFA010000001.1, from coordinate 76,913 downwards.
AGCGCATCCTGACGTTTGGTCTCAAGGTCCAGGCCGCAAAGATAAATTTCTCCGAACGTCGGCTCCAGCACCCCGGCGATCGCCTTAATGGTTGACGTCTTGCCCGCCCCGTTAGGGCCGACAAACCCGTAGATCTGCCCCTTCTCAATGTTAAAAGTCAGATCGTGGACCGCTGTCGTTTCATCGTAATCGATCCGCAACGATTTAACTTCAATGACATGAGACATGTTGCCTCCTCTCAAAATAACTCTTGAACTCCAGACACTGTGACACTAAGGCACTGGGACACCAGAAAGCTTGAAACCAAAAAGTTTTTCACTGTTTTGCTTTTCACTTTTCACGTTCTCACTTTCTTAGTGCCCTAGTGCCTTAGTGTCGTTTGTTATGCTTCATCTTTAATAAGAACCGCATAGGTCAAAAGCCCGCCAACGATCATGATCCCGCCGGCGACAAAATAGATCCCGGCTGTAGCGATCAAAACCAAATCGGTCGTAAGGGCATACGGAACGCACAAGGCCGACCCGAACCCGCCGACCGTAAAGGCGACCAACCCTAAGGCTTTCACCACTTTGCGTATGGCTTCCTGAGTCATGACGCACCTCCTTCATGGTACTGAATTGTTAAACATACTCTTTTTCGCACCATGCATGGTAACCGCGTTTTATGAAAATGAGCCCGCTGGCCAAGCAGGCCCAACAACAAAGGATATAACTCTGAACCGTCATCTCCGCCGAAACACCAAACAACACTGCCACGATCCCCGACAAAAGCCCGGCGTTAACAATGAACGATACCGTGCTTTCACTGGCAACCATGGAGACCACGACCGCCAGCGTCAAGAACAATAAGCTTCCTGAAAGAACGAAAAACCCCCAAAATTGCGGCCAGGCCAGCGCATCAACATAAAAGACCAGCGACGGAACAACTCCCAGGACCAGAACGGTCAGGACCCAGTACCAAAACGCTTCCAAACATACGCTCACGATATGGTCCTTCATATAACGGCTGCGGCTCACCGGCCGGACCACGTCATATCCCCAAAAGATCAACCGCTTATAATAACTGACCGTCACCAAGACCAGCGGCGTGACCACGAAGATCAAAAAATTGCCGTAGACGTTTTTGAGCCAGTCGCTCATCCAGGAAACTTCAAAAAATGTCAGAACATAGATCGCCAACACGGCCCAGGCCATGGACCAGATCAACTTAGGGCCTTCCCCGTCGGAATTTTTCCAATGGCGGATACGGCACCATACCGTGGCGCACTCGAAATATTTACGCCCGCTGCAGGGTCGGACCGCTTTTTCAAAACAGGGATCCTTGGCCCCCGCCGGCCGGCCCTGCCACCCTGAGCTCGCCTGAGGAGGCCAGCTCAAAAGATAGGGGTATTCAAAGGACTCCTCATTCAAATGCGACAAGCGCCAAAGAAAGAACACGAGCCCCGCCGCCCAAAAACAGAACGGGACAAAGACCAGAAACGGGAATTCCCTGTAAATATCCGTGATTTGCGCCCCGAAAGCAGACAGGACCAAAAGAAGACAATAACCGTAAAGGACCACCCTTCCCGTCGAAAAATATCCGACTCCGATCACGATCAGCGAGGCCAGAAGACAGCTGCCCCAGACTCCTGCCATGGATTGGTGTGGAAGCCACGGCAAATCCAGGATCATCCCCTGGCCCCACAAGACCGAAAGACCAATGACGATCAAATAAACACAGACCATGCCGGCCAAGTGATACAGCCGGTAACGCGGAAACACGCTTGACTGATACTGAGCGAACTGCCGCTTGATGACGATCCCCAAATGAAACGCGAGCCAAAGCATCACCACAAACATCAGGTTGAAAAATTCCTCCGCGTAGACAAGAAATCCTATGTGGTAAGCGATCTTGGAAACGGCCGCGCTCAAGACCAGGGCGAGGAATAAAAGACGAAAGCCCATATTTTGCCAATACAACTGAACGATCTTTAAAAATGGCGACCTCATCGGCTCATCTCCAAGAAGATCTCTTCCAAGTTCAAATGTTCGACCTGCACCCCTTGACCAAAACGGTTATGAAATGATTGGATAACCTCTCCCCGGTGGTCATAAACGGTCAGGACCAGGCCACCTTGCGTCTCTTCACAGGCCAGCACGCCGTCCATTTGGAGCTGTCCCGGCGAGAGCTTCTGGCCCGGAAGACGGATACGCTTAACCCGCTCCTTCAAATCATCAAGTTCCCCGCAAAATGAGACCCGGCTTTCATTGATCAGCGCCACATGATCCGCCACCCGCTCGAGGTCTGATGTGATATGAGTCGAAAAAAAGACCGTGCACTGGCGGTCCGCCACCGAATGAAGGATCGTTTTTAAAAATTCCCGCCGGGCCAATGGGTCAAGGCTCGCCACCGGCTCATCGAGGATCAGCAATTCCGGCTCATGGGCGAGCGCCAGGATGATCGCCACTTTCTGCGCCTCTCCCTCGGATAGGACGCCGATCTTTTCATGGTTATTGAGCCTCCACTGACGGACCAGTTCATCCACCAATCCCTCGTTCCAATGCCGATAAAATGACCCTGCGTAATCGATCAACTGCCGCACCGTCAGCCACGGATAAAGTTTTTCCCGTTGAGGGACATAACCAAAACGCTCCTTGGCCTCATCGCTAAAACGCCAGGGCATTTCCCCCAGAACAGAAAGAGCCCCGGCATCTGGCTTCAAAAGGCCGACCAGCAGTTTGATCAGCGTCGTCTTTCCGGCGCCGTTCTTTCCCAAAAGCCCGAAAACCGAACCCTTTGGAATGTCCAGCGACAAACCGCTAAGGATCTCTTTTTTTCCAAAAGCCTTTTTGACATCCCGACACTCAATAATAGGAACGTTCATTGTTGGTCCTCCCACAGCGTTCTGATCGTATCGATCAATTCCTCTTTACTCAAAGAGATCTGTTTGGCCTTGCCGATGATTTCCTTCAATAAAGGCGCTATCTGTTCATTGCGGTCCTGCAGTGGCGTTGCGGCCCCTTCAACGGACCTAACGCGCATGCCTTGCCCGCGGACCGTTTCGATCCGCCCGGCCGTCTCCAATAATGAGTAGGCTTTCGAAACGGTCATAGGGTTCACTTCCAATTCTTTGGCGATCTGACGCACGGAAGGAAGAAAATCATTTTCTTTAAGTCTGCCGGAAGCAATATGGATCTTGATCTGATCCATGATCTGGCGGTAGATGGGAACACCAGAGGATGTGGATATAGAAAAACTTGTTTTTGGGTCTAAAACCATTTACTGCTCCTTGAAACCGCTTAGTGTATTATAAGCATAATACACTGATACACCGTTGTCAAGGATTACACATAAAAAAACTGAATCTTTGTAAATATTTAGAAATAAAATGGTTGCGTTTCTATTGTTGGCCTGAATATGCTTCCTGGTTCAGGTCTTCAATCTCTTTCATCAGGCCATCGCCACGCTGAATGTTCTGTGCCTCTATTGATTTAACCTTTTCCAGCACAGAATGATACGTTGATATGGCACTCGACGTGTCAACCGGGACAGGCAATTGATTCTCTTTAAATTCTCTTTCTATTCGCGCAACAGAAGGATCCTTGGCAGGACCGGGTTTAAGCAAAACCCAATATAAGAGTAGGCAGAGCAGGATGGCAATCAATAACCCAAGTAATGACGCAAAGGCTTTTGAAGAACACAAATTTGAATTCTTTGAAGTGTGCATTCTGCAACCTCCAGCAAAAAGGCGCATTTTATATCCTCACGACCTTAAGGTTCCAAAAACGCTTCTTTAGGGATCGCCTTAATGAATTCCTGCCGCAAGCTGTAGGTATAAGCCCCTTGAGTGGGAAGCAACAGGACATCTCCAACTTCAATGGACTGCCCGAAGTAGGAATATCCCCAAAGGTCATGCGGTGTGCACAATGATCCGCATACTAAACACTCGCGTTCTTTTAAAGCTGGCCGGCTTAGATTGATGAGCGGAAAATAATCATGCTCAAAACGCTCCCAGCCGACAGCCTGTATGCCGCCATCGGTGATCACCAATTGGTCATCCTTCTTGTCGACCACGCGCAAAAGGATGTGCATGCCGGCTTGAGAGATCCACCTCCCCGGCTCACAAAAGATCACCGGACGGACATGGGGAAAAATATAGGCCTTTAACGCCTCTGAAAGGGCCGTAGCGAAGCGATCGATCGGCAAGGCATCCACACACCGGTGGTCCAGACCATCCACGAACCCATGAGAAGATTCCAGGCATTCCTTCAATTTTCCTTCCGGAGTCGCTGCCGGCTGCAGCCATTCGCCTTCAAAAGGCCAATAACCTCCGCCGATATCCAGAAAACGGATCCGCTTAAGGTCCGCCTTGTCAAATCCTGCCAAGATTTCGCCTAAGCGCTTTAAAAATGCCGTCTGCTGAGAGGCATCCATGTTCCAACTGGTATGAAACTGCATGCCGCAAAGATCGATCTGCGGGCAACGCTTCGCCTCCTCAAAAAAAGCTGACAGGCGTTTTAAAGGGATCCCGAATTTGCGCCACAGACCTCGTTCATCCACGGTCAAACGCACGCCGGCGCGGATCTTCACGCCGGTAAGCGCAGCCATCGAGGACAAGCGTTTGAGTTCGCCAAAACTATCGATCAGGACCGTCACGATCTTCGCGTTACGGCAGGCAAGTTCAAGTTCATCTTCGGTCTTGCCGGGCCCGCTGAAGACCACCTCTTGGGGAGAATGCGCCAGCGCCTTTTTGAGCTCTTCCCCGCTTGAAACATCGATCCCGCAACCCTGAGCTATCAATGTCCTGATCATGAACGGATGGGAATTACTTTTCATCGCGTAAAAAAAACGGATTTCGCTAAAAACCTTTTCAAAGGCTCCGCGAAATTCCTGCACGCGCTTGACCAAAGCCGTCTCATCAAAGGCATAAAGAGGCGATCCATTGGCCGCGACGCATTTTAAAAAACGGTCCTTCTGCTGTATGAACCGGTCAACAAAACCCTTGAGCTTCTCCGGGTCCAGCCGCGGGGTCTCGTGACGCATTATGGCATCGCCTTTTTTTATCCAATCCTGTTCGCTCATATCTAGACCTTAATATCAATATGGAGTTTATTTAAAAGTTCCATGCTCTGTTTTTCCAGGTCAGCCGTTGCTGAAGGCTCGAAGATCAGATATCCCAGGCTGCGGGAATCATAATCATCCGGGGGAAGGTTCACCACGTGCCCCTTCTCGCGCTTGAAATGGCATTTGACGACGCGCGGGTCCTGTAACGCCTTTTCTGCAGACAGCTTTTCGACCGTTCCGGCCCGGTCCGCGAAGATCTGAACACCGACCAAAGGCCGCCATGTTCTGCGCTCCGGAAAAAGCAGCCGTTTACCTTGCGCGAAATCCAGCGCCGCCAGAAGAATATCAAAACCGCTGCTTTCTTCGATCAGCGGAGGAAGGCAATCTCCACCCGGCCTCGGTGTAAGCTCAAGCAGATAGATCTTTCCGTGTTCGATCTTCAGGTCGACCATGGCCATGGTCCTTTTTAAACCTAAGGCTGTTGCCGCTTTGGCCAAAAGGGCAGACAAATCTTTCTCGTTTAGACCAAACGGAAGCTGGGCCCGCACCTCATACGCCAGGATGGTCCCGAACGTCGAACTTTTAAACGGGATCTTCTTAGACAAGCGGATGATGTCAACATGGCCGCCCTCCAGAACAAAATCACAACTGTATTCGTCTCCTCCGATAAATGTCTCAGCGGTGACCGCCTGATGGGGCAGGCAATGATCAAGGCAGCTTTCGGCGCCGAACATCCGCTGATTAGGGTGACGCTTCACATGGGAAGCAATGCATTCATAGGCTTGCCGGCAGGCGTTCTCGTCACGGCATAAAAAGACCAGCTCGCTCCCGCTGCCGGTCAACGGTTTTAGAACGACCGGCCTGTTGACCTTGCGGTAAAAGGAAGAGGCCTGTTCCGCGCTCAAGACCATCTCAGCCTGCGGGCATCCGACGCCCTGTTCTAACCATATCTCTTTAGATTGAAATTTCGAACGGCAACGCAAAACCGCTTCTTCTGAAGGAAAATCCAGGGAGAACTCCCGGGCGATCAACGAAGCAAGCCTTAAGGATTCACAGTCAAAACAGGCCACGCCCTCCAAAATAGCGCCGTGTTTCTCAACATAATGTTTGAGGATGTTAACAGCGGCAGACCGGTCCCCTAACGAACAGGTCGCCTCCAAGAATTCCGGCGAACCAGAAGCCGTCCATTTCCTTCGTTCATCCGTATCGGTCAAAAAGACAATCCGGCCGTGAGCCCGTTCCTCGAGGGTCCCGATATAGTCCCCTGTCGTACCGACGACAACAACCCGTTTGCTATTCACAGAAATATCCTTTTTAGCACCTTAAGGCGCTTAAGCCCCTTCAGGCGAGGCGTCTGCAATCTTATTGGAGATAAGATATAAGGGCCTGGGCGTCAAATGAAACATCGTTTTCCAAGAGAAGTCCCCGCACAAAAAGTCCGCCTCGCCAAATTGTTCCTGGCAGGCCCTTTTCATGTGGAAAAGATTGATAACCTTAGCGATCCCCACAAAATCCGCGCTTGTCCCGCCGGCCAAAAGCGTGTAAACATTGTTATAAACGCTTCCGATGTCCGTGGCAGCCGGTTTTCCTTCGATCAGAACCGTGACCATCCGAAACCAGCCTCTTTTTTGAAGAAGCCGCATCATGTCCCGAAAACTCTCGGTGAAACGGTCATCCGCGTAGTAGGAATCTTGCCCGAAACGCTCGATATTCATCTTAACCAGAAGGTCGAAATCTGACGGATCATCAAACCGGTACTCCATCCCCCGCTCCTCAAAAGCAGCGACTTCCTTCTTTATGCTCTTGATGGAACGCCTGGAAAACGTCGAATAATAGATGTCCATGTCGTGCTGATAATTTCCGGCATGAAAAAGGTATCCGATCTCGTCGACCGGAAAACGCTCCGGGCAGACATATGCGGAGGGAGAAAGATAACGCAAATGATAAGACAGGCCCTGCCCGTTCATCCATTCCAGCATCCGGTCAAAAACATTCTGGTCCCGGGCGATCAGGCGGTTCTGTTCGATCCATGTCTTGCCGTGCCAGACCTCTCCGGGAAAATACACGTAAGAGTTCTCCTCCGGAACAAAACACAATGGGAACAGCCCGACGGGATTTCCGTCATCTTCGGCCACGATGAAAAAGAAATCCCGTTGATAGTGCCGATGAAAACACTCCCGGATTTCCCAGTCATCCGCCAGCATGCGTTGAGGGACCATCTGTTGCCACAGCTTATGGCATGTGGAAGGATCCGATTCCGAACGAACGCGCAACATACCCTAATGCCTGTAGTTCACATTCGTGATGCAATGTGTTCCGCCGAAGAAGCTGCGTGCAAACTCCTCGACAACTTGCGTGTCATAAGGCTTGCAGCTGAAGACGTCCAAATACACAGCGTTCGTCAGGTTGGCAAAATGGGCCGAAATTAAAGAAGTCTCGATCAGCTGAACCATGGAATAACCGGCGACTCGTTCTTCCTCCCCAAAGTGCACGACTAATGTCTCTCCGAAGCGCTTCATCTCGATCAGGTCGCAAAGCTCGACGACAAACTGACGGATCTTATCCGCGTCACGGATCGTTTCAGGATTGCAGTTGTAGATATCGATGCTGCTGGCAATCCCCCAGACATTGTCCTGCACGACTGCACGGCGTTTGAGGTTTGAGGCGGCCGGCCGTGTTTTAAGGCAAGTACTTTCAAGCCTTTCCATTTGTGCTCCTTTTCTGATGGCCCATGGTGGGACACATACTTAAAAATTGTTAGAACTATGCCTCAATGAAAAAATATTTAAAAATAAAAATATCAAAATTAGAAAAATTGTCAATACCTTAATTATATTCAACCACAAATTTTTTATTTTTCATGCATTTATTTTATTTTTTTTTGTCAAAGAAAAAAGCGCTCTTTATTTAAAAAGAGCGCTTTTTGATAAGATATCGTCGACGCGAAAATTCCTTATCCCTGCTTTAAGACCTTCTTGGCCTGCAGTCCTTTGGGGCCTTCTTCCACTTCGACCTGGACCTGTTCGCCCTCGGCCAAAGTTTTGAACCCACTGCCTTCGATCACGCTAAAATGAACGAACGCTTCCTTACCTGACTCAAGGGCGATAAAACCATACCCTTTCTTGTCGTTGAACCATTTGACTGTTGCTTGTTCCACCTTCTAACTCCTTGTTACTTTGTTTCTGTGATCGGAAGGCCCCTTGGCCGACCGCGGCCGAAAAAAAACCGCAAGGCATGACTACCTCGCGGTAAATCTAGTCCTTCCATCGGCTATAATTATGCAATAAAAAATCATGTTTGTCAAAAAATATTTTAAATCAGCTCAAAAAGGCCTAATTTCATCCTACTTCGCCGCCCGTAGAACATTTTGAATACGCCGCAAAAACAACGCCATATAAAAGGGCTTGATCACGTAATCTTCCGCTCCCAAGTCCAAAGCCCGCTGAATATCCGCTTCTTCCTGCTTAACGGTCAGCATAACAACCGGAATATGGCGGCTTCTGGCGTCTTTTTTGAGTGTCTCCAAAAGCTGATACCCGTCAATCTGAGGCATCACGACATCCAGGACGATCAGGCTTGGCAAAAGGCGCTGGATCATATCCATCCCGCCTTTTGAGTCCCTGGCCGCAAAAACCTGATAGCCTTCTCGCTCCAGCCCACGCCGCAGGATCCTCGCCGTGCCTTCATCATCATCCACGATCACGACCGTTCCCTTTTTCAGGTATTTATTGACCATTTCAAGGAACTTCTGCGGCTCGTAACGTCCCAGGCTTTCCGTCGCCCCTTCGTCCAGACAGGTCCGGACATATAACGACATGGCCAGCTCTTCCTGCGGGATCCTGTTATTCTCGAGCTCACTTTCATGAAAATAATTGAAGATCAGGATCGGGATCTTTTTAAACTGCGGCATCTGCCTTAAGATCCGAATGATCGAATTTGAGCTCATATCCAGCATCCGGCTTTCCATAATAATGATATTGGGCAGGAACATGACCGCCTTTGATATCACCTGGTCTCCGAAAAGAACAAAATCCGTGTGACAGCCTTGGGCCTCCAATTCCTGACGCATGGACTGGATACACTCTTCAAAACGCCCTACCAGCAAAACCCTCTTGTACCCTTGTCCGCGTCCCAACGGAGAACAGTTTAAAACATCCCGGACCTCCCGCACAAACGCATCCTGACTGACCGGCTTTTCCAAAAATCCATCGACTCCGATCAGATCAAAATATTCACGCATCTTCTCCCGGACGCTCAGCACGATAAAACGCACGTCTTTTCCGAATGCCGAACCCCTCATTTTTTTGATCAGCTGCCCGGCGTCAAGCTTGGGGGCCAACGCATCGACAACCACCAATCCTGGCAAGACCTCCTGGGCCCGGCACATTCCATCCTCTCCGTTGGATGACTCATGGACAGTATAACCTAACCCTCTCAACCAGGCCACGTACTGCGCGCGCAAAACATCATCGCCGTCGATGACCAGAACCGTATTATTCTGCTCAACCATAACACCTCACTTATGATTTCCGAAAACGCTTTATTCTACCCTGAAAGGCAAAACAGAGCAAGGACGATTCATCTGACCAGCCGCCGCTTATTCCGTAATTCAGATGGGCATGGAACTGTTTTCATGATATACATATTATGTCTTTTTCACCGTTTTAACAAAGCCCGGAAAAATGAATACAAGACCAAAAAATATCTTTGTGATAATGTTTTTTTCGCCCGTCAGGGCCAAAACATTGTTGTTTTTCTCAGCTTCTGCCGCGGCTTTTCTTTTTTTCAACAGTCCTCTTTGCAAAGCGCAGGACCTTGCCAGCCCCAAAAATGTCATTATCATGATCGCTGACGGATCCGGATTCAACCATTTTCAAGCAGCCAGCCTTTACCAGCACGGCAAACCTGACCAGCTGACCTGCCAGCAATTTCCTGTCAAAATGGCTATGAGCACATTTCCTCATGAAAGCCGCGGAGGACATTACGACCCGCAACTGGCATGGGAGGATTTTTCATATGTTCTAACCTCCCTTTCCACCGATTCTGCCGCATCTGCCACTGCCATGTCAACCGGTGAAAAAACCGAGAATGGCGCCATCGGCGTGGGAATCGACGGCGCTCACCTCAAAAACCTGATGGAACGGGCTGAAGATGTCGGTAAGGCGACCGGGATCGTGACTTCGGTCTCTTTCAGCCATTCCACGCCGGCAGGATTCAGCATCCATAACGCATCCCGCAACAATTATGAAAAGATCGCCCAGGAAATGCTCTTGAACAGCCGCCTGGACGTGATCATGGGCTGCGGGCACCCTTTCTTTCACAATGACGGGTCGCGTAAATATTCTTCTCAAAATTACACTTATGTCGGCGGAGAGGCCCTTTGGAAGGACCTTCTGGACCCCTCCCAAAAGGTGGGGAATGATGCCGATGGGGACGGCGTGAACGACCCGTGGATACTCATCGAAAGCCTTTTGGATTTTAGATCCATGGCCCAGGGAGAGACACCGAAGCGCCTTTTAGGGATCCCCCGGGTCAACACAACCCTGCAACAAGGCCGCAAAGGCGACTCCCATGCCGCCCCTTACGTGGTCGCCATGAACCAGAATATCCCCACCCTGGCTGAAATGGCCGCCGCGGCGCTGAACATCCTCAGCAAAGACCCCCAAGGTTTTGTCCTGATGATCGAAGGCGGAGCTGCCGATTGGGCCAGCCATCAGCACCAATCCGGACGAATGGTCGAGGAAGAACTCGATTTTCATGCCGCAGTTGACATTGTTCATCAGTGGATAGAGCAAAACAGTTCCTGGAACGAAACATTATTGATCATCACAGCAGACCATGAGACCGGTTATCTGACCGGCCCCGGCTCCGGCGCAAAAAATGAAAAACCTTTATGGAATGAACTTATCACCAATGGCGCCGGCACGATCCCCGAGATGCAATGGAACACCTCAGAGCATAGCAACTCGCTCGTGCCCTTCTTTGCGAAAGGAGCAGGCTGCCAACTCTATCTTCAAAACATCAAGGGGAAAGATCCTGTCCGGGGGCCGTATATCGATAATACCGATATTCCAAAGGTTATTTTCTGGGAACGACACGCCCCCATCCTGCCTTAGGCGCGTCTTCTCCTATAAGCTCCACTGCGCATCCGGTTTTCGAAAGATCCGCGTAATACCCCCATAAAAAACAAGCCCCAAAACAGCGCCTATTAAATTATTCAGCATATCCTTCTGAGTATCCCATTCATCCAGATCCCCGGCCCCGATAAAAAGAACCCCTTCTCCCTCCCCCAAAAGGATCGCCCCGGCAAATTCATACAGCTCATGGGCGGCGGAAAGCCCCAGGGTGATCGTGATCACAAGAAGGACTCTGGTCTTGGTGCTCAAATTGAATTTGCACAAGCGCAACGCGCGCAGAATGATCATAGACGCGATCACACCGAAAAACCCGTGGACCCAGTAATCATATTCCATCCCCATTGGATACCATTGATAGGCGCCAAAAACACCCCAATCATGGACGACAAGAAATATACAGAACAGCAAAAAATGCGCCCAATGCAAGAACAGCTTCTTTCTTAGTCCGTAAATAACGAACAACAAAATGACCAGACAAATAAAATCATATTTAAAATGACTGTCGACCCCCAAAGCAAAAAATTCAAGAACAACAAGAACAGCCATCGTTGCCGTTAGAATGATTTTATTCATCACATCACTGTTCATGTGGCCCCCCTTTTTTGACGACCCTGTTCTTAAAAAATGTCTTTATAAAAACAGTATAACATCGCCCCGAATGCCTTATTGCAGAAATTCAAAAAAATACCGGACCCCTTCCGGGGCCCGGCATTTAATCCTTTCCACAGCCGCTGATCCATGAGCACCGATCAAAAACCCTTCTATTTCGGAATCGTTCCTACCTTGGAAAGTTCAACATTGAAACCTGTGTAATAAACGCTCCCCGTTTGCGTGTCAAAAATATAAACTCCGCTGTTAGGGGATGCCATCAAATAACGTCCTGATTCACTCTGGGCGAATGATGGATTGTTTTGATAATTCATGACCAGCAGCGCCGCGATCAGCAGCACAGCCGCCACCCAGGATACATGTCCCTTTTTCATCTCTCCCTCCTTGATCAAGAAACCTTTGATTTGCATCTTAGCCCGCTTATCGAAATGGAATAACCTAAACGACCCTAAACATTTTACCCCTAGCAGAAAGCCAGAGCAATAACTATCCTGCGGACCAAGCCGTGTTGACCCTTATAAGCAAACTATGCTATGATACCTCTCAACTTCAAAACACACGAAAGAAAAATACCATGTTTGAGATCATCGAATTGATTGGAACTTCCAAAGAAGGTTATTCGCAAGCAGTGCAGAATGCCGTCAACGACGCGGCGGCCCAAGGATGGGATGTCCATTTTGTAGAGGTCATTCAACAGCGGGGGTCCGTGCGGAACGGCGCCATTTGCGAATATCAGGCCGTGGTCAAGGTCGCCGGACGGAAAAAATAAAAAGCCTTCTGCTTTCTATTACAACGATAGGGCTTTCAGCATCGCGCTGCGCAGCCATTCAAGGGTCTCGTTCGTGATCCAGCCTGTGCTTATCCTGACCATCCCTTCCTGGTCTGTTGTGATCACCAGCTTATCCCTGGACCCTCCTCGATTATCGGCTGACGACTTGAATTGGATCCCTTCGATCCGGCCCGCCTCCAGAACAGCCGTCCCGCTTTTTCCCCACGGATAAAGAAAAGCCTTCTCAATTCTTTGAGAGTTCACTTTCAGCTCTGTTTTAACACCGTAAAGCCAAAAGATCTGCCACAAAACAGCCAGCGCCGCCAATCCTGCGATAAAATAGATCCCCGTAACAGTAAGCAACGCGATCAATCCTGCCACGATCAAGCCCAGGACTTTCATGACCGGCCACGGAGCATTGCAATGAGAGACCGTAAACACATAAGACCCCTGGTCATACCCAAGCCGGACCCCATCCGGCGGCACATCCAACGAGACATCCTCCCACTTGACTTTGCCTTCCTGCATCAGGTCCCGAACGGATTTATCCAGATCCTCCGGCTCACGCGTATGAAGTTTGCCGTCCACATATTCCATTGCTGTTTTTCGCAACGCCTTGGCGCTGTCCTCCCAGATCCGGCGCACAGACCGGTCGGACCGTGACTGGCATAATAAAACTGTTTTTTCATGCTGAGGATGTCTAAGCTCAACAATATAGAGCGTATATGAGGACCCATGTCTGCCCGAACGCTTATGATATTCCGAACGCATGACAACCCCCTGATAATTCGCAAGGGGCTCTCGCCATTGCTCTGACCGTCTGAACTTTTGTGTTGTGCAACAAACCTCCTCCGAAGAGATCCGGTATCTCTCCTTATGAAACGTCAAAACAAACCCAAAGATAAATAACCCCGCGCCCAGGACCGTAAAAAAAAGGACCAGAAGCATGCCCGGTTCAAAGGTTCCATTAAGAATGTTCTGAACAAGAAACCCCGTCGGTCCTCCTCCCCAAACAAAAGCAAAAAGCATGATAAAAGGGCCCAGCCATCCGGCGCTGTTAACATCATTGAACTCAACCGGAAGATGCCGAAGGTCCACACCCCTCGCCGATCCGCCCTCACTCTGCCTTTTCATGGCCCGCTCCTGTCATGCCGTTAAAAAAGAAAACACTGTCTGATGAAACATCGTCATTGGCAAGATCGATGATCCTTGTTGAAGCTTGGATTTGATACCAATGGAACCAGTCCAAATATTTTGGGCGGGGTTTTAGAGTCGCGGTCCCTGCGTCATAACAGCGGGGGATCCCCCATTCCCCGTTGTGCGCCTTGCCCTGATGATTATGGCCGAACAAAAGCGCATCAATCGACACGCCTTCATTCATTGCAGCGATCAGAACTTTTTTGAGCTCCTTGGAATCCTTAAGTTCATGAAAGGGCCGCCACTTGAACGGATGATGATGCAGATAAATGACCCTTTTTTTACAGATGCGTACTTCCGGGCTCAGAAGGACCTTTTCCAGCCGGCGGAGCTGCGGCATCCCCAGGTCCCCCTCGGCCCAAAACCGGTCATACCAATGCAGTTCTTCCTCCATGGAATTCAAACCCAAGAACGCCATCCCATCAATGATGTCCAGCTTCGGGAATTCGACCGAACGGCCGTAAAAGATTTCCTGAAAGATCTTTCCAAATTTCTCATCAGTTAATTTTCCGGTGCCATGGTCATGGTTCCCGGGGACGACCAGAATGTGCGCGAACCCGGCCTGTCGCAAGGCCTCCAGGCTCTGTTTGACCTTACGAAAACTTTCCACCTTGTTGGCATTATTGGCCAGATCACCCGTTATCACCACCACGAGATCCGATGCCTCATCACAGTATTGCGCAATGACCGCATCGATCAACCGGCGGAACCTCAGGTCGAAATCTTGATATCCGACATGCAGATCGCTCATGTGCAGGATCTTCTTCATTTCCGCCCATCTCCCTGATCAAAAACAAAACGGGCTTTACGGATCTCAGAAATCCAGAATTCCTTAAGCTCGGCAGATCGTTCAAGCCGTGAATCTCCCCAGCCCTGGCCTTTGAACATCGGTTGAGAATCCCAGTCCGTGTTGATATAACAGGCGGCTTGAGCGTTCGTTGTTTCGATCAAACGAAAATATTTCTTAAGCCAGTCAAGCTTGCTGCGCACGCTCATGGCCGCGAACGGTGTCGCCTCAGCGATCATGAACGGCTTCCCTCTCTGCTTTGCCAGAAGCGCAAACTCCTCAGCAGGCTTGAACTGATTCACCGTAAAAAAAGAGACCGCGAACCAATCCACGTATTCATCCCCCGGATACCATGCCATCATATCGGCCTTTCTGTTAGGAGGAAGGGCTGAATGCCAGACGAACACAGCATTTTCAATCTTAAGGGAACGAAATTTATCGACGATCCTGCGAAAAGCGTTTTGATATTGGCGAGGATCATAACGGTTATCAGAAAAATCAAACTCATAACCGATCCGCAAAAAGACCGGGCGCTTTGTGGAGCCGGCCCATCGGGCAAGCTTAACGATATGATCGTCATATTCCCCGCGATTGACCTCATCAAGCGCATCCACCATGTAGAGCCCGATTTGAAGGGCGGCTTCGGGATACCTCTTTAACAGATGCGCCCCATAATGAACCCCCGCCCCATGATCGGCTGGAGAATCAAGGCCGCTCAATTCCTGAATAGACGTATAAAGCATCACTCCGGAAAATTTCCCGTCAAATGCTTTGGCATACGCGTCGATCGACTCTTTATTCTGGCCGATAAAAAGCCAGGTCTTCCCCTCCGGAGGCCGGAAGGCCTTCTCTTTTTGCATGGTGCCGGCGAACACCGCCGCACTCCAGCAAAGACAAGCAAACACCGCACACGCGAAACTTCGCATAGATCTTCTTTCTATCAATTTCAGAGCTCAGGGAGCCACGGGAACTTGCGCCTCGCCCTCAAAATACGACCGTTCAAAATCCGCCAATGTCGACTTAAGCGCCGAAACGGTCCCCAGGTCCGTCGTCTGCTTGGCCTTCATGGCCAGGACCAGGATCTCGTGAAGCAGTTTCAATTCTCTGATGTATTTTTCATGGCCCGCGTCACCGATGGCGATCGGCTTTAAGCGTTGAGCCATGTAGTATTCGACGACCGTATCGGATATGGACTTGGCGTAATCCTCTTTATTATTCACCCAACGCACGATCTGATTATAATTCGCCTCTTCCGCTTTGGAGAGCTCCAGGATCATGGTCATGGATTTCTCGATTGTCTGAATATCTTCCTCCATCTGATGGATGCGCAAATGGTCATCATAGATCCCGCACGGGACCTGACAATGCGCAAAAGCCAATGAGGCCAGACCCAAAACAAAGATCAAGGTTCCCAAAAAAATTCGTTTCATTGTCTTCCTCCTTTTTATGAGGCAATTTTCTTTTCAGCCCCGATCATCATCATAACAAAGCCAACGATCGCCGCTGCCCCACCCAAAATATAGACCTGCTTATTCGCCCGCGCAACATTCTTTCGGACCGCAACTTCCGCTTTTGTGATCACAGGCTTGAATGTCCTTTTATCTTTTAGGTCGCACAAAAGAACATATTCTCCGGCCTGCTCAACATCAAGGACCCCCAAAGAAATATTGACCGTTTTAGAGCCGGAATCTTCTGAATCGCTGTATCCTCCTGATCTTTTCCAAACGCTGTTGCCCAGCCGGTCCAAAAGTTCAAACTCGTAATGAAGCCCGCTCGATCCTATCGAGGCCCCTCCTCCACGCTGGTTGATCTTTAAATTCAGCCTCAACGGGTTCATGTCAGGGGAAAGCACTAACGGCCCGACCGTGTGCGTCGACTGGGTGGAACCGCTCGTCATCCGAAACCCGCCGAAAGAAACGATCGATCCATCGAACTCCTGGATCGTATAGGTCCCCAATTTCTCCCCCGACAGAAAAACAACATACATCATATAACCGACCAACGTGATGATCCCTATCAAAAAAAGCGCGACTCCCGTTGCCCGCATTTGTGTTTTTAGCATCATCTCTCCTTATCGTTTGACCAAGCTCAGAACATTCCTTTGACCTATACGGTCATCCGCCAGCACCGGTGGATCGCCTGATTGCGAAAATCCTCCGGGATCGTTTTCGGCGTCAGCTCCGTGATCGTTTGAACAGGAAGCCCCTCCATCTTCGGCGCAAAACGCTGATGATTCGTTGAAAAAAAGACCGTTGCGCCCTTAGACATGACCCTCAGGACATCCCGGATCAATTGCGGATGGTCGCGATTCACGTCAAAAGAACGGGCTTTTAATTTGTCCTGAAAAAAAGACGGCGGGTCAACAAACGCCAATGAAAAACGCTGGACATCCCTGAAGGCCTTAAGCAAAAACTTCCCGACATCAGACTGCACAAACGTGTGTTGAGGGCCACTAAAACCGTTCAGCTCAAGGTTGTCTTTTGCCCAAGCCAGGTTCGTTGCCGAACGGTCAACGGTAACAGTGCTCTTGGCGCCGCCCAGCGCGGCCGCGCAAGTGAACGCTCCGGTATAACCGAACAGATTCAGGAATTTTTGGCCCCGGGCAAGGTCCCTAATGATCAGGCGGGTGTCACGGTGGTCTGAATAGAGCCCTGTGTCCAAAAAATCATCCAGATTCACCCAGAACTTCAGGTCCCGTTCCTGCACCACGAAACGGGTCCCCAGAGAATCCATCTTCTGGTAACGCGGTTCGTCTTCCGTTTTTGTGCGGCGCCGCTTGATGTGGATCTTTTCAGGAGGGACATTTAAGGCCTGCCCGACCGCCCCGGCCATCATCGGCAGCCATTCCGGACCGGTCTGCAGGCGCACATACTCCCCCACAACCAGATGCCCCGCATACCAGTCCACCACCGCGCGCACCTCAGGAATATCCCAATCATAGAGCCGGAAACAATCTATTTTCTGACGAGCGAATCTCTTGCGCATATGGTCATAGCGCTTGCGGACGCGGTTGGCAAGGATTTCCGCGTGGTGTTTGGCCTTTTCCGGAGTGACAAAATTTTTCATGGATCTATAGTATTAAATTTAGTGATGAATTGCAATGTTCAAGATGACTGGCGCTTTTTCCGTTTTTCATCGTCAGGGCATCGTTTCTGCCCAAAAATTCAAATCTTTCCCTGATTTTTTTTCTGAAAATACGTGAGGTCTGAATGAATGAGAGAAAAAAGCCGGTTAAAAAGCCACGCGTAGATAAAGGCCGGGACCAAAGAAACAAAAAATACAAAACCCATCTGCGAAAAACGCCCCCCCATCTTTGAAAGAAAAACCAAAAATGGCTCTCCCCAAATGCAAAAGGGCATAAAAACGTAACGGAAGACCGTTTCAAGCAATGTTTTTTCAGAAGTAGGACTGTAGGCGGAAGAGAAAAACACCGTGGAGACAAAAACCGCGTCAAAAAAGAACGTCAGGAATGTGGTTTTATTTCTATAAAATGGGCCCATGATTTTTACCTGAATTATTGTATCGGGCAATTCATTGTTCAGCAACACATAAGAAGGAAAATTCTTATGACCAAAACCCGGCAGTGGGATCAGCTGAACAGCTCTTTCCGGCGCTCCTTGACCCTGGGATCCTCCAGAAAATCATCAAATGTCGTGTGAACGCAATCAATATGGCCCTTGGGTGAGACTTCCACAATACGATTGGCCACTGTCTGGACCAACTGATGGTCATGAGAAGAAAAAAGCACCGTGCCCTTGAACCTCTGCAACCCTTCATTGAGCGCGGTGATCGACTCCAGGTCCAAATGGTTGGTCGGCTCATCCAGTATGACCACGTTCGGCTGGCTGAGCATCATGCGGGCCAGCATGCAGCGCACCCGTTCCCCTCCGGAAAGGACCTTGACGGATTTAAATGATTCCTCCCCGGAAAAAAGCATGCGCCCCAAAAATCCGCGCACAAAATTTTCATCCGTGTTGGTGGAATACTGGCGCAGCCAATCGATCAACTGAAGATCGTCCTGAAAATAAGCGGCGTTGTCTTTCGGATAATAAGCCCGTTTGGTCGAAAAGCCCCATTTAAAATTCCCTTCATCGGCCGGAAGCTCGCCTGCCAGAACCTGAAAAAGGACGGTCTTGGCCAGGTCATTGGGGCCCACAAAGGCGATCTTGTCCCCTTTTTCAACGGTCATGGAAAGATTGCGGAACATCACTTTTCCGTCAACAGTCTTGGTCAACCCGTTGATCGAAAGAAGATCATTGCCGGCCTCCCGTTCCTGCTCAAAATTGATGTAGGGATATCTCCTGGAAGACGGCCTGATCTCTTCGATCGTCAGCTTTTCCAGGATCTTTTTGCGGCTGGTGGCCTGACGGGATTTAGAAGCGTTCGCACTGAAGCGGGCGATAAAATCCTGAAGCTCTTTGCGCTTCTCTTCGATCTTCTTATTGGCATCGCTGCGCTGCCGCAACGCAAGCTGACTGGCTTCCTGCCAGAATGAAAAATTTCCGGTGTAGATCTGGACCTTCCCGAAGTCAATGTCAGCGATATGCGTGCAGACCTTATCAAGAAAATGCCGGTCATGGGAGACCACGATGGCGGTGTTCTCAAATTCACACAAAAACTCTTCAAGCCACATGCAGGTCTCGACATCCAGATGGTTGGTCGGCTCATCCAGAAGAAGGACATCAGGATTTCCGAACAACGCCTGGGCCAGAAGCACCCGCACCTTTTGCCCCGCCTCCAACTGTTTCATCGGAAGATCATACGCCTCCGATGGAATACCCAACTCGTGCAAAAGGCGCTCCGCGTCGGCCTCCACGTTCCATCCGTTCAGGTCCGAAAATTCCCCCTCCAGCTCTGAAGCCCGCACTCCATCTTCTTCTGAAAAATCAGGCTTGGCATACAACGCGTCCTTCTCTGTCATGATGTCATAGAGCCGTTTATGCCCCATGATCACCGTCATCCGCGCCGTGTATTCATCAAAGGCGAACTGATCCTGCCGCAGGACCGAAATGCGCTTGCCGGGCGCGATGACCACCTCACCCGACGTGCTTTCGATCTCCCCTGAAAGGACCTTTAAAAACGTGGATTTTCCCGAACCGTTGGCGCCGATCAGGCCATAACAGTTTCCCGATGAAAAGACAATATTCACACCGGAAAAAAGTTTACGCTGGCCGTATTGAAGCGATATATTCTGAACAGAAAGCATTCTTTCCCCTCGCTACTAAAAAATATCCATTCATTGCGCTTAAAAACAAGCTCATGAGCATACACAATCTTGCGGGATTTGTAAAGCAGATTTAAACCGGCCAGGAAGCCGCGCAGCTTTTAAAAGGAAGCGGATTGAAAAAAACTTCTGCTAAATCCTGATCTATCCGTTCTATTCGGATAAATATTTATGGACAACCTCAATCAACAATTCTCTCGAAAAAGGCTTGGTCAAGAACGCATGAATACCGTATTTTGCAACCTGCTCAGGAGTAAAGGCCATCCAGGGAACCCCGCTGGCCGCCCCCTTTAAGACAACCGCCACAAAGGCTTTATTAAGGTCATGGCTTAAAGCATCCCCTTCGTTTTCACGGATCATAACAAGCCCGCTCATCATGATGACCTTAGTCTGAGCGGCTTGCGGCTGGGCCCTCAGAAAAGAAATGACCTCGATCCCATAGCATTTGGGCATAATGTAATCCAGCAAGACCAACTGGGGCGATTCCCGGACACATATTTCTTTCCCTTCCTGCGGGTCGTCAGTCAGAAAGACCTCATAGCCTTCTTTCCGCAGGATCTCCTGGATAAGAAATCCGAGATCTTTTTCATCATCGATCACAACGATCTTCACCTTTTGCTCAGGCATAAAAGCCTCCTTATGAATTTGCGCTATCCTGACCATCGAACAAAGGCAAAGAGACCGTAAATATTGTTCCCTGGCCGACCTGACTATCCACCTTAATTTTTCCCTGATGATGCTCAATGATCATATACGCCGTACTTAACCCAAGTCCTGTCCCTTCGCCCGGTTTTTTAGTCGTAAAAAACGGTTCAAAAATTCTGGACAACTGCTCCGGAGGGATCCCGGTGCCGTTATCGGCCATCTCAATGACAGCCCACTTCTTCTCTGCTTCGATCTCCACGCGCGTCCTGATGCGAACCTCACCCGCTTCCGCAACGGCATCGATCCCGTTTGAAACAATGTTCATAAAAACCTGCTCTAAAAGAACCGCGTCCCCCCGCGCCAACAACTGCTCATGTCCGTATTCTTTGGTCAGTTTGACCTTCTTAAGTTTCGCGATATGTTCGATCAAGGCCATAATAGAATCCAAATTTTTGTGAATATCAAGGATGTCAAAATTTCCGCTTGAGATATGCGCGAATTTAAGAAGCTTGGTAACGACTTCGTTCGCCTTTTCTGCCGCTTTTTTGACGATCAGAAGCCTTGTTTTCATGGACTCATCCTGCTGGGCCAGCTCTTCCAGGGACTGAATTGCCAAAATAATAACGGCCAGCGGGTTCTTGATCTCATGCGCGACTCCGGAAGACAATTGGCCGACCGCGGCCATTTTTTCGCTCTGCAGAAGCTGCGCCTGCGTTTCCCGCAACCTCTGGTTTTTCTCCTCCAGGTCCAATACTGTCCGTTCCAACGCTTCCTGGCTTTTGCGCAAAAGCCCTTCCATCTCCTTTAACCGTGTAATGTCCACATACACGCCCAAAATCCCATAAACGTCTCCCTTCTGATTACGCAAAGGGACCTTATTGGTCAGAAGGAACTTATCCGTGCCGTCCGCCTGGCGCTGTGTTTCTTCTATGTTCAGCTTCGGCTGGCCGCTTTCCATTACGTGTCTGTCGTCCGCTCTATATTGGTCAGATTCTTCTTTCTTCCAGGGCATGTCATAGTCGGTCTTGCCGACCAGGTCTTCCGGTTTCTCAAAACCAGCGAGCTTGGCAATGAGTTTATTGCATCCGACATAAACTGAATTACGGTCTTTCCAAAAGACCGCGGCCGGCATCACATCAATGATATCGCGCAAGAGGCGCTGCTGCTCTTCAATCCGCTGCTCATACATTTTACGGTCAGTCATGTCGATACAAACGCCGATCCATTCCAGGATCTCGCCGCGGTCATCCAGAATAGGAACTCCACGGGCAAGAAAATGACGATAAACACCGTCATGCCTGCGCATACGGTATTCCGTCTCATACGGCTTCTTTTCCGCTACAGCCTTTTCCCAGACCCCTATCGTTCTGTCCTTGTCTTCCGGATGAAGGGCCTCAGACCAGCCCGTTCCCCGGATCTCTTCATAGCTTTGTCCGGTGAACGCCCTCCATCCCGGCATATCGTCATGGACCTTACCGTCTTTGTCCGTGTTCCATGCGACCTGTCCCGTCAGGTCGATAAAAGAACGGTATCGCTGTTCACTCTCCTTGATCAATGCTTCGGCCTTTTTTCGTTCCGTGATATCATGCAGGACATGCACGATCTTGATCAAACACCCATCCTTGTCCAGGATCGGGGCTGTAGATATGGCAAGCCATTTATTCAGGGTCGGTTCAAAGATCTCCACGTACTCTTTCTGCAAAGTCAGCTTTGTCCTCTCCAGCGGGCATTCCGCGATCGGCGAATCCGTCCCATGAAAAAGCCGAAAGCATTTTTTCCCAACGATATCCTCAGCCGTCATTCCCAGCATTTCACACAATGTCTTATTGACGGTCAGGATCGTGCAGTCGGGGCCATGAATAGAAACTCCGTCGGCCATGGCATCAAAAGAAGCTGACCACTCCCGCGTCGCGTTCAAAAGCCTCTTCTCCGACTCTATCCTTTCCGTAATATCCTCAAAGACCGTGACGAAACGATCCGCCCCTGGAGAAAAGACCGATATTCTAAAATGCTTCTGCAACGGAGCAAAAAAACTCTCAAACCTGGCCGTTTCATGCCTCTCCACGACCCGGCTGTAAATATCCAAAAACGGCGCCTCCCCTGTTCCATAAAGAAGACTTGCCTCCCGTCCGATCGCCATATCGATGTTTATCCCTGTGATCGTCTGATAACTGGGGTTGGCTTCAAGGATCCTGTAATCAGTGATACGGCCCTTCTCGTTCCTGATCACCTCATGCACGCAAAATCCTTCCGTCATGGAAGAAAATAACGTGCGGTAATTGGCCTCGCTTTCCTCCAGCTTGATCTGGCTTAATTTGCGGTCCGTCACATCATTAAAAACAGAAACGATCTCGCTCTCTGAAAGTTTATAGACAAAATTCTCGATCCATAATCCCATCCGGTCGTCCCTGTAGAAAGAATCCCTTAAATAAGCAGGCTTGCCCGTGGCCAAAACTTTCTGGAACATCTTAAACAGTCCAATATCCGTCAGGCCGGGAAAAGCCTGAAGCAATTTTTTCCCGATCATCTCTTCCTTGCGGAGCTTGCACAGCCGTGCGCCGGCGGCATTGATATCCTTAACAATAAAATCTTTTCCGCCATCGATCACTTGATAGATCCCGACCCCGCTGGTCATATGCTCAAAAAGCGTCCTGAAACGCTCTTCACCTTGCTTCAAAGCTTCTTCAAACTGCACCTGTTCAGTAATGTCCCTGTTGAGGATGACCGCCCCTTCGATCTGTCCCCGCCCATCCAGGACCGGCGCTGTATAATTCAAAAGGACCTTCTTTTTCCCATCAAAGGCTTCGATCTCGATCATTTCATCAGCGATCGTCACCCCCTCTTTAACCGTGTGCGCGAGGGCCCAATCATCAGGCTGGATATCTTTTCCGGACGGAAGACGCCGCGCCTTAAAAACACCGTAGTCCTTCATTCCGACCTTTGGTTCCGCCCCCCAGATCTTGATCCCGGCGGGGTTCCCGCGAATGAGCTTTCCATCTTTGTCCGCTATCCAAAGCCCGATCGGAAGGATGTCAAAAATCCTTTCTAAAAGCATCTCGCTTTTTTCAGCGCGCTTTTCATGCTCACTCCGGACACCCCTGACCGAGAGCTTCAGATCTTCATATTTCCTGCACAAAAGCAGAAGACGGATGACCAACCCGAAGATCATCATAAGAAGAAGGATTATGACAAAACCATGTTGATTTGAAAAAAAAGCAGCACTCATGCTGTTTTCCTTTAAAAAATATGAATATTTTTATATGTATTAAAAGTATATGCGAACCGAAGACCAAAACATATGGTTTATGATGGGTATAAAATGGGTATGCTTATACCTGCTGTGGATTTTTGAGGGATGCTTTCTGAAGCGCATCAGCAGCCGCAATAAAAGCTGCTTTCGCCATCACTCCAAAAAAGAGGTCAAGTTGACCTTTTTCTGAACAAGGCCTAATTTCTTTCGTATATTCCTGCGATGTTTTTCAACCGTCTGAACTGAGATCTTGAGCGTTGAGGCGATCTCTTTGCTTGACTGTCCCGCCTTGACCAGCGAAGAGATCTCGCGTTCCCGCGGGGCCAAAGAGAGGAATTTTTCTCCAGCCCGCCCGCCCAATTCGGAGGTGATGCTGCCAAGCTGCCTTTCGATCAACCCAACATTCCTGTTGCGGCCGTCCTTTTCGCCTAGCCGTCTAAGGATCGGCAGAACGACTTTTTCAATATTGGCCATCACATCCTTTTTTAAACGGTCCTTCTCTACCTCGATCTGTTTGATCAGTTCTTGCAACGCGATATTTTTGTGCTCAAGCAGCACCTTCTGCTTTTGCAGTTCCTGTTCTGATCGTTTCAGTTTTTCAGCTATTTTGCGTGATTCGGTGATATCAATAACAAGCCCGACCATCCGTTTGGGCCTGCCGTTATCATCAAAAATCAGGTCCCCCCGCCCATTGATCCAGCGTATCTGCTGAGCGGTCTTTTTTATGCGGTATTCAACATTGTAAGGAATTTTTTCCCTTAAGACCTTCTTTACCGCGGCCTTGACCTTGGCCCGGTCATTGGGATGAATTTTCTTCTCCCACCCCCTTAACGTGGCCGGCGCATCCAACTTGTGCCCGAACAGCAAACGGTATTCATCAGACCATCGCACCTGATTCGTGCGCAGATCCCAGTCCCAGGCGCCGATAAGGGCATGCCGCTGGGCCAACGAAAGCCACTCCAGGGCGCTTTTCAATTCCAATTCCATCTTTTTAAGGCTCGTAATATCACGCCCGACAGACTGTGTTTCCAAATGTCTTCCTTTTGGATCATAAAAAGCCCGGTTAACGAACTGCATCCAATGAACTTCTCCGGACGCGGAAATAACACGGTTCTCAACAACAACTTCCGGGTGGTCCGGCTTCAAAGTTTCCAGCTTTCGCCGGATCATGGGCAGATCTTCTGAAAAAGCCCGAGGAAACCACTTTTTTCCAACAAGCTGCTTTTCAGTTTTACCGAAAAAGCTGCAATACGCGTCATTCGCAAAGATAAACGTGCCGTCGGGCTTAAACCTCGAGATCAGGTCCGCCTGGCCATGCAGGATCGCAAGATATCGTTCTTCCTTCAAACGCAGGTCCTCTTCGATGCGCCTGCGTTCCGTAACATCATGCTGGGCGCACAAGTAATTCACGATGCGTCCTTTTTTATCTCGGACGCAGCTGGCCCTGCCCAGCGTCAGGATCCTTTTGCCCTGCTTCGTAACGCTTTCAATCTCCCCCTCCCAAAATCCCTTTTTCCTTACGGCTGAGAAGATCTTTTTTAACAACAACCCCGAATCCTGTCCTTTATGAAAGATCGACGGGGTTCTCCCGATGAGCTCCTCCCTTTTATAACCGAACAATCTATAGACCGCTTTATTCGCAAAAATGATCTTTGTATCGGAAGATGTGATCAGGATCGCCTCCCGCGCGTTTTCAATAGCTGATACAAAAGCCCCCAGCGTTTCGAGGCTTTTCTGCCGCGTATTGAAATTTCCGAAAATAACGCCTTGGCCGATCTTTGATTTCAAACCCTGGATTGATCTTTTCATGTTCATTTCTCCTAAAAATTGACGCTCATTTCCCTTTTTGATCTGCCTCTGAGACGCTTTTCCTCTTTCTCCAAAAAAAGAACAAGACCATTCCTATCAGCGCGCCGGAAGAAGCCCAGAGCGCCAGGGTGAAGGCATCATCCTTGATAAAAAACCGGACCGTATGTTTTCCCTTAGACAACGCGACCATCCGGAACACATGATACGCGGGATAGATCTCAACCGGATCTCCATCAACAGTGGCGCGCCAGTTCGGATGGAACATGTCCGTTAAGACCAGCAGACCGTCGGCATTTAAATCCGCTTCGACTACGACCTGGTTTGGTTCGTATATTGTGATCGCGGCCGTGCCGTTGCCGGAACCGCTTACGGCTTCAGCGGGCAACCCTTTCACCTCTTCTTTCAAAACAGCTGCCGCGGCCCTTAAGCTCCCATCCGGGGCCTCTTTCAAATAATTTTCAAGCCCCGCTTTATCATCAAACGCGTTCAACTGAAAGACCGTGAACGCCCGAGGAAAAACCCTGTCATTCCTGTAAAGCGCGTACTTTTCCCCTTTCCAAACAAGCCGCAGCTCATCACTGACAAAATCTTTAGGCGTCACCAACCACCCAACCCCGGCAAGGCTCATCAGCGTGGGATCAAGCTCGGAATCGATACCAAATGCATAAGCCGCGTCCGGCGCCTCAACTGCTGAAGTGTTGGCCATCCAGGAAAAAAATTCGTAATACCTCGCAGGATAGATATTGGCGACCCCGTAGATGCTGTTCAATCCATCAGCGTAAAAACGCACTTTCCCGTAAAAATTATAAACACCGATGTCCGCGCCGCGAAGATGTTCCCTGGCAACATTTTCCTCCATGATCTTCCAGGCCAGGCCCCTGGACATCGAAGGCTCATCCGCAAAAAGCCCCAAATAGGTCCTGGGATAAAAATCATCCATGACCCCCTGAAAGAACGGAAACCCCTTCTTTTGAATATTCATCTTATAACAATACCGGTAGAAGAAGATCCCGTCAGTCACCGCGCTGTAATAAAAAACCATCCCTACTAAAAGAACGCTCAAGCCTCTCCTCAAGAACGCATGACGAAAAAAGACATGCACCAACACAAAGGCCATCACCCCCGAACCAGCGGCAATGATCAATTCCGCGTCCGAGAGAGCGACCATATAAAGGAAGGCGAAAAAAACCGTTAAAAAGATCGCGCTCAGAAAAATGAGCATTTTTCTTCTAAGGCGCGCCACGAACGGGGCCTCCGTGAGAACGTGGATCAGATACGTGCTGAAAAAAAGGACAATAAAACCGGTCAAAGCCGCGGAGCGATAAAGGTCAACGGCGTTAATGAACTTTCCGATCAAAGGCAGCGCCTTCCATGCGGTCTGCGTGAAGCTCAAAACAATATGAAAAACAAAAAAACCCACGGACACATAAAAAACCGTCCTCAACTTTTGGTCTTTCAGGAAAAAGATCGAAAGGAAGGCCAGAACAAAACAGAACATGAATACGGGTGAGAACGGGAACAACTGAAGGACCTCATTGAACCTTAGCCAGAATTTCGACCAGTCTAAATTCGCGAAATCAAACATGCCTTTGGCGTAAAAGATCCGCTGACTTTCCGGCAGATCCTTGACCTGCGGAACAAGGGACGGCAACGCCAGTATAAATCCCAGGCCCCAAGACAAAAACCCGGCCAGACAGTATTTCCAAAAAACCCTTTGTTTCAAAAAGCACGCGATCACCACCATATGGAACAAAAAAATCACGGCAACAGCGTGAATGATCCCCGTGAGACAGGTCACGCCGACGGCCACCGCCCCTAAAAAAATATATTTGTATTTTAAGGTCAATTCATATTTCTGGACGGCATAAAAGACCGCCGGTGCCAAAGCCATAGGATAACCTTCAGACACATTCCATTTATAAAGCCAAAATATATAGAGGAATGTTCCCAAAAGGGCCACCGGCCTGGAACATCGATAAACCCGCATCAAAAGATAAAAAAACACGGCTCCCATGACCGTGAAAAAAAGTTCGGTCAAGAACACCGAATAGATCGCCGAAAACCCTGAAAGCGTGAAGATCCTGAAAAGCGAAAGCGGAAAGGGCATGTTCGATGTGTCACTGATCCCGCACATCATGAGTGGGTCCCACAGCGGAAACTGCCCCGTTTTTAAAAACGCCTGTTTATAAAAAAAACTCGAAAGATACAAATAAGCCGAATATGGCCTGTATAGCAAGAAATAGAGGACCTTGATATGAACAGCGGCAAGAGTAAACGCAGCGATCAAAAAAGCCGAAGCAATGAACATCATCCGGTTTTTTATTCTCGCAAAAAAATTTCTGACAGTATTTCTCATAAGCAAGCCCGTATAAGGCCCCTCACTCCCCAAACGATATTAAAATGCTCATGATAAAACCAAACCATGCCACGCCCGCGAGCACAACCCCGCAAAGCAACCCCATACCAAATAATCGTTTTTCTCTGAATTGAAACGCCCCTAAAAAAACGGCTGGAACGGACCCGAAACAAACACGCAGACCCTCCGAAAGATCCATGTAGCGCCATAAAAATTTCGTCTCCGCCAGCAAAAGCAGAAAAACAAACGAAAATGTCATCAAAAACCCGATCGCCGCACCTTTGATCAATGCAATCATCGCATCCTCCAGGCAAGATCACGGACCTGAAAACCGGCCTTCTTTTATGCTGTTTAGTTTATCACTAATATTTAAGCAATCACAAAAAAATATCCTTAAAAGAAAACCCGGCCCCCCAAAGAAGAGGAGCCGGGAAATATCTGCTTATCATAATATTTTTAACTTAAAAATACACCGGAACGCGGACTTCAACCGCAAAGTCCGGGGAATCTTCCGTCAAACCGACCGATGCGCTGACATCCACGGAAGCCCGCTCGCTCAACGCCCAGTTTAAGCCTGTCTTAAAATTGGCGGAATTGACAAAAGAACCCACCACCGCTTCACCGCCGCGTTTGAGCTTTTGTGTGAAGCTCTGATCAAATGAAAAATTGATCGCCGTCTGATAGCTTAACGCAAGAGCCATGCCCAAACTATAACCGATCGTATCACCGGGATCGATCTCCCCATAGTTCGAGAAACTGCGTTTAAAACTATGGATATAATTTAAACTCCCGAAGACGACCGCCGGATCGCTGGATTTGGCCGCGACCAGAGACCCACGCACAGCCCAATGCCCTGTCCCCAGACCAATGCTGTTGTTATAGATCGGTTTACCGGTATTTGACTTCACGCCCAAAGACGCGATCAGATCCGGCTTCCACCCCTCTTCCCATCCGATCTGCCGGGAAACGCTCACGTCAATATCGCCCAAACCGCCCTTGCTGCGGGTCTCTTCAGCCGTCTGATCACTGTTACTGATCCGGTCAAATTCATATCTGAACGGAATACGCAAGTCTCCCTGCAAATTATCCGCCAGCCCATATTTGAACCCGAAGGTCTGAATGAACATGTCGCGCTGTATCTTTTGCGTGGAAACAGGCCCGATGGTAAACACATCCAGGATCGTCACGCCCTGAATATTGATACGGTTAGTGGAAAAATGAGCGTAAGTAAAACTCGGCTCAAAAATGCGCTTGCCCTTGGGAAGCAGCACGCTGCCCTTCTGTTGCATGGTCCGCTCGATCGATTCAGGCCGCTCCACTCCTTCTCCTGCATCAACGGCCATCTCATCCGATGATTCCGGCGCTGCGTCTCCGGCAGCCTTGGCTAAACGGTATGCCGGCTCCAGCGCCGGCTTTTTGATGAATCCCCCTTGAATGGCCGTGTCCGGATCGATCCCCGCCCCGGCGACATGCGCATCCAGAACACTGTCGGAAGCGATGCCCACTTCACCGGAAGCCTTGCGGGCCTCAACTTCTGCGGCGTAAACCTCCCATACAATGCGATGGATCGCCTCGTCTAAAGTCTCACCCTCGTCAGCGGGCTGACCGGCCTTTGAAAGCAGCAGCCCGGATGTGGCGTGTTTCGCCAATTCTTCATCATAGACCCTGCGGACCTCGTCTTTGACCATCTGCTCAATGATCGGGGCCTGTTCAATCTTCAATTCCTTTTTGATCTGAGCGCGCATGTCCCGGATGATTTTCTGCTGGTTCCGATGATTCAAGATGACCAGTCCGGCAATGACCGCCACAATGAGAAAGGCTGTCCGGCTTATTGAAGTTCTGCTCTTTGGCATTGTGTTCCCCCCTCTTTCGACCAGGCGTTGTTGTTAATATTCTGAGGGAAATACAGCTGTCCTCACCATCATTTGGTTCATGATCTTATTTAAATGTTTATAGTCCGCGACAAGAAGGTCGTCCTCTTCGATCTGCAGGGCGTAACGCTGGTCCCTGTCCGGAGATTGATGCTCAACAACCAGCCCGATCCCGCCGGCCCAGACCCGTTCGAACTGATCGATCTTCATCGACATATTGCCCGCCGCCGGATCCGCGATGAAGACCCTGTCCCCTACGACCCCCCTCACAACGACAAAATGGCTGTAGTTCCTGAAATGAATCGGAACAAGGACCGGCGCATCCAGGTTCTTTAAAAATTCAAAATCCATTTGATAACCGGTGACCTTATACCCGCGATTTTCAGCGAATGTCTTTAGGTCGAACAATGAAAACCCTTTGCGCTGGCGGACTTTCTCGATAGGGACCACCGTTAACAGCGTTTCAATAATTTCCTGCTCGCTGACTTCGTCATTTAAATAAAAATTCAGGAGGGTCGAAAGGCCTGCGGCCCCACAGCTGAAATCCAGGCTCTGCGAAATAACGTTGCTTCGTTTGATCTCCCGGAGCGGTTTCACGTCTTTTGTTAACCGGACCCCCGCGACGTTAAATGTCGCGGCAGAAGCAATAGGAATGTGGCACATCAAAAAGGCAACGGTTAGAATAGACGTATAGAGTGCGCGGATATTCATTGCTCATTTTCTAGATGATCGGAAACTCTCTACACTGCGTCAACCGGCCATCAAAATTGATATGTTGAAAAACTGTTCAGATCCAACTGATTCGAAAGATTCAAATTTTCAATGTTTGAGTTGACCAAAACCGTCAAATTCAATTGGACCGGCACGACGCTCCCGGCGGCGTTCACATTGACCAGGGCCTCAAGATTCTGCTGAGCCGTATCCGTCACATTCAAAAAGTTCTGGGATCCCGGGCTTGATGCCGTAAACAGCGGAGCTCCGGCTGCGCCAACCGATTGATCGCTCACCGCAACCGCGAATTTTCCGTTCTGCTGGCCTGCGACCACATCAAACCGCATGACCGGAGACGCCGGAGCCTGCGGTGCGGTCGGAGCCACCGGAGATGTCGGGACCGTCGGAGAAGATACCGCCGATGCCGCACTGTTGGTCAACGGCGCAGAATTTGCCGCGGCGCTCCCATCCGGAACATTTGCCGCGGTCACCGGGACCGTCGGCACGATATTCGCCAGATCTGACGTCGCGCCCAATACCGCGGACGAGGCGGTATCCACAACCGTAATATCCGGTGAAGCGGACCGTGTTGCCTCCGGAACCGTGGCTAACGCCACATTCACTTCCGGGACAGGCACGTCTGGCACATCCGGCACATCCGGAAGATCCTGCTGCAGGCTGCCGGCCGTAGTCGGGGCCGTCGGCGCAACAGGCATATTCGGTAATTTCGGAGTGTTCGGCGCCTTGATCTCAACGATCTGGACTTTCTTTCCGTTATTATCGATCACGATCGGGCTGCTTAAGACCGCCGCCGTATCCGTAACCCCTCCTTTGGAAACGGTGTCCGAGGCACTCGAAAAGGACCCAAGAAATTTGTCAAAATCAAGGTTCAACCCGCCGGCGTGCACTTGGTCAAGCTCATAATCGCTCATGACCCTGGCCATTCCGGCGTACGAAAGCGTTGAACATGAAAATGGCAGAAGGATGGAAAAGGCTATGATCTTGACAGATGTGTTCATGGTCTTCTTCACGGCCAGCAAAACCTCCGTGCTCCTTATAATTTTAGAGGTGCAGAGGGGAGGGGGTCCCTCCCCTCTTGCGCCTTATACGAATACAAATACAACGTTATTAGAACCCGTTCACGATCGTCGCGACGTTGGCCTGTGTCAGGTTCCCGGACACGGTATTGGCATTGGCAACGTTGGCCTGGATCGCTGTCGCGGATGCAACGGCGTTCAGGTTGCTGACGACGGTCAGATTCTTCTGCGATGTATTGGTGATCAGAAGTTTATTCTTCACGATCCCCTGCTTCGTCTCATCCTTCTCGATCTCTGACGCAAAGGTCGAGTTGTCGACCAGCGTGTGCGTGTCAGTTTCTGAATGATCCACGCTCGCCGTCTTCTCTTTGGTCTTCACATCATCGTAAGTAACGGATTTATCCTTACTTGCTGAGATCGAGCCTTCTGAGCTCTCATCTTTATCGATCAGCTTTGAGCTGGCCGCATCGTAGCTCTTGGCTTCGACGTAGCTCTCATCGCTGTTCTTGGTTGAGCTGTAGCTGTCCGCCTCCGAATGCGAAGCATCCAAGTTGGCCGCGACATTCGAAGTTGCATCAACATTGGACGCCTCATCCTTGCTGAACGAGCCCGAAGACTGTTCATCGGAAGAGATCACCAATGATTCATTATCGCTCTTGGCGGAATCGTAGGTCTTTGACGCAGAGGCATCAACACCGGCTGACAGAGCCTTCGAGCTGTCATAGCTCTCTGAATCTGTCTTGCTGACCGATCCCGAAGCCTGCTCATTGGAGGAGATCACCAATGATTCGTTGTCGCTCTTCTCAGAATCGTAGGTCTTTGACGCAGAGGCATCAACACCGGCTGACAGAGCCTTCGAGCTGTCATAGCTCTCTGAATCTGTCTTGCTGACCGATCCCGAAGCCTGCTCATTGGAGGAGATCACCAGCGATTCGTTATCGCTTGATGTCTTGTCCTTGGATTCAACATCCGAAGAGCTTCCTTCAAGCGCGAAGGACGCGTCCTTTGTTTCGCTCTCGGTCTTGGAGAAGCTGCCGGCCGCACTCAAGCCCTCATGGCTCTCGGCGCTGGCTGACTCGTTTGTAGAAGTAGCCGCTGAAGCGCTTCCAGAGTCTTCAGCTGAAGCCTCCAAAGTGGTTTCGGCCACTCCAGAAACCTCTGTTTCGCCTTCAGCAGGACCCGAAACCACAACAGAAGATGCTGTTGATGTCGATGAGTTCTCCTGCGTGGAATTATCCGTAAAAGAAGCTTCTTTGCTGATCGCTTCATCTTCTGTCTTGCTGGCATTGGCGCTCACAGACAGGGCTGACTGCTCATTATCC
This sequence comes from Candidatus Omnitrophota bacterium, assembly GCA_022711395.1. GTDB lineage: Bacteria > Omnitrophota > Gorgyraeia > Zapsychrales > JANLHA01 > JAKLFA01. The sequence goes on along the minus strand of JAKLFA010000001.1, from coordinate 44,146 downwards.
GAACTTGAATATGATGAAGCCTCTTCATCAGATTTGTTCAGATCGAACGTGTCACTTGAAGCATGCTCAGCAGCGAAACTTTCATCTTCGCTCTTCGCCTTTGTTTCGCTGGCATCCAAACTGGCGCTGAACGATTCATTCTGTGTCGCGCTCTTGCTGGAGGCCTCTTGATCGGACTTGTTCAGATCGAACGTATCACTTGAGGCGTGCTCCGCGGAGAAGCTTTCATCATCGCTCTTGGACTTTGTTTCACTTGCGTCCAAGTTCGCGCTGAATGAAGAGCTGTCCGTCGCGTGCTTTTCTGACGCTTCTTGATCGGATTTGTTCAGATCGAACGTATCGCTTTCCGCGTGCTCAGCGGCGACATTCTTGCTGGAGCTGGCAGAAAACGCCTTATCATCGCTAAAGGAAGCGGACAGAGAACTGTCCTCAGAAGAAGATTTGTCCTTTGTCGATGAATACGTGTCTTTCTGGTCCATGTCGTATGTTTTTGTCTTGCTGTCGCTCTCTTCCAAATGGAATGTGTCCGTCTTGGAATAGCTGGCATCAAGGGTCTCAACGTCACTATACGTCACGCTCTTATCGTTAGTCTTGGTCTCACCGAAAGACACGACGTCATTGCGCTGATTGCTGGTTGTTTCCTCGACCGCTGTTGTTTCATTGACAACAGCTTTGAATGAACTGGTGTCAGGAGTGACCGCCGAGTTCGTCACGTTCGCCGTGTTGCCCTGGCTGACATCCACAACGCCTTCCGTCGCATTGGAAACGTTGTATTGTCCGGCAACAGCGGAATCGACCGTGTTGGCGTTGCTTACCCCTTTAAGTTCACTCTGAGCCTCGCTGTTGACTTCCAGTGAATTCTTTTTCACCGGCCCGTTATTCTTGGCAAAGACCCATTCGCCGGCGGCGATCTGGTCCATCTCCTCATCTGATAAAGCAACTCCCTCAGCAAATGAGGGGATCGGGTATGCCACGAATGACAGGATCAAAAAAATTATTAATAATGATGTGAGTTTTTTCATGGTTCAATCCTGTGTTTTAAAAATTAAACATCTGTTTCGTTTTCGGCACATGAATTGTTCTGGTGGGCGCTGAAATCCCTTTCAGCATTAACCCTGACCCGCATGTGCCCTGCGTCTGCCTCGTTTATCTGTGTGCCGGCACCACCTCCTTTCGCCAGACAAACAAAAAACCACCGGTTGCAGAAACGAACCGGTGGTTTTGGATTGTCGCGCGTTTTATGGTTTGAGTATCGAAAATCATGGCTGATCCATTTTTAATTTTTCTCGACGGAAAAACATCAACTTGCCGATTTTCTTTTAGAACGGACGCTGAATCCGCCCGCTCAAGTATCCGCTAATTTAGCAAAGATCCTGTTTTTGGCAATGGAGGAAGTTGTGAAAGAATGGGAATTTTTACCGACGGTTCTTTTTACAGCTGATCCCGTATTTGGAAAGCGCGCATTGGAAGCCTTTTGCGGAATGCGTCTTAACTTGCACCGGATGTTCGCGGTAGGCCAAAGGGGAAAGGCCAGTTTGGCGCTTGAAGGCCTTGCTGAAATAGCCCGGGTCCTCGAACCCGCATTCACGGGCGACCTGGCCCACAGGCACATGCCGGCTCTGCAAAAGATGAGCCGCCCTTTCAAGACGCACGTGGGTCAAGTATGTTTTGAACGGCATCTTGATCTCTTTTTTAAACAACGAGCTGAGATAATGATAACTGATCCCCCGCCAGCTGGCGATATCCCTAAGCGTCAGGTGGGTTTCCTGATAATGCTCCTGGACGTAATTGATCACATCATGGATCACGCACTGCTGGTGCGACATGTCCTTGTTCTGGAAAAATTCGATGAATTCAAGGTCCGTCTTGACCAGCATGCGGATATAATCCGCGAGAAATTCTATCGTGATCTGGACCTCGGCATCTGTGAGGCGGACATTGCCGTCTTCGCTGACGAACACAAATCCGACAACGTCGCGTTTCTGCAGAACAGGGACAAAGAGCTGTTTATAGCCCCTCTCCTTGCACTCCGTGACCAACGTATGACGGGAATCCTGGACCTGCTGCAGGATATCCTGATCGAAAAACCTGCGGGATGATGGTGTTTGTGTCGGGGCCTCGAGACCGGAAAAAGAGCGGAACCTTCTCTCTGAAGGCGGATCAATGAACTCACCTTCAAGGGTCAAAAGCTCCAGGTCAAATCCATAGAACGTGTTGATGAGCTGCCGCAAAAGGTGATAGGATTTGTTGCCTGTCAGATAGTGAAGAAGAATATTATCTCGCATGGCAACACGTTTTTCTTAAACCACTTATATGCTTGCGGATATCCGAAAGCCAAAGTAAGGACTATCATGCTCCTGCCGCCCCAAGCTGTCAATATGACAAAAATGGACATACTTGGACATAATATGACAATAATGGACATACTAAAAATATTAATATTCTAGGAACGGACTTTTCCATTGGTCTTAAACACAACGGTGCAATCCCGAATAGGGATCGCTTCTTTCGACTGGACAAGGGCGAGCCCGTCTGATTTGAGCGGATTTCCCTGAAGGCCGGACCACTGCTGACGAAGACGGTCAATTAAAACCTTTCTGTTAAGATCAAACTGCTCATTGACCAGGTCAGCAAATTCCAAAAAATATTTGATCGCCTGTTTCAGGTTGATCGCGACCCCGATCTCGGAAGGTTGCGGAGAAAAGATAAGATTCTTGCTGTCCCGGACCATGTATTCCTGGTCTCCAAGAATACTGGGATGGGAAAATTTAGAACATTGACGGAACGTTTCATCATATTCCGCCAAAAGCTCCGCGCTGACATGTTTGGCCATATCACGCACGGTCTTGCCCGACCAGGTGATCAGCGCGCGATCCGATGTGACTTTGAATTTTTTCTTGAAATCATTAACATGTTCCATCACAACGGCCTTGCGGCGGTCAAATTCCTTCTGACGTTCCTCGGGGGCGTCCTTGATCAGCCTCTCCTGTTCCGGAAGCGCGCGCTTAAAAATGATCCACTTGTAGGCCACAAAACGGGCCGCCAAATGATTGGCATGCTTCGGATCATAAAGGATATATTCAGCAGTGACCAGATTCTCCAGAAGCCCGCGCAACAGGGTCGCCACGTCCTGGCCGTATCCGCGCCGGCACAGGACCACGATCGACGAATACGTTTTGATGGACCTGGTCAGGATAAACAAAAAAATCCGCCTTGCGGCGGACAGGTCAAAAAGTTTTGTTTCTCTCTCATTAAAAGTTTCTAAAAGCCCGTCGACACAATCCCTTACCTGATCAGCAAGGTCAAACAGTTCCCTGAACTCCTCTTCAATGACCCGATGCTCGTGTGAGTGACCCATAACAGCCCTGCCTAGATTACGTTCCACGGTCTTCTTAAGAACAATACATGTTCCGGCAAAAATTGTCAACTTGGAATAAAAATTGCTTCCTGAAATTATGAGCCCATAATGAATTTACTGGAAAAGCGCGCATCTAATATACTATGATATGAAAAAATTATTCCTTCTATTAATAATTACTTCCCCCGTTCTCCTGGCGGTCGTTCCGCAAGCAAGCTTTTCGAACGAAAGCATCATTTCCCAAACCGTCGGTCAAAAGCTCAAGCGCAAACCCGGTTCGAAAACATTTGATATGATGCTCGACAGGATCGCCAAAAAGGAGAGCGGCCCTTCCGCTTCGGATGCCCCGTCCAGCCCGGACCAATGCCGCAGTGAGGCCCTCAAGATACAATTCAAATGCCCGGCCAATTGGACCATGCCAAAAGAAGAAGGCACTGCTTTATTTTTATCCTCCACGGACATGGCCGCGGCCATGTATGTCGCCCAAATCGATACGGCTTTCCGCTATTTACACCAGCTTGACAGAACGGCCATGAAAAAAATAGGCCATTATGCCGACGGCTTTGCGGTGGAAGAGATTTCGTTCGCGGACGAGAACGCCTTAAGAGTTAAAGCCTTTTCCGATGGAACGCCTTCCTCGCGGATGACGGATTATTACCTCATACATAACGAAAAATTCTACAGGATCTCTTTCTCGGTCACCCCCAAGGAGCTCTGGGATGAGCATAAATTCCTCATTCAGGAATTATCCAAAGCCTTTTCGTTTTTCGATGACTGAGCCCCGCCCTTACTTAAACTTTTTTCAAGGCCTGTTCGATGTCCGCGACGATATCGCTCACGTCCTCGATCCCGACCGAAAGCCGTATAAAGTCAGGGGTCACTCCCGTCGCAAGCTGCTCCTCGGCTGAAAGCTGCTGATGCGTTGTTGTCGCCGGATGGATCGCGAGCGTCTTGGCATCCCCAATATTCGCAAGATGCGAAATCAACTGCAGCGAATCGATGAATGTTTTTCCGGCTTCAAGCCCGCCGTTGATCCCGAATCCCAGGACAGCTCCGGCCCCCTTCGGTAAATATTTCTGGGCTCGCTCTTTTTCCGGGCTGTCATCCAGCCCCGGATAATTCACCCAGCTGACCTTGGGATGCCTCTTCAAATACTGGGCGACCGTCAGCGCGTTCTGCGAATGCCGGGGCAATCTCAAATGCAGCGTTTCCAGCCCCTGAAGAAAAAGGAACGAATTGAAGGGCGAGATCGCGGGCCCAATATCACGCAAAAGCGTCACGCGCGCCTTGATGATATAGGCGATATTCCCCAACGGCTTTAACGCCTCGACAAAATCGATCCCGTGATAGCTCGGGTCCGGCCCCGCGATCAACGGAAATTTGCCGTTGGTCCAATCGAATTTTCCGGAATCGACGATCAATCCACCGATGCTGGTCCCGTGGCCGCCGATGAATTTCGTCGCTGAATAGACGATAATGTCCACACCGTGATCGAACGGCCTTAACAGATACGGTGAGACCGTATTGTCAAGAATGAACGGGATCCCGTTCTTGTGCGCAATGCGGGAGATCCCGTCTAAGTCCGCGACATCCAATTTCGGGTTGCCGATCGATTCCGCATAGACCGCTTTTGTCTTCGGCGTGATCGCCTTCTGCAGCGCTTCCAGATCATTAGAAGGAATGAACTTCACCTTGACCCCGAACTTCGGCAGGGTGTAGTGGAACAGATTATACGTTCCTCCGTAAAGATTATCCGCTGAAACGATCTCATCACCGGCCTGGGCGATGTTAAGCAAAGACAAGGTGATGGCAGACTGACCGCTGGCGACCGCCAGGGCCCCGACGCCTCCGTCGATAGCGGCGATCCTTTTTTCAAAAACGTCCGTAGTGGGATTCATAAGACGGGTATAAATATTGCCGAACTCACGCAACCCGAAGAGGTTCGCCGCGTGGTCCGCGCTCTTAAACTGGTATGACGTAGTCTGATAGATCGGCACCGCCCGGGAACCGGTCGTCGGATCCGGCTCCTGCCCGCCGTGAAGCGCCAGGGTTTCCGGTTTTAATGTCGCGTCCAATTTACTCATGGTATTGCTCCTTTTTAAATTCCATCTGGTCTTGTTGATCTGTTTTTCCTTATTAAAAAGCGGCCCCTTCTCTGATAATGAAAAACCCACGCCTTGATCGCTTCACGGGCAGTGGGTCCCTTTTTGCGCCTAACGCGTCACGAACGCGTCACATCGGCGGACCTCCACCCGTGGGCAGGTGGCACATCGCCATGCAACAGTTCACGCTGAGAAATTGTTCGATAAAGATCCTCATGAAACCTTCCCTAAATAGAATACGTTGGTGTGTCTTGCCCCGCTTTAACCTGTGAAACCAGCTCCTCAAACGTCACATGATCGATAATGTCAGAAGTCGCCTGATGCACCTTTTGCCAGACATTTCGAAAGACGCACCGGTCAATGTCCTGGCAATTACGATATCTGTCCTTTACGCAGGCGATCGGTTCGATCGGCCCGTCAATGATCCTCACCACATCCCCGACCGTGATCTGGGATGGGGCTTTGGATAATAAATATCCCCCTTCTTTCCCGCGCCGGCTGTCAATGATCCCCCCCTTTTTCAGCTCCATGAGGACCTGTTCAAAAAATTTTACCGGAGCGTCAACACGTCTTGCCAGATCATGGCTTGTGACCAATTCTTTGCCGTAATGAATGGCCAGATCCAGCACGGCTTTTAAAGCATAATCGCCCTTGTATGTTAATTTCATATATCACCTATTATTCCCACCAATATAGTAGAGTATACAACATAAGCATGTTTTGTCAAATAAAAAAGGGCAGTCTCTTCATTCAATAAAGATCCTGCCCTAAAAACCACCAAAACTTTTTAAAATTTCAATTTCGCGGAATCATCCTTGAACTTCGTGGTAATATCCCTTTGCTTCTGCTGAAGGTCTTCCAATTCCTGACGAATCTTGAGTTTTTTCTGATAATCTTCTGCACATAAAATATTTGTTTCAGCTATCTGGATCTTAAGCACATCAAGGACTTTCTGCAGGTCGTCCGCTCCAGAAACCTCCACGCTGATCATTTTCTCTGAAACTTGAACCTTTCGTTTCAAAAGATTTTTGTCCTTTTCGCGGACCTCATGGAACTTTTTATGCCAGGATTGGTCGGGAACATGCGACAACCTGAAAGGAATGCTCCAGTATTCCCCTTTTTCTGAGCTGATTTTAATCGCTTCTTTATCAACTCCGATGATCTTTATATCTTCATTTCCCTCGGCCATAAGCCTTCCTTATTTTAAGGACTGGACCATTCCAAAAAAGATCCAAGCCTTTACGAAAATAGACGCTCTTTTAAGCGCATGAGCTTTAAAACATCTCTAAACAGGCTGAACATCAAAACCCAACAGCCCCTTGATCGTCGACTGCGTGAAAAATTTGACAGCTTGTCCTTCATGCAGCTGATCAAAAGCGATCCCCCAAAGACAACGCTTGTGAAAATGAACGGCTTCTCCGCCATTCGTCCTTATGGATCCGTATTCTTTTTCCTGAAAAAGCTCAACGATATGTCCTGTTTCCATTTTTTAGTCCCAGTTATTATTTTTTATAACATAGACCAACAGCGCCAGCCGCTGAGCGCGTAATTTTTAACGCCGGCCTCTGCCCCGAAAGGATATCTTTCTCCTTCCAGGCATTTTCCGGCCGCTGAACACATTCCTTGGTTTATCGAACTGCGCGACCGTGCCATCCGGATGCACAGAGATCGGGATCGTCATCTTCATCAGGCGCTCAATGTTCTGCACATCTTGGCGCTGGTCAGGAGACGCAAAGGACACCGCGTGGCCGGCCATACCGGCGCGTCCGGTCCGGCCGATACGATGAACATAATTCTCGGGGTCTTCCGGAAGATCATAATTGATGACCAGCTCGATCCCCGCGACATCGATCCCGCGAGAGGCGATATCCGTCGCCGCAAGGATCCGGTAGCGTCCCTTTCGGAAGCCTTCCAACGCGTCTTTTCTTTGGGACAAGGACCTGTCAGAATGGATCTCTGCCGCCTTATGTCCAAGGTTACGCAATGCCCGGGCGAGCTTTTGCGTTCCGATCTTCGTGCGGCAGAACAACAGGATCGATCCACGATATTTTTGCAATAGATCTTTCAGGATCTCCTGCTTTTTCTCCCTGGGAACAATAAACAGCTCATGTGAAACATCTTCAGCGGATGTCCCGGGAGGAGCGATCTCGACCTGAACCGGGAATTTCATATGCGCCGTGGCGATCGTGACGATCGCTGAAGGCATGGTCGCTGAAAAAAGCATGGTCTGACGCTTAACGGAGACCTCTTTTAAGATCCTCTCGATCTGCGGAGCAAACCCCATATCCAGCATGCGGTCAGCCTCATCCAGGACCAAAATTCCGATCTTATTAAGCTGAACCTTTCGCTGTTGCATCAGGTCGATCAGCCGGCCGGGCGTGGCGATCAATATGCGCGGCTGCTGTTTTAAAGACCTGATCTGCGCGTGGATCGGCGCCCCCCCGATCAGAACCACGGACTTCATCGCAAAAGAACGGGCGATCTTGGAAATGCTTTCCTCCACCTGCAGGGCCAATTCCCTGGTCGGGACCAGAATCAATGCCGACGACTGTCCCTTAGCAAGGTTCTGGACCGTGGGGATGGCAAACGCCATGGTTTTTCCTGTTCCGGTCTGCGCGATCCCAATAAAATCCTTGCCTTCCAAAGCGATGGGGATCGCTTTATGCTGTATAGGCGTTGCGTTTGTGAACTTCAGTTGAGCGATGATCTCCATGATCTTGGGAGCGATCCCAAGCCCGTAGAAGCTCAATGCGGGAGAAGCCATCTTCTCCAGCGGGTTTTGTGTCTTGATCATGTAACTTTTCTCCTGATTGTTATAAACTTATTGTTTCTGTTTCGAGAAGGTCTTTCAGGCTGGTCATGCGGACTTCATGAGAGAGGCCAAAAAAAACCGCAAAGGATGATTTCTCCCCTTTGCGGTTTGAGATCTTCTTACTATTCATGGATTAGTATAACACATTACCGCCAATAACAAGCAAATATTATTGCTGCGGCAGAATTATCGCTTTTCGAAAGACTATTGAAATTGAATGTCCGTGACCGCCACCTGAAAACGCTTTGTCTGCAGAACATCCTTTTTGGTCACACCAAAGAACCCTTCGATGGTCTTTTCTTCCCCAGGGGCCAGTGATTTATAATAATTGGTCATGACGCTCTCCAGCTGAGCTCCATCTTTATCCAGCAATTCCCCCATAGTCTTGATCTGAAGGGGCTGGTCCGTCTGATTGACCAACTGGAATTTAAAATAACACGCGTGTTTGCTGTATTCCGTGACGGTCGTATACTTTGGGTCTTTCTTTTTCCGTCCGAAATAATACCGGCCGTCTTCAACGACAACCCTTCCTGCAGCGCCCTTAAAGGACCATGATCCGCCTTCGATCTTTCGTGCTTTCGAGCAGCCGGACGAGACCAAAAACACACAGCATGAGATCAAAACAACATTCAGTCTATGAACGATCACTCTTATACCCTGCATAGCCTGTTCTCCGACGCATATTTCTGTTTGTAGATCGTATGAAATTGTAGCATAAAATCGAGCCGGGCCCAACAATCACCGGACCATTTTCTGCTGAAGGCAGCCATTTAAATTGCTTGATTTCAAAGACATTTATGTTAGAATACAAACTCGTTATTTAAAAAATGGGTGTTTTGCGGGGTATCGTGCCCTTCAGCCGCGCTGTCATTCAAAGCACAGCGGGGTGGAGCAGCCCGGTAGCTCGTCAGGCTCATAACCTGAAGGCCGTACGTTCAAATCGTACCCCCGCAACCATTTTAAAAGCCCGGCCCCGTTAGGGGTTGGGCTTTTTTATTGTCCAATCGAATAGCTTGCTCCAAAAAAGCCCTTTCTGCCGTGGTCGGCGTCCGGGCTTTGCCATGACGGTCGTATTGATTTTCATGAATATACACAAGCCCTTCAAGATCATTGTCCAAAACCTGAAGGACCACAATATCAGGCTCACTATACTGCGCCCGCTCAAAATACAGTGAAGATTCGTGCGAGATCGTGTAACCGCCATGGCCGGCGTTGATGACCTCAGCATGTTCCAGCTTTCTGTCCAGGATCGCCGGAAACGTGTGCGCATTCTCAAGATACGGACCAAAAGTATAAGAATCCCCCAGGACAAGCACCCGCTGCTGTGTTTTCGGGAATGCCAGGTCATAATCCATGCGCAAGCCCTGCGCATTGGTTTTTAAAATAAACGGCATCCGCTTATCCCAGGGGCTCAGATCATAAAATCCGGGCCGCTCATCTCCGAGCAGAACCGGGCGCTCACTAAACTTCAACGCGCTGCGGTGCGACTCAAAATCCTTAAGATATCCAGATAGCCGCTTGGCGATGATCTGATTTCCAAATCTCGACAAATGATGATCTTCAGGGAGCAGTGTGACCTCCTCAAGCCCGTAGTGAAGCAAATCATCGGTCATGTCGATAAAATCCACGCCGGATCGTTCTGCCAGGCTTTTAAAGAAATCCCGCGAGTCCGGCATGTGCGTGTTCCAATAAGCGTAATGCGGCAGATACAGCATCACCAAATGAACATTCTCCCTGGCCAGCTCATCCCGCAATTTTTTAAATTCACCCTCATACCTTGCCTGGAGCTCCACCAAAAGATCTTCTCCAGCGTCGGAATACAAAAAACGCAAGTGGTCCTTGCTGAGGGCCATGTCCCCGGCTTCTTTTTGAGCCGCGCGCTGAAGATGATTTTTCCGCAGCTTTTTATAAACCTTTACCGCGCACAACGGTTCCGCATCGCTCTTTTGATAATAAATGACCCGCAAAGAAATCTCCGCGAGCGCGCATAGAACAGCCGCAGCGAATATGGCAAAAAAAACTTTTTTATACCAAACGGTGTTCATTCCCTTCCCCTGCCCAGCGCGTGAACCTTTTTAATGAAAGACGCCTCTGCCGACGTCGGCTCACGAACATTGCCATGACGATCATATTGGTTTTCATGAATGTAGACGAGCCCTTCAAGATCATTATCCAGCACCTGAAGGATCACAATATCAGGTTCAACATATTTTGCCCGCTCAAAATACAGTGACGATTCGTGAGAGATCGTATAGCCTCCGTAGCCGGCGTTGATGACTTCGGCATGTTCCAGCCTCCTGTCCAGGATTGCCGGAAATGTTTCAAAATTTTCAAGATACGGACCATAGGTATAAGCATCCCCCAGAAGAAGCACCCGCTGCTGTGTTTTGGGAAAGCTCAGATCATAATCCATGCGCAGCCCCTGACTGTTGGCCTCCAGAATGTAAGGCATATGATCGTCCCAGGGATGAATGTCATTAAAACCGGGCTTTTCATCTCCGAATAATGCCGGCCGTTTATCAAATTTGAGCGTGCTGCGATGAGACGAGAAATTTTGCAAATATTTCGATAACCGCCCGGCGACAAGCTGATTGCCAAAGGCCGAAAAATACCTCTCTTCCGGCAGAAGGGAAAATTCTTCCGGCTCATAAAGAAAAAGCTCATCGGTCATGTCGATAAAATCCACGCCGGATCGTTCTGCCAGGCTTTTAAAGAAATCCCGCGAGTCCGGCATGTGCGTGTTCCAATAAGCGTAATGCGGCAGATACAGCATCACCAAATGAACATTCTCCCTGGCCAGCTCATCCCGCAATTTTTTAAATTCACCCTCATACCTTGCCTGGAGCTCCGCAAGCAGGTCTTTTCCAACTTCAGAATACAAGAACCGTAAATGGTCTTTGCCGAAATTCATGCCTTCCATTCGGCGTTGGGCCAGACGCTGAAAATGTCCTTTCCTTAACTTTTTGTAAACTTTCATGGCGCATAAAGGCTCGGACTCGCTTTTTTGATAATAAATGCCCCGCAGAGAAACCTCCATGAGGACAAAAAAAAGACCGATGGCGGATATGGAAAACAGAATGGTTTTAAATTTGGAATATTTCATTTTCCGCAATTCATAAACGTATTCGAAGAATACCTGAAAGTGCGCTGAACGCCCGATTATAACAAAAAATAACGGGCTCTGTCATTCTTATTCCTGCCCTTTTTCATACTTTCTCCGTTCATCTTGTGTCTCGATTCTTCACATGTTATAATATCGCCCATCCAATTTTGGAACGGATTTTATCAATGTTTGCCCCCAAAACACAGGAGGTTCCCATGGCAGAACTTGGCCCTAAAACACAAGCCAATCTGAAAGCCGCTTTCGCCGGCGAATCACAGGCGCGCAACAAATACGCGTATTTCGCGAAAGCCGCGCGCGAAGAAGGGCTTCACTACATCGCGAAGATCTTTGAAGAAACAGCCGAAAATGAAGTCCAGCACGCCAAAGAGGAATTCAAGCTGCTCAAAGGCATCAGCAATACCGCCGCCAACCTTAAATGCGCCATTGAAGGGGAATGCTACGAAACACAGACCATGTACCCGACGTTCGCCAAAGAGGCGGAAGAGGAGGGCCACCGCGATGTCGCTGTCCAGTTCAAGCAGATCGCCAGGGTTGAGGCCGAACATGAAAAACGGTTTCGCGCCCTCTTAAAAATGGTCGAAGGCGGGACCGTTTTCAAACGTGAACAACCGATCCGCTGGAGATGCATGAAGTGCGGCCTCATCCATGAAGGCACGCAGCCGCCAAAGATCTGCATCGCCTGCAAGCATCCGATGGAATATTTCGAACCGGCGGATATGGATATCACAATTTAGCTCAAATTGAAAACACGGTAAACAAAAAAGGCGCCTTAATAGGCGCCTTTTCATTTTTATCAGTTTCAAACTCTCACTGCTTTTGTGTTTCCGCAGTGCTTGTTTGAGGTTCAATTTTATAAATGACCTCTCCTTCACGGATCAATCCCATTTTTTCACGGGCCACTTTTTCCAAATAAACGGGATCTTCAAGCAACAGGCGTTTTTCTTCCGCCAAGACCTGATTCTCTTCCATCAGTTCGCGAATGCGCTGCTCATAATCAGCATTGGCCGTCTTAAGATCCTGCATCTTCTGATACGAAGGCAAAAAGATCAAAAACAGGCCGACTGCGAGCAAAAATAGAATGAATGGGTTTTTCCACATACTTTTTTCAGGAAAATGGAATACGGAGCATGGAAAACGGAAAACAACTCAAAACACGCTAAAACCCGTTCTCTATCTTCCATCCTCCGTTTTCCTGTCAAATGATCAAAACTACCAGATTTTTCTCCACAATGTCCCGCCGTAGACCGCCTTGGGGCCGAGTTCCTCTTCAATCCGCAAAAGTTCATTGTATTTGCAAAGGCGATCCGTTCTGGACAATGACCCTGTCTTGATCTGTCCAACGCCGGTCGCAACCGCCAGATGAGCGATCGTCGTGTCTTCGGTCTCACCCGAACGATGCGAGATCACTGAGTTGTATTTGTTTTTCTTGGCAAGATTGACCGTGTCCAGCGTTTCGCTCAACGACCCGATCTGGTTGACTTTGACCAGGATCGCGTTGGCGATCGATTTCTCAATGCCCTGGCTCAATTTTTTCACGTTGGTGACAAACAGGTCATCCCCGACCAGTTGAACGCTTTCGCCGAGCTTTTCGGTCAACAATTTCCAGCCGTCCCAGTCATTTTCATCCAGCCCGTCTTCGATCGAAACGATCGGATACTTCTTCACCAGATCTGCGTAAACCGCGACCAACTCTTCAGAAGTCAGCTTTTTGCCGTCAAAATTGTATTTGCCGTCCTCATACATCTCTGAAGACGCCGCGTCCATGGCAATAAAGATGTCCTGATCCGGCTTGTAACCCGCGGCCTCGATGGCCTCGATGATGAGCAAGAGCGCCTCTTCGTTGCGGGTCAGATTCGGAGCAAACCCTCCCTCATCCCCCACAGAAGTCGACAGGCCTTTAGACTTTAGAATTTTAGCTAAATGATGGAAAACTTCTGTGGCCATGCGCATGGCTTCCGAAAATGTCGGAGCGCCGATCGGGGCGATCATGAATTCCTGGATATCCAGATTATTGTCCGCATGAACGCCGCCGTTTAAGATGTTCATCAACGGAACCGGCAGGATCTTGGCTTCTTCCCCGCCCAAAAATCTATACAAAGGCTGTTTTGCCTCTTTCGCTGCCGCATGAGCCACCGCCATGGAAACCCCGAGGATCGCGTTGGCGCCGAGTTTTCCCTTATTATCCGTGCCATCCAGCGCGTTCATGATCTTATCAATGGCCTTAAAATCCGCCTCTTTGCCAATGATGGCATTGGCGATCACGGTATTCACATTCTCAACCGCTTTAGAAACGCCCTTGCCCATATACCGGCTCTTATCACCATCCCGAAGTTCAATGGCCTCATATTCGCCTGTGGAGGCCCCTGATGGAACTGCCGCCCGGCCAAAAGCCCCGGATGCCAGCAAAACATCCACCTCAACGGTCGGGTTGCCCCGTGAGTCTAAAATTTGACGCGCCTTGACTGATTTGATTGCAGACATGATCATTCCTTTGTTAATTAAACGGTTAACTTCCAGAAAAACTGAGGATTAAAATCTTTGCCAAAATTATCATATCCAAAGGGTAAAGTCAAGAAAAAGGATGGCTCGAACAAGCCGTTAATTAGACTTCGGAACAAATCCTTTATAGGCTGGTGAGGCATCCCAGTAGATCTTTCCCTCTTCACCCGCCAGCAAAGATGTCCCGCCGCCTGGCTGCATCTGCGGCTGGATCCCAAATCCCATGACGATCCGATGATCGACCGTAACGCCCCCATCAAGAGCATTACGGTCCGCAATAATCACGTAAAAAAGGCTGCTTACCAAAGGAATGTTATATGTAAAATGCGCGTTAGGAGATGTTCCGGGGTCATCAATTGTTAAAAAGTTATACCCGGGGCCAAAAGCACAACCCATATACGATCCGTTGTTCATCAAGTAACACCGTTCCATGGCCGAACGGATGCTGGCGATCGCGGACAAGGCCTCTGCCGCCCGCGCCCCTTCTATCACGCTGAAAAGCTTAGGAAGCGCAAGCGAAGCAAGCACGCCAACAATAACGATCACAATGATAAGCTCTAATAATGTAAATCCGGTTTTTGTTCGCATTCTATGAATATACATGAATTGTATTGGAAGTTTTTTATTTTTCGAAAAACTTTTCAAAAGTTTGTTCCAGATAACTGCCAAAGCAGGCGGACTTCATATCCGCAGTAAAATGAAATGACTAATTAGACTTCGGGATCAATCCTTTATAAATATCGGACGCATCCCAATAGATCTTATCATCTCCCACATACTCCAGTGTATAGCTGACCTGATCCGCATTAACCCTCGCGCGGGCGCCCAACCCAAAATTGATCATTTTCCCCTGATGGGTGCCCCCGTCCACAGCATTCCGTATGCTGATGATCACATAATCGTTCCTGGTAAAAGGAGCTCCTGAGGTTACAAGGTAACGAAAGTGCGCCCCGGGAGATTTTTCGGGATTCTCAATGTCCAACGAATCATTCGTGGGAGCGTATGTATTAATTTGACATCCAAAATAAGTTCCATTACTCATGAGATAACACCGTTCCATGGATGAGCGGATACTTGAAATAGCCGCCAAGGCCTCTGCCGCCCGCGAACCTTCAACCACGCTAAACAGCTTGGGAAGCGCTATAGAAGCCAGAACGCCCACAATGATGATCACAATAATGAGTTCCAAAAGAGTAAAGCCTTGCGTGGTTTTCATAATTTAAGTATATATAATACTTTCTCTTTTAACAGTAAAATATTTGCTCTCTCATTTTTCCCCTTTACGCCCGAATAGTCTTTTGTTATACTTCTATTCGTAATATCCTAAATATTTCATGGAGATATAGTTATGAAAAAAGCTTTGATCTTCCTTAAGCTCTATTGGTTGAGAATTTTGATCTTCACGTTTCTTCTGGCCGCTATTATCGTTTCTGTCTTTTTTGTGAATTACTGCATGGAAAACTACTTTTTATTGGAGCGTTCCAGCCGCCGTCAGATCTCGGGGCAAATGGCCCTTCTTCTGCCGATGTTCCTCCTGGTCCAGTTGATCGCCACCCCGATCATGATCGGCCTGCAGTTCTATTTCATGCAGGGCGGTTTTGCCAAAATGGGACAAAGCAAGATCTCTTTGGCCAGGACCGATATCAAATGGGATGAGGTCATCGGCATGCGTGAGGCCAAAGCCGAGGCCTGGGAACTGGTGGAACTTCTTAAAGACCGCGCCAAGGTCAAAGCGATCGGCGGAAAGATCATCAAAGGGACCATCATGATCGGCCCTCCCGGCTGCGGCAAAACGTATCTTGCCAAAGCCATCGCCACCGAATGCGGACTGCCGCTCATCTCCGCGACGGGAAGCGAATTTATCGGCATGTTCATCGGCGTAGGGACCGCGCGCATGAAATCCCTTTTTAAAGAGGGCCGCGCCCTGGCGGAACTTCATGGTGGCTGCATTGTTTTTATCGATGAGATCGACTCCTTCGCCCGGCCCCGGCAAGCCGACCAGGGGTTCGGCGGGACGATGGATCGTAATGCCACCATCAATCAATTTTTGACCGAAATGGACGGCCTTCGCAAAAGCGAGAACAACATCGTGGTCATCGCGGCCACGAACGTTCCTGAAAACGAGCTCGATTCCGCGATCATGCGCGCCGGCCGGTTCGAGCGCAAGATCCACGTTTCAAAACCGAATCTTGAAGACCGCAAAGACCTTTTTGATTTCTATCTCAAACGCGTTAAAGCCGCAGAAGACATCGACTCCAACTTATTGGCCCGCAAAGCCTTGTGGTTTTCTCCAGCGGATATTGATGCCATGGTCCGTGAGGCGGGCTTGATCGCCATGCGTGACGGGCGGGCGGCGATCACCAATAAAGACCTTTCAACGGCCTATGACCGTGTCATGTTCGGCATGAAGAGCAATATCACTCTAACAGCAAAAGAAAAACAATGGACCGCTTACCACGAAGCGGGTCATGCCGTCATTGCCTATCTGTGCCATCCGACCAATGATGTCATCAAGGCCACGATCATCCCGCATAAAGGCATGCTCGGATTCGTCTCGCAACGGCCGGTCGAAGAATTGCATTCCAAACGCAGAGAGGACCTTCTGGCCGAGATCAAGGTCGCGCTGGGAAGCTACGCGGCCGAACTTCTCAAATTCGGATCGACCAGCGCCGGCGTTGGAGGCGGGCCGGGAAGCGATTTTCATACGGCCATGACCTATGCTTACGCCATGGTCTATCATTACGGGATGGGGGCTTCGGGGTTGATCGGGGACTTCGGCAGCATGGTCCATTCAGGACCTTTTGGCGGAGGATCGTCCATTTTATCAGAACAGACCAAGGCGCGCCTTGAACAGGACGTTCAGGATATCCTGCAAAGCTGCCTGAAAGAAGTGAAAGAGACCTTGAGCCGCAACCGGGACCTTTTTGAAGATTTCGCGCAGCGCCTTTTGCAAAAAGAAGAACTGGAATATGATGAGATCGTCCAAATTTTCGATAACTACGGCATCCGGCCGGCCCGGCTTTCAGCGTAAAATAAAGGTGACAGGCACCTTTATCGTGTGTCTTGTGTCCTGTGTCGTGTGTCTTGCTGGCTGCTACAAAGTCACGCCCCCGGTCACGACTTTGTCTGAAGCAAACCAAAAGCTGGTCCAGCTTTTTGAAGAAGAGCTCAAACAGAACGCCGTCATCACGCCCTTAACGAACACCCTTTATATTTATGTCCCCATCGAATTTGACATCTTCGTCTATCAGGCAGCCCGCTCGGCCAGTGTCAACGAACGCCAGGCCAGCTTTAAAAAGACCGTCTCCTTTTTAGACGTCCAATATCTTGATCAGCAATTCATGATCGAATATGATATCCAGGTTTTAAAAAGTTACCCGCAGTCCAAAGGCTATGCCTCATCCTACACAGAACAATTCACCCGGCTCCATAATAATATCCTGACAAGCATCAGCCGTTCTTACGGTGACCTTCTCAAGGACAGCGCTGAGGCCCCCAAAGATTTCATCGTCTTGATCCTCGCCGATATCCGAAACGGTATTGGGATCAGGAACACGTTTTCCTACCAGGACCTGAAGCTGGGAGTCGGACAGGCCATCGGGCAGGACGAATACGCGCAGCGCTACATGACCGAGATGTTCGGAGACCTGCGCATGAAGAACGACAAGTGGGGACAATCGATCGATTACAAGGACCTCGCCTGGCCGGAGTTCGTGGCGAAAGAGATCCAATACCGCATTAATTATAATTACGGCCGCACGGTCTACCCTTTGGATAAACCTGATGAAGACGTCCTGAAAGAATTAGCCCTTGAGGCTATTTCGGCCTATGATTTCAAGGATTATAAAACGATCCTCTTTAAACAACCGTAAAAAACTGACCAATGAACCGCCCCAATAAGATCCCCCTCATAAGCGTCGTCGTTGCCGTTCTTCCGGCTATCCATCTTGTCATGATCCACGGAATGCTTTTTCTGCTAAGAGGACACGGGATCTCCGCCGAACTTTGGAAAAAATTGTTCCTGATCGGCTGGCCGGTTCTGCCGATCTTTGCTTTGCTGGGGTTCGGGGTTTTCAAATTAAATCCGACGGCAAGAAAGACGACCATTGCCGTCTGCATCTATACGGGATGTTCGATGATCGTGAAAGGATTCCGGGGAAAATTCCTGGCAATTGAAACTCTGAGGTCTTCTTTTGGCAGTTTCAGCCCCATCATTCTCGCCTTGGCCGTCCTGCCGTTCTTCGTTCTTAACATCTCGATCGCCTACTACCTGATGAAACCAAGCGTCAGGGCCCTGTTCGAAAAAGGCTGATTCATTGGCCGGGGCAGTCCTGAACGCAACTGCAGCTGTTCTCATACGGCCCCTCGCACAGGCCGTCTCCGCAGGCCGCGCAGGCATACCCTCCGGAAAGCTGCCTTTCCTCGCATGATGTCTCGCCTTCAGCAAAAACCCCCACAGCCATCAATCCTTCACAACAAGCGTCATACGCGCCGCTTCCCATGGTCGTGTCTTTTTTTCCACAGGGAACAATGTGCGTCACAGACGCCAACGAAACTTCTTTCACCGGGCTCTGCGGGTCCATGGGACGAATATGGTCCAGCATCATTCCGCTGACGATGCCATCCGGTCCCATAGAGGTGATAGCGACCAGCGAAGCCCGTATCTGGTCTGAAGAAACTTCTTCCGAAATATCCAAAAGCGACCCCTTAGCCGGGCACTCAGCCCCGCCTTCCGCTTCGATCACCTTAAACCGCGTATCAGGAACTTCATAATAAAAACTTCCATCCGGGCGCTCATGACAATTCTTGATCCCGTCGCAAGAATCGATCTCACGCTCATAGAAACCCCTACCCTGGACCTCGAGCGTAAGCTCCTGGCAGACCGCAACCGCCTCTGATGCGCAGGCCGGCGCCGACCAGGCCGCCAGCAAAAAGACCAAGACCCATTTCGTCATAAAACGATCTCCTTTCCAAATCATAAACAATGGCCCAGCTCTGGATCAATACCGCTCGACCGCCAGATCCCGCGTTCACTCCAGCGCTTCAACGATCATCTGCAGGTCTTCCTGAAAAGCCGCGTGCTGAGAATTCTTTTGCAAAGCCTTTTGGATGCACTCCAACGCCTCAGGGTGGCGCCCCAGGGCATAAAGCAGCTCAGCCTTCGTGCTTAAAAAAGTCGGGTCGCCGGGATCGATCGCCAGGGCCTGCTCGATCAGGTCCAGCCCGTCTTGTAAATGTTCGCGCTTCAAAAAAAGCTCATACGCCTGATTATTGTAACCGACCGCCTTGGATGTTTCCTTATCCGCAAAAGGACACCCTGGGTCCTCTCCACCGGCACCCGTCCCCACCGGCTTATCATCCTCGAACACCATTTCAAATGTCTGGCCGTCGGGCCCATAATAAACGGTCTTTCCGTTGCGCTTGCCTTTACGCATTTCCATCGTGACCATCAAACTTCCATCAGGCATAAACATCCGGCTTTCCCCGTCAGGAAGGCCTTCTTTGTAAGGCATCACAGAACGCAACGCGCCGTCATCATAGTATTCTTTGCGCTCACCACTGAATCCGGGAAGCACGTATTCTTCGATCTCCTTACGCAAAGCATTTAGTTCCTCGTCATTCTGATCAGAACGCGCTTTGATATCATCAAGCGCGCGCTGCCACTGCTGTTGATAATACAGGGAGCTGGCCCGATACCAGAGGGCATGGTCCACGTCGCTTGTCCCAAGTTCGATCCCTTTACTGATATCTTCAACAGCTGCTTCATAATCCTGTTTTCCGTAAGCAATGCGACCCCTGGCCGTATAAGACTCGCCATACTCCGGGAACTCCTTGATCACCTGATTATATTTCTCAAGAGCCGCATCAGGATACCCCAGCCGTTCCATGACCAATCCACGGTTATAGTTTACCAGCGTTTTCCAATGGAGACGGTCCGACGTGATCTCGGGGTTCATCTTCTCAAGGTAATCAAGATACGCTAATGCCATATGGTATTTACCTAAAGCATAATACACGCGATACAGATCATAGACCGGCCGTGGATTGACTGGGTCAAGTTGATGGGCGCGCTTTAAATTTTTTTCGGCGCCGATATAATTGCCTGTCACACGGTCGATCTCAGCTTTCATCACCCAAGCCATCACGTTCCCCGGGTCCAGTTGGGATGCGAGCTCATAGTCTTTGGATGAACTGGCATAATCGCCCTTCAAAAAATAATAATGCCCCCGGTTCATCCGCGACTCAAAATAATCAGGATTCAGCTCGATCGATCGATTCACATCCGAAAAAGCCTCATCCATCCGTGCGAGGTCCTTGAGCGTCCGGGAACGGGCATCATAATATTGAAAATTATTCGAATCGATCTCGATCGCTTGATCATAACACCGGACCGCCTCTTCTTTATCTCCTAACTTGTCCTGCACGATTCCCAGATTATGCCAGGCATCACTGAACTTAGGCTCTAAGTCCAGGGCTTTTTTATAATGGTCTGCGGACTGCTGCCAATCTCCTTTCAAATAATAAGCAAGCCCCAGGTTATACTGCGCCTTGGGATCGCCCGGGTCAAGCTCAACCGCCTTTTGATAATTTTTGAATGCCTCCTCAAGACGTCCTGTCACATCATACACATAGCCCAACCGCCGGTAAGCCAGGGCGAAATCCGGCTCCAAAGCGATGGCTGATTTATAATCCGCAATGGAACGCTCCCAATCCCGCATATCCTTATACGCGACCGCGCGCAGATAATACGTTTTGGCGCTTTTCTGAATGTTCAGCGCTTTGCTCAAGAGTTCAACCGCTTGATGCTGGTCGCCCTGAGAAGAGGATTCTTCAGCCTGACGGATAAGCCGCTCGGCGCCAGAATATAAATGCAGATAAAGAAGACCGACAATATTCAAGGAAAGAAAAAAAATGATCAGACCCCGTACAACAATCTTGCGCTCCATGCCGCCTCCTTTTTACGAAACCCGGCAATGTCTTTTAATACATGACCCCGCAATTATATTCGACAAGCTTTTCGTTCTGCTCATGAAGGACCGTGTGGGGGAAAAGCCGGCGGATCCTTTGCGTGATCCTCTGGAAACCTCCCCATTTTGAAAACACCACCACTGAAACCTCTGCCGCTTCCTCGTCCCAGAATTCCACGCGAGGGGTCACGTCCAGAGCTCTGGCCTCCTTTTCTTGGCTGGCATCAAAGGACGATCCGAAGTCGGATCCGTTGACCTCCGCGATGACCGCCTCAACGTCATCCTGCGAAACAATGATCCGCGTATCATCATAATTGGCGTGCCAGCTCAAATAGAACTGCCCCGCCAGAGTGTTAAAAACGAACAGTTCATAAAAACTTTCCAATGTTCCGTCGAGTTTTAAATGAGCGGCGATCCGTTGGAGTTCCGTCCCCCTTCCAGCCAAAAGGTCCGGGAACTCACAATTTTCAGGGCCGGGATCCATTACCGTCCTCCAATAAAAGACCGGACGGCCGTTCATGCCGCCACAATATAAATATTCCAGGACAAACCCTTGTTCAGGAGCAATGTGCGTCAAGACCCTGAAGTATTCGCTCGGATCAAATTCATTGCCCCGGCGCCGTTCTTCCCCCTGCCGAAAATGTTCCGGCCAGAAATCGTTTGCCTGTAGATGCAGCTGACCGATGGCCCGGACAACACCGCTGTGATCATATGGTTTTTCTTCCTCCCCACGAGCAGAGATCACGTTCACGCTCAAAAATAAGGCGCAAACAAAAAGAACAAACAGTCGTTTCATAGGTCCTCCCGAAAGAACTTTAAAGGTCAGCTTTGAATGGATTTACGGCGGGCCTTATCTCTTTGCGGTCTCACTCAACAATGACTCGCCGGCCCTGGATCTTCAGCTTGCCATCCACAAAAAGTTTGATCGCTTTAGGATAAAGTTTATGCTCAACGGCGTGGATCTTAGCCTCAAGGGTCTCAAGCGTGTCGTCTTCCGCGACCCTAAAAGCTTCTTGAGCGATGATAGGGCCATGATCCATTTTTTCATCTACAAAATGCACTGTCACACCGGTGATCTTCACGCCATACGTGAAGGCATCCTTGATCCCATCCATGCCCCGAAAAGACGGCAAGATCGCCGGATGGACGTTCAAAACAGCATTCTTATATTCCTTAATAAAGAACGGGGTCAATAACCTCATATACCCGGCCAGCACAATGAAATCGATCTTATGTTCTTTCATCGCGATCATCATGTCGCGGTCCACGCTTTGACGATTGGTATAATTCTTTGGATTAAAGACCGCTGTTTTAATACCGGCAGCTTCCGCCCTCTGCAAGCCATAAGCATCTTCACGATCAGCGACAACCAACGCAAGCTCAGCCGCGATATCTCCCGCCTTAACAGCATCAATGATCGCCTGCAGGTTCGTCCCGCTCCCTGAAATAAAAACCGCGAATTTTTGCATAATGATCCTTTCTTCTCTTAAAGAGGATGCGCGCCTTCAGAATCCATTGGGAATGCGCCTCCACATCTTCCGCTCTACGCTCTACGCTCTACGCTCTACGCTCTACGCTCTACGCTAAAAAGTATGCCACGTCCAGAGACATCTTCGCAACGCTGCTCTTATTTGTCCCCGCCTGCAGCGTTTTTGCGATTATCCAGAATGATGATCTTCTGCCATATCTTCTGTGACAGGCCCGTTGTCAGGCTTTCAATATCATTGCCGGTCTCTACCACGATCGGATCATCATAATTCTGGACATAAAGCGAAGCGATCTTGCTGATCAACGACAGAAGCTCGCTGCAATAGTCCAGATACCGGGCAAGCTGAAACGCGGACATGTCGCGCTGTGGAGAGGATGGGGTCCGGAATTGCGGGGTCAAGGCACAATCCGGATCCTTCGTCAACTGATGCATGTCCACCACATGAGCGAGAGAACGCAATTCGCTCATCAAAAGCACCGCGCGGTTTCGCTTGATCTTGTTTTCAACAGCGACCAATGAAGCAATGCCCGCGCCGATAAAAATCAAATTGCTGATACCCGCTTCCGCGATCTGCACAAATTCATTGAAACTTGAACATTGAAACGGCAGCCTCACCTTTAAAATGACCTCAGCCAGTCCAACGGAAAAAACACAGACCACCACCCCGATCGTAGCGCGCAAAAAATAATTAGGCCGGCCGATCTCCCGAGCCTTCAATTGAGCTGTTTCAGCGACTTCTAGAACCTCACGGGCGACCTTTGAAAGCCCAGAAGCAGGAAAGCGTTCCGAGATCCGTCGGCACAAAAGATCCACGCTTTTAATGATCTCCCCTGAATCCAGGCACTGATATTCTTTAGGCACAAAGACCCTCCTGCTAAAGGGCGCCGCGTTACTTTTCTTTATACCATATAAGGCCGCTGACGCCGACGATGCAGACCACAACGCCCACGGCGCTCAAGATACCCGCCGCTGAAAAAAACTCCGCCAGAAAAGAACTGGCCAGCATCGCAAGCATAAAACCCAGATGGATCACGATCTCCAGGGAGCTAAAAACCTTGCCGTGCATCTGCTCATCAGCCACCCGGTGAACGATCGTGTTAGATTCAATAAAGATCGGGCCTGTTACAACACCCAGCCCTAACGTCAGGATGAATGCCAGCCACACATTCGCAAAGTTCGATATCCCGATAACAAACAAAATCATCATGGCCCCGCTCAACAACAGGCACAAAAAGACCGTCCGGTGCCACGGCAAAGCCTTGCCGAATTTTCCATAAGCCACCGTTCCCAAAAAAAGGCCCACCCCTAAGGTCACGGCCAAAACGCCCAAGTGGCGGGTCACACTGTTAAAGATCTCCTGAATAAAGACGATAATGGTAACATAGACCGAACCGGCAGCGGCCAGCAAAATGAACAAGATAACGATGATCAGCCGTATTTCACGTTTTTGAAATAAATACAGAGCCCCTTCTTTCATCTCTCGCCAAAAAGAATGCTCGATCTTCAGCATTTCTTTTCCATGATCGATAATGACTTGGCGGTCAATTCTAAAATCAAGGTCTCGGGTCATGGTAATAATCAAGGCCGCAGAAATAAAAAATGTGGCCGCGTCAATGAAAAATCCCCCTCGGGCGCCGAACCATTCCACCAAAAACCCTCCGGCGGCGCATCCAAAGGCAAAAGCGATCATTCCCGTCGTGGTCATCAGGGAATTGGCCATAAGCAAATGGTCCTTATGCACGATCTCCGGTATGATCGACATTTTGGCCGGAACAGAAAAACGGCTGCAGCCAAAGGCCAAAAAAACAACACAATAAATCGGAATCAGGGTCTTCCAAAAGAAAAACACCAGCGGGATCGTCAAGACCAACGCGCCCCGGATGATATCACAAATAAAGAGCGTCTTGCGGCGGTCCCAGCGGTCCACAAACACGCCGGCCACGGGACCGATAATAAAGACAGGAATGATCGTGAAAGACAGGATCTTTGCCAACCCGGTGGCTGATGGCTGTTTTCCACTCAATTCATATGCCAGCCCGATCAGGGCCATTTGATTGATGCGGTCGCCGAACTGGGAGATCAGCTGCGCCCACCACAAACGCATGAAGTTCTTGTTTCGAATGTCGGAAATAAATCGCATCATAGCATAAACCGTTTTCTGAATGGATCGTTGTTTCTGATGTTCATTCTAACATTTTCCGGTCGCTTTAAACGGATTTATCTCGAATTTTATCTTTTCGCAGAAATTTCTTTTCCGAGCAATGTGGGCCGCTGAGCACAACGATGCAGAACTGCGATGGGGCGCCGGACGGCGTTCGAAAAATGCGGCTGAACAATAAGTTTCTGGGAATTTCAAGACCATCGTTTACGTCAAATAAAGGCCCTTAACGCATAACAGCAACTGCCGTTTATCAAAAAATAAAAAGCCGACGAGAGGAATCGAACCCCCGGCCCGCGCATTACGAATGCGCTGCTCTACCATCTGAGCTACGTCGGCCTTGAATTTCTTATTGAACCTTTATTAAAACTTATTTACGAAAAGGAAATGCCGGCTTTATAAAAACCGGCATTTCCCTATAACCCTTGGACATCTACTCTATTTACTGGATAGCAGCTGGGTTTGCCGGCGCCTGATACTTTTCGGCCTCAGCCTGAATATTAGCGATCAACTCATCCTGATGCTCCTGAGCCGCGCGGAAACCAAGCTCCGAAGTCTTCTGGAACAGCTCACCTTGCTGATTAACGAACTTTTGCCCAGTCTCGCCCTTGAAAAAGGCCGTAAGGTCCTTGAGGTCCTGCTCAGACCAAAGACCGGTGACAATCTGCAGATATTCTGCGCGCAACGCTTCCCAACTCACATATTTGTCATAGAACGCTTTGATCGTTGCTCGATACGGGGCCATCATAGGCTGACCTTGAAGCATGAGATCAATATAGTCATCCGTTGCCTGTTTCATCTGTTCAGGGACCTTCAATGCGACCAAAAAATCTTCTGCTGCCTGTAAATGCGCATCCTGCGCCCATACAGGAACCCCAACCACCAACACCACCGCAACCAGCACAAACACCATCATTGCTCTTTTCATAACACTCTCCCTTTTTTTGCCACTCTGTGATCCTGCCTAAAGGATGCCAAAACCGATCTATGAACCGGTCTTTGAAGCGATTCTTTTCTATCACAAAACAGGAACTGCTTTTGCGCTACGCATTCCTTATTTTACTTAAGAAATGGTGCCGAGGGGCGGAATTGAACCGTCGACACAAGGATTTTCAGTCCTCTGCTCTACCTACTGAGCTACCTCGGCATCATTAAACATTTCAAAGACCTTTGGGTTTCAACAGAACCCAAAAATGAACCCTTTGTATAGCCACATATGATAAGTCCGCCACAGACTAACGGGCGGAAAGGTTCTTAGAACAATCGTTTTTAACTGAAACTTCGCAAATGAGGCCTTATTTTAATCAACGGACCGCCTCTTGTCAATACTAGAAATTTCAGGATCAACGCCCGGCCTCGAGACGACTTACAACCTTCATATAAACGTCCTGAGCGATCTTAATACGCGGAAACACGGACCGGCGCGCCTTAACGGTCAATTTTGACCCTTCATATCCCATTCTCGAAACCGTGATCGTCACCCGCGTGTTTTGCAGCTGGGCGATCATGATCCCGACTCCTTCGCTTTCTTCCATGATCACGCCCATCATGGTGACCACATCCTTGGATGCCCCCCATACCTGATCCATATCGTAATCATTCAAAACGCCTTCGACTGTATCCGGGCTGACAACATAACCGCCAAGGGCCCCCACCCCCCCGACTACCAAATACACACAACCGTTCAGAACGATCATCATGATGGCGACCAAGGTCAAAACAATGTTTTTTCCAATAGCAGACTCTCTCATCTAAATCTCCTTTAAATAATTCCAAACCGATCTTTTAAGATTTATTATGAAGGCCTGAGCCTTCCTCAGATTCCAATGCGCGCTTCCAGGGATACATGGCCATGAACAACGCGACGATCAACGCTCCAACGACCCAATCCCTGCCGATCAAAATGATAGAGACCCACGGATAACCCTCATACGGGGCCCTGAATTCATTATGCAAGCTGTTGAAAAGCAAAATACCCAGAACGGCGGGAGCTATAACACGCACGCTAATATCCCAAAACCGTGTCATCACGATCCCGCCGGCATGATTGACATGTTCCCTTAAATGCCTCGCCCCCAAGACCCATCCGACTAAAATACATTCCAAAATCCCAATGATCACAAGACCGTAATTCGTAATGAAGTGATCCAGGATATCAACCCAGAACAAGCCGCTCTTAGCCGTAAAGATAATGCTTCCTAAAAAACCCGTCAGACAAACCACCGAAACAACTGTTTTGCGCGAAAAATGAAATTTATCAATGATCGCGGCGCTAAACGCTTCGACCAAAGAGATCCCGCTTGTCAACCCGGCCAGAACCAAAGCCGAAAAAAAGATCACCCCAAAAGCCTTGGAAAACGCCGGCATGTTGCTGATCGCCTCAGGATAAGTCACGAACGCCAGTCCTATGGACTGGGTCACAACTTCACTGACAGGTTTTCCCAGCGCCTGGGCCATATATCCCAACGTACCAAAGACGGCGAATCCGGCTATCACAGAAAAAAGACAATCTCCAATGCTGATCACCACGGCGTCCTGCACAATGTCGGCTTTGCGAGGCAGATATGAAGCGTACGTCACCATGATGCCGAAGGCCAAGGAAAGCGAAAAAAAGATCTGTGAAAAAGCGTCGATCCAGATCTGCGGTCTGGATAATTGAGAAAAATCCGGGCTTAGATAAACACGGATCCCCTCCATCGCACCTTTAAGGTTCAAACTCCAAACCACTAAAATGGCGATCAGACAAAACAATAGCGGCATGAAAATTTTATTGGCCCTTTCAAGGCCCTTCTGGACTCCGAAAAAAACAATCATCCAGCAAACGCCCCAAACGGTCATCAGGCTCAAGAGGATGGGAGCCCTGATATCCCCGATCTGAAGGGGCCCGTCTGAGATCTGCAGGAACTGCTGAAAGAAAAACGCTTTGGTATCCGCCCCCCACGAAAGATTGATCGAAAAGAACACATAATTCACGCACCAGGCGATGACCGCGGAATAATACAGCATGATACCGAACATCGCGCAAGTGACCGCCCACCAGCCGCACCATTCCCAATGACGGTTCACCTTGGCAAAGCTCATCGGGGCGGACCCGCGCATTTTGTGCCCAAGCCCCAGCTCCAGAACCATCAAAGGGATCCCCACCACGACCATCGCGATCGCGTAAGGGATCAAAAAGGCCCCTCCGCCATTCTTATAGCACAAATAAGAAAAACGCCAGATATTTCCCAGCCCAACGGCGGACCCCATAGCGGCAAGGATAAAGCCCATCCTTGAACGCCACTGCGGGCGAGGATGATGCGGTTCACTGAATTCAACATGTTTGTTCATATGGGATGCGCTTGAAGAATATAACGGCGCTCAGATGCGGACCCCTGTTCTTTAACTGAACTGAGGTCCACATCTGTGCGCCGTTTTAATAAAAGTACTACTTTATATTAAAACAATTTCAACGCATATTGAAGGATAAAAGCAGAAAAAACGATCGCGACCATAGACATCAATTTGATCAAAATATTGATGCTCGGTCCTGATGTGTCTTTGAAAGGATCGCCAACAGTATCGCCCACGACCGCGGCCTTGTGGCACTGAGAACCCTTCCCGCCGAAGTTTCCTTCTTCAATATACTTCTTGGCGTTATCCCAGGCGCCGCCGGAATTGGCCATCATGACAGCAAGGACAAAACCAGACGCTGTTGAGCCCATCAAGAGCCCTCCTAAACTATTGACACCAAGCAAGAGTCCGATACCAATAGGAGCAATGATCGCCAGCATGGCCGGAACGATCATCTCTTTAAGGGCTGATGTTGTGACAATGTCCACGCAGCTTGCGTAATCGGGTTTTCCTTTGCCTTCCATGATCCCGACGATTTCCTTGAACTGACGACGGACCTCGACCACAACCTGGCCCGCGGCGCGGCCGACCGCGCTCATGGTCAAAGCCGAGAACACAAACGGCATCATGACCCCGATAAAAATACCGACAAGAACGTTCGGATCAAGCAGATCCAAAACCAAGGTTCCGCCTGCGATCTCGATCTGGCCTTTAAAAGAAGCGATCAAAGCCAGGGCCGTCAAAGCGGCTGACCCGATAGCAAACCCTTTTCCTGTGGCTGCTGTTGTGTTTCCCAAAGAATCCAACGCATCCGTTTTCACGCGGACAGCCGGTTCGAGGCCGGCCATTTCGGCGTTACCGCCAGCATTGTCAGCGACCGGACCATAAGCATCCGTCGCCAGCGTGATACCCAACGTCGAAAGCATCCCAACAGCCGCGATCGCGATCCCGTAAAGGCCGGCGAATTTATAGCTAAAAAGAATCGCCACCGCCACAACTACGACCGGTAAAGCCGTGGAGATCATCCCTGAAGCCAGGCCGGAAATAATGACCGTTGCCGGACCTGTCTCCGAAGACTTGGCGATCGTTTTTGTGGGATTAAAATGAGACGACGTGTAATATTCGGTTAAGAATCCGATAACAAGACCAGCCGCTAAACCGCTGATGATGGCCCAGAAGACTCCCATGCTTTCTGCGCCTAAGATAAAACGAACAGCAAAAAAAGAACACAGCACGACCAAAGCGGAAGAGATCCAAACACCCTGATGAAGGGCCTTTAACAGCACCTTCTGAGATGTTTCTTCCCCGGTGCGCACAAAAACCATGCCCACCATCGAAGAAAGAATCCCCACAGCCGCGATGACCATCGGCATGGTGACCCCTTTAAAACCCAACCCCGCAGCAACACCCAAAGATGCCGCGGCCACGATCGAACCCATATAGGATTCAAACAGGTCGGCGCCCATTCCCGCCACATCGCCAACGTTATCCCCAACGTTATCAGCGATAACCGCCGGATTTCGGGGATCATCTTCCGGAATTCCCGCTTCAACTTTTCCGACAAGGTCAGCCCCTACGTCAGCGGCTTTTGTAAAGATCCCGCCGCCCACGCGAGCGAACAAGGCCAAAAAGCTGGCCCCCAGGCCAACGGTCAACATGACATTGGTGATCGCTGTCGGTTCATCCAATCCGACCGGAAGGGCATGCGTGCCATAATACCATTTCAAAAAGAAATACCAGGCCGTTAAATTCAACAAAGCGAACCCGACAACAGAAAATCCCATGACAGACCCGGAAGAAAACGCGACTCTCAGCCCCTCGTTAAGGGACGAACGGCAGGCGTTCGCTGTTCTGGCAGAGGAAGCGGTGGCGATCTTCATCCCGCAAAATCCTGATAATCCGGAAAAAAATCCCCCTGTCAAAAATGCGATCGGAACAAAAAATGACAATGTCTTTAAATACGCCAGAACAACCAGGACCAAAAACACAACCACAAAAAAAACCGCAACAGTCTTATACTGACGATTCAAATAAGCCGATGCCCCCTCACGGACCGCCGTGGCGATCTCCTTCATCTTTTCGGTTCCTTCTTCCTTCTTAAGGATCCTGACCGTTAAGAAGGCCGCCAGCACCAACGCTGCAACCGAAAAGGTTGGCGCTAGCCACAGTAGATCATTCATTCTTTCCTCCCCTTTGTTTATAGTGTTGAGATCTCGTTCTTTCTAAAATGAACCCTCAAAAAACCATCATCTCCACCATCTGCAGAACAAACAACCCACCACCGATATTATCCCCTGCAGGGTTTGCGGCCATGATTGGCTTTTTTAGAACGCCAGTTTAGTTTTCCACGACGTTTTTTCTTACTCATGACTTGCTCCTTCGATTAATAATGCTTGAATTTCTATAAAAGGCATAGGGAATATTTATATATGATTTTTGGAAAAAATCAAGAATTAAAAGCTCTTCCCTATATTTTTAAAGCACAGCCCGCGTTTTTGCCCAAAAACGCCGGCAGCTCACTGACGCCGTTCAAGATCATCCGCGCGCCGTTTGAGAACAGTTCTTCCCGCGAGCAGGATCCGGTCAAAACAGCCACCATGGCCACTCCTGCGTTTTTTCCGGTCTGAACATCCACGTCCATATCTCCAACGTATAAAAGTTCTTCTTTTGCTATTGCCATCTCGCGTATCAGCTGAAATAGAATATCCGGATACGGTTTTCCCCTCTCAAACTCATCCCCGCAAAGGATCCGTTCAAAAAAATGCGCCATGCCAAGGTGTTCCATCACGATCATGGAGAATCGCTTGGGCCGGTTGCTGGCGATCGCCATACGATAACCCTGGGTCTTCAACTCTTTGAGCGTTTCCAACGCTCCCGGCAAAAAAGAAGACCCCCTTAAAAGCGCCTGTGCGTGATACTCCCGGTAGATCGGCATGGCCTGCTCTATGCGGCCGGGCCCGACAAAAGCCTCAACCAGATTACGGTCACCCAGTCCAACAGTCCGCTTGATCACATCCCCGTCAACAATAGGAAGACCGAATGTTCTCATCAAAAAATTTATGCTCTCTTCAACGGCCGGATAGGCGTTGATCAGCGTCCCATCCAGGTCAAAGGCTATCACTTTGATCATGTCGCGCTCCAATAGAACAGCTTCTTAAACATGCGGGTTGACCACCCCGCCAGAAACAATGAACTTCGCGGCCTCTTCGATCGAAATGTCCGTCATAATAATATCTTTTTTGGGGATCATGACCGCGAAACCCGTGAACGGGCTGGGAGAACTCGAAACAAAAACGTTACAAAGGTCCTCTCCGGTCAAATCCTTAAGCTTCTGGCTTGTCTCATTGGTCAAAAATCCGAAGGAATATATTCCTTTACCCGGATACTGCACGATCACCGCTTTTTTGAAACTCGGCCTTTCCCGGGAAAAGAAAAAACCCACGATCTCTTTAAACGCGGGATAGACCTGCTTAAAGAACGGCAGCCTTAAAAACAGTTTCTCAAAAGCCCCATGGAATTTCGCCCCGATGATCTGCGTGGCAAAAAATCCGATCATTATGATCAGCACCACCCCGACAAGGATCCCCAGCCCAGGAATATAGAACCCAAAATATTCTTTAAAGAACGGCTGGATATAATCCCCCAAAAGCCCGTCCGCAAACCCGATGACCCAGATGAACAAAAACACCGTCAAGGCCAACGGCATGAACACCATCAAGCCGGAAACAAAATATTTTCTAAGATTGACCCACATGAGTTCCTCCTCTGATCATAAAGCTCTGTCGCTAAGGCACTATAACACTGCGGCATTAAAAACCTTAAAACCGAATTACTAAGACACCGGCGCCTCAGCTCCTGAGTTGATAAAGCACGGCCATGCCCAACCCGTATAGCACAAACAAAGTCCAGGTATCCCACCCCAAAGCGAAAAACGTCACCTTTCCCTTATACCGTAACCCCGCAAACGCGACAGCGGTCATGACAATTCCGATAACAACCGTCCACAGATGGGACCCTGAGACCATCCCCAGAAGCGCACCCGAGCGCACAAAAACATCGCACACAAATAATAAAAACATGTTCACCATGTTGCTGCCAAAAATATTGCCGATCGCCAGGTCCATCTGGCCCAGTTTCAGTGCGGACAATGTCACGACCATTTCCGGCAAGGACGTCGCCATGGCCAAAAACAACGACCCCACGAATGTCCGCCCCCAACCGGTCACTTGCGCGATCTGATCCGCCGTATTGGCCAGCCAAACAGCTGCCGCCACGACTACAACACCGCTAATAAACAACCCCCCATAGATTCCGCCTAAACCATTTCTGGAACCAGCCAGGCATTCCTGTCGGTCCGACCCGCACACCCCGGGATTGCTTTGATACACGGCCCTCATCCCGGCAATATAACCCAGGCACACAGCCCAACTCCCCCAACCGATTCCCAAAACAGCCGGCAGCGTTCTCTGCTGCCCCATCCAGATCTCCATCCCGACGAGAGACGTTAAAAAAATAGCAAAATACGCGGGCACACGTTGCGCGCGGCCGCAGGATATCAGGTCCGTCACCGCTCCTTTGCGATAAAACAGATCCAAAAAAACCAAAAGCAACAAATTGAAATTATTGCTGCCAAGCATGTTTCCCACAGCAAGATCAGGAGCATGAAGCTGAAGCAAGGCGACCATGCTAGACCCGGCTTCAGGCAGGGATGTGACGAATCCCAGAAGAACGACACCGATCCACACTTTCCCCAAACCCAAAGCGTCACATAAGCGGTCCGCATAACGTGTTAAATATGTTCCGGCATACAGGATCAAGGCCGCGCTGACCGCAAATTGAACCCACATCATAACGGACATTTCATCTTTTCTCCCCACCTAAAAATAAACGACACATTCTCTCATCTTTCCCCGAACACGTCAATCTCAACACCTCACCCCGCTGTCATTTCTTAGCGAAATACATCATCAACAGGCCGCCGATCGCCGCTGTGACCCCCAAAAAACCTTTAAAAAAAGAGATCACATCCGGCCACCACGCCAGGACCATGGAAATCCCGATCACCAGGACAACCAGTCCAGAAACGAAGATCGCCTGTGCTTTCTGTTCTTTAGACATAACGAACCTCCTTTTATTGCTGCGCCTTCCAGCGTCCATGCATCCACATCCACTGGGAAGGATACCGTCGGACATACGCTTCGATCATAGACGTGATCTCCTGAACGCATTGAGCCACGGCTGTATCGCTAGTGTCCGCATCCTCACAAACGATCTCTCGTTCAAAGATGATCCTCTGGCGGCCATCCTCTTCCCTGACCGTAAAGACCGGCAGGATCGCCGCTTTGGTCCGCTGCGCGAACACGACGGGACTCGCCCCGGTCTCAGCAGGCTGGCCGAAAAAATCGACCGTCACGCGCCCCGGCGCCCCGAAATGCTGATCAAGCAGCACGAAGACGATTGCATTTTCCCTCAAGGCCGCGATCGACTCGCGGACACATTGGCGTGCGGGAACGCTATAGATCGTTTGGACGTTCGATTCCTTCATACGTCTTAAACAATAATCCCCCACCCGTTCATCCCTCGGCCGGCGCATGATCACAGCGACCTTATATCCCTCTTTGGCCATGCGAAAGATCATGTGCGGAAAATACCCCAAATGCGCCGTGACGGCCA
Source organism: Candidatus Omnitrophota bacterium (assembly GCA_022711395.1). Lineage (GTDB taxonomy): Bacteria > Omnitrophota > Gorgyraeia > Zapsychrales > JANLHA01 > JAKLFA01. Next base: position 10,630 of record JAKLFA010000001.1, on the reverse strand, counting down.
ACACCCCCCGCCCCCGGGAAAGAGCTTCATCCAGCCTGCGCCTGTGCTCGATCTCAAAACAGCTCGTCGCCTCGCTCAAATCCCGCGTGGCACAGATCATATCTGATATGACCCGGCCAAAATGACGGAAACTTTTTTTAAGAATGGCTTGTTTGTCCTGATCGCTCAATACTCTTTCGTAAGCAATATCAAGGCTTCGAAGCCCTTTGCGCTTAGCCCTTTTAAAAAACGTCGCGTATCCGATCATGATCAAGACGTCCATCACCTTTCGGATAACCGCCGCCGGGATCTTGCCGACGAACCATATCAGGGACATCAAAACATTCCAGGCAAAAGCACGACGTAGCTTTTTATATGAAAAGCCCTCCTCTTTGGCGCCCGCGCTGTGACTGCTCTGGTCTTCCATAAAAACTTAAACCTCATGCCTAAACGTTCTGAAACTGCGCCGAGTTTCAAAATAAAATCCGCCACCGACCGGATGTGTTAAAGTGGGAATGCGTTTGGGACTGCTGTCCCGCGTCACATGAACCGAAGAAATTTCAGGCGCTCAAACACGGTTGCCGCAAAGCCAGGCGGCCCGGCGGAAAAAACTAGCCCAGGATTTCTTTGACCTTTGCCACCATCAGTCTGGCGTGCAACGGTTTGGTCACATGGGCAATGGCCCCAAGATCCATTTCCGCCTTGATATCATCCGGAGAATCCTTGGCCGTTAAAAAAATCACTGGAATATCCTTGGTCGCGGCATCATCTTTCAAACGGCGGCACACTTCCCTTCCTTTTAGACCCGGCAGAATGACATCCAGAACGATCAAATCCGGCTTCTGCGTCTGGGCGATCTGAAGCCCTCGCTCACCCGAGGAGGCTGTCAAAACACTGTATCCGACCGGCAAAAGGATCTTCTTCATGGTCGTAAGGATCCCTTCGTCATCGTCAATGACCAAGACGCTCTTGCGCATATACTTCATGTCCGGATTAAGCAAAAGCTTGACCTTATGCTGGGCCAAATAAGCGCAGATCACCGCCGCGAGGCAGATCGTTCCTAAAAAGAGGCTGTTAAAAAAAGTGTTCTGATCGAATGATTGCAGCTCAATGACCTCGGGAAAAAGAGTGATCATCCATATCCCGACGGCAAAAAACGCGATATTCCCGAAGATCAGGATGGTCCGCCCCCAGCTCTTTCCGAAAGAAAGCCCCACGGCGCCGAAAAACAGCACCAGGCACATCAAAGAAACAGCTATGGCATAATGATAGACAACCGATGTCGCCACCGATGACAGATAATAAACAAATGACACCGCGTATAAAAGGGCCAACGTATAAGAAATCACCGCGATGCTTAACGACCTTTTTCTCATCGTGCCGATCATGAATTCTCCTTTTTAAATTTCTATTTCTTAGTATTTATATCAATAATAACACCAAACCCCAAACACACAAAACAGAAATATGCAAAAAAATCGCCGTATCGAGTAAAGACCGTCTGTCTGTTGCCGGCGACCGGCACGCGGGCGTTCAAATGCCCCGCAATAAAGGTCTCCTCGCCAGAAGAGCCCTTGATAACGCCCACCACCCGCCCCGAAGGATGGATGATGCCGCTGACACCGGTGTTGGCCGCGCGGATCATGGCCCGGCGATTACCAACAGCCTCAAAAACGCTCATTTGAAGATGCAAAAAAGGCGCTTTGGTCTTTAAGAACCACGCGTCATTGGTCAGATTGATCAAGACCTGTCCTCCAGACTGGACCATGCCCCTGGACACATCACGGACCGTATCTTCAAAACAGATCAGTGCCGATACCCCGACCTTAGGGTTCCCCAGTATAAAGACCGTTTTATCCGCACCCGGCGAAAGGTCTTCCATCGGGACAAAATTCCCGATAAAATTCAGCCACGGCCTTAAGGGAATGAACTCTCCGAACGGAACCAGATGGATTTTATCATAACGCGCGACTTCTTCTCCCTGGGCTGAAACAAAGACCGCCGAATTAAAATAACGCTTCCCTATGTGGCTCTCCGCGCCGAGAAGGATCGGCGTTTTAAGGTCTTTTGCCAAAGCCTTGGCCCGCTCAAAATATCGCGGCGATTCCCAACGATAGCCCGGAAGCGCCGTCTCAGGCCAGACGATCAGGTCCACATCCGTCGATCGACCAACCCCCTGACGGGAGAGCCGCTCTAGCTTTCCCATGATCTCATCCCAATTGGAGGGCGCCCATTTTTCAGATTGGAGGACATTGGGCTGGACGACCGTGACCTTCAAAGAACGCGGATCATCCGGTAAAAAAGCGTTGTTCGAAAGAGAAAAAAATCCATAGGCCAAGACGCCTATCAAAAGGGCGGCAGAAAACCCAAATGAAGACCACAGCGCCTGAGGATGCTCAGCCCCCTCACGCTGCGACCCATAAAACAATGCCATGTTGACCACAACCAGAAAAAAAGAAATACCAAAGACTCCCGTGACATCGGCGATCTGCAAGACCGGCAAAAAGCGATACTGACTGTGCCCTAAAGACGCCCAGCCAAAACCGGAAAACAGCTCGGCCCTCAAGAACTCCAACACCGTCCAACTGGCGGCAGCTAAAATAATCTGAAGAACTCCGGGCTTGAATTTCCGCCTCCAAAAAACGTACAAGACGGCAAATCCCGCGGGATAAAGGGCAAGATAAAGATTAAACAAGACCATCCCCGGCAATGTCACGTGGATCAACCACCAAAACATCCCAAAAAAATAGAACACTCCGAAAAGATAGCCCAGCCTCAAACTCTGACCGCTAGTCTTCTGTTGCAGCGCGATAAAAAAAGGGACTAAAGCGAACCAGGCGAGAAAACCAAGGTCATGCCGGGGCTGAGAAAAAACCAGCAGGACAGCCGATCCAACTGCCAAAAGTTCATCCCGGAAGAATGCGCGTTTTTTTAAAAAATCCAAGACCATGTGCGTGACCGAACATTGCCTGCGGGCCGTAAACACGGCCTTTTTATTGACCGCAGCATTTCTTATATTTTTTCCCGCTGCCGCAAGGGCAGGGATCGTTGCGCCCGACCTTCTCCCCGGCGCGCGAAACGGGCTGAGGCTTCGAGGATGGTTCTTCCTCCTCTGGAGCACCAAAATTCCGCGCAATGGCTGCCGACGGCGGCTGACGGTTCAAACTTGAAAAATCGCTATGGATCAAATTCTGTGGCACGGAATCAAACACGCCTTTCATCCGGACGTGCTCTGAAACGGGGCGAAGCTTAAAAACAAGTTCCGCCACTTCCTGATAGATCGAATCGAACATCGACTGGAACATCTCAAAACCTTCCCGCTTATACTCCAGGATCGGATCACGCTGCCCATAGGCTCGAAGCCCGACGCTGCCTCGCAACTGGTCCATGGCGTAAAGATGGTCCTTCCATTTCGCGTCGATCGTGTTCAAAAACACCATCTTTTCCATCGTACGCATGGCCTCTGAACCAAGCTCGCGTTCCTTAAACTCATAGACCTGCAAAAGCATCTGACGCACCATATCCTGCGCCTGCTCATAGGTCTTGCTCTGAAGCTCCTGGCTTCTGACGGAAACATCACAATGAAAAGACGTCTTCAGGCACATGATCAGCCCGTTCCAGTCCCATTCGGTCTCGACATTGCCTCCATACAAATATTTCTCAACGGCCTGGTCAGAACATAAACTGACCACATCCAGGACGCGGTCCTTGACGCTCTCGCTTTCCAGGATGCTGCGGCGAAGACCGTAGACCGCTTCCCGCTGTTTGTTCATGACATTGTCATATTCGATCAGCTGTTTGCGGATCTCAAAATTAAAACCTTCCACTCGCTTTTGAGCGATACTGATCGAGCGGCTGATCAACGGGTGTTCCAACAGTTGGCCCTCTTCAGCCCCCAGTGTATCCATGATCCCCATCAATCGATCCCCTCCGAACAACCGCATCAAATCGTCCTCCAGCGAAATGAAAAACTTTGATGAGCCGGGATCTCCCTGACGTCCAGAGCGTCCGCGCAGCTGATTATCAATGCGCCTCGATTCATGCCGCTCCGTTCCCAGGACATGGAGCCCGCCAAGTTCAACGACGTGATCGTGCTCCTGCCGCGTCTGTGATCGGAACTCCTCAAGAAATTTCCGGACCCTCTTTTGATGCTCCTCTTCCCCTTCGTTTTCGCTTCGATTCTGTTCCGCCAGGCTGCGGGCGAGGAATTCAGCGTTGCCCCCCAGAACAATATCGGTCCCGCGGCCTGCCATGTTCGTGGCGATGGTGACCGCCTTAAAACGCCCGGCTTGGGCGACGATCTGGGCTTCAAGTTCATGATATTTGGCATTCAAAACCTGATGGTCGATCCCGCGCTGTTTCAGCATCGCAGAAAGGACCTCAGATTTCTCGATAGAAATGGTCCCGACCAGAACAGGCTGTCCCCGACGGTAATATTCATCTATTTCATCCACGACCGCTTTGTATTTTTCACGGACCGTTTTATAGATGCAATCATTATGGTTCTTTCGCTTGAGCGGCCGGTTGGTAGGAAGAACGACCGTGTCCAGATTATAGATCTGCTTGAATTCGTTAGCCTCCGTGTAAGCTGTGCCGGTCATGCCTGCGAGCTTTTCATACATGCGAAAATAATTCTGGAATGTGATCGTGGCCAGGGTCTGGTTCTCGCGTTCAATGCGGATCCCCTCTTTCGCCTCGACCGCCTGATGAAGGCCGTCCGACCAGCGACGGCCCGGCATCATGCGTCCCGTAAATTCATCGACGATAATGACCTCCCCGTCACGGACCACATAATCCACGTCCTTCTTAAAGAACTCCTTCGCCTTCAGCGCCTGCAGGATATGATGACGGTATTCCACCGTTTCCATGTCATGCATATTCTCGATCCCGAACGCGCGGGAGGCTTTTTCCTCTCCCTGTTCGGTCAATGAGACGGATCTGTTCTTCTCATCAGCGACATAATCATAGCCTTTGGAAAGATCATCCAGCTCTTGCCCACGATGCTTCGCCTCGATCTCCTCGCCTTCCGTCAAACGGATGCCCCGCATGGTTCTGGCGATATCATGCGCCTGATAATACGTCGAGGTTGACTCTTCGGCCGGCCCTGAAATGATCAATGGGGTGCGGGCCTCATCGATCAAAATGCTGTCCACCTCATCAACAACGGCGTAATGATGCTTGCGCTGGACCATGTCCGTTTTAAAACTCACCATGTTATCGCGCAAATAATCAAAACCGAATTCATTGTTGGTCCCATAAGTAATGTCACTGCCGTAGGCTTCCTGCCGCTGGGATGGAGTAAGACCGTGGACAATAACCCCGACTGTAAGACCTAAAAATTCATAGATCGGCCCCATCCACTCCCGGTCACGCCTGGCGAGATAATCGTTGACGGTGACCACATGCACGCCTTCGCCCGTCAGCGCGTTAAGGTAAACGGGGGCGGTGCACACAAGGGTTTTTCCTTCACCGGTCGCCATTTCAGCGATATTCCCCTCATGAAGGATCATCCCCCCAACAAGCTGAACATCATAATGCCGCAGACCCAAAACTCGCCGGCTGGTCTCCCTCACCAGAGCGAACGCTTCCGGCAAAAGGTCTTTGAGCGCCTTGGCTTTCACCGCTTTAAACTCCGCGTATGCCTTTTCAATACGAAGAGCCGCTTCTTCACGGAGATCATTGGACTCGGCCTTCACATACTGTTCTTCAACATGTTCCAGTTCTGTCTTCTTTTCACTGACCGCCTGAAAATAACGCTCACGCAACTGAGCCGACTTTGCTTTGAGCCCCTCATCCGAAAGGCCTTGGATTTCAGGCTCGAAACTGTTGATCTTGGCAACGGCCGCCGCCATGCGTTTGATCACAGAAATCGACGGCAAAGGCAAGTCTTGCGGGACATGAATATTAACTTTGGGCTCTAAACGATCGACCGCCTTCTGGGCGCTCCTGACAACGTGCTTTCTGATCAAAAAATCGAACATGACAATTCCTTATTCTGGTTTCCAGCGTAAAAACGCCTCAATAAACATTGTGATATCTCCGTCCATCACCTTCTGCACGTTGCCGGTCTCGACATCTGTGCGGTGGTCCTTGACCATGGAGTACGGATGCATAACATACGAACGGATCTGGCTTCCCCACTCGATCTTCTGCTTTTGACCGTATTCCTTGGCCATCGCCTCTTCCTGCTCCTGGCGCTTTTTTTCATAAAGCCGGGCTTTCAAGATCTTCATGGCCATTGTTCTGTTCTGAAGCTGAGAACGCTCGTTCTGGCACTGGACCACAATTCCGGTGGGAAGATGCGTGATCCGCACGGCCGAGTCGGTCGTGTTGACGCTCTGACCGCCGGGGCCGGAAGAACGGAAAATATCGATCCGAAGCTCGTCCGGATTGATCTCGATCTCGATCTCGTCATCAACTTCCGGGATCACGTCGATCGAAGCAAACGATGTGTGGCGCCGCTTATTGGCATCAAACGGAGAAATGCGCACCAGCCGATGAACACCCTTTTCGCTTTTTAACAACCCGTAAGCCATCTCGCCTTCAATGTTCAGTGTCGCGTTCTTGATCCCCGCTTCTTCTCCATGGAGCATGTCGACCATGCGAACTTTAAAACCTTTCAGATCCGCGAAACGCGTATACATCCTCAACAGCATGCTGGCCCAATCGCAGGATTCTGTCCCGCCCGCGCCGGCATTGATGCTCAAGATCACATTGTTCTTATCAAATTTTCCGCCCAAAAACGAGCGCGTTTCCAGATCGATGAGCTCAGGCTCCAGCGCGCAGAGATCCCGGTAGACCTCCTCCAATGAGCCGGTGTCTTCCTGACAGATATCGGCCAACTCATCAAAATCATCGACTTTTTGCAAAAGAGCTTCGAACGGCTCAACAACGGATTTTAGATATTTAAGCTCCAAAAGGATTTTGTTGGCGCTTTCCTGATTATTCCAGAAATCAGGCGCGTTCATCAGTTCCTGAAGCTCTTCCATGCGGACGGATTTTTCCGTGAGATTGAAAAAATCCCGCAATTGAAAGAGTTTTTCCCGGAAAAACCGAGCTTTTTCTTTAATTTGATCAAACATAAAATATTATTATAAATAGAATTTTTAAATTAAATGGCGAGCTATTATAACACAAGGTCTTGGGTGGTCAACAAAGATAACGGGACAAACTTGCCATTAATGATCCAATAGCTCATCTGCCCATGGCGGATATGGTCTTTGTGGTTAAATATCAGCGATCCGTCGGATCCCCTTGATCTCAAGGTCGAATTCATCCCGGCTGTCGGCCCGCATGCGGGCGTCGTCTTCATTGACCAGCCCCGCGCGGACAAGGCCGACCAAGGACTTTTTGAAAGATTGCATCCCGAAAAGATCCCCTTCATCAATGAACGGCTGGATCTCATTGACCTTGCCTTCCCGGATCAGGCGGGCGACGGTCGGTGTGACAACCATCGTCTCATAAGCCGGAATGCGTCCCTGCCCGTCTTTGCGAGGCAAAAGCCGCAGGGAAATAACCCCTTTTAAAAGGGACGACAGCTGCATGTAAACCTCTTCATGCTGATACGGTGGAAAAAAGTTGACGATGCGGGTCAGGGTCTGGACCGCATTGATCGTATGGAACGTGCTCACCACAAAAGCCCCGAGCTCTGTCGCGGTGATCGCCGCTCGCATCGTGTCCACGTCCCGAATATTGCCGATATAAATAATATCGGGACTTTGCTGGGTCACGTGCTTTAATGCGTCCGGATAGGATGGAACATCCACTTCCAATTCCCGCTGATTAATAATGCTTTTCTTGTGTGTGAACAAAAACTCGATCGGATCTTCGATCGTAACAATGTGTTTCTGCTGGCGCTGATTGATTTCCTCCAGCATGGAAGCGATCGCCGTTGACTTTCCGCTCCCGGCCGGGCCGCACAACAAAACCAGGCCCGAACATTCCGTGCATAGTTTATTAAGGACCTGATGAGGAAGGTTGAGCTGCTCAAAAGAACGGATCTCTGTGCGCACGTGACGAGCGACCAGCGCAGGAGAACCGCGCTGGATGAACATATTGACACGGAACCGGCCGATGTCCGGTTCCACATGAATAAAATCGATGCCGAGATTTTCCTGGAACCGAGCCCTTTTTTCATCATCCTCGAGCAGGCTATCTGCGATCATGTGCATCTCTTTAACAGAAATCACGTGATCACCGAACGACTCGATCCGCCCGTGAACACGAAAGCGCGGGACCGTATTAACGGTCAAGAATAGGTCGGATGCTTCTTTTTCAATGACTGTCTGAAAGACCTGACGCAAATCCATAATGTCCCTTCCTGAAAATAGTCCGGATTTTTATACATTTATAGCATAGCATTTTTTTCAACTGTCCTGCTGAATAATTCCTCTTTTTTGAGCTTTTATCGTTTTTAAAACTTCGCGCTCCAGGGATAACAGCCTCTCCTTACGCCCATCATTTCTGCCGCAGTACTGACCCGGGCGTCCATCAGAACGAATGACCCGATGGCAGGGAATGATCAACGGAAAAGGATTTTTACGCAAAGCCGTGCCGACCGACCGCACTGCTTTAGGAGATCCGGCCTTTCTTGCCACCCACTGATAACTGCGCGTCTCTCCTAGGGGAATGCTCATCACGGCGGACAAGACCTTCCACTGAAACCGAGTGAGCTGATATTTTTTATCTTCGATGGATACTTTTATCATTTCTTTCCCCTGCGTCCTATGTCATGCGCCTGCCTGCTGGCAGGTCTTGTGCCCGATCATTCCCTTTGCCCTTAAGGCCCGGTGATAATTTAAGGCGAAACGATGCGCCTCGTCCCGGCAGCGCTGCAGCAACTGCAAAGCCAGCGAATGGCGCGACAGAGCGACCGCCCCGCGCTTTCCCGGCAAAAAAACTTCCTCTTCACGCTTGGCCAGGCCTATCAGCGGAACATCCACCCCCAACTCCTGGAGCGCGTCAAAAGCCGCTGAAAGCTGACCCTTTCCTCCATCGATAACGATCAAATCCGGGAACATCCTGTTCTCTTTTTTCAAACGTGAGTAGCGACGGCGGACCACCTCGGCGATCATTTGAAAATCATCAATACCCTTCACCGTTCTGATCTTAAAACGCCGGTAATTGGATTTATCGGGCTTGCCGTTAAAAAATGAGACCATTGACCCGACGCTGAACTGGCCCATGGTGTTGGAAATATCAAATGTTTCGATCCTCTGCGGAGCCCTCGGCAAACCCAATGCGCGCTGCAACTGCTCCGCCTCCTTAAAACAATTGATGTCCTGGTTGGCCGAGAACAGCGCGCCTAAAGCCCTGAGCCGGTCCCTCACCTTCGCAGCCTGCTCATAGTTCCGGCCGGCTGACAACTGCTCCATGTCTTTGACCATTGTTTTATAAAGGTTGTCCTTTTTTCCATCCAGGATCATCCGGATGCTGCGAACCGCCTGCTGGTAATCACGACGGCTTTGCCTCTTTACGCAAGGAGCCTCGCACAACCCCATGTGATGATCCAAGCATTCTTTGTCCGGAAAAGGATCACAGGTTCGAAACGGAAAAATGCGCCTTAAGATCGAAAGCGCTTCGCGGATCAAATGGGCATCGGTATAGGGTCCGTAATACACTGCCCCCGGCTGAAGCTCCCTGGGGCGCACAACCGATATCCGGGGGAATTCTTCCGCTGTGATCTCAATGAACGGATAACTTTTGTCATCCCTCAGGTCGACATTATATTTTGGCTTATGTTTTTTGATGAGCGCGGCTTCAAGGATCAAGGCCTCCGCCTCGCTCTCCGTGCGGATATGGTCAATATCACAGATCTTCTCAACCAGGAAATCCGTTTTGGAAATGGCCTTCCGCTTGCGAAAATAAGACTGCACCCTTTTGCGAAGATCCACGGCCTTACCGACATAGATCACCGCGCCATCAGCGTCTTTCATCAAATAAACGCCGCTGGTATGCGGCAGAGCGCCGATCTTGTTTTGTAAAAGGTCACTGAGCCTTTCTTCCATGCATCCACTCCAAGATCTTACAAGCCTGCGGGATCTTCAAGGCCAGAGCAACGACAAAATAGACAACCGTAGAAAGAAGCATCCCTGCGGCAAGGGCGATGATCTCGTTTAGCCGGGCAAGAACGGGCCATAAGCCTTGAAGGACCGCCCCTGCCACCAGAGACGAAAAGACCACGCGGACGGAGAAACTCCAGAGATTTGAAATAATGCCGTTGATCCTGCGTTCAAGGACCAAAAGGAGCGCCGAAAAATTGATCAGCGCCGCGATCGAGCTGGCAAAAGCGATGCCGGCCACTTTCATAGGCCCCATCAAAACAAAATTCAGCGTAGCATTGATCGCCAGGCACATCGCCGAAACTTTTACCGGCGTTTTAGTGTCCTGCAGAGCGTGAAAGGCCGATACCAAGACCTTTATACTGCCGAAGGCGAACAGGCCGATCGCGTAAAATAACAACGCTGATGAGGTGATCGAAGTCGAATAAGCATCGAACTCCCCTCTTTGAAAAAGGGCATGGATCATCGGACGGGACAAGATCATCGTGACCACCGAGACGGGGATCATGATAAAGAACATGTTCTCAAGCGCAAAAACGATCGTTTGCCGGAGACGGGCCGTGTTCTGTTCAGCCGCCAAAGCCGATAAC